>NZ_JAJBTT010000047.1 GCF_020860705.1 Akkermansia sp.
CCCCTATCACCCCTATCACCCTGCCATCTCCTCCCCCTTGCCTCCCTTCTCATCCGGCTCATCCTTTCCCTCATTCCCCCTTCTCTGAGAAACTTCCCCTCCAAAAACCTAAGCTGCCGCATTAATAAAAACTTGGCCTGAAAAATCAGGCAGATGGCCATATTGGCAACCACCTCCGGCGGCCTTGTCCGGGCCAGTTCCAAAAAATAATCCCGATCCAGCCCCTTGTCTGCGCCCTTCTTCCTGACAAAAAGGGCCTCACGGGAATCCTTCTCCCACACGGAGTACCCCCTTACCCTCAAAAAATCTTCATAGTCAGCCAGTAATTCATCAAAGCTGGCTCTGGCTACATTCGTCAGCTTAATCTCCGTTTCCATAGAAACCAGCCCGGCTTCCTTTCCCTCCGCAATATTCTGCTTTCCGGACCGGGCAGCCTGAATCATCTGATCAACCGTCCTGTCGCGAGATAATAAATACGTCTTACAAAAATAAGACGTCAGGTCATAAATCTGCTCCGCCTTCCTGTAGGAAAGCAGAGAACGGTAATCGCCGGAAGGACGCAGCAGGGAAGCCATGCCTCCATTTAAAACCGGGAACAAAAATAATCAATATTTTTATAAAAACTGCCAACATGTACCCCGTCCACCAGCACATGATTCGCCTGGACGGCTACGGGCATCATCAACCTGCCGGAAGCGTCGGGCTCCATCTTTCCCCAATGGATGAGGGGAAGGTACTGCCCGCGGAAAACCCTGTAGGCGCTGGCTACCTGTGTAAAGGGAATCCACGGCAGGCAGCTGAACACGGCAATATCCGTCCGGTGGCAGGGATTCGCCTGAGCCGGAGCTTCCTTGGCAGCCTGAATCAGAGGAAGGGCATGATCCAGAAAAGCAGACAAATCATCCCGGTATTCCACCAGAATCTGCGTAAACTCCCCATCCGCAGCCAGAACCGGAACCAGCGCATCCACAGACTCATATTCCCAGACTTCCCCTTCTTCCACCCTCTGCCGCAACTGCGGCACTCCGTTCAGCGCCTTCAACAAAACAAACAGGCACACCACAAAAAAGGAAATTCCAGCCTCCTTCGCATAACGGTACAGGGCGTCCACCCGGACAGGGGACGTAATGGAAAATATGGGGCAGTCAAAGGTCTGGAAATACTCGTAATGAGACCTTCGCGGCCAGGAAGCGATTTCTATTTTCTTTTTCATGCACTTATTTTCTATTCCAGGAAGACTCTCCATACATGTTTTTACGCTTTTGCTCCGGCAGCAAAAGACTGAACAGGACGGGAGCCGTCAAGGTAGTTATACCCGTAAATACTCCCCCCACAAGATCCCAGCAAAAGGACATTGCCAGAAACTCTCCCTTAAAAGAACAAATCAGGACCGCTATCCATACCGGCCAGACGATCGCTAACCAGCATCCATTCAGCCCCGCATCATGAAAACGCCTCACGCTCAGCGCAATGAAGCAAAACAAAAAGAAAAACAACAGTAACAGCTCCAGCAGAAAGGCAAAAAGCATTCCAAAAGGAAGAGGGTCAAAAAAATCGTTAGCTCCACAAAAACATACGAGCCAGACGGGAGAGGCAAACGCCAGAAGAACACCATAGGCAACAGCCGCCTCCCCGCGCGAGGAACGGCCCTGCATCGCCAACAGGGAAGACATCCACTTGAAACGACTTTCCCTGCCGCATTTCCATACTTTGCCGGCTTTCATCCACTCCCCGGTTCCGGCATACCGTTCCTTGAACAACCTCCATTCCGGCGGAGTTCCGGGAACGTCTCCTATCCATATCCAGTCTTCCGAATGCTCTTCCCGGACCATCAGACCCAGCGGCAATCCGGCATAGCGGACTTCCCTGACGAGAAAATCAAAATCGGCCGGCCCATGCAATTCCCCATCCGGCGTATGATAATAATAATGTTTCACAACTGTTCCTTTCATTCTTTCCCCGGTTTTCCCGGAAATACCGGACCGGCTTGTGCCGGGAAAACATCCCAGCACAAGCGGCACCAGGGAACAAAACAGAAACATGCCGGAAAACATGGCACAACAAATTAAAAAGGAGGCATTTCCTCCCGCCGCAGCTCGCGCCCATCCGTACCAATAATAAAAGCCTGCCTCCGCACATCCCAAGGAAACCGCGTAAACGGGAACCGTCCAGAGGAGACCCAGATCCAGATCACGGAGCCTCCGGAAAACAAGCCCCAGGCATGGGATGAGCATGGCCGCACTCAAACACGCCAGGCTTATTCCATGTTCAGCTGTTACCATAAAACGCGGATGCCTGCCTCCATCCACCGTGGCCCAATATCCTGAAAAAACCAGCGCTCTCATACACACGCCGTACACCAGCCATGCGTATAAATAAGAGGCACGGGAAATGCGGCCGGACCAGGAAAACAGCCACTTCCATCTTCCCGCCGTCCATTTGGGCAAGCTGAATTTCCTTTCGGAAAAAGGACTGGGACTGACAGGAGACAGGTTCACAGGGAAGCCCTTTTAGTTAAACATGCGTTACGGAGTTTGTCGATATTATCATACCTTTCCGATGAAAGGAAAAATCCCCGGTTCTTCTCTATCTAGAAAACGGAACGGTCATACCTCCGGAGGATGACCGTATTGATTTTCCTTCTTCGTACCGGGAAACAGGCCGAGCATCGCAACGACCCAGGTTCCGGACAACACGAAAACAGCCACCGCCATTACTCCTGCCGCCATTACTCCGGCGCTTCCCGCATGTTCCAGGAACATGCCCCAGGCTTCAGACCGGAACAAATGCCCAAACAACCATTCTACCGACAAACTGCCAACCAGGAAGACAAAAGGAAGGACAAACGACCACCAGCCTGCCAGGGACAAGTCATGAAGCCTTCTCCAGCACAAGGCAAAAGATTGAAGGACAATCAACATCTCCAGTAACAAACTCAATATGAGCGAGATAAAAAATAAACAAGAAAACATGTCTACTCCCGGCACCAAGAGAGGAAGAGCAAACCCCAGCAAAAGCTGAACAACCGCCAGCCCCAGTCCATTCACCAGTGTCATGGACAGGAAAACGGACAAGCATTCCCGCCGGGAAGCGCGTCCGGAAAAGACAAATGCCATTCTCCAAGATCGCCGGTAATAATACCAGAGACGCTTCCAGTATGGCAGGCGGGCAGCCTCTTCCGGAGGAACGGACATCACATTCCGGTAAAACCCGGTTCCCGTTTCCCTTTTCACCGCCTCCGCCAGGGCAATCCACTCTTCACCATCCACTGGACGGACCATCAGATGATCAGGCAGACCGCCCCATTTTACCTCACAGACCAGAAAATCCAGCTCCGCAGGACCATGCAGTTCTCCATTCCGGTCATGATAAAAATATCTCATCCTAAAGTAGACAGCTAATACTATTTGTTTAAGTATCAGCAATCAATACTTTTTCCAACAAACATGATTCCGAAGGCACCTTATCCCTCACGCACGGAAAGCAAATCCGTTACGGAAGCACGCTTCATGCGCCACGCGGGCAGAAGGCACGCCAGGGAGGAAAGGGCCAGCACCAGAAGCACCGCATACCCCAGATGGGCCCACGGCATCGTGATGGGGGGAGTAACAATGCCGAAGTGATAACCGTATTCCAGAATCTGGATGGAGCACCAGGCCCCCAGAACGCCCAGAGCCACGCTCATGACAATGGCGCACAGGGAGATCATCAGCGTTTCCGCCAAAAGCATGCGCATCACCATGCCTCCCGGCACGCCGACGGCACGCATCAATCCGAATTCCCGGCGGCGGGACTGGACGGAAGCCAGTACGGTATTGAGCACGGCCAGCACGGCAATCACCATCATGATGATGGGAAGCTTGCTCATCGTAAAAATCACGTCGTCTCCGCGGCTGATGACGCTTCCTCCCAGGCTCTCCCGGGTCAGGGCCTTTACCAGCGGCTTCACGCCTTCTCCGCCGTTCTCTTTCCGGCGCACGTTCATCAAGGCGTATTCTCCCAGGTCGTCCTGAAGCTCCACATTGCTCACTCCGGGCGCGGTATCCCCCCAGATGAACTGGAACCCCCGGTGTCCGTAATCCTCCTTGAGCCAGCGTTCGTCGGTAATTGCCAGGGCGGCCACAAAGCCGCCGCGGCGCACGCGCATGCCACTGGTCTTGGTCAGCCAGTGCCAGCCGGGGAAGGAAACGACTCCCGCCACCTTCCAGGGTTCTCCCTGCATGCCGGGGCCTCTGCCCCGGCCGGGAGCACTGGCGGCAGACGGGCCATTCCCGGAACGGTGCCCCTGAAGGGCAGGATTCACCAGCATCAGGTCATCTCCGGCCTTCAATCCCACCGTCCGGGCAAACGTATCCGGAATCAGGAGGGAGCGGGTGGATTTCAGCATCGCATAAGCCTCCTGCGGATTGCCGGAAACGAACACGGGCCTGAACAGGGGATGATTCCCCTGCGCCATTTCCGCCACGGGAATGCCGGCCAGCACGATGGAGCGGTTGCGCATTCCGGAAAAACTGGGGCTCTTCATCTGCGCCGGGGCAATGTCCGGCTCATCCACGTAAATGGGATACATCCGGGAATTCCGCAGGCTGGGACGCGCCATCAGCCCGGGAACGTCGGCAGGCTTGAACTCCGTATGCAGGAAGGAAACAAGCGTTCCGGGCGTGGAAGTATCCGGGGAAAAGGGAACCAGCATGGAATATCCCCACGTCTGCACTCCTACAAAGAGGGACAGGCCCACGGACATGGACACGGCCGTTCCCACGGAGCGGCTGAGGTTGCGGCTGAGCTGCACTTTCAGGAAAGAATGGGGCACGCGCAGCAGCATTCCGGTGATCCATGATCCGGCCCACTCCGTGACGCGCACGAAAGAGGGGGCCAGGAACAGCGCTCCCGCCACCAGGCCGGGATACCCAAGCCAGAAAAAGATCCATTTGCGCGTCTCCACCTCCAGTCCCGGCAAAAGCAGAGCCGCAGGCTGAAGGGACACGCACACGAACCCGGCAATCACGGACCAGACGGGAACCCGGCTGATCTTCCCCATGAATCCGGAAGAAGGAACGGCGGCTTCCAGAGGAGACTGCCGGGAAGCGCGCCACGCGGGAATGATGGAAGCCAGCAACGCGCCACCCACGGCGCACGCGGCGGCGATCAGCACCGTCGTCCAGGTCAGGGTAGGCAAGGAAGAAGCCCCCTCCTCCAGCAGGTACACCAGGCAAAAGCCCGCGGCCAGGCCGCCCAGCAGGGCGGGAATGCACAGGAACAGCCCTTCTCCCACAATAAGCAGAGCGATCTGCATGCGGCTCATGCCCAGCGCACGCATCAGGGCCAGCCTGCGGGTGCGTTCGCTGACACCGATGCTCAAGGTCGTGAAAATAATGAATACGCAGGAAAAGAGGACGAGCCAGACGGACATTTCCGCACTGTCCTTCTGGGAACGAACGGAACGGTCGCTGGAAAGCCTCTGAATGATGGAATCCGTGTCCGCCACCACGGCGGAAGCCTGCTTCAGCTCCTCCCGGAGGCCGTTTACAAACTCCTTCTTGTCCACTCCTTCCTTGAGCCGGACGTAAATCAAATTGGGAGCAAAAGCCTTCCCCGTGATCTTTTCACACACCTTTACGGGAACAAACAGAGAAGAGAAGGCAGGCCCGGACATGCCGCCCGGTCCCATGATGACTCCGGGGGTGGCCTTGGCCTGTTTGACGATGCCCACGACTTTCACATCATACACATGCGTTCCCACACGCACGTTCATGATGGTTCCCACTCCTGCACGGAAGTATTTGGCGCTTCCGCTGCCCAGCACCCCCTCCATGGCGGAGGAGGAAGCCATATCCGGCCAGACGCCCTCCTTCAGGTCATAAGGGCATTCCACGGCATGATTCCCCACCAGGATGGGGCTTTGCGGAGGAATCCCCATGCGGTCGCGCGTCTGCTCGTCAAAACTGCCGCGTTCATTCCCGCAGCCGATCTGGAGGCGGGGCACCTGACAGGCAGCGTTTACGGATTCCACCAGGGGGGAGGAAGCAAGCCGGGATGCCAGCTCCGGATCACTGAACTGCGGATACTGTCCGGGAGGGAGCGGCCCCCGCGGGGCCTCCGGCACCAGGCAGAGGTCATAACTGCCCATGTAGGCCTCGGCGTCATTGTCGAACTCCTTGACCAGCGTATCATAGCTCCCCATCATCCAGACGATGAGGCTGACCGAGACAAGAATGGCGAACACGCTGACCGCCACGCGGCCGGGGTTGGCACGCAGGTCTCTCCAAATCAGTTTGGACAGAAGCGTCATAAGGCGTCATTCAATGTACGTTCATAAAAGGAGGATAGTTCCACAGGCCCGGCAAATTCCGCCGTGGGCCTGTCGTCCACAATGCGGCCGTCCTTGAGCACAATCACGCGGTCCGCCCACATGGCGACATCCGGCGCATGCGTCACCAGCACGAAGGCGCAGCCCTGCGTGCGGTGCAAATCACGGAACAGGTCACCCATCAGCCGGGTGTTTTCAGAATCAAGATTGCCCGTAGGTTCATCCGCCAGCACCAGGGCCGGCCCGGAGACCAGCGCACGGGCTATCGCCACGCGCTGCTGTTCGCCGCCGCTGAGCGTATCCGGCATGGCATGCCGCCGATGGGACAGCCCCACCTTTTCAATCATGGCGTCCAGGGTGGAGGAATCCACCTTCCTGCCTCCCGCCAGAGAGGGAAGCAGAATGTTTTCCTCCACGTTCAGCGTACCCACCAGGTTGAACATCTGGAAGATGAACCCCACCCGGTCCCTTCTGTATACCGTCAGGGCGGCGTCAGACATGGAGCCGAGATCCAGCCCGTCCACTGTCACCGTGCCCGCATCCGGCGGCAGCAGCCCCCCCAGCACATTCAGCAGCGTGCTTTTGCCGGAGCCGCTCGCGCCCATGACGGCCACGAACTCTCCCTGGTTCACGGTGAGGCTGATATCTTTCAGAACAGCTATATCCTCGGAACCAGACTTGAAGCTGCGCTTGAGGCGGGTGACGGAAATGACGGGGGAACTCATGGCTGGAAGGAATGGTTAGAAGGTGGTCTTCACGCCTACTTCAAACGTGCGGGGCTCGCCCACCGTGCACTGCACGGCGTGGCGGGTGGACTGCACATACTTCTTGTCAAAAATGTTGTATACGGCCAACCTGAGGGTGGCGTCCTTCAGCCATTTGGTTTCCGGCAGGGGAATTTCCACCGTGAAGTCAAACACGCTGTAGGAAGGAATGGTGTAATTGTCCGCGATCTTTGCACCGCGGAACGTGGCGCAGTAGGAATCCTTGCAGCGGTAGCCCAGCCCGAGCACCGTTCCGTTCAACAGGCCGCCGTCAATGCGGTATTTCTGCCAGAGGGCCAGCGCATTCGGAGCGATGGTGGGATACACTTCCCCGGTGGTCCGGTTCTTGGTGCGGGTATAGGTGTAGGAAAGGTAGGAACTCCAGTTCTTGGTGATTTCCCCGTTCAGGGAAAGTTCCACGCCTTCCGCCCTCTTGGAGCCGTCCGAATAGTATCGGTTGGTATATCCGTCTATGGCTACGGGCGTATTGTTCTGGATGATGTCGAACCAGGAAGCGGAGAACCACACCTTGTCCACCGGGCTGACCCGGAAGCCGAATTCCATCTGGTCCGTACGCCAAGAATCGGTCAGTTCCTTCCCGTTTTCATCCAGATACCCGAAATTAGGGGCGGAAGTACGGGCCGCATTGGCGAACAGCGCTACGCGCTCACCGAACATGCGGGTAATTCCGAAGCGGGGGCTCCACGCAAACGCGTAATTATTGTCCAGGCTGAAATGCGCGTCTCCGCGCACGCCGGCCAGGAAACGCCACTGTCCGTAGCTAAGAACATCCTGCAACAGGAGCCCCGCCCGCTGAACTACCGTGTCCGTCGCATTGGCACCGGAGTAGTCGCGCCCTGCGGGGAAAAAGGGCGGCGGATTGTACAGGGAAAAATAACCGTTCGTATTCGCGGTAGCATTCGTCACCAGGCTGGAACCGTCGCCATAGGTGCTGCTCCCCGTGTAGGAAACGCCCATCAGGGCTTCATGCTCCACCTGTCCGGTCTTGAACTCCGCCAGCGCGTTGGAATAGAAATTCCAGTTGATGTTCCACTCGTCGCTCCACGCGGCTTCGTATTTGGCCTTTCCGGAAGCAATCATCTGGTTGTAATAATCCTCCGTGCTCGTCCCGCGCCCGGCGGAAGAAGAAATGCCCCAGACATTGTAGTCCACATCGCTGTACCCCATGCCGCCGCCGATGCGGATCGTCCAGACCCTTTCCAGCTTGCGCTCGAAATCCAGCATCGCCAGCAGGGACTTGGAATTGAGCCTTCCGCTCGGAGAGCCATACCAGGCGTCATACGGCCCCACAAAGTGGCCGCCCAGCACGGGAATGCCCATCGTCGTCGGGGAATTCTGGTACTGGAAACTGGTCGTCAGCACCGTCCTGGTACGGGAATCATGCTGCCAGCGGAAAATAGGGGAAACTGTGTACTTCTGCCCACCGTTGGCTCCGTTGCTCAGCCAGAACGGGCGTTCGTACTCAGCGGCTACCACTGTCCGCAGGGCAAAACCGTCCGTTTCATCACCCCTGTACCGGGTGTCGTCAATCGTTACGCGATACTTCTGCCCATGATGGGAAAGACGGGCGTAAGCCGTCAGCTCCGTCCGTTCCTCAAAATCAGGCGCCTTCAGGATCAGGTTGATGGAACCGCCGGCGCCGTATGCCCCGAGCGTACTGGTCTGGCCGCCGGAAATAGACCCGATGGGGCCTTTGACAATTTCAATATTTTCTATCAGGGACGTATCCATGCCGTATCCCATGCCGCGGGGAAGAGGCATATTGCCGATCTGCACGTCGCTACCGGCAAAACCGCGGATAGTATACTGGTCCGCCGTGCGGGACAGCAGCATGTCCCCCCCCGTATTGACGGAGGAATCCATGCGCAGGGCCTCCACCAGGGAATCGGAACCCTTGGAATCCATCAGGTCCCGCGTAATAACGTTTACCGTTTGCGGAACTTCCTCCGTCTTCATGTTCGTGAGCGTAGCGGAACTGACCTTCTCCGCCCGCAGGGACTTGGAACGGATGGTCATCACGCGTTCCGGCATTTCCTGAACTCCTTCTTCCGCAGCGGCGGGTTGGGTATCGGCATAAGCTGACTGCCCGAGAACAAGCAGGCTCCCAATGGCGGCGGCACGGTGCAAACCGAACCCCTGACGGCGGTCACGCGGAGTATTCATGTTGGATAAACGCATGGGACAAGTATAAAACGGAACGGCGAACCGTCCATTCCCGATTATTAACAATTTGATAACAGGCAGCCCTTTTCCCTTTCCGCCAAGGAATATCCATCTGCTGAACACTTCCCTGCTCTCCCTTACAGGCCAAGGGACTGGGCCCGGCTTTCAGCCGCGGCTTTCAGCCATTCCCGCAGGGCCTCCTTGTCTCCGGCAGCCAGACGGTTACGCACTTCTCCCAGCTGGGACAGGGCCTCGTCCAGCCGGTCCAGAACAGCCGGAGCATTTTCCGTCAGGATTTCCGCCCACATGGACGGCTCTCCCATGGAAACACGGGTAGTGTCGCGAAATCCGCCGGCGGACACCAGCCCCAGCAGCTTCACGTCCCCCCCGTCCAGGGCGCTGTGGACGCACAGGGCGGACAAGGCATGGGGGATGTGTGAAATACGCGCTACGGAAGAATCATGGTCCGCCGCTTTCATCCGGATGCAATGGCAGCCCACGCGCTCCCAGAACCGCTGAAGCAGCAGCAGCACATCTTCATGCACGTGCTCATCATTGGTCAGGATACAGGTGGCATCCCGGAAGAGGTCTCCGGAAGCATGCTCCATGCCCTGCTTTTCAGAACCGGCCATGGGATGGGACCCGATAAACGCCACGCCCGCCTCCGTCAGCGCGGAACCCACCGCCTGGTGAACGCAGCCTTTCACGGAACCCACGTCCGTCACCAGGGCGCCCGGCTTCAGCTGGGGAAGCATTCCGGGAACGAGGCGGGGCATCACCCCCACCGGGGTAGCCAGCACGACCAGGTCCGCTCCTTCTACCACCTCTTCCATCCGGGTGGAAGCAGTATGGGCGGCTCCGGCGGTGCGGGCGTAATCCAGAGGCTCCTCCCTCCTGCCCCACAGCCGCACATGGACATGGGACATCTGCGTCCTCACGGCAAGCGCCAGGGAACCGCCCAGAAGGCCGGGGCCGAGAATGGCTACGGAAGAAAAGGAAAGCTGTTTCCGGGAAGAGTCGCTCATGGTTTCACGGGGGATACGTCAGCGCCCCGGAACATGCGGCATGTTCAGGGGCGCAGGCATCATCTTGTTGCGGCGGCCGTATCAGGGCACGCGGAACTTCTTGATTTCATTCGGGAAATTGGTGTCCCGCAACACGGTGCCGGAAGGATAGGGCTTATTGGTGCTCCTGTTCAGAATCTTGATCTTCTTGGTGCGGTCATAGGGACTGACCACCACCGTGGGATCTGCCGTGGGCCACGCCACGGGAATGGCGGAAGCAGTGGAAGGCACCACAGGATTGGGAGGAGCAATGCCGGAATTGGAAGAACCACCCCCAGGATTGGAAACAGTAGGCGAGGGAATGACGGGAGGCGGAGGAGCGATATTATTGTCCCCGCCCACCAAGTTGCTGATAGTGCCGGATTTGGTCTGGGCAGGATCCGGATTAAAGCCGGAATTCTGCCCCGCCGGATCCAGGGAATTGTCACGCTGAACGTCATTCAACAGGCTGTTGCTCTGGGCGCCCATGACCCCGGACGGATAGACATTCTCCGTAGGATAAATGCCGATGGGGCGTTCATTCACGCGCTCCGTTTCACAGGAAGGCAGAAGGATTGAGCCTGCGGCCAGCAGCACGCCTATCGTCTGGGAAGTATTCATATAATCTCTCTTCGGGTGATAGCTTTCTATCGGCATCCTAAGGCCCGCCACCCTCATGTCAACCATAAAGCCTGTTTGCTGAACCGCTTCATGACAAGGATTCTCCGGCCTCTGACCGCACAACCGTTCCTCAGCCGCATGAACCCGCCGCGCCCGCACAACGCCTTTTTAACCGGAAAACGCGTAAAAAACGAACCGGAAGGGTCCCGGCTGGTGGAAGGTAGGAAGTTCCAAAGAGCTTTGAGACAATCAAAAAGACATTGAACGTCAGAGATCCGGCATCAAAAATGAAATACTATCCTTTTAAAAGGAGTGGCCTTTGGACATACGTCCATTCAGAAGCCGCAAAGGCCTGCAACGTTCCTTGAAAGCTTTCCGGCCCGGAAAGGCGCCTTCCGTCCCAACCGTGGGGGTATGCTCGTTCACCGCCTTCCGGACAGAACCGTTCCACCCTTCCCGCCCGCTTTTCTCTTCCAAAAACCGGAAAAAGACGCGCATGCACCTCCCCCGGAACGCACCTGTACAGAAACAGATTATCCTTCCCTACCCCCCATGATCTGCTACAATCCGCCCCACATGGATGACGTACAGACATCTAAGAAAAAAATGCCCTCAAAAAAGGAATGGAGGGGTTTTTATTCCCTGATTCTCATTCAAGCCCAGAACGCCTTCAATGAAAAAGCCGCCCAGTTCCTGCTGATTCCGCTGGGCGTCTGGCTGGCCGCCAACAACCCTGCGTACGGACCGGATTCCTGGGTCAACTCCCTCCAGTACATCCTGGCCTGCGTCTTTGTACTGCCCTACATTCTGTTCTCCCCCTTCGTCGGATGGCTGGCGGACTGCTTCTGCAAGGCGCGCATTATCCAGTTCATGTCCTTCCTCCAAATTCTGGTGCTGGGAGCCATGTTCCTATGTTACAAGTATGAAAACATTGAAATGGCCGTCTTCTGGTTCTGCGTCTTTTCCGTCCAGGCCACTATCCTGAGCCCGGCGAAAAAGGGGGTGGTCAAGGACATGGTGGGATCCCGGCAGCTGGGATACGCCTCCGGGCTGATGGAAATGAGCCTCATCCTGTCCATGCTGGCCGCCCAGATCGGTATCTTTGTCTGGTTCGATATCCTGCAAGTCTCCTCCAACGACGGCTGGGAAGCCGCCGCCTTCCCCACGTTCATCCTCACCTGCATCGCCGTTCCCGTGGCCATTGCGGCCCTGTCCCTTCCCCGGTATCCGGCCAACCAGACCCGGAAATTTGAATGGAAGCTCTTTTACGAACACTTCGTGCAGCTCAAATACCTGTGGAAGCAGCGGGACCTGAGGCTCAGTGAAATAGGCGTCTCCTACTTCTGGTTCCTGGCGGGGGCCCTCATGCTCATCTCCCTGCAAATCGCCCAGGAGCACCCCATCAACGGCTCCGGATTCAGCATGTCCGCGGCCATTCTCATGGCGTGGCTCAGCGGCGGAACGGTGGTAGGCGGCGTCATTGCCTCCATCATCTGCCGCAAAAAAATTGAACTGGGCCTGATTCCCCTGGGGGCCATCGGCTTCACGATCGGCTGCATCTTCATGTCCTTCTTTGCTCCCGGCTCCCTGGCCAGCAACATCGGCTTCGGCATCACGGGGGCCTTCGCCGCCGCCTACCTGGTGCCGCTGAACGCTCACCTCCAGGACAACTGCGACCCCTCCAACCGCAGCACGGTCATCGCCGCGGGCAACCTGATGGACTGCCTGATGGGCCTGGTGGCCGTCGGCGTCCAGCTCATGCTGAGAAATATCTTCTCCATCCAGAACCAATTCTGGGTGCTGGCCGCGCTGGGCGTGGTCATCACGATTGTGGCGTTCCGCCTCATTCCCCGTGAATTCATCCGCATGATGGGCCTGTGGATCATGCGGATCGTCTACCGTTCCCGCGTCATCCACCAGGACCGCATCCCGGAGGACGGAGGCGCCATCATCGTGTCCAACCACGTCACTTACGGGGATGCCCTGTTTCTTTCCCTCATTTGCCCGCGCCCCATCCGCTTCATCGTAGCGGAGGAATTCGTCGCCATCCGCTGGCTCGGCTGGATTCTGGAACTCTTCAACTGCCTGCCCATTTCCTCCCGGAATCCCAGGGAAGCGCTGTCCAAGGCCATTCAGGCCCTCAAGGCCGGGGAAGTGATCTGCATCTTCCCGGAAGGCCAGCTCACCCGTACGGGCACCCTTTGCGCCGCACGCAGGGGCCTGGAAATGCTGGCCAAAAAATCCAGCTGCCCTATTGTACCCATTTACATGGACGAGCTGTGGGGAAGCATTTTCTCCTACTCCGGCAACCGCTTTTTCTCCAAAGCCCCCCTCCACGTCCCCTACCGCTTCACGGCCGCTATCGGAGAGCCCATTGCACCTGACGCTGTCAATCCCCGCATGGTCATCAACACCCTGAGGGAACTTTCCTCCACCTGCCTGGAAATTGCCGCCAGCATCGGCAGGGACACTATCCTGAACCATCTGGAGCACATCGCCCACAAACCGCTGGTCATCGCCAAAAACGCGCGGATCACCGGGTATGAAATAGCAGAATGCCTGATGAACGATACCGTGGAGGCGGAACATCCGGAACTCAGAAAGTGGCTGACCACCCTTCTGGACAGCTCCCGTTCCCAGAGCCGCCTGTGTGACTTCTGGATGAACGCCCAGCAGCTTGAACGGGTGAACTCCCTCCAGCCCCGGGAGCTGCTGCTGACCAGCGTGGGACATGATGAAGTGCATGAAACGGTGGCTTCCGTCCTGTGGCCCATCCTCACCAGCACCCCCGTGTACCTCATCGGCGACGGGGATCACAGCATGCCGGAAGGCATCAAGCAGATAGCGGGATCCGACTTCCTGCGCCGCAGGCTGTACAGCCTGGTTCCGGAAACGCGCACGCCATTTTATGATTTCAGCGGTTCCGGAGACTTGGTGCTGCCTAACATCGGCTGGCGCCCGTGTTTCGCCACGGACCGCGGCATCATCCTGGCCATGTCCATGAAGAGAAGCGTCTTCAAGCTGGATGACGGCACTGTCCAGCTTGGCATGAGAGCCAGAACGAGGGGGCGCCTCCTGCCCGGTTTTTACCTGAATCCGCCTCTCTCCAACGTCATCGCCGGAGCTACGCTTCCCACGCCCTATTCCCTGCCGCCCAACCTGTATGTGGACGAGTCGGGATTCCTGGCAGAACTTCAGTCTTCCAACCATGAACAGTAACTCATCTCCATCCCGCCTTCCCATCCCGCAGTATGTAATGACGCTGGCGCATGCGGCAGCCCTGCGGTCGGAAGACCCGTACCGCAAGGTGGGAGCCGCCGCCCTGGATGCGGACAACCGCGTGATCGGCACCGCGTACAACGGCCTGTATCCCGGGTTCAAGGCCCAGAACTCCTTCTGGGCCAGCCGGGACGAACGCCAGAAATACATGCTGCATGCGGAAATCAACCTGTGCAGCCTGTTCCGGAGAGGAGAAGCCAAAGTGGTGGCATGCACCACGATGCCCTGCACCTCATGCATGCAGGCCCTGTGCGCCCATGGCGTGAAAACCATTTATTACTGCGAGCCGTATGACAAATCGGAAGCTCCCGCCATTGCCAGCCTTTACGGCGTGGAACTGATCCAGGTCACGGATTACCCGCTCAGCAAGCACTTTCCCCTCGTGCAGGACTGCTGACCCAGCCCGAAAACCTAATCCCGGTGCACCCGGCATGTCCATCCGGCCATGGGACGGGCAACGCCGTCAATGGAGGGGTCCAGATCCAACCCGGTTTCCGTGATGGTTCCTGATTCAATCACACCCGTACTTCTTTCGGAATCGTCAAAGGAAATATTCACATCCGTCATGCAGCAGGCGGAACGGCTGTTGGAAGCCGGGGTGATATGGAGAAATCCGGAATTTGCGCTGCCATTGAACCGGTATGTGTAAACACCATCGTACACGGTCCTCGTCTCCATCTTGGTGACATCCACGTTCTGCCCGCGGAACTGGAGCCTGAACAGCATGTTTCCTCCTTCAAACAGGCTCATCTGCTGTCCACTCAGGGAAACATTCCCGTCATCCCCGGATTTTCCCGACCCTCCGCCGCATCCGGTCAAAAATCCAATCATCGTCACCGGGAGCAAAAACAGAACAGGAAAAAACTTATTCACGTCCGGAAAAATGCACAACACAAAAATATAAGTCAAGTTCACTCAACTATTATTTTATTTTTCCAACATTTTTATCCCATCAAAAAAAACCGCCTGTTTTCACAGGCGGCCTCAAGAAAACACGGCGGCTTTTCAACCGACCCAGTTCCAGGTGATGGGAATTTCAATATCGGGATGCAGGCTGTGCTTGACGGGGCAGCTCAGGGCAGCCTGCTCCAGCAGCTTCCTGTCCGGATGATCGGCGGGAAGGGGCACGGTAATGACCACTTCCAGCTTCCCAATGCGGCGGGGGTCCGCATTCATGTGCTTGCCCACTTCCATCGTCATGCCTTCCAGATTGATCCCCTTGCGGGCGGCCACAATGCCCATAATCGTGCTCATGCAGCCGGCCAGCGCCGCGCCCACCAGGTCCGTGGGGGAGAAGGACTCTCCCTTTCCGTTATTATCCACGGGAGCATCCGTGGAAACCACAGCCTTGGACGGCTCATGCACCATGGAGCAGTGAAGGCCCCCCTCATACGTCGTTTTAGTTTTTACCATGACCGTATTTTATACAAGCCACCCCTCCATGCAACACACAAACATTGAATCCTCCCTTTCTTTATGGTACCCGCCTTTGTTATGAGAAACTTTTTGAAAGCCGCCGCCGTTTCCCTGGGTATTTTTGCCGGGGGAGCCAGTACGGGGGAAGCACAGGATTTCGGAGCCATGAACTTTGACGGTGCAGGAGATTTTGGAGCTCCCCAGGCTTCCGGAGCCTCCAAGGCTACGGTCTCTTCCTACCATACGGAGCCCTTCGTCATTGTAACGGAGCTGACGCTGCCGGACCATTGGCACGTTTACTACAAGAATCCGGGGTCCGTAGGCCTGCCTCTGGAAGCCTCGTTCAAGGAAACGCCCGGCTTCCGCATTGAAGGCCCCTACTGGCAGGTTCCGGAACTGGGTACCGGGCTGGTGAACTTCTACGGTTACAGCGGAACGGCAAAAATGGCCTTCCGCGTGACTCCGGAAAAGGATGCCCCTGCGGAAGCCACTTTCACCACCACCATGACGTGGCAAATGTGTGCGGAACAATGCGCCGCGCCGGAAACCAAAAACTTCAACGTCACCCTGAAACGCGGGGACGGAAAAGCGGCGCCCGACGCGGCGGAACTGGAAAAAGGCCTTGTGGGCCTTTCCACTCCAATGTGGGCGGAAGGCATGCAGGCCAGGATTTCCCAGGAAGGAAAAAACGTCACCCTGCACCTCAGGACAAACGGACGCCCGATTCCGGAAAATTCCGTCTATTTCTTCTGCAACGAAGGGGAAATCAATCCCACTACTCCCCAGAGCTTCAAAAAACTGGACGACTCCAATTACGAGCTGTCCATGCAGTACAATGACACCACGGACGGCCTTTACCCCAATAACGTGCCGGACGCGGACAAGGGAAAGCCGCTGGCCAGCCTTTCCGGCATCCTGCGCGCAGGGAACGAAGGCGTCAGCCTCACGGCGGACAGCCGCCCCTTTTCCGGGGGAGCGCAGGCAGGAACCCAAACCTCCTCCGCCTCTCCCTCCCCCGATGCCGCGCCCCCGCTGATGGGGCTGGGGGAAATCATGTTTTTCATGTTCATCGGCGGTATCATTCTCAACGTGATGCCGTGCGTCTTCCCGGTGATAGGCCTCAAGATCATGAGCTTCGTCCAGCTGGGCGGCGGCGAACGGAAAAAAGTGCTGGCGCACTCCCTGACCTTCGTCCTGGGCATTCTGATCTCCTTCTGGATCATTACGGCTATCCTGATTGCCCTGAAAGCGAACATGTTTGACTGGTCCGCTCCCGCCGGTCCCGGCATCTTCAGTAGTGATTTCTGGCTGGGCCACGGGGCGGAAGGCGTGGTGAACTGGGCCTTCTGGTTTGAAAACCCCTGGGTGAACTTCTGTCTTCTGGGGCTGATGCTCGCCATGGGGCTGAGCATGTTCGGCGTCTTTGAAATAGGCGTGAAAGCCACCACCATGGGCAACGACCTCCAGCACAAGAAGGGTTATGCAGGTTCCTTCTGGTCCGGAGCCCTGGCTACGGTCATTTCCACCCCGTGCAGCGCTCCGTTCCTGGGGCAGGCCATTGGAGCGGCCATGCTCCAGCCGCCGCTGGGCATCGTGCTCTGCCTGACCATGATGGGCCTCGGGATGTCCCTGCCCTACATCATTCTGGGGGCCTTCCCCGTACTGACCAAATACCTGCCCAAACCCGGGGCATGGATGGAATCCTTCAAGCAGGCCATGTCCTTCCTGATGTTCGGCACCGCCGCCTATTTCCTCTGGATTTACATGGCGTTCTTTGACGCGGACAACCATCCGCAGGACATTCTGTTCCTGTTCTTCGGCCTGGTGCTGTTCTCCATCGCCTTCTGGGTATACGGCAGATGGTGCCCCATGTACCGCAGCAGGAAATCCCGCATCACGGGCGGCATCTTCTCCGTGGTGTTCCTGCTGGCGGGCCTGTACTACATGCTGCCCCCGCAGGGAGCCGCCTGGTTCGGCCGCGGCGGGGATTCCGGAGCTGCGGCTTCCTCCGCGGCGTCTCCCGCGCGCCATGCGGAAGAAAGTGTGTGGACTCCCTGGAGCCCGGAAGCCATGCAGGCCGCCCTGAATGAAGGCAAGCCCGTTTATGTGGACTTCACGGCCCGGTGGTGCTCCACCTGCCAGGTCAACAAGGCGTCCTACACGGATGAAGTGCTGGCCGCCTTCAAAAAATACGGCATTGTCATGATGAAAGCGGACAAGACCCGCACGAATCCCGTCATTGACCAGGAACTCAAAAACCTGGGCCGCACGGCAGTTCCCGTCAACGCCCTGTACCTGCCGGGCAAAAAACCCGTCGTCACCCGGGAACTCCTGTCCCCCTCCTACCTGCTGGAATTCCTGGAAAAGGAAATGACCCGCTGAAGACGGATCATTCCGCAGGACCCTGCTCTGGCGGAGAAAAAGAAGAACATCACTTCCCCAGCGCCTTCCCCAGCACCTCCAGGGGCTGGGAGGAAAGTTTCAGCTCCCGCACCAGGAACCGGACGACCAGCAGACTGCCCAGTGCATCATACAGGGCGTCATGCCACTGGCGGCCGGGAAGCAACTCATCCACGGAAGAAGTCAGGCCCAGGGAATCACACAAAGTGGAAAGGGAATAATCCGGCAGGCCCGGCACGCACATCTTCCCCAGTGCCAGGGTATCCAGCCACGGCCCGAAGCCGTGCCCTGGAAAACGCCGCAGGAACTTCCTCTCCGTGGCGGGATTGTGACCCACCACTACGGCATCCCCCAGCCGGGAGCGGATAGACGGCCACAGGGAGGGAAAGGAAGGAGCATCCGCCAGCATCTCCGTAGTAATGCCGTGCACCTGGGACGCGGACCACAGGACAGGCTTGTCCGTGGCAATATAAGACGTCCACAGCTCCGGCTCCCCTTCCAGGCACAGGCATGCGGCAATGCCTATCTGCACGGGCTGGTCCGTCTCCCCCCGGGCCGCTCCGGCGGATTCAAAATCAATGGCGGCAAAGCGCAGGCTGCCTATCATGTCTGAGGGCAAAGGCATGTCAGAACAACTCCAGCTGGGCGTATTCCCCGGTGGGCATGTCGTCATCCATGTCCGTATTCTTGGCCCTGGGCTCCGCCAGACGGGCGCGCTCCTTCCTCCGGGGCCTGGTGGAATTCATTTCCAGATGGGACAAAATGGCCTTGGCGCGGTCCACAATGACGGCCGGCATGCCCGCCAGACGGGCCACCTGGATGCCGTAGGACTTGTCCGCCGCCCCCTGGACGATCTTGCGCAGAAAGACGATCTCCTCCTTCCATTCCCGCACGGCCACATTGTAATTCTGCACGCCTGCCCTGGAACGGGCCAGATCCGTCAGTTCATGGTAATGCGTGGCGAACAGGGTGCGGGACTTCAACTCGTCATGCAGGTACTCCGCCACGGCCCACGCGATGGAAAGACCGTCAAACGTGGCGGTCCCGCGCCCGATTTCATCCAGAATAATCAGGGAACGTTCCGTGGCGTTATTCAGAATCAGGGAAGTCTCGCTCATCTCCACCATGAAGGTGGACTGTCCGCGCGCCAGGTCGTCGCTGGCTCCCACACGGCAGAAAATGCGGTCCACCAAACCGATGTGGGCGGACTCCGCCGGAACGTAGGCCCCGATCTGGGCCATCAGCGTAATCAGGGCCACCTGGCGGATATAAGTGCTCTTGCCCGCCATGTTGGGTCCGGTCAGCAGGATCAGGCGGTTTTCCTCCGGTTCCAGAAAAGCGTCATTGGGCACGAATACGTCGCCGGAAACATTCTGTTCAATGACGGGGTGACGGCCGTTGACAATCCGCAGAGTCATGGAATTGTCCAGCACGGGGCGGCAGTACTGGTACTGCTGCGCCCCCTCCGCCAGCCCCAGCAGCACGTCCAGGTCCGCCATGGCGTCCGCCGTAATCTGGATGCCGTCAATGTGGCGGCCCACTTCCTCCCTCAACAGGAGGAACTGTTCATACTCCACCTGGCGGGAACGTTCGTCCGCCCCCAGGATCGTATTCTCCATCTGCTTGAGCTCCGGGGTGACAAAGCGTTCCGCATTCACCAGGGTCTGCTTGCGCTGGTAATCGTCCGGCACCTTGTCGTAATGGGACTTGGTCACCTCGATATAATAGCCGAAGACGTTGTTGAAACGGATTTTCAGGGAATCAATGCCCGTGCGCTTGCGCTCCTTCTCCTGAAGCCGGGCCAGCCATTCCTTCCCGTCGCGGGAAGCCAGGCGCAATTCATCCAGCCCGGCGTGGTATCCTTCACGGATAATGCCGCCCTCCTTGATCGTCACGGGCGGTTCATCCACCAGGGCCCGCTGGAGCAGGTCCACCAACTCGTCAAAGCAGCCCATGCGGGAACGGATGCTTTTCAGCATTTCCCCGCCCCCGGGCAGGGACTCCAGATCATCCCTGAGCGCAGGAATGCGCCCCAGGGAGGAAGCCAGCGCCTGAAGGTCCCGGGCGTTCCCGGCGCCCTGGGAAATGCGGCCTGTCAGCCGTTCCATGTCCCGGACGTTTTTCAGACTCTCCCGCAGCTTGCTCATCAGGTAGGGTTCCTGCAAAAGAACCGCAATCATCTCTTGCCGCGCCTGGAGCTTTTCCAGATCGCACAGGGGGTGGAGCAGCCAGTCCCGGAGCTTGCGCGCGCCCATCGGGGTGCTCGTCCTGTCCAGGGTTCCCAGCAGGGAAAGCTTCACGCCGCCGCGGGAATCCACCAGGTCCAGGTTCCTCTGGCTGGCCTGGTCAATCAACACGGCGTTCTCCGTGGCGCGCACGGAAATGCGGCGCAAATGATCCGTCGGACGGCGCAGCTGGTAGCCCAGGTAATGAAGCACCGCGCCGGACGCCCCCAGGGCGGCGGTCATCTCCCCGCAGCCGAAGCCATCCAGGGAATGCACGCGGAAATGGCTCAGCAGATTGGGAATGGCCGTGGAAGGCAGGAACGTATACCCGTCGTAATAAAGGGTGGGATGAGCTCCGGGAAAGCAATCCGTCTGCTCGTCGCTGACCAGGAGTTCGGAAGGATTGATGCGGGACAATTCATCCAGAAGCAGGTCCATGTGTTCAAACTGGGCTACGGAAAATTCCCCCGTGGTATGGTCCACGCATGCCAACCCCAAATGCTTCTTGTCCCTGTACAGGGCCACAATGTAATTGTGGCGGGAGGAATCCAGCAGATTCATATCCGCCAGGGTTCCGGCGGAAATCACGCGGGTCAACTCCCGCTCCACCAGCTTGCCCGGCTGCGGAACAGTGGTCTGCTCCGCAATCGCCACGCGCTTGCCGCCCTTCACCAGACGGCCGATGTACCCTTCCGCACTGTGGTGGGGCACCCCGCACATCGGAATGCCGTGGCGCTTGGTCAGCGTCAGCCCCAGAATGGCGGACGCCTCCTTGGCGTCCTCAAAAAACATCTCGTAAAAGTCCCCCAGCCGGAAAAACAGCAGGACGTCTTCCGGCAACCCCTTCTTCATGCGAAGGTACTGGTCCATCATGGGGGTTGCAGTGGGTCCGGAATTACTCATAAATAACGGTGGAAGAGTAATCTGATTACGCTCCCAAAGCAAGATTGGAATCTTGTTAGAACCGGACCGGGATTCCGTTTCCCGGAGCAACCATCGTATCTTTCTCTCCCGGCTTGGATGACGTACTCATCATGATCAAAGCCGCAAAAAGGCCATTGTCAAGGATCCTGAGTCCATGCAAAAACAACTTTAGAGACAAAAAAAACCGTGCCGCTTGTCGAATAGCGGCACGGCGGGAAAACTCGGATGACCAAGGATCAATATTCCACGAGGGGAGCATCCTTCCACAGGGTGTCCATTCCGTAGAACTCGCGCGTTTCCTGCCCCATGATGTGGACCATGACGTCAATGTAGTCCACCACGGACCACAGCGCTACGGGCGTATCTTCCACGTAGGTGGGGAGGGCTCCCGCTTTTTCCTGAACGGATTCTTCCAGCTCCCGGATGACGGCGCGCAGATGGGGGACGGACAAGCCTGTGCACACCACCATGAAATCCGTCAGGGAAGACATGCCGCGCAGGTCATACACCCGCACATTTTCAGCCTTGGCGTCATCCGCGGCGCGGGCGCATATCCTGGCCAGTTCCATCGCATCGTTGGCTACCATATTCGATTCGTTTCTATTGGATTATTTCTTTTCTTCACCTTCCCGGCCATATTCCTCGACGGGATTGTAGGAGAAAGGGTCCTGTTCCGCGGGGCCTTTATCTTCCTTCGGTTCCGCAGTCTCCTCCGGGTAGTCCTTTTCGGAATCCTTCTTCACGGGATGGTCGGAATCGCTCTTCCCGGACTGTTCTTCCACCTCGGAAGGCATGGGGGGCGGCGTCACCTTGGCGGGGGGATTTTTCATTTCCCCGTATTCCAGGATATCCATGACCTGTTCTCCTTCCAGCGTTTCAAATTCCATCAGGGCTTCCGTCAGAATATCCAGCTTGTCCCGGTTTTCCATCAGAATGGACATGGCGCGTTCATAGGCGCTGTCCACCAGGAAGCGGACTTCCGAGTCAATCAGTTCCGCCGTGGATTCAGAATAGTTGCGGGAACGCGTGCCCAGGTCGCGGGCAATGTAAACTTCCCCCTGGTGCTCGCCGTATTCGATCAGCCCCAGTTTTTCGCTCATGCCGAATTCGCACACCATGCGGCGCGCCAGGCTGGTGGCGCTCTTGATGTCTCCGGTAGCGCCGCTGGTCACGTCACCGAACACGATCTGTTCAGCGCAACGCCCGCCCATCGCTACAACAAGCTGGTCCAGCATTTCGGAACGGAGCTGGTGCATCTTGTCGTCCGCCGGAAGCCACATGGTCATGCCCAATGCCCCACCCCGGGGCACGATGGTCACCCGGTGCAGGGGTTCGCTGTGCGGGGTTTTCAGCAGGCAGATGGCATGGCCGGATTCGTGCACGGCGGTGATGCGGCGACCGCGTTCGTTGATCGCCAGACTGCGGCGCTCACGGCCCCAGTTGACCTTGTCGCGGGCTTCTTCCAGTTCGGCTTCCGTAATTTCCTTCAGTCCCTTGCGGGCGGCCAGCAGGGCGGCCTCATTGATGAGGTTGGCCAGCTGGGCGCCGGAGAAGCCGGACGTACCGCGGGCAATCCGCTCAAAACTTACTCCGGGAGCCATTTTCACCTTCTTGGCGTGCACCTGCAGGATTTGTTCGCGCCCCCGGACGTCCGGAAGGTTCACGACCACCTGCCGGTCAAAACGGCCGGGACGCAGCAGGGCCGGGTCCAGAATGTCCGCGCGGTTGGTGGCTGCGATCACAATCACGTTAGCGTTGTTTTCAAAACCGTCCATTTCCACCAGCAGGGCGTTCAGCGTCTGCTCACGTTCGTCATTGCCGCCTCCCATGCCGTAGCCGCGCTGGCGGCCCACGGCGTCAATTTCATCAATGAAAATCAGGCTGGGGGCCGTTCTCTTGGCCTGCTCAAACATGTCGCGCACGCGGCTCGCGCCCACGCCTACGAACATTTCCACAAAGTCCGAACCGCTGATGGAATAGAAGGAGGCGTTGGATTCCCCGGCAATGGCGCGGGCCAGCAAAGTCTTACCCGTACCGGGAGAACCCACCATCAGTACGCCACGGGGAATAGTGGCGCCCAGATCACGGAATTTTTCCGGATTGCGCAGGAATTCCACCAGTTCCCATACTTCTTCCTTGGCCTCGCTGATGCCGGCCACGTCCTTGAACGTCACCTTGTTCTTATCCGGGGCGATGAGGCGTGCCCGGCTCTTGCCGAAGCTCATGGCCCCCCTGGCTCCGCCGCTCTGCGCGCGGAACATGAAGAACAGAATCACCAGAATCAGCACGATGGGCAGCAGGTTCAGCAGAATGCCGCCCCAGGAACCGGATTCACGCTTGAACTTCGTATCCGGCCCCAGCAGCTGCTTGACGCGGTCACCCTGGAATTCCAGGGTAAAAGGAACTTCCACCCGTTCAAAACGCTGCTTGTCCACAGAGGCATCCCCCGTGGCGGCAGGCCAGATGCGGGTGACAATCTGGCCGACCAGCATGTTCTGATTCCCGTCTTCCACCAGAACAAGGCCTTCATTGCCGCCCGCAATGCGGCCTTCCAAAGCCAGGCGGTTAAATTCGGGCACGGACAGCTTTTGCGCTTCATCAGCAACGATGGAACTATATTTTCCATCCTTGGCCTGATACGGGTTTTCCACGATCTTATAACCGGAAATTTCATTCAGCAGGGGCTTGTCCCGGTCCGGCAGGGACATGGAATAGGTCAGCACAAAGGGCTTCATTTCCACCTTCGGCTGAATATCCTTTTTATACACCAGCGCATGAATGACGCCTTCAGAGCCATTCTCGCTCAGTACCACTTCCACGGGAGCCTTCGGATCGTTCAGTACCACGCGGCCGGCCTTGTACTGGGCCTCAAAGGATTCCAGGTTTTCCTTGCGGGGCCCCAGGCCAAAGGATTCCGGGGTGAAAAAACCAAACGCAAGGACGCCTACAATGAGAAGAACCATGACCCACACGCCCCAGTTGGGGGATTCGGGCTTTCCGGAGCCGGGAAATTTGGGAGGACGGGGGGGACTGGGAGGCATTCTGTCAGACATAATGTGGTTAGCACACAGAAGTTAATGAATCGGGCGGCATGATACGCGAGTCCTTGTAAAATAAAACTTTTTTCCGAGACATGCCATACAGTCGGCGCAGGAGGGAAACGAACCGTTCCACCCCGGGAAGCGTCTTCCGGCAATGAGACAATAGACAGTACGGGAATCAGTCCCGTTTCCTTTTTCTGCGTCGTCCCCCGTGATTGGCGCTTTCCCCGTTCAAACGCTGCTGGAGGCGGAGCTTCCACTGGGGCACCTTTTCTTCCGTTTCAGCTGCATGAAAACCGTTCCCTTTCCGGCCTCTTTCCTGCCACGCACGCTCCTCCTGCGCCTCCTGCCTTTCCCGGCGCCGCTGTTCCTGAATTTCCGCCAATTTCTTGGCCCTCCGGATTTCTACCCGCTTGCTCACCTCCCCATGGGCGGAGGTCACGCGCCAGGGTCCGATGCGGCGGGGATACGTAATGGGCGCGCAAATCAGCTCCGCATCCAGAAAACGCATGGAGGCCACCAGCAGGTTTTTAACGTTTGCCAGCAGTCCTCCGTCCGTCCAGACGCCGCCCATGCCCATTTCCAGGAGAAAAGCCAGATGGAGCGTTTCCGCCTTCGAGGCGAGGATGGAAAATTCCCTCAGGGAGATGCCCTCCGCCGGCTCTTCCGCCGGGGCGGCCACGGAAGCCGCCCGGAGCAGGAACATCGTATCCCTGACCTTGCGGCTCAGGGCGCAGACCAGTTCCCCTACCTTGGGACGGGCGTCAAACCGGTAATCCTTCACTTCCACCAGCCACAGATCCCGGCGTTCCGGATGATACAGCAGGAAGTCCATCTCCTTGCATCCTCCGCAGAAATTCTGCGCCTGACGGGCATAATAGTCCGAGCATTCAATGCGGCACACGACGTAGCCTTCATCGATCCAGAAACGGTGGACTCCCTCCACGTAATGAGCTTCTGACGGCTTATGACTCATAGCTCAGCTTCAAATACCTGTCCGCCTGCTCAATCTCCGCTTCAAGGGACTCGATCGGCCCCACATCCTCCAGGGATTCCCCCCAGGATACTCTCACTCCGGAACGCTCTCCCCTGGGAACGCTCATACCGAAAAATTTCCTCTGCACCATGGCATTGCGCGGTTCGGAAAGCTGAATCATCAGCTCCCGCAGCAGGAACAGGCTGTGGGAGGAAAGAATCACCTGCACCCCTGTTTTGGCAAGCCCCGTCAGGGTTTTCACCAGCACGGGGAGATGGGAGGCGTTCAGGTTCATTTCCGGCTCATCCCAGAATAGCACGGACCCCCTCTTCACAGAACCGTTCCGGATCAGATAGCTCAGCGTGCCCAGCCGTTTAAAGCCTTCCGCCACCAGGCTCATTTCAATCAATTGCTGGCCGGGGCGCTGCAGAAAGAAACGCCCGTCACGCTTCACCACCTCTCCGCCAATGATCTTTTCCAGCCTGGCGACCACGCGCCCCGCGTCCGTACTGATGGGTTCCGCTGCCGCATCCGCATCCAGATAACGGCAGAGGTCCCAGCTGCCGCCGTCCAGAAACTCGGGAAACCTGCTTCCCACCTGCACAAAACTGGGATAAATGGTCAGGACCTCCCGCGCCGCCAGAAACACCACCGGCACATTCAGGAAGCGCTGGGGCATTTCCTGAATGCTCAGACCTTCCTCCTCATGCCCTGCCTGAAAATCAAACACCAGGTTCCCCATTCCCTCCGGCACGCCTTCCCCTTCCATGGAGGCCTCCACACGGGCATGGGCGTTGCCGCGGTTCCGCGCCGTCAGTCCGGCCAGTCCGCGGGATGCAAACACCCGCATCAGGTCTTTCCTGAGCCGCTGTTCTTCCGCCCATTTCTCGGGCAGGGATTTTTTGCCCCCGTCCGCGCTCCATTTGGCTACGGTGTAGCACAATTTCAGCAAATGGCTTTTGCCGGAGTCATTGCCGCCCACCACCACATTGATCCCCGGAACAAACTCAAAATGTTCACTGCCGGGAAACACCGTCACGCCGCTCACCAGTAGGTCATGTATCATACCGTTCCCAATGTAGCACAGAAGCGCATGCCGTAAATTACAAATGCCGCCAGCTTCCGTCACGAAAGACGACCTCCGGGAAAATTGAGAAAAACCGGAATAAAAGAAAGAAGGGGGCGAACCGGACAGCACAGCAAGAAGCGTCTCCCGGAAAACGTGGAAAAACACGGGCGGGCTCACCCTGACGCGCTACCCCCACCAAGACGCGGATGTCCCGGAAAGGCGGCGCATTTTAAGCTTCCCATTGACGGGCGCCTTATTAAAGTAGTCCGCATGAGCACACGATGGACCACCGCCAGGGAATATACGGATATCAAGTATGAGACAACGGACGACGGCAGCATCGCAAAAATCACGATCAACCGCCCCCACGTCCGCAACGCGTTCCGTCCCCAGACCGTGCACGAAATGCTCAACGCCCTCAACGCCGCGCATGAAGATCCCAAGGTGGGCGTGGTCATCCTGACCGGGGAAGGCCCGGACGCCTTCTGTTCCGGAGGCGACCAGAAAGTGCGCGGAAACGCCGGCTACATCGGGGAAGACGGCGTGCCCCGCCTGAACATCCTGGACGTTCAGCGCACCATCCGCACGATGCCCAAGCCCGTCGTCGCCATGGTGGCCGGCTACGCTATCGGCGGAGGCCACGTCCTCCATGTCGTCTGTGATCTCACCATCGCCGCGGACAACGCCAAATTCGGCCAGACAGGGCCGAAGGTGGGCTCCTTTGACGGCGGACTCGGTTCTTCCTACCTGGCGCGCATCGTGGGTCAGAAAAAGGCGCGGGAAATCTGGTACCTGTGCAGGCAGTATGATGCGCAGCAGGCGCTGGACATGGGACTGGTCAACACCGTGGTTCCCCTGGAGAAGCTGGAAGAGGAAACACTTTCCTGGTGCCGCCAGATGCTCCGGCACAGTCCCCTGGCGCTCCGCTGCCTGAAAGCCTCCCTGAACGCGGACTGCGACGGGCAGATGGGCCTGCTGGACCTGGCCGGAAACGCCACCCTGCTCTACTACATGAGCGAGGAAGCCAAGGAAGGCAAAAACGCTTTCGTGGAAAAGCGCGCTCCGGATTTCTCCAAATTCCCCAGGCTCCCGTAATTCCCCAGCACCATGTCCCCCTCCTCCGACAACGAAAATTCCCTCCGGAACGATTCCAACAGCAGGGAAGCCCTGCGCGGCCTGCCGGAACATGAAAACATCGTGGAACATTTCTACGATCCGGAGGAGCAGGCCGGCGAGGAGAAGCCCGTTCGTGAAAAAACGCCTTTTTCCCTGATCGGCAATCTTATTTTCCTGTTCACCATCGCCATTCTGGCGGCTATTTCCTGGCTGGTTTATTCCTCCTGGTGCCCGCAGAACACGGCTGACCTGCCCGGTTTCCGCCAAAAGGAGAACGCCCCGGACATCCCCAAAATCCTGAAGCAGGCCATCAACAGGGACGCCTCCGTTTCCTTTTCGGAAGAAGACATCAACCGCTACCTGGCTTCTTCCGTCCGCCCCCAGCAACACGGGGTCATGGCCATCTTCGCCACCAATCCGGCCGTAGGCGTCCGGCTGCACGGCGGCAAGACACAGCCGGACGGCACGGTGGGGGAAGGCTGCATGGAAATCATCATTGAACGTTATACGGGCATCGAATCCCGCCAGACGATTTCCCTGTTCCTGACACCCTTCCAGTCCATGGACCCGCACAACTACATGGCAGTGCAGACCCGCTTTGAATTCTACAATGACGAGACCCTGCCGGGGGGCATCCATGTGGGGGGCACCATCGGCAGCATTTCCGTTCCCCAGGGCTACATGATCTTTCTCCTTCCCGCGTTTGAAAACCTGCTCCAGGCCTACCTGCCGCTCGTCCACATGATCGAGGAAAGCGGCATGGGCATCCACATCAGTGAAGGAAGGCTGAACCTGACGCCCCCGCAAAAACGCACGCTTTAACGGAGAGGTCGCAGGATTATTAAAGTTACTAAATACTAAATATCAAAGACTAATTTAAACTTTCGTCTTTAATATTCCGTATCTAGTCTTTTTCCAGATCCCGGACCATCAGGGTCATGTATTCTTCCGGCCAGGAATGGATAATCTGGCCCGCGTCATTGAAAACCGCCACCAGGCGAATGGAATCCCGGCCGTCCGAAAGCACCAGCACGGTTTCATCCTCTTCAAAATCGTACCTGGGTTTTCCCAGCTTGAATGCCGCATTTCTCTGATCCGTTTTCAACCAGGAGCGCGCCTGTTCCATCGTCAGTCCCCGCAGGGAGCGGGCATTCCTGAAAACACGCCGCGCCGCATTCATGGCCTCAGGGGTGGAGACCACCATGCCGTCCCGGAACGGACGGGTTGCCCACATGCGGTCAATATCCCGGTCCAGAGCGCCGCCCATTCCTCCGGAAAGGAGAAATACCGCTGCCGGCCAGATCAAAAGAACGGATACTACCCATATCGTCAGACGTTTACGGCTTTTGGAAAGCGCTGCAATGCCCTGGGCGATCTTCCCCCATTTTTCCACCAGCTCTTCATCCGCCTGCCCGAACAGGAAGTTCACCTGCCTGGGTTCAATGCCGTTCCGCAGTTCCGCCACCGTCTTTCCCCTTTCCGGGGCCAGGTCTTCCAGTGTGGGGCCTCCCTTCACAAAATGATGGAAGATTTTAGGCCACAGCACGGGGATGACCGCAAACCGGATCGTAAGCAGAACCAAGCTGCCCACCAGGCAACCGCTTACGAACAGCACGTCAAACGAGCGGCTGAAAAAATAGTCCGGATTCCACATCCAGATAAAAGGCGCGGCCAGATAAATCCCCAGGGCAAACAGGCACCACGACCACACCACGGCTGAAAAACGGCTGACCGCCACGATCACACCCAGCAGAAACAAAAAGGCGCCCACGGCAATTCCCCACGGGAATGTTCCGTAAATGGCGGACAGAAAAGCCAGAATCATCAACGCCATACCCACGGGCTGCCGAACTTTTTGCATATCCGGACCCTAGCACAAGCTCTTGAAGGCATCAAGAAGGGAAGCCGCCGCAGTCACACAGGGGCGCACTCTTTCACTTCCTGTGACCTTATTTCAACCAGCCGTATTCCATGATGAGGGCCGCTTCCACTTCCGCGTTTTTAGCGGCTTCCGAATCCAGATCGTGGTAGATTGCCTGAAGATCCTTGCGCTGCTGCAAGTATTCCTCCCCGGAAAAAGCCAGGCGCTTTTTCAGGAAAGCGGCTTTCTTCCTGTAGTAGGACTGCCAGCTTTCAAATTCATCACGGCTCTTGATCAGAGCCTCCACCTTCTCCCGGCGCTCCACCAGGCGCATGCGCATTTTCTTTTCCAAGATTTTATGATTCTCACGCGCATTCCGGTACTGGTTCCACACATCCAGGCGCGTATCCAGCTGCTCCTTCAGGCTCATGTTGACCTGCATGTCTCCAGCCCCGGCAAAGAAGCCGGAATAAGTGCCGCCTGATCCGGAGAAAAGGGAAGGACTGTAAAAGTTGATGTCCATGGATGGGAAGAAACGCATCTTGACGTTCAGCACGCTCAGGCGGGACGCCTCCAGTTCCATCGCCATGATGGAGACTACCAGAAAATCCAGCTTGCGGCAGGCTTTGCGGTAAGCTGCCCAACTGATGCGCGGCACCGTGGAGGGTTCCACGAACCACCGGGCGCTCATGTCCCCGAATAACGCGACAAACGCCTTGGAGATGTCCTTTCTGGTTTTCTCCCATTCCCGGTCAGCCTTGGCCCGCTGGGTACCGTCGTCGTCAAAGGGAATGCTATCCAGGGCATTCTGGCGGGAACGCAGCGCGTTATCATATAAAAGCACCTGGCGGTAAAGCTGGGAAACCAGCTCTCTTTTCTTCATTTCCAGCATATTCCTGGAGGCATATACGGAAGCCTTGGCGGAATAATAGTCAAAGGGGACCTGGGTGAGGGACGGCATGTTGAAGAGAATGTTGGTATGGTATTCCATGTCCCGCGCGCTCATGCTGGACAGGCCGCTGATGTCCCGGGTCATCATCAGGTCCAGATTTACTCCGGGAATGATCTGAGTAAATACCCTTTTTACGGACCACTCCGCCTGCTGGAGATTCAGCTGTGATTCCTTCAGCTCCAAATTATTGTCCATCATCATCTTGATGGCTGCATCCCAGGAGATGGTGCGCTCCGGCAGCTGCTCCCAGCGAGGCTCCGCATCAATCTGCTTCATCATCTCCCTGGTCTTCTCCTCCATATGGCGATTCACGGAACATGACGCCGGCAGCAAAAAGAGGAAACACAAGAAACTTATGCTCAGCCACTGCCGGACGGCAGCCATCGGCAGCGGAACCGTGCCGGCCGGGTGTAACAGAGGAGCCATAAATCTTCCGGGGATTTTTACGGCACCCTTTCAAAAGTCAAGCCATAAAGCATTCCGCACGCCTCACTGCGCAAGCTTGAAAGATCAAAAGAATTTCATGATTGACGGGTACGATAAAAACAGATAGCCTACTTTAAAGTTCAATATTCGTTTATGACCACTTCGTCCCGCAACCGCACCATTGCCTTTCTCTCCCTCACTGCTGTAGCCATCGGCTTCATTTCCTGCGGCGGCAGCGGAACAGATGGTTCCTCCCAGCTGGGCGTGGGGCAGGTTCTCGTGCTTTCATCCAATCCGGAATATGAAAACTTGCCTGAAGGAGATGCTTTCCGTCATGCCTTCACCCTTTTCGCCACCGGAACCGGCACCGATACCATGCCGCTCCTGTTCAACAACACGACTACCAGTATCCCCACCTCCACCGGAGGCGCCGGAAACGGCAATCCCACAATAGTCATCTTCCGCAGAAACGGCACGTCCGGCACCCTTTCCACCAGCGCTACCGTTTCCTCAAACGTCATCACGCGTCCCGGCCCGGTCCAGAGCTATGAGTTCGTACAGGTGTCCATCAACAGTACGCTGACTTTTGACACCGCCGACGATCCCTACAACAAAATTGTCACTGGTACGGCCAAATACCGCCTTATAACCCAGGGCAGCACCAATTCCTCCAATCCTGGCAAATTCGACACAGGAGAAACCTTTCTGGACGGAGGCACCGTGACCATTTATCCGTCTGCGGACTATGTCGGCAAATAACCAGTGAGATTGAAAATCCACCGTTCAGCGGGCCGCGTTCCTTCCGGATTCCCTGCCTTGACAGGGTGGATCGCGGGAATAGCGGCCTTTTTTTGCATCCCGGCCCTCGCCCGGGCGGAGGAAACTCCCGCCCCTGCACTGCAGGAGGCTGTACCGGCTGTCCGCGTCTTCATCATGCAGATGCAGGCCCAGATCACGCCCGAACGCATCCGCACCTTCGTCATGCCGGCCGCCGGGCATGTCAACAACTGGTTGCCTGACAGAACCCGGGAACAAAAAGACGCCATCATCGCCACCGTGAATGAGGAGGATATGGAACTCAAGCGGAAGGAGCTTGAAATCCAGATTCTGAAGGACAAGACGGCCAAGCGGGATGAAATCGTGGCTCTCCGGAAACAACTGGAGGAAATCAATTTCTATGCGGGGCTGACACCGGAGGAAAAACGCTGGCACGACAAAAAGAACCCCTCCGACAAGGAAGCCGTCCAATCCCTCAAGGAAAAAATCTCCCTGGCGGAAAAGGAGCTGGAACTCATCGACATCAAACCCCGCCGGGACTTTGAAAAAGAGGAGGAAAATTACGTGCTCCGCATGCCTTTTGACGGCAGGCTGCAATACCAGTTCACCCTGCCGGCGGACGAAGCACAGCCTGTTTACCTGGAACCTTCCACCCCCATCGCCACCGTTTGTGACGACTCCGCCTACTACATCACCGTTTCCATCTCCAACCCGGACCTGACGCGTCTGGATCCCTCCACCCTGCGGGTGGAGATTCCCCTGGCCAACGGAGGCTCCATGTCCGGAATCTTTTCCCACAAGAGGGTGGAGAAAAACCCGTCCACCGGGGGCAACATCCTGGCCTATTTCTTCAAACTTCCGCCTGCGCAGCACGACGATGCCCACGGCATGATCGGCTCCAACTGCACCGCCCGGCTGTACTACGTCCCCAACACGCCGGTCATTCTTCTGGATAAAATGGCTCTTGCCTCTTCTCCCGCGGCCAAAACCAGCGCATCCTGGCAGGAGCTTTTGGAAGCCGTCCATCCGGAATATGAACTCATCCTGGAAGGGGAAAGCCAACTGATAGCCCGCAAAAAATGAAACTCGTTTGTGAGGCTGTCTGTTTCGGCTACACGAAAGGAAGCCTGATTTTTGACAACTATTCACGCACCTTCCGTTCCGGCATCACCATCCTGAAGGGATATTCCGGCTGCGGAAAAACCACGCTGCTCAAAATCCTGGCCGGCTATCTCCATATCCGTTCGGGACGCATCGTCACTCCGCACGGCGTCCCCCTTTCCAACACAAAATACCGTAGGAAAGAAGTCAGCTACATGTTCCAGGGCATCAACCTGCTGCCCCTGGCCAGCGTGGAACGCAATCTCCAGCTGTGTGCGGAAATGGCCATGCTGCCCAAAAGGGAATGGAAGGAACGGTCCTCCCGGCTGATTGAACAACTGGGCCTGGGCGACCTGCGCCACAAAAAGGCCGGAACGCTCTCCGGAGGACAGGCCCAGCGCGCAGCCCTTGCCAGAACCTTGATGAAAGACTCTTCCATCCTCCTGCTGGATGAACCCACTTCAGGACTTGACGATACCAACACAGGCATCATCAAGGATCTCATCGCCACCCAAACGGCTGATAAAATCTGCATTGTCAGCACGCACGATTCCCGGCTTCTGGATATAGCCCATGAAATCATTGATTTTAACGCTCCTGTATCTCTTTAAGGATACGCTGCACCGCTGGAAGGAACGTCCTGCCAGTCCGCTTTCCCGCGTACTGGTTTCTTTTTTCCTTTCCCTGTGCGCCCTGTCCTTCCTGGCCAACTACGTGCTTTCCACTAAGATGCTTCAGGATGAAATCAGGCAGAGCGGGGGGGACCTCATCATCGCCTATGACGTAAACCCGGATGGGAAACCGCCCCTGGAAACCCTTCTTCAGCAACACCTCCCCCGGCTCCACTCCTGCAATGTACTAACATTGAAACAGGCAGCCTCCGCCACACTGGGAAAAGTCAATTACCCGATTGTGGAATACAGCATTGCCGCGTATGGCCAGTTGAAGGACCTGCCCATCAACCGACACCCCAGACTGCTGCTTTTCGGGCTCAAGCAGGAACGGGAGCAGGAAGGACCCCGTACCATCCAGATGAACCAGTTCTCCTTTCCCATCCACGCCTGCCATCTGCCGGAACACCACGTTCTGGGAAAGGTCTTTCCTCAGGGGCTCATCATCGTTCCGTCGGGAACGTTTTCCTCCCAGGGCGCCCTTGGCAAAAGCGGAACCAACATTTACATCATCCAGGCCACGGAAATGACCTCCGCCTTGATTTCCGTCATTGAAAACACCCTGAACAACCTGGTACGCCTGGACCAGCGCTTTACCTCCATCCGCAGTACCGCCCCCATCCTCCGCAGGCTGGATATCCTGATGGGCAACCAGGCGGAATGCCGCGCCGCCTTTTCCATCGGCATCGCCGTGATTGTGGGCATTCTGCTGACGGCCCTGGCTTCCATGGAATTCCAGCAGAATGAATACGTTTACACCTTGATGAAAAGTTTCGGCGTGCGTCCGGTTTTTCTGGTTCTCAACTTCATTATGGAAAACATTTTCCTGGTGGGGGGAGCATTCATCGCCGCCGTCTTCTGTTTCATGAAAACGCAGAAAATCGTGCTGGGGGAATTCTTCAAACTTCATAACACCTCCCTCTCCCTCCAGGACATCATGCCGGACCTCACTCTTCTGGGCATCTCCCTCTTCATTTGCGTGCTGGTTTCCTCCATTCCCATCATCATTTCCGCCAACCGGCAGATCGGGAAAGTGCTTAAATAGCAAAAAACCATGGACGGGGAGGTTTTCTGTTGACGCACGCAGGGAGTCTGCTAACATGCGCCATAATCATTCTTCTATGGAACCCAAATCTTTTCCCATTTTCCGTACATCCTTTTATTCCCTGCTTATCGGCGCCGGGCTTGCTTCTTGCGGAGGCAGCGGCAATAGTGGGGAGACAGGAGAATCCCTCGTCGGCAAAGTCTACAACATCGTCATTCAAACGGGCAATCTGCCTGAAGCAGCTCAAACGGCTCTTGCGGAAACCGGCATCGGCGGTTTTGTGATGACTCCCTCTTCCGTAATGACGGGTACGCTGACAAGCTCTACGGGCAATATCAGCAACGGCGGTTATATATCCTATTATTACCAGAAAACGGGCACGGATACAGCATCTTTGAAACTCTACTACACGGTAAAAAAACGTACGAACCTTCTTGGCGTTGGAGGTCTTGTCCAAAACTCCTATAACATGCATCTGACCTGGAACGAGCTGAAATACGGAAACAACGGAACGCATGCGGAAGGAGACTGCATCATCAACATTCCCCAGGCTGCCGTAGAATTTCCGCACGCCGTTCCTCCGCAGGCAAATCCCTTTGCCAACAACGCAGCTGTATCCCCCTCCACAATCACGATCAGTGACGCCAACTCTGTTGCTCCCACAAATTAGAAAAAAAGATTTTCCTTTCAGATATAAGGAGCTGTTCCAGATACATCTGGGGCAGCTCCTTTTTCAATCAGGCAAAATATTGCCCCGCTTCCCCCAATCCTCTCTGGCGAAAACTTCCCTGCACCATAACTCTCCCTGAATCCGGCAACATAAAAAACGGGAACATTCCACGAATGTTCCCGTCATCTTACAGCCTGAGTTACAGACTAAGCGTTCTCTTTTTTACTCAGTTGGCATAAGTAACAGTACCGGCAGCCCCGCTCACGGGACCCATCGCCTCTGTATCCCAGTCAAACATGGAGCCGTTCCACGGACCTACGGTTCCCGTACCCTGATGGGCGGACGGCAACTTGATTTCAGTCATCGTGAGGTTGTTCTTGAAACTGTAAATGGGATTGGGAATTATTTCCTTCCAAATCAGAGTAAGACTCTTGATGGTTTTGGCATCGGCATTATACCCGTAAACCTGATACTGACTGGTCAGGTTCGGGGCAGTATCGTTATTCCCGGAACCGGAGTCTTCCCGCCATCCATTATCATAAATAACGCAGAAAAAATTGTTGGAAAATTCGTTCACCTTGAAAACCAGGTCTCGGGTGCCCGTCAGAGCAAAAGCAATATCAAGATCGGAAGGCAGCGTCACCATGGTCTCGGAATCGCCCGCTCCTCCACAGCCAGACAACGCCAGCGAGAGAGCAGCGCCAAGGACAGAAACACTAGAAACGAGAAGATGTTTGGTATCCATAAAAAGAAGTATTGGGCAGATTCTAACAGTACTGTATCTACCGTCAACAAAAATCCTCCCAAAAGATACCTCCTCCTCTAACTCCATAAGCCGCAGAACGGCGTTCCACCCCGGCAGACGCGTTTTTTACCTGACTTTTTCCAAACGCCGCTTGAGCACACGGCCCGTGATGAAGAGGGGAACCGCTCCCATCAGGAACAGCAGCAGGGAATCCTTCCAGGGAGTGGGCACCGTGCCTTCGTCCGCGCTGTAGCCGGGATCGTCCGGAGCCTTGCCGCTGTTGCCCCACGGCAGGGGCTGTCTGCGCGCCAGGAAAATTTCCGGACGGTCCAGCGTATCCCGGCTGACGCGCTGGATTTCCGCGGATTCATCCAGCATCACGATGCGGTCATTGACATAAAAGGATTTAACGGAGGGCTTGCCCTTCCCCTGCCGTTCCAATTCAGCGATCACCTGCCTGTAATTTTTCTCATAGCCGTTGACCGCCGCCCTCCGGACCTGGCGCACGGCAGCCTTGGCCTGCTCCGGATCATCCGCCCCAATGGCGGCAATATGGAGCAGCGCCATCTTGAGCAGCTTGAATTCTTCAAATTCCCGGTTGTCCAGGTGGGGACGCGCCTTGAGATCATCCACTTTCTCCTGAATGATTTCACGCTCCCTTTCCCAGACGTTCTTGGAAGCCTGGTCCACCACCATCGTTTCAAAGGAGTAGCGCAAGGGGCAGAATTCCGCCACCAGAGGCACGCGGCCAGGTTTAAGGCGTCCATGCTCATCCGTACGGTGGGCGGACCATGGGATAAACTGGTTCATTTCATCAAAATGGACGATGGCTCCGGCCATCAGAATCTGGGGAATCAGCAGCAGGGGCACCATATTGAGCGCCGCCCGCTCCGTTTTCGCGAAGACGGAAACCAGCAGGGACAGGCTTACGCCGATGAAGGCCGTCAGGGTCATGGTTCCCAGATAGATCAGGAACATTTCATGGATTTCCAGAATGGCGTTCCCCACCCACAGGAACAGGGCGGACTGAACGGCGGAAAGACCGGTAAGCACCAGCGCCTTGGCAAGAACGTAACCGGTCACAAATACCTTGGCGTTGCTCTCCCGCTTGAGCAGGGCGCGGTCCTTGAGCACTTCACTGGCCGCCCCGGTCAGGCCGAAGAACATGGCCACGATGGTCGCCAGGAACAGGTAGGAAGGAATGTGAAGGGCCGTGGCAAAGGTGTATTCCGGACTGGAAGAGGCGCGCAGGGTCAGGGAAATCAGCAGGGCCAGCACCGGCCCTTCCAGCAGCATGGTATACAGCCCCATGCGGCTCCGCACGCGCCCCAGGAAAGTACGCACGGCCCAGATGCGGAAGAGCCGCCAGAGCTGCATTACGCTGCGTTTGGGGGCAGGAGGAAATTCCAGCGTTCCTTCATACAGGGTCCTGGGGCCGCCGCCTTCATGGTGATGCCCCATGACGTTGCGGAACCGGTAGCCTTCAAAGCGCTCCTGCCACAACCGGGGATGCTGGCGCCTGCGGCGGTCATGCCAGGAAAGGGGGGCTTCCAGCACTTCAAACACGTAATCCGCGCCTCCGGCCGTCCGCGCCTCCTCGGAAACGTCAATAACCATGTCCACGGCCGCCTTCCGGAAATACCGCATCATGCCCGGCACGTCCCCCCAGTAGGCCATCTGGCCGCCGTGGTCCAGCACCAACACCTTGTGAAACTGGTTCAGGATGGCCGTGCTGGGCCGGTGCATGGTGGCGATCACCATCTTGTCGCGGCTCATGTTCTGCATGGTCTGCATAACCAGCTTGGCGTCCGAGGTGGAAAGGCCGCTGATGGGCTCGTCCAGCAGGAAAACATCCGCTATGCCCGCCAGGTCCAGCCCCAGGTTCAGGCGCGTGCGCTCCCCGTCGGAAATGGTGCGCGCATTCATCTCTCCCACACGGCGGGAAGCGATGTGCGTAAGCCCCAGGAACTTCAGGATGGCGTTCACGCGCCGCGCACGTTCCGACCGGGTCAGGCGCGGACGGCGTATGATGGTGGCCTGGGAGATATGCTCTGAAACGCTCATGGCCGCATCCAGAATATCCTCCCGCGGAATAAAGGCGATGTAGGGCCGGATGAGGTCCGGGTCACTGTACAGAAGCTGGTTGTTGTAACGGATGCAGCCGCGCGTAGGCGGCAGATGCCCGGCCAGCATGGACAGCAGCGTGCTTTTTCCTGACCCGCTGGGCCCCAGGATGCACACCATCTCTCCGCGCTTTACGCTCAGGTCAATGTTGTCCAGCACGCGGCCGGAGCGCATGAATTCCTTGGTCACTCCCTCCACGCTGAGCGTTCTGATGGCGTGGTATTCTTCATCCAGCACCCCGGCGGAAAAACGGCAGCGCAGCGCGTGGTAGGCGTTCAGGTGGACCACATCCCCGTCGCGCAGGGATATTCTCCCTTTCACGGGCCTGCCGTTGAGCAGCAGGGGCATGGAGGCCTCCACCACTTCCAGCCAACCGGAATTGGTGGCGCTGGAAAAAGAAACTTCCAGAACCGCTCCCGGGGCCAGCCCCGGCGTCAGCAGCATGTCCCCCTTGCGCGCCTTTTCCGGCAGATTGGTTACGCGCAGCTTGCGGGTGCCGGGGTCCAGGCGGAAGCGGCGCCCGATGTCAGACATGGAATTCTGCACCTCTCCCATGGAAAAGGGCCCCTCCCCGTCCAGCGTGAAGGAGGAATAATAGGCCATGCGTACGTTTTCGCCGGGGTACAGGCGCCGGCCGTCCACGGCGAACTCCACCTCCGGCCTCAGCACCTCCACCTCACACGCCAGCCCCATGTTCACACGCACCTCGCTGGCCCGTGAACGGACACGGCTGATCTGAAGGGCGCCGTTATCCAGGGAAATGTAGCATACCTCCTGCTTTCCGGAGCGCTTGCAGTCCAAGAAAAACGCGAAGTCCTCAAAACTCAGCGGCCCGGACGGCAGCAGTACCACCTGTCCGTTGGTCAGCGGCATCACGCCGCCGGGAGCCAGATGGCGGCCGCGCACCACAATGGACCGGGAGCCGTCATTGACCACCAGCACCAGGCGGGAACACCGGACCAGGCGGAAGGAAATGCCCTTGTCCTGTTCCGGCAGGGAGACCTCCGCACCGATGCCCGCGGAAAAACTGACGCTGTAAGCCGGTTCCTGGGCTTCCACGTCCGGCGTCATCAGAAGCTGCCTCAAATGGTTTGCCGTACCCGGCAGTTCCAGGCCATACGTCACCTGGTCAAACAACTCTCCGGTCATGCGGGGATCCCCCGTATTGATCAGCAGGGAGAGCACTTCCAGGGCAATCGCCATGCGCTCCGTTTCATCCCTGCCGGAAGCGGCGGAAGCCAGCACGTCCGCCATCGTCAGATTGGCCCGCATGGAACGCTCAAAACGGTTGGAAAGCCAGCGGTGCTCCACCTCCGGGAAAGTATAACGCAGAATATCCAGCGCGGCATCCGCGTCACGGGCGCTCAAATGGCGGCGGCCGCTCAGAATCGTGGCAAACAGGTCCACCAGCGTGCCGGCATGCACTTTCATGGAACCGTCGTCCCGGCGCAGCCACGGCACGTAGGCGCCCAGCGTCTTGACGAGGTTCAGCCTCCAGTGAATCAGCTTGGAGGGTATGTCGAAAAACCATCGGATCATGCCAGGAAACGCGTTGCCGGAACCAGTAGTACAGGGATTCCCCTCCCACCTCAAGCGCAACCGGAATTTCACGGAGAAATGACAATATTTTCTACACCTTTATCTTGCAATAGGTCCCGAGGAAGTATAGTTCTGTCCAATGTTCATGCTTTCCACGAGAAAGCGAGCCAAATACATCAACATTATCACAACATGGATATCTTAGTTTCTACTCTTTGTGACTTCGCCGCCGACTACCAGGGCAAGCTTTGCATCCAGGGCGGTTTTGACTCCCTGGTCGCCCGTCAGTTCCCGGTCGTTCATCCCGTCTGCGCCGTTGCGCTTCGCATCTGCCTCACCCCTGAAGACGAAGGCACCCACGAACTGGGACTGAGCATCGTTGACGCCGACGGCACGCCGCTGGACAAGGAACGCATGCCCATCAAGATCAACTTCCCGGTGCCCGCTTTCCCGGAAGGCGCTTCCTTCTTTACCCGCAACCTGATCATGAACTTCCAGGGCCTGCGCTTTGAAAAGCCGGGCAACTACTCCATCGACCTGACGGTTGACGGCGAACTGGCTTCCCGCGTGCCTTTCCGCGTGGTGCAGGTGCAGGAAGAAGCTTCCCAGGCTTAATCCATCTCCTTTTCATCAAACCGCCTGCCGTTCATCCGGCAGGCGGTTTTTTATTAGGGCAAATGGAGAAAACTTCTCTCTGTCCGGAACACGGAAGATAGAACCTTCCGGTTCCCTGCCACAGGGAACCAGTTGCCCCATGAAGCTTCCCTTCTGGGAACGAAAGCCTCCCGGCCTTCGTACTAAAAATACTGCGAAGCGAAGCGGAGACTAATCTTACTATATGCCGGGTTCATGCAATGATGAGGGGCGGGAGCCCCTCATTCCCAGGAGCACGCTAACGCCCATCCTACGAGGATGAGTATTGCGGGGTGAAAGAAGAAACATCCCGGTACCATGCCGCCATGAAGACCGATTGGCTCACGAAGCCTCCACCTGGGAACGGAGGCTTCCCGGCCTTCGTACTAAAAAACTGCGAAGCAAAGCGGAGGCCGATCTTACTGTATGTTGGTTGCATGTAATGATGAGGGGCCGGAGCCCCTCCTTCCCAGGGGCACGCTGGCGCCTATCCTCCGGGGATGAAAACAGCACGGCGGACGCAGTTCTCTTTTCCCTTGGGAAAGAAAAGGGTAGCTTCCATTTTTTGCGTTCTCCACCCCCCTTTTTCATTGCGGTTCCGCACCGGATTGACCATGATACGGGCTGCTCCAAACCACTATGTCCCCCTCACGCCTCCAGTACGACAGGATTATCATTACGGGCGCCTCGTCCGGCTTCGGGGAAGCCTTTGCCGGAACGCTGGCTGCGCATGCGGCGGAGCTGGTGCTCATTGCCCGGAAGGAAGACGCCCTGAGGCGGCTGGCCGCCACCCTGGAAGAAGAGCATCCCGGCCTGCGTGCCACCGTCTTCCCCTGCGACCTAGCGGACGAAGCCTCCCTGGACACGCTCCTTTCCCATCTGGCCGCGCTTCCTCCGGCCAATACCCTGCTGATCAACAATGCGGGGGCCGGGGATTATGGAGAATTCGCAGACGGACGCTGGGAAAAAATACGCGCGCTGCTGCGGCTGAACGTGGAAAGCCTCACCCGCCTGTGCCACGCCCTGATACCCGGCATGAAGCGGAACGGAGGAGACATCATCAACATCAGCTCCCTGGGAGCCCTCCTTCCCATCCCCGACTTTGCCGTTTACGCGGCCACCAAGGCCTATGTTTCCAGCCTGTCGGAAGCGCTGCGGCTGGAACTGCGCGAACACGGCATCCGCGTGCTGGCCGTCTGCCCCGGTCCGGTTTCCACGGGCTTCGGGAAAGCGGCGCGCCGGCCCGGCTTTACCGGAAACATGATGCCGGGCAGAAACGCGTTTGACACCTCCATTGAAACCGTCGTGAAAGACAGCCTCCGCGCCCTGTCCCGCGGACGCGCCCGGGTGTTCCCCGGCATGAAAATACGGCTGGCGGCCCTGCTGCTGAACATCGCCCCCCTGGACCTGATCCGCTTTTTCATGGGCAGGCGCCCCCGGAAAGTCCAGGCCGTACCCAATGATTCCCCCTCTTCTGCATCATGAAAGCCCACCGCCGCGGAATACCCTGCTTCACCTGGTTCAAGCTTGCCGTCTGCCTCTGCCTGGCGGCCATGGCGGCCTCCCTGTTCACGCCGTACCCGGCCCAGATCATCCGCGCCCTGAAAGGGGAGCCGGAACAGGAACCGTCAGATTCCGGCGCCTATCCGCCGCAGGAATCCCGCCCTGTGGAGCAGCCGGGCCAGGAGCAGCCCGCCATTCCCTCCATGCCCGGAAAGGAATTGGAAGATTCCCGGCTGACTACCCCCTGGACTCCGGAACGCACCATCGCCCTTCCCCCGGTGCAGTACCCGCCCGTGCCCCCCGGTCTGCCCCCCCAACCCCGAGTGGGCGGCACGTCCGAAATAGTCGCACCGGGGCGGGGGCAGGAACTGGAGAACCCGGGG
>NZ_JAJBTT010000026.1 GCF_020860705.1 Akkermansia sp.
GATAGGGGTGATAGGGGTGATAGGGGTGATAGGGGTGATAGGGGTGATAGGATGGGAATTCCCTATAATCCCTAAAATTCCCTATAGTCCCTATAAACCCCTATGAGTTAACCTTATAAACTCTGTAATTTCTTCAGAATTAACTAACTCCCGGCCAGGCAGCCCGGACAGTTCTGTACCAGATGCCCGGGGGATATTTCCACCAGTTCCGGCTCCCGGTCCGTCAGGCAGAGTTCCGGGTTGCCCAGGGTGTTTCTGGGGCGGAAGCTGCAGCCGCAGGATTCCTGCATCATGTTGGGAGGGAGTCCGGGGATGGTGTACAGGGGGGCTCCTTTTGCATGGAGTCCCGGAATAGATTTCATCAGGGCACGGGTGTAGGCGTGCCTGGGTTGTTCCAGCAGTTCCTGCGCCGGGGCGCTTTCCACGATGCGGCCCGCGTACATGACGTTGATGCGGTCTGCATACTGGCGCACCACGCCGAGGTCGTGCGTGATAAGGATCACGGAAGTTCCCATGTCCCGCTGAAGTTTCCTGATGAGGTCCAGCACCTGCTTCTGCACGGTGACGTCAAGGGCGGTGGTGGGTTCATCCGCAATGAGGATTTCCGGCCTGGTGATGAGAGCCATGGCGATCATGACGCGCTGGCGCATGCCGCCGGAGAATTGATGGGGGTAGGAGTCCATGCGCTGTTCCGCCTCCGGGATGCCCACGAGGTCAAGCTGTTCCAGCGCGCGGAAACGCGCTTCCTTCCTGCTGGCTCCTTCATGGATGATGAGAGGCTCCGCTACTTGGTCCCCGATGGTCAGGTACGGGTTGAGGGAGGTCATGGGGTCCTGGAAGATCATGGAAACGCGCTTGCCGCGAATGGCGCGGAGTTCCTTTTCCGGACAATGGAGCAGGTCCGTGCCGTCCAGCAGGGCGGAACCGCTCTCAATGCAGCCCGGGGGCATCGGAATGAGCCCCATCATGGAGTAGCAGGTAACGGATTTTCCTGATCCGGATTCTCCCACGATGCCGAGCGTTTCTCCCGGAGCTACGTCAAAGGATACATTTCTCACCGCCCGGACGATTCCCGCCCTGGTGTGGAAGGAGGCGCTGAGGTTCCTGACGGAAAGCATGCGGAGAAGGCGGGATTGTCAGTCATTGCGCACGCGTGAGCGGGCGGAGAAGATGACCGGGATGCCGGGAGCGGGGTAGGCTTCCCTGATTTTGTTGCGCAGGTACTGGGAATAGCTATCCGTGAGCAGATTCTTGTCATTGACGAAGAGGACGTAGCGCGGAACGGGAATGGTAGCGTACTTGGGATCCACTGCCGTGGTGACGTAATAGATTTTCAGTCTTCTGGTGGATCCGCTGGCGGTGCCGGGCGGGTTCATCTGCTGGGCAAGCTGGACGAGGCGGTTGAGTTGTCCGGTGGTGGGAAGGTTACGGGATTCCCGGCGGATGCGCGTGATGACCTTGAAAATGATTTCCACGCCCTCCGCTTTTTTGGCGGAGGTGGCGATGAATGGAGCGTAGTTGATGAAAAAGAGTTCCCGCCGTACTTGTTCCTCCACTTCCGCCATGCGTTCCTTGCGGGGGGCGTTCGGATGGAAGAGGTCGAATTTGTTTACGATGATGATGCAGGGTTTTCCCTCTTCTGCAATGATGCCGGCAATGCGGCGGTCCTGCTGCGTGATGCCTGCTGCAATGTCAATGACCAGCAGGCAGATGTCCGCCCGCCGGATGGCTTTTTCACTGCGCATGGCGGAGAAAACTTCTACGGAAGTATCCCGCCGGGAGCGTGGGCGCATGCCGGCGGTATCAATCAGCACGTAGGGCTGGCCGTCGTGCAGGTAGGGAACGTCAATGGCGTCACGGGTGGTGCCTGCTACCTCGGAGACGATGGTGCGCTTGTCCTGAAGAATGGCGTTGACGAGGGAGGATTTGCCAGCGTTGGGGCGTCCTACGACGGCCACTTTGATGGGGGGGACGGATTCCTCCCCGTCTTCCGGTTCCTCCTCCAGTTCTTCTTTCAGCGGAGCTCCTTCTTTTTTAAGAAAGATGTCCAGCCGTGAAGCCAGTTCTGAAAATCCCCTGCCGTGGGCGGCGGAAAGAAAGATGTGGTCGTCAAAGCCCAGACCAGCGAATTCCCCCAGGTTCAAGTCCTGCTTTTCGTGGTCGGCCTTGTTGAGCAGCAGAATAACGGGAACGTCCGATTTGCGGAGATGGTCTGCAATGCTCTGGTCAATGGGGGTGAGGTGGTCCCGGCAGTCCAGCACGAAGAGGATGAGGTCCGCCGTTTTCATGGCTATGTCCGCCTCCGCTGCCACCTGTTCTGCAAAGCCGTCGCTCAGCCGTGCGCCGATGCCTCCCGTGTCCATGATTTTGCAGGCATGGTCCGTAATTTTACAGGGGGCGGAGATACGGTCCCGGGTGACGCCGGGTTCATCATGAACGATGGCGATGCGCCTGCCAGCCATTCTGTTGAAGATGGCGGATTTCCCGACATTGGGCCTGCCTACGATGGCGATGGTGGGGACATGCTGCATGCATGTCATGATACCCGAACGGCGGGGACTGTGAAAGATAATTCCGTGCCAACGGAGAGCGCTTTTTTCAGGGGCTTACCCTTTGTGCCTGGCCCGATTGTGAAGGTAAAGGGCCACGCCGACCGTAATGACGTTGGGCAGCCACAGCAGGATGTAGGGAAGCATGGTGCCGCTTTTCCGGGACAGGTCCGCAAAGATCAGGGCTACAAAGTAGAGGGAGGCAATCAGAATGCCCAGGGCAAATCCCGTGGAGGTGTCTTTTCTGCGGGTGTTGATGGCCAGGGGTACGCCGATGAGGGCGAAGACGATGCAGGCCAGGGAGAAGGAGGCTCTCCTGGGTAGTTCCGTGGCGAATTCCCTGGCCTGTTTTTCATCCAGATAGCCGGGTGTGTTCAGGGCTTCCCTGATTTCTTGGTTAGTAAAGCGGTTGGCCTTGATGCGGCGGGAGCGGGATTTGTCCAGGTTGATGCTCAGGGGCAGTTCATCCATCCTTACGCTTTGTGAGATGGAGTCCTTTTCCTGCGTGGTAATGAGAGGGTTGAGGAGGTTGAGGTAGAGGGTTTTATCTTCCGGGGAGAAGTCTACGGTGACGCGTTCCGCGTGCATGGCGACGGCCGGAGATTTGTCGTCTGCCTTCTGGTAGATATGCATGCCGTGGATGACGTCATCCACGCGTTTGTCAATGTAGATTTCCAGGTTGTCGAATTTGGTGATGGCCTGTCCTTCACTAAGAAGTCCCTTGGGGTTGATGGAGGCGGCCTTGATGAGCAGCTCGGAAATGGATTGCTTGGCGCGGGGCGCTATGTCGATGTTGATCCAGTAGCAGAGGCCGGAAAGGGCGACGCCGATAGCGATGGCAGGGGCGCTCAGGCGCCACAGGCTCATGCCCGACATGCGCATGGAGGTGAGTTCATTATCCGAGGCCAGACGCCCGTATACCAGCAGCACGGCCGTCAGGAATCCCCACGGAATGGAAAACATCAGAGAGAAGGGGATTACCTGGAAGATGAATTCCAGAACGATGCTGATGGGCGCTTTGTTTTCTACCAGCAGGGGGCGCAGTTCCTTGAACAGGTTGCCCAGGAGCAGAAGGGCGCTCAGGACCATCACCCCCAGGGCCGTCACCCCCAGCAGCTGGCGGGCAATGTATCTGTCAAGGATCTTCATGCAGTAAAACCGTGCCGATCATTTTGCCCGAAGGCCGTGGACAAGTCAATCACGTGCACGGAACAACCCGCATTCTCCCCTGGCGGGCAAGGGGCTTTGCCTATGCGGGCGCAATCCTGGGCGGCTGGTGAAAAATGGTGCGGCATGTCGTTCAGTTTTCTTTCCTTTCCAGGCTGCCGAGCAGTTTTTCCCGCTGGGGGGGGAGCTTGCCGAAGTGTGATTTCAGGATGACGTGCGCCGGGATGCCTGGGTGCGCGATGCCGTGCAGACGCGCGAGCTCCTGTTCAAAGTGAAGGACGGCGCGGATGGATGGATCATTGTTTTCCAGATAGGCGTAGGCCCGCTGGAGAAGGTCGTAAAATTCCGGAATAGGGGTGTCCGGCTCCAGCATTTGAAGAAACAGGCGCGCAAAGTAGCCCGCCGCGGCGAGCCTTGGGTAACTTTCCCGGAGGGCCAGGCGCGGGGAGAGCAGGTCTACGGAGGTTAATGCATGCAGGTCTCCCGTTTTGGACTGCGTCCACTGCATGCGGCACTGGTAGAAGAGGTCCAGGCGCCCGGCAAAAGGGCTGGTTGGCTTTCTGGCGCTTTTGGCCGCCGTCCTGATGATGCCTTCCTCCGTGCACCAGACGACGATCAGTCCGTTCTCCCCCAGGGGATAGAGTTTCAGGATCGTCGCGTCCGCATTCATCAGCGGTGTTTTTCCAGTCCTGTTTTTACCGGTTGTTCGGTCGGGACGGTCTGCCCGTAGGGGGAGGGCAGGATGCCCGCTTCCGTCATGGCGTCCGTAAAGGCCTGAAGGGCGCTGGTGCCCCTATGGATGCGGATGGCGGAAAGGAGTTGTTCCTGGGCGGCGTCTTTGTCTCCTTCCATGAATTTGATGATGACCTGGATGCAGTAGTAGTACGGCGTGTCGTCCATCGGGCCGTACAGGGATTCGAGTTCTTTGGCAAGAGGCTGGTTGTCCAGCTTGCGGGCGCAGATATAGCGCTTGAATTGCAGCAGCGGGGCCATGCCGGGGTTGTCCTTGAAGGGTGGCAGAAGTTCCGTGAAGGCTTTCAGCGCTTTGGCATAGTCATGACTGACGTAGTGCGCTTCCGCCAGGTTGAACTGAATGGTGAGGTTGGCCGGATCCAGTTTCTGGGCCTTTTCAAAGTTTTCCAGGGCTTTTTCAATGTTGCGGATTTCAATGTAGCATGCGCCGCGGAGGTTGTATAAGCCCGGATTTCCAGCGTAAAGCTTTTCCAGTTCCGTCAGGGAGAAAAGGCATTCCATGGTTCTCTTCTGGGCAAAGAGCTGTTCCGCCTGGCGGAATTGGTCAATGTAGTTTTTTCTGGTTGCTTCCGGCAGGCTGTTGAATTCCTGAACCCAGGCCGGGGATTGGGCTGCCGGGGGGGATTGTTGCGCGGAGACGGGAAGGAGGGCAGTCATCAGGGCTGCCAGCAGGAAGGTATAGGTTTTCATGGATGGATCAGGAGTTCAGGTGGGGAATGATTTTTTGTAACGCCGCTTCCGCCGTGAGTCCATATTTTTTTCTGAGGATGGATTCCGAGCCGTGTTCAATGAATTGGTCCGGCCACGCGATGGCTTCCACGGGCGTGACGATGCCACCGGCTTCCAGGGATTCCAGCACGGCGGAGTTAAAGCCGCCGCTGATGGAGTGGTCTTCAAAGGTGCAGACCACCCGGCTGGCGGCTGCGTGCAGGCGGATGCATTCATCGTCCAGGGGTTTGATGAAGCGGGCGTTGATGAGGGTGACCGAGTAGCCCTGCGCTTCCAGGAGGGCGGTTGTCTCTTTGGCGATGCCGATCATGGTGCCCAGGGAGATGAGCGTTACGTCCTTCCCCGTCTGGAGCAATTCCGCCTTGCCGATGGGGAGGATTTCCGCCGTGGCAGGAAGAGCCGCCCCGGAGCCGCATCCCCTGGGATAGCGGATAACGGTGGGGCCGTTCTGGTAATGGTTCATGGTCCGGAGCATATGGACGAATTCCGCTTCATCCTTGGGTTGCATGAAGACGATATTTGGAATACTGCGGATCATGGCGATGTCAAACAGGCCGTGGTGCGTGGGTCCGTCGTCCGGGGAGAGTCCGGCGCGGTCCATGCAGAAGCGCACGGGAAGTTTTTGCAGGGCGGCGTCATGCTGGATCATGTCAATGCAGCGCTGCATGAAGGTGGAGTAAATGGCAACGTAGGGCTTCATGCCTTGCGCCGCCAGCCCGCATGCGAAGAGGGCGCCGTGTTCTTCCGCAATGCCTACGTCAAAGTAGCGTGTGGGGAAGGCTTCCTTAAACAGGTCCAGCTTGGTGCCGCTGGCCATGGCGGCCGTGATGGCTGTGATGGATTCGTCCTCCCGCGCCATTTCCACCAGCGTGGAACCGAAAATATGGGAGAAAGTGGGGGTGGGCGTTCCCTGCGTTTCTCCGTCCCTTACGCAGTAGGAGCCCAGTCCGTGGAATTTGGTGGGGTTGTCCAGCGCAGGCTGGTAGCCTTTTCCTTTCTGGGTGACCACGTGCAGGATCACGGGTTCGTTGAGGTCCTTGATATAGGAAAGAGTGCGGATCAGGGTAGGGATGTCATGGCCGTCCAGAGGACCGAAGTAGCGCAGCCCGAATTTATTGAAGAGAAGGGACGGGAAGATGAGGTTTTTGGTGGTGCCTTCCAGCTTGAACGCAAAGTCCCTGGCTTGCGTACCGCCCAGTTTTTCAATGAAGGAGGCTGTCTTATCCCTCAACCAGGAGAAGGTTTCCGAGGTTTGCAGGGAGTTGAAGTATTTGGCGAGCGCCCCCACGTTTTTATCAATAGCCCATTCGTTGTCGTTCAGAATGGTGATGTAGCGCTTGGTGGTCTGGCTGATGTTGTTCAGCGCCTCCAGGGTGGTTCCACAGGTGAACGCCGCATCCCCGGCCACGGCTACCACATGGTAGTCCTCTCCTTTCAGGTCCCGGGCCGCGCACATGCCCAGGGCGGCGGAAAGAGCCGTGCCCGCATGGCCTGCGCCATAGGCATCATGGGGGGATTCCGACATTTTGGCAAAACCGGAGAGCCCCCCGTGCTGGCGGATGGTGTGAATCTGCGGCGCACGGCCTGTGAGCATTTTGTGGACGTAGGCTTGGTGGGAGACGTCAAAAATGATTTTATCCCGCGGTGTTTCAAAGACGCGGTGGAGAGCAATGCTCAGTTCCACGACGCCCAGGTTGGGGCCCAGATGGCCGCCGGTGAAAGAAAGGGAATGGATGAGGGTGTTCCGGATTTCTTCCGCGAGCCGGGGCAGGTCCGCCTCAGGGATTTGCATCAGGTCGGCATGGTTGTGGATGCCTTCCAGAAGTTCCGGAAGTTCAGGTGAGGGAGAATTCATTGCTGTCTGATTCATCAGTATCCGTTCCGTCCTGGTCGGTTTCCGGGTTGCTGAGGGTTTGAATGCGCAGTTCCGCGTCATGAAGGATGCCGCGGCAATGGCGGATGAGCCTGTTGCCTTCTTCGACCAGGGCTATCATGTCTTCCAGCTCGGTGACGGGAGCTTCCGTCAGGCGGATGATTTCTTCCAGACGGGCTACGGATTCTTCAAATCCGGGAGCGTTTTTCCGTTGTTTGGCCATAAGAATGATTAAGGTTGGGGGATGGGTGCGTTTTCCTGAAGGTCCTTGTAAAGAATCATGTCCGCGCCTTGGATGAATTGGCGGGAGTCCGACGTTCCGAAGCGGTCAGCCAGGGGGGCAAGAGCGCGGCTGTGGTCAAAGAGGTACACGGGGTTTTTGTCCTTTGTCTGGATCAGGATGGAGCCTTCCAGTACAAGGGGAGTGAATTCTCCGTAGGATGAGGCAATGGTGCGGATATCCGTATTCAGCGTGGAGGAGGGGGTCACCAGGATGCTGCCTACCTTGCTGCCATGGAATTTCAGGATGCGTTCCAGAACCATGAATTGGTCCACCATTTTAGGGAGCCCGATAGCTTTCCTGTCTGCATACCAGCCGACGGCTGCCGGCTGATCCGTGAGGATGAATTCCTTTTCCGACGTCTGGTTGCGGAGGTTCCGATTGAGACCCGGGGGGTAATAGGGCGGCCATGCCGGAATTCCCCGGCTGGCCGTCAAGATGCCCACCCGTACTATCTGGGGAAGGTTGAGCAAAAGCGGTAGGGAGGTAAGGAGCAGGGCGAGCAGCAGGACGCTTCCACGCAGGATGGGGGCCGCTTCCTTGTTGGAATGCCTGGCGATCAGGTTGAGAACAAAGGCCGTGCCGTAAGCCGTGAAGAAAGGGGCGAAGAGGATTTGAAGCTGCCCCAGGGAAATGTCCGATTTATTGGAGGTGTAAAGGGCCATGCCGATGATGGCCGGAACCCACATGGCGAAGATTCCCCATTTGGCCTGGTTGACTTCCATCCTTCTGAATTGGTGCAGGAGGGTCAGCAGGAACACCAGGGCCAGGGGGAGATTCCCCAGATTTTCATAGAGAAGGTTGCCCTGTGTCAGGATGTTGTTGATGATGGCAATGACGGCTTTCTGGGCGCCGATGGGAATGTCCCCGGAGATCAGGGAGTTCATCGCGATTTCTTCATTGCCCGTCAGCCCCGTAAAAATGGTGTAATAGGCCGTTCCGAAGACGCTGCCGCTGATGGAGCGGTTGATGTAAAGGGGATAGGCCAGAAGAAGAAGAAGGATTCCGAGCGCCGGGATGCAGTACAGGCCGTGCGGCTTGAAGCGGATGCCCACGAAAATCAGAAAACCCGCCATGGGCCAGAGGCCGATCCAGCCGGCAAAACAGACGCATGAAAAACAGAGGGAGCTGTAAAGAAGCGGCATCAGGAATTTGCGCTTCTCTTCTTTGTATTGCAGGGCGGTATACAGGAAGTAGACGCCCCATGCAAAAAAGAAGAGCATCATCATCTGCGGAAGGCCGCTGGTGGCGTATTGCAGGAACAGGTTGCTGAGGATCATCGTCAGGCAGGTGAAGCTGGCGATGGTGACGTCAAACATTCTATGAAGGATATAATAGCAGCTCAGGACGGACAGGATGAAGAACATGCAGGAAATGCCAGCCACGATGCGGTCCGGCAGGTAGATCATGGAGTTGTCCGTCATTTTCCACAGATCAAATTGGTGGACGCCGGCCAGCTTGAATACGACGGATTCCACCAGGATGTTCAACGGAGCATTGCGTGTGTCCCGGAGGGCATGGGGAGTGAATTTTTCCGGATTGATGAGGGATTCCCCCTGTCCGGCGAGGATGGCTTCCTGTTCGCGGATATAATCGTCTGAAAGAAAAGGGTTGAGGCCGGAACGAGTGCTGCCGGAGACCATCTGGATGGGCCTCAGCCAGTTAGTGGTCATTCCCTCCCCCCTGGCTACGTTCCGGGCAATCTGGGCCTGGTCCATGGCGGCGCTGGAAGTCAGGCCTCTGAAATTGAAAAAGAACTGCACCCCCGTGATCGCCAGAAGAAGGATGAGAATGATGATAAACGGGGTGCGGGATGCCGTGGTAGGCGCATTCATGAATGTTGAAGGTCTTGTAATTTGCGTTGGAGGGTGCGGCGGCTGATGCCCAGAAGAAGGGCCGCCGCCGTTCTGTTGCCGTTTGATTGGGCCAGTGCTTGCTGGATGGCATTCCGCTCCAGCAAGGATAAATTCAAAACCCCTGCCGGGACAAGCCCATTCTGTGTGCTGGGCTCATTGTCCGTCTCTGTTGGGTGAACAGCGCCTCCGGGCGTGGGAGTCTGCAAAGACGCCTGCAAAGGGATGGGCAGGTGGGAAAGTTCTATTTTGGCGGAGTTGCTCATGACGACGCCATGCTCCATGGCCGTGCGGAGTTCCCGTACGTTTCCGGGCCAGGAGTACGTTCGTACGGCTTTAAGAGCTTCCTGGGAAAGAGGTTTGAAGTCCTTGTTGTTTTCCCTGGCAAATTCTTTCAGGAAGGCTGTAGCGAGCAGAGAGACGTCCTCCCTGCGGTCCCGGAGGGGAGGCATCTGAATGTGGACTACGTTGAGGCGGAAATAGAGGTCTTCCCGGAATTTGCCTTCCTGGACAAGTTTTTTCAGAGATTTATTGGTGGCGGCAATAACCCGCACATTCACCGGAATGGGCGTATTGGAGCCGACGCGTTCAATGGTCCGTTCAGACAGTACCCTCAGCAGCCGGACTTGTGTGCCGGCATCTATTTCCCCGATTTCATCCAGGAAGATGGTGCCGCCGTCCGCTTGTTCAAAGCGGCCGATGCGGCGCTGCCCGGCTCCGGTGAAAGAACCTTTTTCATGGCCGAACAGTTCGCTTTCCAATAACTGGGGGGAGAGGGCCGCGCAGTTGACGGCCACGAATTTATTCTCCGGCCTGCCGGAAAGGGAATGGATGGCCTGGGCTACCAGTTCCTTCCCGGTGCCGCTTTCCCCTTCAATCAGCACGGTTGTCTTGCTGGGCGCCACCTGGCGGATGATGGAGAATACGTGTTCCATGGCGGCGGACCTGCCCAGCAGTTTTTGCAGGCCGGAATCCGCCTGGATGCGGGAGGTGAGCTCCTGGTTGGCCGTTTCCAGATTCCTGGTATGAAGCGCCCGTTTGAGTACCAGTTCCACGGCGTCCAGGTTCAGGGGCTTGGTGACGAAGTCGTATGCCCCCTGTTTCATGGCTTCCACGGCGGCGCCAACGGAACCGTAGGCGGTCATCATGATGCTCTGCGGGGGATGTGGCTGGGAGGCTGCGGCTTTCAGCACGTCCATGCCGCTTTCCCCGCCCAGCCGCAGGTCTGTCAGAATCAGGTCCGGGGATTCTTCCCTCAAAAGGGTGATGGCCTGGGAAAGATTGGCGGCGGTGTACACTTCATAATCATCTTGAAAGCCCATGCGCAGAGCGTCGCGCGTGGGCTTCTCATCATCTACGATCAGCAGAACGGGCATCTTCATGACGGGATGGAGGAGGGCAGGAGACGGATGGTGCGTTCCACGCGTGGCAGAAAGACTGTGATGGTGGTTCCCTGGCCCGGCTGGCTGGCCAGGGTGATGGAGCCTCCGTGTTCCTTCACGATGCGGCGTACAATGAGCAGGCCCAGTCCGGACCCGGTGGATTTGGTGGTCAGGAAAGGCTCGTAAATGCTGCCCATGACTTCCGGGGAAATGCCGCAGCCGGTGTCCGCCACGGTGACGAAGACGCTGTCATCCGTATAACCGCTTTTAATCAGGATGGTGCCTCCTTCCGGGGGAATGGCCTGGTAGGCGTTTTTAATCAGATTGTAAAAAACCTGTTTGATCTGGACGGGGTCCAGGCTGAGCAGGGGAAGGCTGGGCTGAAGGTCCGTGTTGATCTGGATGCCCCGCTGGTGGATTTCCGGTTCCAGCAGTTTCAGGACGTCCATGAGAATGGCTTCAATATTGTGAGGCTCCCGGATGGGCTTGGTGGGGCGGATAGCCTGGAGGAATTGTTTCAGGATCACATCCAGCCGCGTGGTTTCACTCTCGGCCGTTTTCAGCAGTTCCTCCATATCAGCCCGGTATTCCGGGGGCAGTTTTTTTGCCTTCCTGGCCAGGAGCTGGAGATGAAGGCCGATGGAGTTGAGGGGATTGCCTATTTCATGGGCTACTCCCGCCGCCAGCAGCGTCAGGGCGTTCAGGCGCTCCGCTTCGATATTCTCCGCATTTCTCTTTTGCTGTGGCGTTTCATCCCGTATCAGGATCAGGTGGCCCTGGATCCTGCTGCCGATGGGGGAAATAAAGATGTTCAGGAATTTGTGTTCCGGGTAAAAAATCTCCACATCACGGGAAACGGCCGTCCGGCTCTGCTGGATGGTGTTCCAGGAGCAGTCCCTGCCCAGGAAAATGCAGAAATCTTCCGGCGTGATCTGGCCGTATTCCTTGTCGAAAAGCTTGAGGGCGGCCTGGTTGACGAACAGGATTTTTCCCTTGCTGTCCAGAAGAATCAGGCCTTCCTGAATGGCTTCAAACACCTGCTGGAAAAAGCCCTGCTGTTCCGCCAGCTTTACAAAGAAACGCTGGAGGTCCTCTTCCTTGATATGGTCAATGCGGCCGATCAGCTTGTCAATGATGTCTTTCTTCATGGCTGCAGTTCCGTTTCCTTCCGGGCTCGCCCCTATATATAAAGGGAGGAATGTCACAAATCAAGCTGATGTGACATATTGTCGCGCATTTGCGGCTGGACATGGTTCCGGGAAAGAAGGCAGGATGAAGGCATGCCTGAAGAACTTTCCTGCATTCCCTTTGTCAGAACGCGCCAGGTGGCCTTTCATGATACGGACGCCTCCGGTGTGGCTCATTTTACCCGTTTGCTGTGCCTGGTGGAGGAAGTGGAGCATGAGTACCTGCGTTCCCGTGGGCTGGAGGTTCTTTCCCCTGACTGCGGATGGCCCCGCGTGCATGTGGAGGCGGACTATGCCAGTTCCGCAGGGCTGGGCGACTGGCTGAGCATCGAATTGAACCTGGGAACGGTGGGAACCACTTCCCTGGAATGGAAATTTGCAGTGTTTCATTCAGAACATCCGGTCATGAGGGGAAGGTACGTGGTTGTCCGCGTGGGGAAGGGGGGGGAACCGCAGGCTATTTCGGAGTCGGAGAAGGAATGCCTGATTTCAGGCTTTTCAAAAGAGGGGGATGCCTGTAAATAAGGCGCATGTCTTCTAAAAAGCCTGTCGTTCTTGTCATTCGCGACGGCTGGGGCCGCAATCCGTTGGGGCCTGATGTCGCGAAAGAGTACGGTGACGCCACTGTTCTGGCTGATACCCCCTTTACTGATTACCTGCTTGCCAACTATCCCCACAGCCTGCTGGGTGCCTCCGGGGAGGATGTTGGCCTTCCGGACGGGCAGATGGGGAATTCCGAAGTGGGGCACCTGAACCTGGGTGCGGGCCGCGTGGTTTTCCAGGACCTTTGCCGGGTGGACAACGCCATTAAAGACGGCTCCATGGGTGAAAATGCCGTGCTGAAGACCGCTTTTTCCCAGGCTGCTTCCTCCCGCCTGCATTTGCTCGGCCTGGTGAGCGACGGCGGCGTGCACAGCCATATCAACCACCTGATCGGCATAGTGAAATACGCTTATGAAGCGGGCGTGCGTGACATCTGCATCCATGCCATCACGGATGGCCGTGACTGTTCCCCCACCAGCGGGGCCGGATTCATGCGTGAACTGGAAGAAGCCATCAAACCTTACGGTGCGAAAATCGCTACGGTGATCGGCCGCTTTTACGCGATGGACCGAGACAAGCGCTGGGACCGCAACAAGCTGGCGTGGGACGCGATTGTGCTGGGCCGGGGTGAACAGTGCGCCTGTTCCCCCTCCGAGTATGTGGAACAGTGCTATGCCAAGGGAGAGACGGACGAGTTCCTGAAGCCCGGCATTTTTGCCTATGGCAATGAGCAGCGTGTGCGTGACAATGACGTGGTGTTTTTCTTCAATTTCCGTGCGGACCGCGCCCGCCAGATGAGCGATGCTTTCCTGTATCCCGGGTTTGAGGGCTTTGACCGGGAAGTGACGCCCAAAGTACACTACGTGACGCTGACGGAATATGATGCCAAGTATCCCTCTCCCATCGTTTTTGAACAGGAGCAGCTGGACAACATTTTCGGACAGATTGTGTCGGAAGCCGGGAAAACCCAGCTTCGCATCGCGGAAACGGAAAAATACGCCCATGTCACCTTCTTCTTTAACGGAGGCGTGGAAACGCAGTTCCCCGGCGAAGACCGTATTCTGGTTCCCTCCCCCCGTGAAGTGGCCACTTATGACCTGAAGCCCCAGATGAGCGCGGAGGAAGTGGCTGATAAGTTTGTGGACGCCGTGGACAAGTACGACGTAGTGATCATGAACTTTGCCAACGGGGACATGGTGGGCCACACCGGTTATGTGGAAGCCGGCATCGCCGCTTGCGAAGCTGTGGACAGCGCTTTGGAAAAATGTGTGAAGAAGGTTCTGGAACTGGGCGGCAAGCTGCTTATCACCGCGGACCATGGCAATGCCGAACACATGCGCAATGAGGACGGTTCCCCCAACACGGCCCATACTACCAATCTCGTTGACCTTATTTACGTGGCGGACGACAAGGATCAGGTGAATCTTGCCAATGGCATTCTGGCGGACGTGGCCCCCACCCTGCTGAATCTGATGGGTCTGAAACAGCCTGCAGAAATGTCGGGACATTCCCTCGTGACCCCGAAGAAATAAAGGCTCACGAAGTTTATCAATGAGATCCGTTTCCGGCTTGAGCGGCTGGAAACGGATTTTTTTGTCCCTATGCGTCCGGGATAAAAAATCCGAAAGAGAGTACGGATAAGCAATCCATGACAGGCTAAAGGTGGATGATTATAAGGAGTGACACAGGCCTCTGCGTCAACTGGATTGATTACGTCTGTCAGGATATACTGGCTTTCAGGAAAAAGAGTTGCTAATATCCAGCTTTATCTTCAGATGCCGCAGAGGCTTGCAGCGCTCCTCATCTGAATCAGTCCACGCCAAGTAGTTTTAATCCCTACTCAAACAGCACTAGATAGGCAAGGACTCTCTTTTATAAGTTCTTTTCCCTTAGAATCACAGCTTGACCTCGGATTGCTTATCCGTTAGCTTCCGGGCATGTTGCCTGTCAGGAATTATGGATTGGATCTGCTGAGAATTTTATTATGCCTGACGGTTATCTTTTTTCATTACAGCGGAGTGTGGAATTGTGGGGGAAGTGTGGCTGTGGATGGATTTTTTATCTTGAGCGGTTTTTTAGCCGTTCATTCCTCTGGTGGATTCTCACAAGAAGGAATAGGGGAGTATTATTGGAAAAGGGGATGGCGCCTGTTGCCGGTGATGATCATTGTGGTTGGGCTTACAAAAGGGCTTAGATCTGTTCTTCTTCTTGTTGAGGGCCAGCAAGCGCCAGCGTGGCTCGACGTCAGGATGCTGATGGTTACTCCGACGTTTGCGATAGCAAAGATGACAGAAAATGCGACCTTATGGTTCCTTATCTGCATCATAGTCTTTCTGGCGCTGTTCCCATTGCTGCGCTTCTATTACGGGAAAAAGCTCTTCATATGGCTTTTTATATCAAGCGTGCTTTTTGCTGCATTTCGGAGCACTCTTCATCCTTTTGCCGCAGTGGATTCCGATGGGTTGTATTATCAAATAACTTTCCGCCTGTGGCAATTTTTACTGGGAATGTGGTGCGCGTCTTGGAATGTTGAACGGTGGAAGCTTTCATGGCGGTGGTTTTGGATTGGCACGGGTGTGGCGTGGTTGTTAGCTTCTTCTGTTACCAGCCGGGAAGGAATCGGTTTTCTGAACTATTCATTTCCGGGATACCTTGTTTCCTCCAGCCTCTTTGCTTTGTGCATTGCCTCCCTATGGAGCGTCCGGTTGCCTTCCCTATCAAGTCCCCTGTTAAAATGGGTGGAAATTGGGGCCGGGATGACCTATACGCTTTTTTTGTTTCATATGCCGGTGATGCGAGGATTGGGCGAAATGTTCCGCATGCTGCGAAAGTGCGGGGGGGAGTACTGGAAGGAAGATAACTTCCCTGTGTTGTTCTGGGGGATGGTCTTGTGCATTTTGTTGCTCGTATCCTATTTTATCTACCAGTATGTGGAGGTTCGCTGGGTGGGGAAGGTGCTGAAAAAAGAACCTGACGCCCGGAATAAAGTTCCGGAAAGAGCAGGGGAGGAATGACCGGATGAAATATTTAGGAAAAGATGAATAAAAGACTTGTCATGATGTAAAATCACGTTATATTGGCCGTCCCCAAACGCGCCGAAAGGTGCAAGAAATACGTTTTCTATCGGGTTTGCCTCCGGAAAAAAGGCGCGCTTCCTGCTTATTGAAAGGGATGTTCGCCTTGAATATCGGATCAGACCGACGAACCACAACCAAAGCAGGAAAACATGCCGACCATTAATCAGCTCGTCCGCAAGGGACGTATTACTCCGGAAGAGAAGTCCAAGTCACGCGCTCTTCATAGCTGCCCGCAACGCCGCGGTGTTTGTCTCCAGGTAATGACCCGTACGCCCAAGAAGCCGAACTCGGCTCTTCGTAAAGTGGCTAAAGTCCGTCTTACCAATGGTGAAGAAGTGATCGCCTACATTGGCGGTGAAGGTCACAACCTCCAGGAACACTCCATCGTGCTGGTGCGCGGCGGTCGTGTGAAGGACTTGCCGGGTGTTCGTTATCACATCGTCCGCGGCGCTCTTGACTGCCTCGGCGTTGACAAGCGCCGCCAGGGTCGCTCCAAGTATGGTGCCAAGCGTCCGAAGGTTGCCGCCAAGTAAACATTAACATCTTACCTATTACATATTATGGCCCGCCGTAAACGCGTCTATAGAAAAATCGAACGTCGTGACCCCCGTTACGACAGCGCTCTTGTTGGCAAGCTGATCAGCAAGGTTATGCTGGATGGCAAGCGCTCCCTTGCGGAACGCATCGTCTATGCCGCCATTGACATGGCTAACGAAGGTACGGACAGCATTGATCCTTTGGAAGTGATCACCCGCGCCATTGAAAACGCCAAGCCCCGTGTGGAAGTGAAGAGCCGCCGCGTTGGGGGCGCCACCTACCAGGTGCCTCTTGAAGTGGATCCGGCCCGTTCCGAATCCCTGGCCATGCGCTGGATTGTGAACTACGCCCGCAACCGCAAGGGCGTGCCGATGCACAAGGCTCTTGCCAATGAAATCAAGGAAGCCGCCAACAACCAGGGTTCCTCCGTTCGCAAGCGCGACGACGTTCACAAGATGGCCCAGGCCAACCGCGCCTTTGCCCACTTCCGCTGGTAATCCCTTCCGCGACTGTCAGCCGAACCACTCACTTTCGATCATTACAGATACTTTCCAGACACTATGTCCGATCACGTAAACAATCCCAACCGCAAGGCTCCCCTTGAGCGCTACCGTAACATCGGTATCTCCGCTCACATTGACGCCGGCAAAACCACTTTGTCCGAGCGTATTCTTTTCTACACCGGCATGATCCACAAGATCGGTGAAACCCATGACGGTTCCACCACGACTGACTGGATGGAGCAGGAACGCGAACGCGGTATCACCATTACTTCCGCTGCCGTTACCACCAACTGGAAGCAGGTGAAGAATGAAGGTATCAGCAAAATGTTCGAAGGCGAAAACTTCCAGCTGAACATTATTGACACCCCCGGGCACGTTGACTTCACCGCTGAAGTGGAACGTTCCCTCCGCGTGCTTGACGGCGCCATCGTGGTATTCTGCGGTGTGGCCGGCGTGCAGCCCCAGACGGAAACCGTGTGGCGCCAGGCCACCAAGTACAGCGTTCCCCGCATGTGCTTTGTGAACAAGATGGACCGCACCGGTGCCAACTTCAATAACGTGCTGGACGACATCCACAACAAGCTGGGTGCCAACGCAGCTGCCATTCTGATCCCCATCGGCGCTGAAGACCAGCTCCGCGGCCAGATTGACGTGGTGAACCAGAAGGCTGTCATGTATGCTGACAACGACCGTCTGGGCTCCACCTACACGGTTGAGGAAATCCCCGCCGAACTCAAGGAAGAAGCCGAACTGGCCTACCATGAACTGGTGAGCCGCGTGGCCGATGTGGACGACGAACTTGCTGAAAAGGTTCTCATGGAAGAACCCTTCACCGCCAAGGAACTCAAGGAAGCCATCCGCCGCGCCACCATCACCAACAAGTTTATCCCCGTTGCCGGCGGTTCCGCTTTCAAGAACAAGGGCGTCCAGTTCCTGCTTGACGCCGTGGTGGATTACCTTCCCTCTCCGGTGGAAACCGTTCCCGCCCATGCTGAAAGCACGCTGGATGCGGAAGAAACCTTCAAGATCACTGCTACGGACGATGCCAAGCCCATGGTGCTGGCATTCAAGCTCTGGGCTGACAAGTTCGTCGGCAAGCTCGTGTTCATCCGCGTTTACGCCGGCGTTCTCAAGAAGGGTGACACCGTGTACAATCCCCGCACCCGCAAAACGGAACGCGTGGGCCGCATCATTCAGATCCAGGCTGACCAGCACACGGACATTGATGCCGTGTACTCCGGCGACATCGCCGCTATTGTGGGCCTGCGCAACGTGACCACGGGCGATACCATTACCAGCCCGGACAACGATATCTGCCTGGAACCCCCCACCTTCCCGGAAACCGTTATTTCCATGGCCGTGGAACCCAAGACCAAGGCCGACCAGGAAAAAATGTCCAACGCTTTGGGCCGTCTGTCTGAAGAAGACCCGACCTTCCGCGTGAAGACCGATGAAGAAACCGGTCAGACTCTGATTTCCGGCATGGGTGAGCTTCATCTGGAAATCATCATTGACCGCCTGATGCGCGAATTCAAGGTGGAAGCCGACATCGGCAAGCCCCAGATCGCCTACCGCGAAACCATCACGACCGCCGCTCATGGCGACGGCAAGCTGGTTAAGCAGTCCGGCGGCCGCGGCCAGTACGGTCACGTGGTTATCGACGTGAAGCCGAACGAACGCGGCAAGGGCCTCACCATTGAAAACAAGATCGTGGGCGGCGCCATTCCGAAGGAATACATGAACGCCGTTTATGCCGGTCTCAATGAAGCCATGACCACGGGCGTCATCGCCGGTTATCCAGTGGTTGACGTGCATGTTGAAGTGGTGGACGGTTCCTACCACGAAGTGGACTCCAACGAAAACGCGTTCAAGATGGCTGCCATCTTCGCCATGAAGGATGCCTTCAAGAAGGCCAAGCCCATCATGCTGGAACCCATCATGTCCGTTGAAGCTTCCACGCCGACCGATTACCAGGGCGACATCATGGGTGACCTGAACCGCCGCCGCGGTCAGATCAGCAGCATGGAAAACAAGGCCAACGCCTGTATCCTGAAGGCCATGGTTCCCTTGTCCGAAATGTTCGGTTATTCCACCGCTATCCGTACCCTTTCCAGTGGCCGTGCCTCCTACTCCATGGAGCCCTCCCACTTTGAACAGGTGCCTCAGAACCTCGTTGACCAGATCGTCAGCGATAAGGCTAAATAAACAAAACCTTTGAAGTATAACCAATAGACCGCACGTCCATGCAAAGTCCAAAAATCCGCATTCGACTCCGCGCTTTCGACTCCCGCGCTATCGACCGCTCCTCCCAGGAGATCGTTGAAACCGCCAAGCGCACCGGAGCCAAAGTTCACGGCCCGATCCCGTTGCCGACCCGCATTGAAAAATTCTCCGTGAACCGTTCCGTTCACGTCAACAAGAAGTCGGCTGAACAGTTTGAAATCCGCACCCACAAGCGCCTGCTCGACATCGTCGATCCGACCGCCCGCACGATTGATGAGCTCAAGAAGCTCAATCTCCCGGCCGGTGTGGACATCACGATCCGCATCTAGTTTGGTACCCGGATAAGTAATTAAAAAACAGAAAGACACACTACAATGGCTCTAGGACTTATCGGAAAAAAGGTCGGCATGACCCGCCTGTTTGACCAGGAATCCGGCGCTATGGTGCCCGTAACCGTCATCGACGTAAAGGGCAACACCTTCGCCCAGATCAAAACGGAAGACAAGGATGGCTACAATGCCGTGCAGATCGCTTTTGATTCCCAGAAGGAAAGCCGCGTGGCCAAACCTCAGGCCGGCCACTTCAAAAAGCTGGGTATCCAGCCTACCAAGCTCCTCAAGGAATTCCGCGTGGAAGCTTCCGAACTGCCTGCTGAAGGCGCAGAACATCCCGGCGTGACCCTCTTTGCCGACGGCCAGTGGGTTGACGTGATCGGCACTTCCAAGGGCAAAGGCTTCCAGGGCGCGATGCGCCGCCACAACTTCCACGGCTCTCCCGCCGCCCACGGTTCCATGATGCACCGCCGTACCGGTGGTGTGGGTGGCTGTTCCACCCCCGGCCGCGTCTGGAAGAACCAGAAGATGCCCGGACAGATGGGCAATGACAAGCGCACGGTGCAGAACCTGAAGGTTGTGGCCGTACGTCCGGAAGACAACGTCATCCTTATCTCCGGCGCTGTTCCCGGTGCACGCGGTTCCTACCTCGTGATCCGCCCCGCCAAGAAGAAGTAGGCTTTAGCTAACCTCACATTGATTATAGGAAAACCTATCTATGTCCGCAAATACCTTTACATTAGAAGCCGCCGCTGCTGCCAACATCCAGCTTGTAGGCAGTGACAAGGGCTCCCAGGCTGTGCATGACCTCATCGTGGCCTACCAGGCAAACCGCCGCACCGGTTCCGCCAACTCCAAGACCCGTGCCGAAGTCAGCGGCAACAACAAGAAGATCTTCCGCCAGAAGGGCACCGGTAACGCCCGTCACGGCGACAAGCGCGCTCCCATCTTTGTGGGCGGCGGCGTGGTCTTCGGTCCCCGCCCCTGCGACTACACCAAGAAGGTGAACAAGAGCACCCGCCGTCTGGCCCTGCGCCGCGTGCTGGGCGACCTCATTGCCGCTTCCAAGGTCAGCACCGTTTCCGAGTTCTCCGTGGCTGACGGCAAGACCAAGTCCTTCATCAAGGCCGTCAAGGATCTGACGGACGCCCGGAAGGTACTTATCGTGGCCGCCTCCTTTGACGAATCCACCTATCTTGCCGGCCGCAACGTCCAGGAAGTTCTCCTGATGACCGCCGCGGAAGTGAACATTGAACAGCTCATGAACGCTGATGCAGTGATTCTCGTTGACAACGCTTTAGAAACCCTCGCCAGCCGTACTGCTTAAGAAGCCATGAAAGACATTTACCAAGTCATCAAGAAGGTGCGCATCAGCGAAAAGGCCACCATGCTCCAGGAAACCACTGGCGAGCTGGTCCTTGAAGTTGACCGTGACGCCAACAAAATCGAAATCAAAAAGGCTGTCGAAGTTGCTTTCGGCAAAAAGGTCGCTTCCGTGCGCACCGCCAACTATGACGGCAAGCTCAAGCGTCAGCGCCGCGCTGATGCAGGTCGCACCGCTCATTGGAAAAAAGCTTACATCAAGCTCGCCAACGGTGAAACCCTTGACCTCGTTTAAAGCCCCCTATTAGGAAGGAAAGCTATCATGTCCCTCAAGTCATTCAAGCCAGTTACTCCCTCTAACCGCTACAAGGTGTGGCCGTCCTTTGACGAAATCACCACCTCCACCCCGGAAAAGAGTCTCTGCAGACCCCTCAAGAAATCCGGCGGCCGCAACAACAACGGCCGCATCACCACCCGCCACATCGGCGGTGGCCACAAGCGCAAGTATCGCCTGGTGGACTTCAAGCGCAACAAGTTTGACGTGCCCGCCACCGTGCTTACCATCGAATACGATCCCAACCGCACCTGCCGCATCGCCCTGATCGAATACAAGGACGGTGAAAAGTCCTACATCCTGGCCCCCACGGGTCTCCAGGTAGGCATGAAGGTGGAAAGCGGCCAGAAGGTTGCTCCCAAGGTTGGCAACGCCATGCCCTTGAAGAACGTTCCCCTGGGTACGTCCGTTCACAACATTGAAATCCGTCCGGGTTCCGGCGGCAAGGTTGCCCGTGCAGCCGGTCAGCAGGCCATCGTTTCCAACCGTGAAGCGGGTTATGCGCTGATCAAGATGCCCTCCGGTGAAATCCGCCGCTTCAATGAAGATTGCTACTGCACCATCGGCCAGGTGGGCAACACCCAGCACATGAACGAAATGTCCGGCAAGGCCGGCCGCACCCGCTGGATGGGCGTCCGTCCTACCGTGCGCGGTATGACGATGAACCCCGTCGACCACCCGAACGGTGGTGGTGAAGGTAAGTCCAAGTCCGGTGGTGGCCGTCAGCACCTCAAGTCTCCGTGGGGCCATGTCAAGGGCCAGAAGACCCGCCGTCTCCGCAAGCCCAGCGACTCCGTCATCGTACAGCGCCGCAACGCCAAGTAACCAATACACAATAACTTTAACTAGGATCATATAACATGGGACGTTCTCTCAAAAAAGGCCCTTTTGTCAGTCAAAAGCTTCTCGCCAAGATCGACGCTCAGCTTGAATCCGGTGACCGCAAGCCGATCAAGACCTGGAGCCGCGCATCCATGATTACGCCTGACTTCGTCGGTCTGACCTTCCTGGTGCACGCCGGCAAGAACTTTGCCACCGTGTACGTCACGGAAAACATGGTAGGCCACAAGCTTGGTGAATTTGCCCCGACTCGTGTCTTCAAACAGCACGGCGGTATCGGTAAGAAGTAATCAGTAAGTTAACAATCAACATGTCGAACTCTTCTTCCATCCTTGCCTACTCCCTCACCACCCTTGTCGGGCTGGGCGGGGTGCTGCAGGGAGCGGAAGAAGATACGGCGGCACTGACGCGCAGAATCGAGCGTCTCGAAAAGCAGAATGCGGCCCTCAAGGCATCCTATGTCCAGGCCCGCAGCGACGCCGACAAGGCGGCCGCCCAGCTGGTGGACATCCGTTCCCGGCTGGAAGCTTTGGGAGGTGCGGCGCTAGGTAATAGTGAGGAACGCCTGATTCAGGCGGTGGCAGACATCGAAAGTCTCAATGACCGCATCCAGCGGCTGGAACAGGCGTCTGTCAAGCTCTCCGGAGCCATCCTCGCCTACATGAAACAAGCCATATCCGAGGACGCAAACGCCAGGACGGCCGTAGAGAGTTCTCTGCGCCTGCTGGAATCCGTTCTGGGATACAGGCAACAGCCCGTGCGAGATGGCGCGGGAACCCTGGCGGAAGCCAAGGTGCTCAGCATTGATTCCGAATCCGGAGTCGTGGTACTGAACGCCGGCAAGACGGCAGGGATGCAAATCGGGATGCCTATACAGATAGCCCGTGGAGCACAAACCATCGGAGAAGCCGTGGTCACGGACGTCCGCAAGGAAGTGTGTGGCGCGCTTGTTCAGAAACTTGTGGCGCCTGCCGATCCGGTTCGCGTCGGAGATTCTGCCTCAGTAAGAACCAACGACTAAATCATCTTCATCAATAACCTGCACTACGAGGAAAAACCCATGGAAGTGAAAGCTGTTTACAAATACGCCCGCATCTCTGCTAAGAAGATGCGCGATATTGCTCAAGAAATTCAAGGCTTGTCCGTCTCCCAGGCGACCGACATCCTGTCCTACACCCCCAAGAAGGGTGCCTACCTGCTGAATAAAACGCTCAAGTCCGCCTTGGCCAACGCCGAGAACAATGCGGAACTGTCCGTTGACACGCTGGTAGTCAAGTCCGTCATGGTCGATGAAGGCCCCACCATGCGCCGCACGATGCCCCGCGCCCGTGGATCCGCCAACATGATCCGCAAGCGCACATCCCATATTACCGTTGTACTGGCCGACCAAGAAGGCTAAGTCATTCCAATCTAACACACATATAGCTGAACTAATATCATGGGTCAGAAAGTAAATCCAATCGGGTTCCGCCTCGCCGTCAACAAGGACTGGCGCTCCAAGTGGTACGCCACGGGCCAGGATTACGCCACCAAGCTGCATGAAGACTTGGTGATGCGCAAGTACATCAAGGAACAGTTGATGTCCGCCGCCGTTTCCAGCATCGTGATTGAACGCGCCTGGAACAGCGTCCGCATTACCGTCCATACCGCCCGTCCGGGTCTTGTCATCGGCCGCAAGGGTGAAGAAATTGAAAAGATCCGCCAGTACCTTCAGGACCTGTGCGGCGCTTCCACCCAGGTCAACATTGACATCGTGGAAATCCGCTCCCCTGAAACGGACGCCCAGCTCATCGCTGAAAACGTGGCCGTCCAGCTGGAACGACGCGTTTCCTTCCGCCGCGCCATGAAGCGCGCCGTGCAGGTAGCCATGGAACGTGGCGCCGACGGTATCCGCATCCGTTGCGCAGGCCGTCTCGGCGGCGCCGATATCGCCCGTGCCGAATGGTACCGCGAAGGCAAAGTGCCGTTGCAGACGCTCCGCACTCCGATTGACTACGGTTTTGCCGAAGCCCGCACCCTGTACGGCATCATCGGCGTGAAATGCTGGGTCAATAAGCGCGATGAAGTCGTCTCCCAGCAGAATTCCCGCCCGTCCGGCCCCCGTGGTCCCCGTCGTCCGCGTGCCTGACACAGCCGCCATCACATTGTTCATCACACTTAACACAAGGAGGAATAAGATATGCCTTTAATGCCCAAGAGAGTGAAGCACCGCAAGATGCACCGCGGCAGCCGTTCCGGCAATGCCACCAGCGGTACGTATGTTGCCTTTGGTGACTTCGGCCTTCAGGTGCTCGACCGCGGTTGGATCACCAACAACCAGATTGAAGCCTGCCGTATTGCGATCAACCGTTACCTGAAACGTAAAGGTAAGGTGTTCATCCGCATTTTCCCGCAGAAGTCTTTTACATCCCGTCCCCCGGATACACGTATGGGTAAGGGTAAAGGCGCCGTGGAAGGCTGGGTGGCCGTTGTCCGCCCCGGCAACATTCTGTTTGAAGTTGGCGGCGTGACTGAATCCCAGGCACGGGAAGCCCTTCGTCTGGCTTCCAACAAGCTGGGCGTGCCGACCCGCTTCGTTTATCGTCAAGGCGTTCAACACTAAAGTTACTCATCACCATGTCCGATAAGAACTCCGCCAAAGAACTTCGTGCTATGTCCGCCAAGGAGCTTTCCGCTCTGGTGCGCAGCCTTCGTGAAGAACTCTTCAATCTCCGTCTCCAGCAGGCCACCGGCCAGCTGGAAAACAACCAGAGAATCCGCACTGTCCGCAAGGACCTTGCCCGCGCCCTTACCATCAAGGGTGAAACCGGGGAAGCCTAAGCTGAGGATTTCCGGTAACAACAGAACATTCTAACACTTTTAGAATCCAATGTCCGAACAAACCGAAACAACCAAGAAGCCTGGCCTTCGCAAGACGCGCGTCGGCGTGGTGACCTCCACCAAGATGGACAAGACCATCGTCGTGGAATACGTTGCCCGCGTTCCGCACCCCAAGTTCAAGAAGATCGTCAAGAAGAGCAAGAAGTTCTATGCTCATGACGAAAACTCCACGGCCAAGGTAGGCGATAAGGTACGTATCGTTGAAACCCGCCCGCTTTCCAAGCTCAAGTGCTGGGAACTGGTGGAAGTGCTTACCCACTAATCAGGAATCAACCAATAACTAAAGGAGATTTGATACCATGATCCAGATGGAATCCCTAGTCCAGGTGGCTGACAATACCGGTGCCCGCTCCGCCAAGATGATTGGCGTTATCGGCAAGCGCACCCGTCAGGCCCACATTGGCGATATTATTACCTGCCACATCCGTGAATCCATTCCTACCGCTTCCGTGAAGAAGGGTACTGTGGTGAAGGCCGTAGTGGTGCGCACCGCCGCCCCGATCCGCCGTGATGACGGCTCCGTACTCCGCTTTGACGGCAACGCCGTCGTCATCATTGACAAGGATAACAACCCGCGCGGTACCCGTATCTTCGGGCCGGTCGCCCGTGAACTCCGTGAAAAGAAGTTCATGAAGATTGTTTCCCTTGCTCCGGAAGTGCTTTAATTGAGGCATCTCAGGATTTTGAAACGCCGTCCTCTGAAGAAGAGGGCGGCGTTTTTTATGCCGTTTTTCCTCATATGGACAGGGAGTGAGAGATGGCTCTTGTTGCAGGAAAACATCTGTTCTACATGGTCCCGGCCGGGGCGCTGGCGGTGGGACCCGTCCATAGGATGGAAGTATTCAGGCCCTTCCTTGAAGCTGTGCGGAGCAGGAAGAAGCCCTTGTAAGGACATCCCGTTCCGGCTCCGGATGGTGAAGTGAGGAGCGGAGGAAGAACCTCTGGAAGCGACTGCCGGAGATTATTTAAAGGCCAGGGCAGGAAGAAAGGTTGATTTGCCTGAATCCGGATTGGAGGCGAGGGTCCGGAGACGGGAGATGCCCTCTATTTGCCACGCTTGTCTATGCCGATGCTGAGGCGGGTGAATTACCTTCACTAGGGACTGCTCGCAGATGCGGGCTGCACAGGATGCAGTGCAAGGTTAGTGCTTCTCCTGATTGGCGTGGGGTTTTTCCAGTTGCTGGGATGAGCCGCAGGCCGGGCACCGGAACCAGCGGAAGAGGAATATATGCAGAGCCGTGGCAAATACGTAGCCGAACAGGGGGATGTGGTGCGCCGCCTTGTTGCGGGTATATCTTTTAAAGGAGAAGATGTGGGTCCGGCAGACGCTGCATTTCCTCGGCAGGGACAGGGAAAGGAACAGGACCAGTGCCAGGAGCCAGGGGCCAAAGCAGAGGCTGATGATTTGCCACCCCCGTTCTCCGTTGAGAAGTACGAGGGAAGTGACGGCAATGGAGAAGAGGATGGAGATGAAGAGGAGAAGGACGGAGGCGGCGCCCAGCCACGTCCGGAAAGGGGTCATATGCTTGATTCCCTTTTTGCGCAGGTAGGTTTTTGGTTCCTGCCGGGCAGGGTTGCGTTTGGCCGGGCGGTAGCTTTGTTCTTCCTGAAGTCTGGCCTTGGTAGAGAGGTGCTTCACCGGGCCGTCGGAAGGGGAGCGTTTTTCCCTGACAGTACCCGGTACACGGGGAGCTGCCTCGGTAGGAGTATCCGGTTCGTCCACGAGAGTGGCAAGCGGAAGAGGTTCATCCGCATGGACGGCAAAGGCTGCCGGATCCGGTGCGGTGGGCGATACAAGGGCCTGGGCTACCCATCCCTTGAAGACGGGGGCCGGGGGAATTTCCGTCTTTAGTTGCAACATCCGTTTTGCCTGATGAAGTTCAGGCAAAACGGTGGAAGGGTCAGCGGAAGCGAGTTGTTCAAGAGTACGTATGCCAACCGCTTCCAGCAATTCAAGGAATTGCTCACGGCCAGCAAAGTACTGTTGAAGGGAATTCATTTCCGGAAGAATAGATGATTAGGAAAGAGAATCAAGCATCCCTTTCAGCTGGGCCTGTTTTGTTTCCCAATCCGCCAGGCGGGCTTTTTCCTGTTCCACGACTTCCGCCGGAGCTCTTTCCACAAAGCCGGGATTGCCCAGCTTGGCGGAGGATTTGGCGATTTCCCTGGCAATTTTATCCAGTTCCCTTCCCAGGCGTTCCTTTTCAGCTTCCACGTCAATGAGTCCTTCCAGGGGAAGGAAGAGTTCTCCCAGGGGCGTGAGGGCCGCTGGCGTTCCCTTGGGGGCGGAGTAGGCCGCATCCCGGGTGACGGATTTGGCATTCGCCAGGATGGACAGCCGGGAGAGGATGTCCTGCGGGACGTCATGAGCGGTTTTCAGAATGAAACTGACGTTTTTGTTGTTGGAAAGGTCATATTCCGCTTTGAGGTTCCGGGCCTTGTTGGCCGTTTCATAGAGGGCGGCCGCCTGGCTGTTAGCCTGTGTGATGCGGTTTTCATCCAGTCCCGCCAGGAGGCTGTCCGCCGGGGGAAGCGGGGTGCGCATGAGCGGCATGCCGCCATGGGCGTCCGCAAACCCCAGGGAGGCCCAGAGTTCTTCCGTAATGTGCGGCATGACCGGATGCAGCAGGGCCAGGTAGTGCCGGAGAACCGTGTCCATGGTGGTGAGCGTGCCCGCCCGCGCCGCAGGGTCTGCTCCGTCCCTCAGGTCGCCCTTGATCGCTTCCAGGAAGCGGTCGCAGTATTCATTCCAGAAGAATTGGTACAAGGCCTGGATGAGGGCGTTGAATTCATAGTCCGCCAGCGCTTTTTCCACATCCGCGTGAAGCTGTTTGAGCTTGGAGATGATGGCGATGTGCACGGACGAGTAATGCGGCGCAATTCCTTCCTCCACCGCTCCCTGCATCAGGCGGAAGCGCGTGGCGTTATAAAGCTTGTTGGCAAAGTTCCTGCCTTCCCCGATCTGGTTTTCATCAAAGCGGACGTCCGTGCCCGTGGGGGCGATGCGCATGAGGCCGAAGCGGAGGCCATCCGCACCGTAGTTGGCAATCAGATCCAGCGGGTCCGGGGAATTGCCCAGGGATTTGCTCATTTTGCGCCCTATCTTGTCGCGGATGATGGAGGTAAAGAAGACGTTGCTGAACGGCTTGTCATGCTGGAAGCGGTATCCGGCCATGATCATGCGGGCCACCCAGAAGAAGATGATGTCCGGTCCCGTGACGAGGTCCGTGGTGGGATAGAATTTGGCGCGGGTTTCGTCATCCATGGTGGCGAAGGGCCACAGCCAGGAGGAGAACCACGTGTCCATCACGTCGCTGTCCTGAATCCAGTTTTCCGGATCTGCGGGCGGCGTGGTCCCCACATAAAGGGAGCCTTCTTCCAGAGCGGAGGCGTCCAGGGCCGGAGCGTTCCGGAGTTCTTCAGCCTTGTCCTTCCGGTACCAGACGGGGATGCGGTGTCCCCACCAGAGCTGGCGGGAGATGCACCAGTCCTGGATGTTTTCCAGCCAGTGGGCATAGGTTTTCGCCCAGCGGGCCGGGCGGAAGGTGATGTCTCCGCTGGCTACGGCGTTCGCCGCCTCCTTCACGCAGGGGTATTTGAGGAACCATTGCATGGAGAGGCGCGGTTCAATAGGAATGTTGGCGCGTTCGGAGAAGCCCACCTTGTTGTCATAGTCTTCAATCTTGACCATGAGTCCGGCGGCTTCCAGCATTTCCACGGATTTCAGGCGTGCGTCAAAGCGGTCCATGCCGTGCAGTTCCGGCACTTCCGGGCAGTTGACATGACCGTCCGGGGTAAGGATGTCGATGATTTCCAGGTTGAATTTCTGGCCTATTTCAAAGTCGGCCTTGTCATGGGCCGGGGTGATTTTCAGGGCTCCTGTGCCGAATTCGATTTCCACGTATTCATCCCCGATGATGGGAATGGGGGTGGAGTTCAGCGGACGCATCACTTTTTTCCCGATGAGATGGGCGTACCGCGGGTCCCTGGGGTTTACGGCTACGGCTACGTCCGCCATGATGGTTTCCGGCCGGGTCGTGGCCACGTGAAGGGCTCCGGAGCCGTCTTCCAGCTTGTACAGGACGGTGTAAAGCTTGCTTTTCTGCTCCGTCATGATGACTTCCTCATCGGAAAGGGCGGTGAGGGAAACGGGGCACCAGTTGACCATGCGGCGGCCGCGGTAGATGAGGCCTTCCCGGAAGAGGTCAATGAAGACCTGCCCGACGGCCCTGGTGTATTCCTCATCCATCGTGAAACGCTCGCGGTCCCAGTCACAGGAGCAGCCCAGCTTGTGGAGCTGGTTGATGATGATGCCGCCGTGTTTTTCCTTCCATTCCCAGACTTTTTCCAGAAAGGCCTCACGGCCCAGGTCATGGCGGCTCTGTCCCGTCGTTTGCTTGAGGTCCTTTTCCACCCGTACCTGCGTGGCGATTCCGGCGTGGTCCGTACCGGGCAGCCACAGGGCTTCATATCCCTTCTGGCGCGCGCGGCGCACCAGGATGTCCTGGATGGTGTTGTTCAGCACATGGCCCAGGTGGAGCACTCCCGTGACGTTGGGGGGAGGGATGACAACGGAGTAGGCAGGCTTTTCAGAAGCCGGGTCAGCCTTGAAACAACCTTCTTCAATCCAGCGGGATTGCCATTTTTCTTCCACTAGGGACGGATCATATGCTTTGGGCAGATCAGACATGGGCAAAAGGGTACCATAAAGTTTTTTTCTTTCAATCCCTACCTGTCCGGGAAAGGGAGGAAATACCGGCTCTTTCCGCCCCGGCAGCGGAGGCATGAAAAAGCCGCCGGATCCCTGGCGGGAACCGGCGGCCGGAGCGGATGCAATGTTCCGGATTTATTTGACCGTCACGGTCGTCTGGGCCGGTTTGAGTCCGTTGGAAATGACCTGGAGCGTCACTTTTCCGGATTCGCCCTTGCGGGAACGCAGGACAACCTGGGCCAGGCCGTTGAAGGCCTTGATTTTCATGATGTTTTTGTTTTCCGGATTCGCCATGGTGGTGAAGTCCGTGGGATCTCCGTTGCAGATGCCGGCGATGTCCGCGGGACCGCTTACCTTGAAGGTGAGCTGGTTCTTGCTGCGGGGCACCATGCGGCCCTGAGCGTCGCGGACGGCCACGGTGACGTAGGAGAGGTCATAGCCGTCTCCCTTGATTTCACTGCGGTCCGGCTTGAGGGTGAGGGCCGCCGGTTTTCCGGTGGTGGTTACCGTATCCGTGGCCCAGGCCTTGCCGTCTTTTTTGGCGACGACCTTGAGGGTTCCGGGCGCGTATTTCACGTCTTCCCACACCAGGCGGTAGCGGTCCTTTTCTCCGGTGCCCTTTTTACGGACGCCCAGGGATTTCCCGTTCAGGAAGAGTTCCGCTTCATCCCCGCTGGTGTAGACATGCACGGGCGTTACCTGTCCCTTGCGTTCCGGCCAGTTCCAGTGCGGCAGGATGTGGGCCATCTTGACATCCGGCCTCCAGTGGGCCTGGTAGATGTAGAAGCGGTCCTTCTTGAAGCCGCACAGGTCCACGATGCCGAAGTAGGAGCTGCGGGAAGGTGCGCGGTTGCCCAGCTTTTTGAGCTCCGCCATCAGTTTGTCGCGTTCCGGTCCTTCCGGCACGTTCAGGGCGTTGGTAGCGTCCAGATTGTACGGGGTGGGTTCTCCCAGGTAGTCAAAGCCCGTCCACACGTATTCGCCCGCGCTGTTGGGGTTATCGTCCTGGGCGGCGAATTCCACGTCCGGGCGGTAGGCCCAGCCGGGAGCGTACAAGTCATAGGAGCTGACCTGGTAGAGGTAGAAGCCCTTGCTCTTGTTCCAGTCCACGGGGAAGAAGTATTCTCCGCGGGTGCTGACGCATGAGGAGGTTTCACTGGCGTAGAAGGGCTGGGTCGGGCGGTCCTTGGAAAAGGCCTTGTACGCCCAGGGCTTGTAGTTGTAGCCGTAGACGTCCAGGGTATCTCCGAAGCCGTTCCGGGCGGCGCCTGCGTCATTGCAGCCCGCCGTCACCTTGCGGGTGGGGTCTTCCCGGTGGAAGAGGTCCGTAAGGTTCTGGGAGACGCTGTGCAGGTTCTTGTTGCCCTGTTCCGGTACTTCGTTGCCCGTGCTCCAGGCGATGACGCTGGGGTGGTTGCGGTCCCGGTGGCAGAAGTTGACCAGGTCGCGTTCATGCCATTCGTCAAAGAAGTTGTGGTAGTCCTGCCCCTTTTTGGCGCTGTGCCACATGTCAAAGAGTTCGTCGATGACCAGGATGCCCATCTTATCGCACAGGTCCAGCACTTCCGGCGCGGGAGGGTTGTGGGACGTGCGGATGGAGTTGACGCCGAATTCCTTCAGGATTTCAATCTGGCGTTCATAGCCGCGCGTGTGGGCTGCGCCCCCCAGGGGGCCCAGGTCATGGTGCTGGCAGACGCCCTTGAGCTGGACGCGCTCTCCGTTGAGGTAGAATCCCGTGGGCTTCCATTCAATGGTGCGTACGCCGAAGTTCGTGAGCTTCTGGTCGATGACCTTGTCATCCAGCTTGACCGTGGTCTTCATCTTGTACAGATGGGGGGCCTGGAGCGTCCACAGGGTGGGGTTCTTGAGCGTCAGCGTGCTGGTGACCTTGCCCTTTTCCCCGGCGGGAATGGCTTCCCCCTTGGTGGTGGCGGTGGCCACTACCTTGTCGCCATCCAGGATTTCTTCCGTAACGGTCGGGGTAACGGATTTGTCCGTGGTGTTTTTCACCGTGGTGTCTACTTCCACCTTGGCGGCGGATTTGGTGATTTCCGGAGTTTTGACGAAGACGCCCCAGTGTTCAATGTGAACGGGGTTGGACTCCGTGAGCCATACGTGGCGGTGAATGCCGCCGCCCGGGTACCAGCGGGAGGAGTTGGGAGGATTGTCCACCCTCACGGCAATGGTGTTTTTCTGCCCGAATTTCAGGAAAGGCGTGATGTCCACGCGGAAGGAGCCGTATCCGTATTTCCATTCTCCGGCCAGGTCTCCGTTCACGTAGATTTTCGGGCGGGACATCACACCGTCAAAGTCCAGATAGAATTGGTTGCCCTTGGCGTCCGCAGGAACTTCCAGCGTTTTGCGGTACCAGCCGATGCCGTCCCACGGGAGCTTGCCTGTTTCATTGGGAAGGTCCATGCGGAACGGGCCTTCCACACCCCAGTCATGGGGCAGGTTCAGGGAGCGCCAGTTTTTGTCGTTGAAACCGGGGCTGGAGGGATGATCCGCCTTGCTGGCTCCGGCTGCCGCCTGCGGGCGAATGATTTCTCCCTTGTCGTCTTTGAAGGTGATTTCACGGATGCTGGCCCAGTTGCTCTGGTTGTTGCCCGTGACGGTAATGCGGAAGTAGCGGGGCTTGCCGGTCTTGTTTTCAACCGTGTCTTCCTTGGAGTCGTTTTGTCCGGAAGTTTTGTCTTCAATGGTCGTCCAGCGTTTTCCATCACCGGAACCTTCCAGCTTGAAAAGATGGTTGTTCTGTTTTTCCCACAGAATGCTGACGGTTTTCACGTCTACGGGGCGTCCCATGTCCACGGTGATTTTTTCCCCGCTTTTGCCGCCGTTGGCACACCAGCGGGTGGACTTGTCCCCGTCCACGGCATTATCCGCCGGATTGCCGGATTCTTCACTGGTGGCAGTGGCGAATCCCATGGCTTTCCCCGGTTCCGGCTGCGTGCTGCCATCCGGCATTTTCCCGAAACGGGCAAATTTCCAGTTCCAGTCAAGACTCTCCGTCTTGGTGGCGTCCAGGGGCGCCGCCATGAGGCTGGCGATGCTGAACGCAGTAATGCAGAGGGTCGTGCGTGTAATGTTGGTGAACATATCTGTAGTATTACGACTGGAAATCTGCGATCTTGCAAGATTTTTATTCAGCAGGACACGGTTTCTGCACGCATTCCGCCCGCCGCCTTTCACGTATCCGGCGGGATGACTTGCCGCCGCCGGACAGGTATGTATGAAGCCGTCTTCCGGAAATCGGGCTGATCCGGGAGGCTCCCCGGTTGTAAAGAGTGAACGGATGGTTCGGTTGATGGACAGGAACCGGGGGGGTGAAAGAGGAAATGCCGGACCGGCCTTGTTGAATCAGGCCGGTCCGGCAAAGGGGGGAAGGGGAGGGATGAGTTAGATGTATACCTTGACGATGGCTTTGTTCCGGAGGCGTTCCACCCATTTTTTATAGCGTTCGTTGCTGCGCTTGTTGCGCGCCATCATGTCAATCTGCTCCTTGATGGCGGAAAGAGGAGGCGGGGGCGCCAGTTCCTTTTTTTCCACCAGTACGATGGTGAAGCCGGTGGCATCCACCAGCGGCCCGATGATTTCGCCGGGCTGCGCGCCAAAGATGATGGCGGCGGATTCCGGGGAGAGCGTGGAGCGTTCCGTAACGGGCCAGTCACCGCCCTTTTCCGCGTACAGGTCCTTGGAGTAGCGCTTGGCCATCTCTTCAAAGGTAGCGTTTTTGGATTTGATTTCCTTGGCGATGAGTTCCGCCAGGTTGAGCTGCACTTCCGGCGTGGAGGCGGAGTCGTCCCCCAGCATGGGGATAAAGATTTTCTTGAATTTGATCTTGTCCTTGGTCAGGTCCCGGTACAGTTCCTTGGTGGCCTCGTATTCCTGCCGTATTTCTTCCGGGGTGGGCGGGATTTCCTGATCGTACTTGGAGGCGCGCATGATCTGGACCTGAAGCTGTTTTTTCGTCATTTCCCGGAAGGCGCGGATGGTCATGCCGGAGAGGTTCAGGTTTTTCAGGAAGGCGGAACGGTCGCCGTTGAAGGTGGTCAGGATGGTACGGTTGATTTCCTGGTCAATCAGGGAGTCGCGGATGACGCCGCCCATGCCTTCAAATTCGTTGCGGAGCAGTTCGCGTTCCACCAGGTCTTCAATGATGTTTTTTTTCGCCAGTGCCAGCTGCTTGTAAAATTCGGGCCCCTGCTTGGGGTACTGGGCCGCCAGCTGGGCGCCGATGGGCATGAGCCGCACGCTGACTTCATTGGCCGTGATGGGGCGTCCGTTGACGGTGGCCGCTATCCGGTTGACGATGCGCTGCGGCTGGATGCGGGAGACCGGGGCTTCATTCGGTGAAATGCGCTTGGAGTCGTCCGGGCGCACCGTTTCCCTTCCTTCATCCCCATGGAGCTGGACGGACCGGGGCAGGGAGGCCCGTGAATCCACGATGCTTTGTCCCTGTGCAGATAAAGTCATGGTGCAGATGAGAAGCGCCTGGATGTGGGTCCTGATATTCATGGAGAAAAAAGAAGTTTTAATGCCTCCGGATGATAGGGGACAGCCCTGCAAAGACAATCTATTTCTAGGTATGTATGGACAGCGCCCTTTACGGAGGGGAGGATGGTTCCCGCTCTTCTGCTGACTGTGGATGTTCTTGGTAAATGACGTTTTTCCCTATATAGTGCGCGGCGATGCATGAATGCCGTTTATTGCAGGGAGTGGTCCGTTCCTCCCGTCCGGCCAATATTCCCACGCTGTTTACCAATGCGGCGGCGGCCTGGGCCGCTGTCGGGGGAATGGAGCTGCCGCCTGCCTGGTTGTACGCAGGCGTGGTGCTGATGGGGCTGTGTTTTTATTTATACGGCATGTGGGAGAATGACCGTGTGGATGCCCGGTGGGATGCTTCCCGCTATCCGGACCGTCCCGTGCCGTGCGGCGCCGTCAGCGTATCCGTGCTGAGGCTGCTTTCCCTGTTGGCCGGGCTGTCCGGGCTGGTGCTGAATATGGCGCTGGGCGGGGAGTTTGCGGCGGGCGCTTTTCTGCTGATCGTCATTTCCCTGTACAATGTGTTCCACAAGATGTGGAGCGGGTCCATTCTCCTGATGGGGCTGTGCCGCGGGCTGTGGGTTCTGGCCGCGGGGCTGGTGTTTACCCATGCGGCAGGGGAATCCTCGCTGCCGGCGGCTCTGGCATGGTATGCCTTTGGCCTGTTTGCGTTCACGTGCGTGATTTCCCTGGTGGCCCGTCGGGAGGCGGGAAGGCCCCGGGTTCAGGCGGCCGTGGGGCTGCTGCTTTCCGGCATGTGCCTGTTTGATGCGGTATGGCTGTTGTTCCTGGGATCCTGGCTGTGGATTGGCGCCGTTCTGCTCTGGGCCGGAACGCGGCTGCTGCAGAGGCTCGGCTGCCGGGCAACATAGGTTTGGATTGAATTTACATGGAAAATATGCATCATCTAACGAGAGAAAGTGGGTTATGAATGAATTGATCATCAAAATAGGGCCGTTGTTCTGGGTTTTGAGCGTTCTGGCCGTGTATGCGCTGGCGGTCGTCGCGGAGCGGATTTTATATTTCCACAGGATTCAGATTAATACCGGAGATTTTTTAAGGGGCATTTCCAAGCTGGTGAACGCGGGCAAGACGGATGAAGCCCGGCATGAGGCTTCCATCCTGCCGGGTCCGGCCGCCCGCGTGGTTTCCTCCGTGCTGGCGCACGCCGGACTGGGGCGTGAAGAGCTCCGCACCGTGGCGGAGGATTCCGTGCAGATGGAGGTGTTTCAGATTGAGAAAAATATCCGCGGCCTGCTGGTAGTGGCCACGGTGAGCCCGCTGATCGGCGTGCTTGGGACCATTCAGGGGCTGGTGGGTTTTTATTCCCAGCCGGGACTTCTGGAAGGGAAGGCTCCCACCCTCGCTATGTCGGATGCCGTTTACCAGGCCCTGCTGAGTTCCGCCCTGGGGCTGAGCATTGCGATTCCCGCTTATTTGTTTTATTCCTACCTGGCTTCCCGTTCCCGCCAGATCGTGCATTCCCTGGAACGGGCCGGCACGGAGGCCGTCTGCCTGGTGTGCGACGCCCGCCGGAGGCGTGAGGAGGGAGAGAAGATGACCGGCCGGGGAGTGTGAGAATGCAACAAGGAAGGAGATAAGGCGTGCAGATCAAGACCCGCTCAACGTTGCCCACCGGGGCGTTTTTCATGCAGGTGGTTGTCCTGCTGGATCTGGTTGTCCTGGTCTGTGTGCTGACCATCATGACTTCCCGCGTGGGGATGGCGTACGGGTATGAGGTGAAGGCCCCTTCCTCCCGTTTCCTGATGAATATTGTGGGGGATGTAGAGTTTATTTCCGTTACGGCCGGCGACCAGCCCGCTTTTTACATCGGGAACCGCCTGATTGAGGGCGGCCTGCCCGGCGTTTCCGCGGAGCTGGACCGGCTTTCCCGGAAGCATGAAGGGAATGACAGCGGACGCATGAGCATTGCCCTGCGGCTGGATTCCGCCGTTTCCCGCGCCCTGGAACAGCAGTTGGTGGACATGGTGCTCGCCAAGGGCATGACGTGCTATATTGCCGCAGAGCCTGCGGATTGATCTTTTTTCCATTCTGCCGCATGAAGCTGAACAAGAAAAGCCGCGCCAAGATTTTCGACCTCCATCTGGGGTTGACGTTTGACTGGCGGGACACCGGCATTTTGCGCTGGCGCATTCTGCTGTGGATGCTTTTGTTCGGCGTTTGTGCCGCCGTTGCCGCCATGTTCATCCATGTGGACGTGCCGGGAGTCCGCAGGACGGCGGACCAGCCGGGAGCCGTTATTCTGCTGCCTGCGGATAATCCGCGCCTGCACCAGTATGTGCTGCGCAATACACCCCTGCCGGTAAGAGGCCCCGTCTGGGCTGATCCGGTGACGGCCGGGCCGATTGGGGAAACGGGCATCACGCTGCCTTCCCTGCGTTCGGCGGATACGCCTCTTCTGCCGCTTCCTCCCGTCTCCGTGCCCACCGTAGCGGACCAGGTCTGGAGCATGTGGCAATATCCGGACTTTCATATACGCGCCATGATGAATCCTTCCCTGGATGTTTCCGGCACGTGCATACCCTACCTGTCTTTCTGTTCCCCTGGCCTGGACGGAGAGATTGTAACGTCCGGCTCTCTGTCCGGTTTTTCCAGAAGCGAGGACCACACGGGGTTGAGAAGCGAGTTTTTCGTGGTGGTGGACGTCTGGGGCGTGCCTTCCCAGGTGCTGCTGCTGGAGTCTTCCGGAAGCATTGGGGCGGATGAATCCGCCATGCGTTTTGCCCGGTCCCTGCGCTGGACCCCGTCCCGGGAGTCGCGGAGCGGCACCATGTCCATTGAATGGAAGGAGGAGGAATCATGAGCATGTCCCTCCATGATTTTTTACTGCGTCTGTTCCTGCTGGCGGCCGGGTGTTTTTGCGCCGTGGTGTTCGTCTGCCTGGCAACGGGCCTGGTGCGGTCTTTCCTGGACCGGAGGCGCAAGTTCCGGTGCCGTATTTGCGGGTTCCGGTTTTATGCGGGGAAGGAGAACCCCCCTGCGGAATGCCCGCATTGCGGCGCAGCCAACAGGAAGTGCTGAAAGCTCCGTACGGCAGACCGCGCAGGGCGGCGGGAGGGATTAATAAATCCGGAGGGATTCTTCATCAATGGGCAGTGAATCCATGCCCAGGTCTTCCGCGCCGTGCGTTCCCATTTCTTCCCGCACATAAATGACGTCCACCCGGCTGCTCTTGCCTTCACCGGAACGGTAGCGGATGCGCGGTTCCCTGATGACGACGGTATTGCCGCCCATGGCTGCCGCCTCCCTGGTGAAGTAGTCGATCAATTCCTTGTCTTCCATGGAGACATGGACAATGCGCCCTTCGGGACCATTGAAATGCCCCACATTAGTGTATTCCCCCATGGGATATTCATCAATAACCAGAACTTCATTCTGATGGATGGGCGCCCGCGGCGGACCGGAAGTGACCGGGGTCCACGCATTGGGACCTGAAGGGGAGGAACAGGCTGCAATCAGACTTGTGATCAGGCAGAAGGCCGGACTGAAAAAGGGCGCTTTCATGGGTTGTCCTGCCGTCAATAATCGGCAGGAGGCACAAAAATGCAACGGTAAACTTCGTTGCCGTCATGAAAGATTTGCACCATGACACGCTCCGGCGTTCTTTTGACGCAATAGGAGTCATGTTCCTCCGGAATGGGGGGCGCATAGCGGCGCGTGTTGCGGCGCGCAAAGACATGCTGGCGGAATACTCCCACGACGGCATGATTGCTCATTTTGACAATGGTGTAGTAATCGCTGGTAGGAAGGGTGATGGAAGGTGGAACGTCTTTGGCACTCACGGGCGGGATTATAGAGGGCGGCTGAAAACAATGTCGAACCTGAAATGTGGCATGGGATCACGTCCGGAGCGGCAAGGCGCTAGTCCGTCCGTCCCATCATTTCCCGGGTTTCCTGGATGGTGCGCGCCTGGGCCTGCCGCGCGCTCATCATGGTGGGCTGTTCAAAGCTCTGGCGCTTGGTTTCAATGTCCCGGTTGACGGTACGGCCGAGGTGTTTGTCCGCCTCCTTCCAGGAGCGGCCCTGAAGCTCTGATTGCTGGGTGGCGTATTGCTTGGAGGCATCCTGCCAGGACTGAGTGTTCACACCTTTGGCATGGGCGATGAAATCCGGGGTTTCCATCTTTCCGTCCGTGAAGGATTTGACGCCGTCCCATTTCTTGGTTTCAAATTGGGTGGAGGCACCGTCAAACTTCTTTTTTTCAAAGGCGGTGGTTTCAAAAGCTTTTTTTTCAAATTGGGAGGTGTCGCCGTTGTACCGGAGCCCTTCAAAGGAACTCCGCTTCTGGGAGACCATGGTGGTGTTGCCTTCCTTGTCCGTCTGCTGGCCGAAGCCGCCGGCGAATTTTGCCTCCAGGGCATCCATCAGCTCCGCATCCGTTTTTTCGGAATCCGGGCGTTGTTTGGGCTGCATGCTTGTCGTCACCGTACGTTCTGTAGCGCAGGAGCAGAGTCCTGCGGCGGCGATCAGGAGAATGTGCTGTATCCGGAACATGCTCACGGTTCCCTATATTCCCGATTGCCGGGCAAATTGCAAACAAAAAGGCGTCTCCATCGTTGAATGGAGACGCCCGGGGGGGTAAGTTGTCTGGTTCCTGCGGGGATTACTTGGAGGCGGTCAGCTTGGCGACCTGGTCCTTCAGTTCCTTGCCAACCTTGAATTTGACGACGGAACGGGCCGGGATCGGCACATCCTGGTCAGGATTTTTAGGATTGCGGCCTACCTTGGGCTTCACTTCCTTCACCTGGAAGGTTCCGAAGTTGCGAATCACCACACGGTCACCTTCTGCAAGTGTGCTGGAGATAATGTCCACGGCACGCTGTACGATGTCGAACACTTCAATCTGGGTGAAGTTGGTTTCGGCGCTGATCTTGTTAACGAGGTCTCGTTTTGTTAATGTTTTAGCCATATGGAGTGCAGAATGATATGAATGTATGAGTTTTATAGTTCAGCGTTCGTGATTTGTCTCCTAAAAAATCATATAATCCGTGGCATGCTTGATTTTTGCGTCCGTAACCGCGTGATGCGAGGATTTTGCTTGACCGGAACGGTTTGAATGCTTCCATTATTTCCCGCCGGATGTTCCGGCGCCGGGAAAGAGCATATGCGCACCACGTTTACAACCATGCTGACTGACGCTCAGGCCGGAAGGCTTGAGGCCATTCTTGAGGGGAAGGGGTTTGAAAAAAGAGAGGTTCCTTATGCGCGTTTTTCCTTTGCCGGACCTTCCCTGCTGGTGACGGTTTACGAGAAGAAAAACAAGCTTCTTCTCCAGGGAAAGGGAACGGATGATTTTATAGAGTTTACCCTGGAGCCGCAGGTCACCGGCATCCTGTCCCTGCCGGAGGGGGCGGAAGAGGAAGACGGGAAGACAGGGGCCCATTTCGGCATTGATGAAAGCGGCAAGGGGGATTACTTCGGCCCCCTGGTGGTGGCCGGGGTTTATGTGGACGGCAGCATCGGCGCCGCGCTGCGCAAGCTGGGCGTCTGCGACAGCAAGCTGGTGAGTTCTTCCGCCAGGATCCGTTCCCTGGCGGAGGGGATACGCAGGGTGCCCGGCATCCGGTTCCATCTGGTGAGCATCGGTCCGGAACGGTACAACCAGCTTTATGCGGAGTTCAAGAATTTGAACCGTTTTCTGGCCTGGGGCCATGCCACGGTGATTGAGGGCCTGGCAGCCAAGGTGCCGGCCTGCCCCATGGCGTTGAGTGACCAGTTTGCCAATCCGTTTGTTTTAAAAAGGGCGCTGGCGGCCAAAAAACTGTCCATCCGGCTGGAACAGCGTGTCCGGGCGGAGAGTGACGTGGCGGTGGCCGCCGCCTCCATTTTGGCGCGTGAACGCTTTGTGAACTGGATGGATGCCGCGGGAGAAGCCGCGGGCATGAAGCTGCCGCTGGGCGCTTCCTCCCAGGTGGTGAAAGCCGGCCGCCAGCTGGTGGCCCTGCATGGGGAGGAGATGCTGCCCAAGGTGGCCAAGATGCATTTCAAGACCACGCAGAACGTGCTGAAATGAATCAGGCCGGCGTGGCGTAGGGAGGCGCTTTCCGCTTCCATTTTCCGTCTCCCACGGAGAGGACGGTAATTCTGACCCTGTCCAGCCCGTGATGCTTCATGTCCAGCCGTTCTGCGGCTTTTTCACTCAAGTCAATGATGCGGTTTTTGATGAAGGGGCCCCGGTCGTTGACCCTTACTTTGACGCTTTTCCCCGTGCGCAGGGATTGGACGAGCACCTCGCATGGGAGGGGCAGGGG
>NZ_JAJBTT010000029.1:0-60359 GCF_020860705.1 Akkermansia sp.
TTCTTTGGCTTGCGGCTCTGTTGACGGCTCATCCACCGATTTTGATGAAGAGCCTGATTTTCTCGATTCCTTTTTTTCTCTTGATTCAGCCTTACGGATGCTCTCCTACCGATGTTGAAGAAGAGCCAGAAAACAATGTGGAAAGGAGTAAGGTTGTTTTCATGGCATTTGGAGGTAGACTTGGGCAGTGTCCAGTTGCCAAGCGCCGTCACTTAGGAAACCTAGTGCAGGAAGTAGGAGGATGCCTCCTGCCGCGTCCAGAATGCCAGTGGTGGATATGCTGTAGTTGATGGGCGCACTGGCGAAGCGGTTGCCCTTGATGGCGGTGATGGTATGAGTTTTTCCCTTGGAGAGAAGAGTGGTGGCTTGTCCGTGCCCAACGTAGGCATTGTCAACATAGATGGCCGCGTCTTTTTCAGATGCGGTGATGGAAACGGATTGTTTGCCCGAAACCATGAGGGAACAGGAGGAGGTGATAGAAGAGGCGACAGCCAATAATGAGGCTGTCGCCCGGAAGAGTAGTTTTTGTAGAGAGGTCATGAAAGGGTTTAGTCTTTTCTCATGATGGGATCACCTTCCGCGACGAAGGAAATCTGCCCATAGATGAAAGGTATGTAAAACCATTTTTCTTCAAGCGTGGCATTGGTGAGACCGACGCAGTTTGGACCGTTTTTTTCAATGGCGTTATCAATGGCTTCCTTGACGTTAGGGAAGCCCGTGGGGAAGAAAAGAACGATGTGTTTTTTGTCTTCCCCTTTGGAACGTACATTGTAGTTGGTGGTGTACCCGGCAGTATGTTTCAGGTCCATGTTTTTTGTGGAGGCGACTGTGAGATCAGCCAAACGGTTGGTGCATGATACGGCCAGGAGAGCGAAGCTAGCTAACAGCAAGTGTTTTATCTTCATATCTATACAGTCTGAAATGTTTCAGTTATGTATGCAATATGTTTTCGTAGGACGTATATATTATGTTTGTTATATCTTCATTTCTTATTTTTCTAACAAATAATGTATGTTTCCTGCAGAAGGTAGTGTTAAGCCTCCTCCCTGTCCCGAAGGCCACGGGGCGCAGCATCCCAGTAAAGTGACTGGACGCCGCATTCAGCAAAGAGGAGCAATATAAATGGAAACCAAGGGGAGGAAAATGGATAGAGTTCTATGAGCGAACTGGTAATGCAGGAATGACTTGCCTCCTCTGTGGAATAAGCCAAGCAATCTTGAGGAAATGGTTAAAACGTATCATAAATACAGTTGCTATCCATTATACCCTTTCTGTGATTCGTGATGTTCGCGGAAGGGAAAGGGGCAGTCTGCGTACGGCGCATGGGCCGTTTTCCTTTGCCGGATGAAGTCACGTTGCCATCACGGATGACTTGTTCGGCCTATCGACAAGGCAAACGGGAAATGTTAGAAAACCTCCTTTATTAATTTTTACCTCCGCCGTTCTTGACATGTTGACCACGCTGCTCATTCTGGGAGTATCCGCCGTTTTGTTTGTTCAGGGGAGAATCCGTTCGGATATTGTCGCGTTGTGTGCCCTGTTGTGCCTGATCGTGTTTGGGATTTTAAGCCCGGACCAGGCGCTTTCCGGTTTTTCCAATTCCATTGTGGTCATGATGGTGGGGCTTTTTGTAGTGGGGGGAGCCATTTTCCGGACGGGCCTGGCTAAAATGCTGGGCGGCAGGATCGTAAAGCTGGCCGGCAAGAGCGAACTGCGCCTGCTGGTGCTGACCATGCTTGTTACAGCCGGGATAGGAGCGTTTGTCAGCAATACGGGAACGGTGGCCCTGATGCTGCCCATCCTGGTGAGTCTGGCCGCGGACAATGGCATTCAGACCAGCCGCCTGCTCATGCCCATGGCGTTTGCCAGCAGCATGGGGGGCATGCTGACGCTGATTGGAACGCCCCCCAACCTGGTTATCAACAACCAGCTCCAGGAGGCCGGATTGGAGGAGCTGGGCTTTTTCTCGTTCACTCCTATCGGCCTTATTTGCATCGTGACGGGCGTTGTGGTACTGATCCCGCTCAGCAGGAAGTTTCTGGGCCATCATGAGGACAGGACGGAGCATGAGGCCAAGGGCAAGTCCCTCAGCCAGCTGATTGACGAGTACCAGATCATTAACAATCTTTACCGCCTCCGGGTGCTGGATGAGTCCCCGTTGACGGAGCATCCGCTGCAAGACCTCCATATTCCGGACCGTTACCATGTCAACATCGTGGAAGTGCGCCGCAGGCATTCCAACCGCCATTCCTTCCTGCAAACGGTCAGCCAGACCATGGCGGGGTCAGATACGCAGGTGGCGAGGGGAGACGTTATTTACGTGATGGGGGATTTCGATGATGTGGAACGTTTTGCCCGGGAATACGGCTCGGTGATGATTAACCGGAAAACGTCGGAAGATACGGATTCCATCCTGAAAAGCAAATTGAAGTTTGATGAAATAGGCATTGCGGAAATGCTGCTCATGCGCAACTCGGACCTCATTAACATGCCCGTGAAGTCTTCCGGCCTCCGCGCCAAATACGGGGTCAACATTCTGGCGATCCAGCGCGATAATCATTACATTTTCCACAATTTGAAGGATGTGAAGCTCCAGTATGGGGACACGCTCCTGATTCAGGGCACTTGGGCGGATATTGCGCGCCTGAGTGAAAAAACCTTTGAATGGGTCGTGGTGGGGCAGCCGCTGGCGGAGGCGTCCAAGGTAACCTTGACGCATAAGGCACCCCTGGCCGCCGGCATCATGCTGCTGATGATTGCGGCCATGGTGTTCAACTGGGTGCCTGCCGTGGCGGCCGTGCTGATTGCCGCCGTCCTCATGGTGCTGTGCGGCTGCCTGCGCAACGTGGAGGAGGCGTACCGGACGATCAACTGGGAAAGCATTGTGCTGATTGCCGCCATGCTGCCCATGTCCGTGGCGCTGGAGAAGACCGGCGCCTCGGAGGCCATTTCCCATGGGCTGGTGGCCGGGCTGGGGGGCTTCGGGCCGTTCGCCCTGATGGCGGGCGTTTATTTCACAGCCTCCCTCCTGACCATGTTTATCAGCAATACGGCCACGGCGGTGCTTCTGGCTCCCATCTCCCTGCAATCCGCAGTGAGCATGGGCATCAGCCCCTATCCGCTGCTGCTGGCGGTTTCCGTGGGCACGAGCATGTGCTTTGCTTCCCCCTTTTCCACGCCGCCGAACGCCCTGGTCATGCCGGCGGGCAAGTACACGTTTATGGATTACGTGAAGGTGGGCGTTCCCCTCCAGGTCATCATGGGGCTGGTCATGGTGTTGGCGATTCCATTGTTCTTCCCCTTCGGAAAGGCCTGACCGGAAAGCCCGTTCACAAAGGAACAAGGGTGCATGGCAGGGTAATTTCCGTGCATTACGAAAAAAAGAGAGACAAAGGGGGCGTGTGGGAGTAGAAGAAGGATATTTAAGAACCCCCATTTTATGATGAAGTATTTGCTTATTGTTCTGGCCGCGGCGTTTGTCATGCCTTCCATGGCGGGAGAAGACGCTCCCAAAAAAATGACTTCCGCAGAGAAAAAGGCCGCCCTCCTTGAAAAATATGATACCAACAAGGACGGCAAGCTGGATGCCGAAGAAAAGGCCAAGATGAAGGAAGACATGAAGAAGCAGAAAGAGGAGGAACGTGCCAAGAAGCATGCCTCCCGCAATGCTGATTAATGTTTTTGCCTTGTTTGATCATTTGTTTTCCGGACGGCTTGAATCAGTTTCAGGCCGGAGGGGAGTCATGCACCTGTTTTTAAAGAAATGAGATACGGGAATTGGACCAGATGGGCCGCTGCGGCCGTGCTTGCCACCCTGACTGCATGTACGGCGGAAGAGTGGGCGCAGTTTAACCGCGATATGGAGCAGAGCCAGCAGGCCGCCGCCAAGCGCCGGGTCAAATACCGCAAGGTCAGAGTCCAGTGCTCGGATTGGGACATGGCGGATACGGCTGCGGACTCCCTGTCATCCAAGGGCTTCCAGGTCATGTACCCCGGAGAGGACGGGTACGGGGCCGTGGCGACCGTCAGCAAGACGGCGCAGGAGCATGTGCTGATTCGCAACGGGAATTATTTTACCACCATTCCCGGCCCCAATACGCGGCCTGGTTATAAGACGAAAGTAACGGTGACCGTGCACGATTTGGCAGGGAAAAAACTGGGGGAATACCAGGGGGAAAGCGTTCCTTCCGAATCCTTCCACCGTTCGGAGGCAGCCCGGTCCGCCTGCCGAAAGGCGATAGGCAAAATGCCGTCCAGCAGTTCCATTTACTGGTAGGGGATGTTTTTGCCCGCACCCTGGAACCGGAGTCCGGCTTACGCTCCGGTTCCGGTCCTGCGTTTTTTGCGTGACCTGATTTTATAGGCCAGCGTGTCCGCCAGTTCCCGGAGGGCGTGGAGCGGGTTTTTCCGCAGAACGTGGCGTCCCTTCAGCGTGGCGCCGGGCCGGACGGCTCCCGTTCCCCGGTGATGATGGATAACATCCGCCGTCTGGGAGAACATGTTGTATTTTTCCAGAACCAGTCGTCTCGCCTCGCGGATGGCAGGCAGCCTTTTTTCGTATTCTCCGTCGTCCATGGCCTTGCGGATGATTTCAAAGGCTTTCTGCGGATCGTCCAGAGGGATGGGAATAAAACTTTCCGGCGGGAAGCATTCCGTCGCCAGCGGATCTCCGGCGTAAAAGGGAAGAGTCATGGCAACAAAGGCGTCAGACAGTTTTTCCGTCCAGTGATGGGGTTCCAGATGGTTTTCCACGCACAGATGGTATTTGTAGTCATCCATGGCGATGGTTTTGTTCTCTATCTCCTGAATGCCGTGCCCGAACCAGTCCAGTTCCGGCAGGCGGTCCGCCAGGTAGCGCGTGAGGTCATAGCGCATTTTATGCATGGTATGAGTATGCTGCTTGGCGGAGCAGATGGTGGAAAGCATCTTGGATTTGGGAAATTCCGTCTGATTCAGAATATCCTGCATGGGTTTGATGTACAGCCATTCCAGGCATCCCCGGCCCAGGATGTGGTTGGGGTGCGGCAGGTCCCGTGAAGAATGGGTGGTCAGAACGGCGCCGAACTGGCTGGTGTAGGCCCGGCTGTAAATTTTGATGGACGGGGGCTCCACCGTGATCAGGATGGTCTGGTCCGGAGGGCAGCGCAGGGGTTCCGTTTCATTCTTGATGGTGCCTATGGAATTTCTCGGGAATTCATCATACACCAGCACCCAGTCATAATCCGTCATGGCGGCGTCCGTACAGAACAGGCAGTCCCCCCATAGCAGGGAATCCGTTTTGTCCGGGGAGGCCTTGGTGGATTTTCTAATGACCTTGATGCGTATGGGGCGGGAAGAATCCTGCATGGGAGTAGAGACGTTGAAAAGACGTATGAGCTGGCAGCCGCTTTCCGGATAGTTTTATCCGGAGGCAAAGCGGAATACCGTTGTATGGCGCCAGTGTATGGGGCCTTCCTGCCTTGTCAATGTCAAAGGATTGGGTGTTGTCCCTGCCGGGGACTCCCTCGGTTGGACGCTGTTTTTTCCTTTCCCCGGCAAAAGCTGCTTCATGGTAACGGCACCCATGTTGCTGGAACCGTAGGGGAGGTGGCCGTCACAGGGCACCATGGTCCTCATCTTCCTTCCGCCGCTGTACGGCTTGATGAAAGATGATGCGGAGGGGGATCACGCGGCGCAGGCCGGTGATTTTCCCCCTCTACGTCCATTTAAGCCAATTTTCCGGCAAGCTCCGGCATGAGGCAGGATGTGGGGAGATCCGGAATTTTTGTTATTGGCGGCGCAGGCGGTTTTTTAGCCGCCGCCATGCCAGGCGCAGCCTGTGGCCTCGTTTTAAAAAACGCTGATAGTAGGAAATCCAGGTTCCGTCCCCCTTGCGGCGGGCTTCTTCCGGAGATTGGTCGAATATCCTGTAAAGCTTGGCCGTTTCCCGGGCCGTTTCTTCCAGAAAGCGGGCTTCCTGCTCCGGAGTTTTCCACGGGCGGGACATGATTTCACACCACAGGTCATCATCTTCATCCACCTTTTTTACGTAGGCCACGGCGTCATCCAGCGTGGGAAAGTCATGGCAGTTGATGAACGCTCCGGAATTGAATTCCAGGCCGATGTCCGGATTGCCCCAGTAAATGGGGATGGTGCCGGCAAGCATGCTGGTAACGATTTTTTCGCTGGTATAGCCGGGGTACCATGCGTTTTCAAAGGCGATGGAGAATTTGTACGGCTTTTTCATCCGGATGGAGGAGGTGTACCAGTCTTCCTCCTGGTGGCCGTCTCCGGGCGTATTATTGAGGTGGGGGCCCAGGGAATTGACGAATTGGCAGGCGGAGAGCTTGTGGAAGATGGCGTCCCGGTTGGGGTGGGATTTGCGATTGGAGTAAATGAAGTTGCAGAAAGCCGTTTTCGAGGCCAGAAGAGCCCGGACGTCCAGTCCTTCCTTGGTCCCGTGCACTTCCTGCAGATGGTGGCGCAGGAAAGGGAGTTTGACGGTGCGGTCGCTTCCGGGTACGGTATCCAGCCCGATGTAGTAGTCAAACAGCATGAAATCCGGGGCGATGGCTTCATGACAGCCGTACATGATAGTGATATGTCCCGGAGCCCGTTCCAGAAAGTCGTAAAATGCCTCCCTGTTGACGTAAAACCAGGGGGTGGCGACCAGGTAGTCAAAGTCGGAGTCGTCTTCCACCACGTGATACCGGTCTTTCAGGAGCTGATGGATGCCTTCCCTGCCGAAATCCGGGGTGGATTGTAAAAAGGAAATTTTAAGCGTTTTCATGGGAGGAGGCGGGATAGGGGAAAAACAAAGTGTATGGTGCGCCCTTTTCTTGTCAATGACAAAGGGCTCGGAGTTTGGAAGCGCTACAGAAGGGAAAAGAGAAATTTCAACATTGCGGAATATGTTGTTTTTCTATTGTTTCTTTGTCGTGCCGCTTTTTAATGACTGGATGGCCTTTTCTTTCCGGAAAGCCATTCCCCTTACTGTGAGAAAAGTTTTTCTATTATCTATTCTGGTAAAGCCATATCCAGGAGAATAGAGTCTGGGGTCATCTTCGGATTTAGTGATCAAGTAGTTCAAGAAAAAATCCATTTTAAGTTCTGCTTTGGCTTGATGAATGAAGCATATGGATGAGATTTGAAAAATGGGTGCGTATCTTTTGTTCCAATATCAATTAAGTTATTTACTTTCAAAAATTATCATTGACACTAAAGCCGTGTTTTAACATGATAAACATGTTAATGAGTATTCAATATCATATTCCGATTGTATTTTCTACGAACGAGTCTTGGGCTCCTTACGTTGGCGTAGCTGTTCATTCCTTGTGCAAAAAAATAAATCCGAATGATTGTTATGATATCTGGGTGATGCATGACGGGCTTTCTCCAGAGGTAATGGAGGAATTGGTGAAGGTAACGGAATGTTATGAGAATGTGGAACTGAATTTCCGAACATTGGAAAAACTTCAACAGGAAAAACTAAATAATAAGAATTTGCATGCTATCGCATATTCTTATTACCGATTATGGCTGGGGATGCTTTTTCCTGAATACGACCGAATGATTTATCTGGACGTAGATGTTCTTCTAAATGCTGACATTGCAGAATTGTATCGTACGGATCTTGGAAATGCGCTCATTGGGTCGGTAACAGATACCTCCATATTGAAGTCTTTGTCTTTAGGGGAGTCTGCGTTGAATCCCAATATACAGCTTCTTGAACAATTGGGAATCAAGGATATTCGTCAATATTTCAATAATGGAGTACTTGTTCTTGATTTAAAGAGAATCAGGGAAGAAAGAAGGGAGGATGTTTTAATGAAGCTGTTAAGCCGGGATACATTTTTCAATCATGACCAGGATATATTCAACATAGCCTTTTTCGGTTTCCGCAAGCATCTTCCTGTAGAATGGAATTTTCAATTTGAGCCGTATTTGAAAGATGAACCTGATACCGCAAGATGGAAAGGGACAGAATTTTCCGATGTTCCGACCATTCATAAAGAAAAATCATGGAAAATACTTCATTTAATAGAAAGCAAGCCCTGGGATGTGAATTCCAAAGCAGTTGCCAATGTCGTCCATGGTCTCCTTTGGTGGAAAACGGCGTTCAGCATGCCGAGTTTCCAGGCTCATTTGAAAGAAGTGTTTGATTTGTCTTTGAAAGCTGTGCGGAAAAATTTGAATCAGCATCAGTGGAAGATATTTTGCTCTTTTGGTCATGCGCGGACTAAAAGAAAACGAAGAATAAAAGCGCTGGAAGAATATTTAAGTATGCTGGAACAGCTGGCTGACGAAAATGGTATCCGAAAATATTAACGTAGATAGGATACTGGAATAGAGAATTCGCCATGGATTTTTCCAATTAAAGCTGCTTTGTTTTTCTATAGTGCTTTCCCAGACTCAATGTTATTCAGGTTTAATGATGTCTTGGCGGGAGCGTGCTTGAAGTTTGTATGAATAGTAAAATAGCTTTATTGCAGAACAGTTTTATTGTCCCGATCGTGCTCCCTTGATAGCTCCTGTATGATGATTGCAGCTTGTTAGGGAGTTTAAGCGTTACCGGATGTGAATATGTGGAAGGAAAGTTTTCCTATTCCATCATTGCATTCAAGATGCGAAGTTGTGTGGGAAGTATGGAAGATGATGATACGAAGGAGATCAGCTCATTTTCCTGAATAACCGTTGCCAACAAGTTGCTGCATTTTTCTGAGGTGCTGGATCCCCCTTGTCACGCCTGTCCTGGAAAGGAAAGGAGGAAAGCCTCCCCCAGTCTTCCGCATAGGTTTCCGCGCTGTCCAGAGTGGTAATGCCCCGCAGTTTGCACAAAATGGAGAAAATGCTCTGATCGTACCGGTTCTCCACAAATCCCGGCAGGTTGGGGGAGACGGAGCGGGAATTATCCACCAGATGCAGATGGTCGTAAAAGATATGGAGCCATTCCCGGATCAGGTTTTCCGTGAGCGGGTTCTTTTTCAGAAAGACGTGCCCCCCTGCAATTTGCTGGGTATGGGTGATATGGGTGTCTTTCCCGGAAATACCGAAGTGGTGGAAAATGTCTCCCTTGGTCCATTTGTATTCCGGCTGCCCGTTGGCGAAAACCAGCATGCCGCGGCTGTCCCGGTCCAGCATGTCCACGTATTCCCGGAAGCGGGCCGCTCCGTTGATATTGATATGGCATCCGGCATCCAGGTACAGAAGGCGGTCGCCTTCCTGCATCTGCCGCAGAACATGGTTGATCGCCCAGGGCTTCCAGGACCAGTAACCGAATCCCCGGCAGGACGGAGTCAGGTATTTCCCCATGCGGCTGGTGAATTCTGCGGAAAGGTCATGTTCCGTGAATAGAGTGATTTCATCAAAAAATCCCAGCGCTTGCGCCTGCCTGCCCAGCCGTTCCAGTGCGGCTGACATGCGGGAATCTGCGAATGAAAGAAAGCGGTTCATTGGTCCGGGAGGGAGGATACGGCAATTTACAGGGAAGGCGGCCGTGTGTCAAACGGCGTCTGGGGAGGTGCGTTTTTCGTTTGGGAACTGTCGGAAGGCGCCTGGGAAAAGTGGTGTGCAAGCATTCTCTTGCAGAAATAATAACGTCCTTTCTGCCCGGGAATCAGGGAAAATGCGGCCAGAAGGATACGGCCCCAGCCGCTGGCGGGCGTTTGAGCCGAATTCAGCAGTTCTACCAGCTGCCTGTCCCGGTCCAGCAGGACGGAAAGGAAACGCGCCCCTTCCGCTTTCTGGTAGAACAGGTGCCACCAGTCCAGAAGGGACTGTTGCTCAACGGCGGTCATCTGGTGGAAGAGAGGGCGCTTGGAGACAAAGAAAGGTCTGATTTTCCGTACCCCATAGGCAAACAGGCCTTCATTCTGCCAGCCGTGTTCCTTCCAGTAATCCACAACATACATCAGCCGCTGGAATTCCTGCACGCACTTGAAATAGGTGGAGGCATGGCAGTGGCGGGAAAGGGAGCCTCTCCGCATAAGGCGGTAGTAATACAGGCAATCCGGAATAAACAGAAGGCGGGAGGCGTGGGGAACGGCCATCAGCCGGAATGTCTCATCCTCCGCGCCGGATTTCAGGTTCACATTGAAGCGGAGGCCGTGGGCGTCCAGCATGCTTTTCCGGAACAGCTTGCTCCACACGCAGATGTCCATCTTTCCCCAGATGGAGTCCCGGAAGAAGCTGTCCGGTGAAGCGTCCTGCTCAAAATGCCAGGAAGGGGACCGCCTCTTGCCCTCAATCAGCTGGGCCGATGAGTCCGCAAAGACATGGTTGCCGCATTCCACAATGTCCGCATCATGTTCCAGGGCAGCGGAAAAAAGACGGGAGTACATTTCCGGATCCACATAGTCGTCCGGGTCTGCAAACCCGACGTAAAGTCCTCGCGCCGCATCCAGCCCCGCATTCCTTGCGGCGGAAACGCCCGCATTCTGCTGTTCCAGAAGAATGATTCTGGCATCCTTTTCCTTCCAGCGGAGCAGGTGGGCCCGGGTATCGTCCGTGGAGCCGTCATTGATGCAGATGATCTCAATATTCCGGAGAGTCTGCCGTACCAGGCTGTTCAGGCATTCGTCCACGTAAGCGGCTACATTGTAGCAGGGAACGATAATGGAAACGTGGGGAAGCATGAGAAGTTTTAATGATGTAATGGATTTACAATCCGCGGTCAATGATAAATTGAAAAAGTCAGTGAGTTAAAGGCTTGTCCATCGTCATGACGGGGAAAGAGGGATGCCCTCCGTGAGCGGGCGGGTGATGCGGAAAGGGCGTTTCCGGAATCTTCCGCAGAAGCCGGATACGGATTGGAGTACCCGAAGACCGAATTCGTTGAGAACAGGGCTGCCGGCAGCATCTCAAATGGCAGTTGCCTAGGGGCAGTGGAGTGTGATACAAAAAGCCGTACAACTTCTTCATTTATTCTTCTATTATGATTATTGTTACGGGTGGAGCCGGATTCATCGGCTCAAACATTGTCGCCGCCTTGGAAAAGGCGGGGAAAAAGGATCTTGTGGTGGTGGATGAGCTGGGCTCTTCCGATAAGTGGAAGAACATCGCCAAGAGGGAGCTGTGCGCCGTGGTCCCTCCGGAGGACATGCTTGACTACATGGAGGCTCATGCGGAGGAGATTGAGGCGGTCATTCACATGGGAGCTATTTCCGCTACTACGGAGACGGACGCCGATTTGATTATCCGGACGAATTTCACCCTGAGCTGGTATCTGTGGGAGTTCTGCGCCCTGTACGGCAAGCAGTTTATTTATGCCTCCTCCGCGGCTACGTACGGGGATGGCTCCATGGGGTTTGACGATGACGCTTCCCTGGAACATGTCAACGCGCTCCGTCCCCTGAACGCCTATGGATGGAGCAAGGCCCTGTTTGACCGCAAGGTGGCCCGGGAGGTGAAGGAAGGGCGTCCAACCCCTCCCCAGTACGCCGGACTCAAGTTTTTCAACGTGTACGGCCCCAATGAATACCACAAGGGAGGGCAGAAGAGCGTGGTGGCCCACATTTTCCCGCAGGTGAAGGTGAATGAAACGGTGAAGCTGTTCAAATCCTACCATCCCGACTACCGGGACGGCTGGCAGCTCCGGGATTTCGTGTGGGTGGGGGACTGCGTGAACGTGGTGCTCTGGCTGCTGGACCATCCGGAGGTGAGCGGCTTGTTCAACGTGGGGTCCGGCGAGGCGCGTTCCTTCTATGATCTGGCGAAGGCGGCGTTCAACGCGCTGGGGCTTCAGGAAAAGATCGCCTACCGGGAGATGCCGGAAGAGCTCAAGGGCAAGTACCAGTATTATACGCAGGCTGATCTTTCCAGATTGCGCGCCGCCGGGTATGCCGCTCCCATGACTTCCCTGGAGGAAGGCGTGCGCCAGTACGTGCAGAAGTATCTGGACAGGGAGGACAGCTACGTTTAACCTGCACCCTTTTCCCGCCCATGCCTGCCCAGCGTATTCTGATCATCAAGCACGGAGCCCTTGGCGACGTGGTGCTCGCCATGGGGACGATGAAGCGCCTCCGGGAGCTTCATCCGGAAGCCCATCTCACGCTGATGACCATGGGGATGTTTGTTCCCATGGCGGAGCAGCTGGGGGTATTTGACGATTTCATTGTGGACAACCGCCTTCCCTACCGGAAGCTGGGAGCCACCTGGGGAGCCATCCGTTCCATCGTGAAAGGGAATTTTGACGTAGTATACGATCTCCAGGAATCTTCCCGCACCAGAAAGCGTTATTATCCCGCCGTGCGTTTTCTGCTGGACCATGACATGGACTGGGTGGCCTGCAATTCCGGGGAACGGCGCAGGCTGCTGAAAAAGGGCGCTTTCCGCTTTGGCCGCGTGGAGAGGGAGAGGTTTCATTTGGAACGCGTTCTGACTGATCTTTCCTTCATGCATGGGGAAGGACTTCATTTTGACGAGCTTCCGGAACGCTACGTGATGATGATTCCCGGCTGTTCTCCCAACCATCCCTACAAGCGCTGGCCTGTGGAAAATTTCTGCGCCCTGGCCCGGCGTCTGGCGGAACGGGGCATTGCCTCCGTCGTGATCGGCACCCGGGCGGAGGCTACGGAAGTGGAGGCTATTGCCGCCAGCTCTCCCCTGGCTGTCAGCTTTTTGGGAAAATCCACACTGATGGATATTCCGCAGATGGCGCTGCGTTCCCTGGCTTGTGTGGGCAACGATACGGGGCCCACGCACATGTGCGCCTATACCGGGGTTCCGGTGGTCGCCATGTTCTGCCACCGGACGCGCAAGTCCGCCATTACGGCCCGCTGCATTTCCAACCTCATTTCCCCGGGAGCCATTGAAGAGATTACGGTGGACCAGGCATGGTCTGCGCTGGAACCCTTCCTGCCCCCGCAGGAAGAAACTGAATTTGCGGAAACAACCGGCACCCCCCAGACGCCATGACGGCTCCCGTGAAGATTTCCGTTTTGGTTCCGGTATACAATGTAGAGCCGTATCTGGCCCAGTGCCTGGAGAGCATTTGCGCGCAAACGCTCCGGGAACTGGAAGTGATTTGCGTGGACGACGCCTCCACGGACGGCTCCCTGGCCATTCTGCGGGAGTTTGCGGAGCGGGACCCGCGGATCAGGGTAATTCAGGCTCCTAGCAACGGAGGCCTTTCCCGTACCCGGAACTTGGCGATGAACCATGCGGAGGGAGAATACCTGATGCTGGTGGATTCCGACGACTGGCTGGAAACGGATTTGCTGGAGGAGATGTATGGCCGTGCGAAGGCGCTGGACGCCGATAAGCTGGTGTGCGGATTCCGGTATTATTACGAGTCCGACCCTGAACGGGAGGACCGGTTCCTGCCTGAGGACGTGGCAGCTCCGGACAAGGGCTGGATTCCCTGCACCCCGGAAACGATTGGGAAAATACATCACGGAGCGGGAGGCATGATGATCCGGCGTTCCATCGTAGAGGAATATGGAATCCGGTTCCCGGAGGGCGTCGCCTGTGAGGACCTGTATTTTCACTATGCCTCCTTTCCCTGGTGCAAAAGGGTCTGCGTCGTCAGCAGGGCGGCGTATGTTTACCGCAAGCGTTCCGGATCCATCACGAGCGGGTTTGCCTCCGGCAGTTCCCTTCAGTCGCTGGATTACCTGACAGTAGCCCGGCTGGTGCTGGAAGAGTGGAAACAGTCCGGTATTCTGGAGGAGTACAGGGAGGCGTTCCTGAAAATGCTGGTGATGGGTGTGCGGAATATCCGCAAGTACGCTCCCCATGCCGTCCAGAAGGAGGTCACCCGGAAGGTGTCCCAGATGCTCCGCAGAGAAAACCTGTACCGTCCCGGGGAAGGTAGTTCCAGCCTGTCCCTCCGGGAAGACAAATTGCTGAAAACCTGGCTGGCTGGAAAATCCGGCTTGGACTTTTCCTATTACTGGAAGAGAATGCGCAAGGCGGCCGCCCGCACGCTGCGCCGCTGACGACACCCGAACGATCGACCGATGAAAAAGAATGAATTTGCCGTCGTCCTGGCCAGCGACAACCGGGGCGTTTTGCCTTTAAGCGTTACCATTTTTTCCCTGCTGAATACTGCCGGACCGGAAACCTTTTACAAGATTTACGTGCTTTCCGACGGCATTGACGGGGAGAACCGGAACAGCCTTGAGCGGATGGCGTCCCGGTTTGAGTGCCGGCTGGAGTTCATTGACGTTTCCGGCATTCTGGAAGATCATGACTTCCCCCATACGGAACAGTGGCCCGTGCCCGCCTGGGGACGCGTGTTCATTCCGGAATTATTGAAGGAGGAGAAGGGCAACATTCTGTATCTGGACATTGACGTGCTGGTCTGCCGGGATTTGACGGAACTGTTCGGGACGGATATGTCCGGAAAGGCGGTGGGCGTGGTGTTTGAGAATTTTTCCAAGCCCGGTTCCCATTTCAACGAGCGTCTGGAAATGCCGCTGACCTGTACGGGATATTTCAATTCCGGCGTGCTGCTGATGAACGTGGACGTTTTCCGGGAAAAGAATCTGGTCACAGCGGTGCTGGATTATGCCTTCAGCCACCGGGACAGGCTGACCTGCCCGGACCAGGACGCGCTGAACGGCGCCCTGTGCGAGCTGACCGTGCCGCTGCATCCGCGCTGGAACTGGCATGACGGCCTGACGCGTCGCATCCTGAAGAATGACCCCAGGGAACGGTTCTGGCGCGGCGTTACTCCCCGCCAGGCGGTGGAGGCGGCTCTGGAACCGGGCATTCTGCATTACCAGGGGGTGCACAAGCCCTGGCGGTATAATTGGCGCTATGAAGGGGAACGCTATGAACGCGCCATGCGTGAAGCCGACTTGCTGCATGGCCCGCTGCCCGGAAGAACTCTCCCGGCCATCTTGAAAAAACACCTTTACAAGCCTGTTTACCGGATGACCAGAAATAAAATTCTCAAGCTGCAAAAGCAGTTTGAGAAAGAGGATGGCCAGTGTTCCTAATGCCGGATGGAGTTTAATGCTCCTGCTCTATTCTGGATTGGATATCGCGTAAAACTGCCTTGTAGTAGTCTGCGTATTCCGTGTTTGCCGCATTTTTTCCGGGAGGCTTGGGCGAAGAGGAGCATACCTCCACATCAAATTCTTCCAGAAGCGCTTTCATGGCTTTGGCCGGTTGTCCGTAGAAAACGATGCGGTGAGGCATGAAAACAATGAAACCATTCTGCATGCTGGCTTATGGCCGCGGAAAATCAAGGAATAAAGAAAACTCCCCTTCCCGCCGCCGTTTTATCAGGGATGGAAAGGCAGCCCGGAATCAATGCAGTTCCAGCAAATAAATCTCCGGGGGGCAGTTGAAGCGGAGGGGCAGCGTGCTGGTTCCCAGCCCCTTGGTAATCAGATAGGTGTTCCCTCCGGAAATATGCCAGGGGTAGGAATAGGCCTCGGCGTGTTCAGGACTGGCTTCAAACCACAGGAAGTTGAAGGGGAGGCGTATCTGGCCTCCGTGGGTATGGCCGCTGATGACGATGTCTGCGTCTCCATGGGAAAGCATGCGGTCCACTTCCGGACGGTGGGATAGCAGGAAGTGGGGGATGTCCGGAGACTGGCGTTTGGGGAACCGTTTTTTGGAATTGCGCGAGGTGTCCAGTATTCCGGAGAGCTGAAGCTGCCTTCCATCCTTGAATGTAATCAGGACGCTTTGATTTTCCAGCACGGTGATGCCGGCCCGGGTCAGTTCCCTGCGCCAGTTGTTCCAGCCAAAAGTGAAATCATGGTTTCCCTGGATGGCGAATACCCCGTAGGGGGCCGATAACCCGTGAAGCAGCCGTGCAGCGGCGGCGGGGCTGATGCTGGCGTTGGTGCTGCTTCCGCGGGCGTAGTCCCCCGCCAGCAGGATCAAGTCCGGTTTAAGTTGCATGATTCTCTGGACGTAGCGGAGCGCCCTCACTTCATCAAAGGCCGTGGGCGTCAGGTGAAGGTCTCCGGCAATGACGACTTTCAAAGGTTTTCCCCGGCCGTCCCATTGGGGAACGCGGTAGTCCACCTCCCGGACGAGCAGGAGATTGGGTTCTATCAGATAGGCCCACGTCATGCCAGCCACTCCGAGCGCGCATGCGCCCAGCAGCAAGCTGCCGAAAAGCCGGAGTATTCTGAGGGAGAATGGCATGGAAAGGAAACGGCGTGAAATAGCCTATCACTCCTGATGGACGTAAGCGAGCGATTTATGCGTTCTGCCATTTGATAAAGGCCTGTTTGCAGGGCAAAACAGGCGGAAAGGCGGTCCCTGGGGAGATTTTCGCAAATTTGATTGACGGGCGGCCGCATGGTATGCTTTTATGCTCCAAGATATTTCCATATCCTTTATCACCCATCATTTAACCACGCATATGAAGAAGATTACCGTTATGGCTCTTTCCGCTTTTGCGGCAAGCATCATGGCTTCCTGCTGCTGTCAGGATCAGGGTGCCCCCCCCCTGACCCCCCTTCCGAAGTTCAATGACCTGAACCAGCCCGCCGCGGATGTGGCTCCGGTGGTCATGAAGTCCAAGAAGTAATCCTCTTCCGGGATTAAATACGACTTTTCAAGCCGCACTTGGTGATTGTCCAAGTGCGGCTTTTTCTATAAAAACGCGGCAGAACATATGGAAGATTGGAAACATTGTCCGGAATTTGCCCCTTTGGCGGACCTGATCCGCACCCATGACAGCTTTGCGGTCATTGCCCATGTGCATCCGGACGGCGACGCCATTGGTTCCACGCTGGCCCTTGGGGAAGCCCTGAAGCAGATGGGCAAGAAGGTGATCATGATGAATGAGGACGGCGTGCCTTCCAATCTGGCCTTCATTCCGGGCGTGGAGAATATTATCCCCACGCCTGATGAAGCGGTGAATGTGGAGGTGGCCGTTTCCGTGGACAACGGGGCGTTTAAGAGGCTGGGCGAACGCAGTCTGAAGGCGCTGGAGGGAGTCAGGGTGTGGGCGAATATCGACCACCACCAGACCAATGAGCAGTTCGGGGACGTGCAGTGCGTTCTGCCGAACGAGTGCGCCACGGGTGCGGTGCTCTATTATTTTTTCAAGTATCTGGGCATTCCCATTACCCCGGTGATGCGTGACGCCCTTTACGTGGCCGTCAGCACGGATACGGGATCTTTCCAGTACCAGATGACGACGGCAGCCGTGATGGAACTGGCCGCGGATTTAATCCGGATGGGCGTTGACGTCCAGGATATCAACCGCCAGCTGTACCAGGAAAAGCCCTGGGTAAGGATGCAGCTGATGCGTGAAGCGCTGAACGGCATGAGGCTGACGCCCGACGGCAGGATCTGCACTTTTTGCCTGACGAATGAGGCGAAGGCCCGGATCGGATGCCGTCCGGAAGATACGGAAGGCCTGATTGACCTTTTGCGTTCCGTGCAGGGAGTCTGGCTGGCCGCCTATCTGGAGGAAGCGGAGGACGATCCCCGCATCCGCATTTCCCTGCGGTCCAAGACCCCGGAAGTATCCGTGGCGGAGCTGGCCTCCCGTTTTGGAGGCGGAGGCCATGCCATGGCCGCCGGAGTGCGCATCAGGGGCCCCATTGAAGAAGTGCGTCTCACCATCCTGAAGGCTATGCAGGAGGAAGTGGAACGCGTGCTCCAACAGCAGATTTCATGAATACTTCCGATTCCATGCAAGTTCCCTCGGGCGTGCTTCTGGTTGACAAGGCTCAGGACATGACCTCCCACGATGTGGTGGCGATTGCGCGCCGGTCCCTGGGGATAAAGAAAATCGGCCATTGCGGCACGCTGGACCCCATGGCTACGGGATTGCTGATGCTGGTGGTGGGAAAGGCGACGAAGCTTCAGGACAAGCTGATGTGCGAGCACAAGGAGTACGCCGGAACCCTCATGCTGGGGGTGGAGACCTCCTCCCAGGACGCCATGGGGGAAGTAGTGGCGGAGTATTCCGTGGACGGCGTGACGGAACAGTCCGTCCGCGAGGCGTTTGACCGTTTTGACGGTGCGTTTGAGCAGATTCCTCCGATGGTTTCCGCCATTAAGAAGGATGGCGTGCCGCTGTACAAGCTGGCCCGGAAAGGGCAGGAAGTGGTGCGGGAGCCGCGCCCTGTGGAGGTGTTCGGCCATCAGATTTCCCGGGTGGCCATTCCGGAAGTGGATTTTACCGTGCAGTGCTCCAAAGGTTTTTACGTGCGTTCCTATGCGTATGACATCGGGAAGGTTCTGGGCTGTGGCGCGCATTTGAGCGCCCTGCGGCGCACCAGGTCCGGTTCCTTTACCCTGGAGCGCGCTGTTACGGTGGATACGCTGAAAACCGCCCCCAGGGAAGAGCTGTTCTGTGCCATGCTTTCCTTGGAGGAGCTGGCGGACATTCTGATTGCCAGGTAAGAGCATGGTTGTTTACCAGGAGTTCAAGGACTTGAAAGGCGTTTCCTCCCCCGTGCACTGGGCCATGGGAATGTTTGACGGGCTGCATCTCGGGCATGCGGGGGTGATTGCCGCTGCGGTGGAAGGCGCTGCGCGTGACGGCGGGATTCCCGCCGTGCTGACATTCCGCACCCATCCGCTGGCGCGAGTCCGGCCGGAAAGCGTGCCGGCCGCCATCATGGCGGTGGAAGCGGAAAAGTTTGCCCTGATGGAAGAACTGGGGGTGCGGATGGTGCTGAATCTGGAATTTTCCTCTCGGCTGGCCTCCATGAGTCCGGAAGAGTTTATCGGGGAGCTCTGTTCCTCCTGCCGGGTGGCGGAGATTGCCGTGGGGGAAGACTGGCATTTTGGCCGCGGCCGTGCGGGCAATGTGGAAACCCTGCGCCTTCTGGCAGGCCGCTGCGGGTTCCGGGTGACGGCCGTTCCCCCCATTCTGAAGGATGGGGAGCGCGTGAGCAGCACCCGGATCCGCGAAGCTGTGCGCGCGGCGGATTTTTCACAGGCGTCCGCCATGCTGGGCCGTCCCTACCGCTGGAAGGGACGGGTGGTTCATGGCCGCCAGCTGGGCCGCCAGCTTAATTATCCCACAGCCAATATGAAACCCGGCTCCGGCGTGCAGCCTCCCCATGGGGTTTACGCCGTGCGCGCCCGGGTGAATGGCTCGGAATACGGGGGGGTGGCCAATCTGGGGGTGCGTCCCACCGTGGAGGAAAAAGGAGGAGAATTGCTGCTGGAAACCCATTTGTTCGGGCAGCCGGGGGATATTTACGGGCGGGAAATGGAAGTGGAGCCGGTCCGGTTCCTGAGGCCGGAGGCCAAATTCCCTTCCCTGGAGGAGTTGAAAAGCCAGCTTGCCCGGGACGCCGCCAACGCCGCAGAAGTGTTGAAACGGGAAGAGTAAGACACAGAAAACTGTAAAATGAAGGATGACGGCTTGACCGCAGGGGCGATCGGGGTTTTGTTGTTCGGACGTCATGTTGGTTGAGCAGTTAAAATCAAAAATCCACCGCGCCATGGTCACCCGTGGCGATGTTCAGTATGAAGGCAGTATTGAAATTCCTGCCGATCTGATGGCCGCTGTGGACTTATGGCCCGGAGAAAAGGTTCTCGTGGCGTCCGTTACTTCCGGAAACCGTCTGGAAACGTATGCGCTGCAAGGGCCTGCCGGTACGGGAAACATCATCATGAACGGCGGCGCGGCTCACCTGATCAAGACGGGCGAGCGGGTGGTCATCATGAGCTTCGCCCTGTCCGACAAACCGATCATTCCCAAGAAAATCGTTTGCAACGAGCATAACGAAATCATTTCCTAGACTTTACAAACCGTCGGAATTCCCACATACTCCCCGCGCTCATGAACCTTTTTTTAGCAAATTCACTCAATATCAGCATTCAGTTACTCTTTGCCGTTCTGGTGATTGTGTCACTTCTTCTTTTGGGCGTGGTACTGATGCAGAGACCCAAGCAGGAAGGGCTGGGAGCCGCCTTCGGCGCTGCCATTACAGACCAGGCTTTTGGCGCACGGACTACGGATGTGCTGAAAAAAGCCACGGTCTACTTCGGGACCGCCTTCATGGTTCTTTGCCTGGTGCTGGGCATGCTGATCAACCGGCAGCACGTCAAGAGCTCGGAAAGCCTGCTGAGTCCTGAAATGATGAAGGCCGCCGCCAAGCAGGAAGCCTCCGTTCCCGTCAAGACGCCGGAAGAACTCCAGCAGGAAGAATTGCGCAGGCGCGCCGCCGAGGCGGAAGCCGCTTCCTCCCAGGCGCCGGCTCCCGCTGTTCCGGAAGTGCCTGTCGCTCCGGAAACCCCCGTGGTTCCGGAAACTCCTGCAGCCCCTGCCAACTAAGGGAATCTTTTTTCCAAACACCCCGGTTGCCGGATGGCGCCGGGGTGTTTGCATGCCGGGGGGATGCACGGCATGTCTGCCGTCCCGGAAGTACGTTTTGAAATTGGCGGTTCCGCACGTTTTCCGCTTGCCCTGAACTGTAATTGCGCTACTCTTGGCAAAGTATGAAGGCACCTTTTTTGAACCGTAAATCCAAGGGATTCACGTTGATTGAATTGCTTGTGGTAATCGCCATTATCCTGACGCTGGCCGGTATTGCCATGACGGTGGTGAATGGCGTGATGGAAAAATCCCGGGTTACCACGGCGCGGAGCGACTGTAACGGTTTGCAGACGGCCATTGAAAATTACATGCTGGACAACGGCCGTGTTCCCGTGGCCTGGAACGGCCGGGAAATGGCCAAACAGGCCCGCAGGGACGGACAGTTTTACATAACGACGGCTGTGGACGACGACAGCCGCATCATGAGCATCCTGACCAATTATATGGACCGGGCGGATGAGGACAGGAAACTGAACCCCAAAAAGACGGCCTATTTCAACACCACGACCACGGATGTGGAAGGCTCCCCCGGCCTGTTCTTTGAAAGCCGCGGACGCGTGGGCCTGATGGACCCGTGGGAATCCCCCTATCACATTATTCTGAACGCCAATCCTGACGACCGTACTCCCCGCGTCCAGGTCGGCTCCCGCATGGTGACCAAGAACGTGGCTGTTTACAGCACCGGCAAGGACAAGCAGGGCAGCACGGTGGATGGCCACATCAACAATCCGGAATTGACGGAAGATAACGTGACTTCCTGGTAACGCATTCCCGGACCGTCCGTTGAGAGGCGGTTCCGATTTATTTTGCGGGGCTTCCGGCGTATGGCCGCGAGGCCCCGCGATATATTCAGGCATATTGCCTCCAAACCGTATTTTTTTCTTTTCAACCACTCTCAAAAACCCCTCAATAAGCCCAGACATGAACTGGTTCAAAACAGACGACGTACGCATTCAAGACATCGAGCCCCTGATTTCCCCCGCCATCCTGATCAAGGATTATCCGGCGACCACGGAAATCGCCAAAATGGTGGCTACGACCCGCAAGAATGCGGAGAACATCATTTCCGGCCACGACGACCGCCTGCTGGTGGTGGTGGGGCCGTGCTCCATCCATGATCCCCAGGCCGCAGTAGACTATGCCTCCCGCCTGAAGGAACAGATGGCGCGCTTTGAAAAGGATCTGGTGATCATCATGCGCGTGTATTTTGAAAAGCCCCGCACTACGGTGGGCTGGAAGGGCCTGATCAATGACCCGTTCATGAACCACACCTTTGACATCAACCGCGGCCTTCACATGGCCCGCGGCCTGCTGCTGCGCCTGGGAGACATGGGCATTCCCGCCGCCACCGAGTTCCTGGATACCATCACTCCGCAATATATCGCGGACCTGATTACATGGGGAGCCATCGGCGCGCGCACCACGGAAAGCCAGGTGCACCGTGAACTGGCCTCCGGACTTTCCATGCCTGTAGGGTTCAAGAACGGCACCAGCGGCAGCCTCCAGATTGCCGTGGACGCCATTATTTCCTCCTCCTGCCCGCACTGCTTCCTTTCCGTGACCAAGCAGGGCGTTTCCGCCATCGTCTCCACCACGGGCAACAAGTCCTGCCACCTGATTCTGCGGGGTTCCTCCCTGGGGCCGAACTTCGATGACGAGCATGTGAAGGAAGCCTCAGAAGCTTTACAGAAAGCTGGCATCAACAACCGCATCATGGTGGATTGCTCCCATGGCAACAGCTGCAAGGATTACCGCAAGCAGCCGGCCGTGGCCGCCAGCATCGCGGAACAGATTTCCAACGGATCCGACCAGGTGGTGGCCGTGATGATTGAAAGCAACATTGTGGAAGGAGCCCAGCCGCTGAGTTCCGACCTGGTGTACGGCAAGAGCATCACCGACCAGTGCATCGGCTGGGACAGCACGGTGGAAGTGCTGGAAACCATGGCCGCAGCTGTCCGCAAGCGCCGCGCCAAGCGGCAGGAAGCGTGAGGCCTTTCACCTCCGGGTGAAAGACGGCGCAAGAGGCAGAGGATTTTTTAATCTTTCCTTCTTGGCGTTTAGCGATTTATATTGACCCTTCGGCGTTTCCGCCGGAGGGTCAATGATCGTCCCCCCACAGGTAGGAGTGGCTTTCGGAAATCGTCTTGCCGTGGTGGTCCTTCAGGAGGAGTTTCCAGGCCAGAATCTCGCCTTTTTCCTTGGCTTCATCCCCGGTGAATTTAAAAACGGGGGTTTGCGTTCCGCCCTTCCTCCCCGCGGGGTAGGAAATGGATTTGGTCAGAACGGTTGAGCCTGTTTTTCCCTGGCGGTACATCATGACCAGGGTGGCCGGCTGTTCGGGATTTGCATCATTCCAGGTGACAAAGTAGTATTGCCCCAGGCGCTGGAGGCGCTCTTTTTGGGAAACGGCGCCATGCAGGAGATAAGTGGCCTGGGAGCGGTGCATGCCGACGTCTTCCGCAGGCACCACCGTTGTTTTCAAAGGAACTTCCCGCACATACTCAATCCGGGAACCCTGCTCCGCACAGGAAAACAGGACCGGCATGATGACGGCGGCGCAGAGGAGGGCAGGAAACTTCATGGAACCCATTCAATACATATCCGCCCGGGGAGTCAACACAAAGGTGGGTGCTCCCGCCGCACAGGGAAAGGCAGCCGTCCATCCGGGGGCGTGAAGCGTTTCTCCCGGCCATTTCTACAGGATTTCTGCCGCAGGTGGCGGAGAAAGGCAGGAATAAAGGCCGTTTGAAAATGAAGGAAAGCGGCAGGCCGCCAGGACCGGACAAGGTTTTAGTACAACGGCACGACAAAGGAGGAACCCAGCGCCAGCCAGCAGGGCAGCGTGAGGAAGGAAGCTACGGTGGTGGTCAGCAGGATTTGAGTGCCCAGGTCGGGATGGCCGCCGAAGCGTTTGGCCAGAATGACCGGAATGACGGCGGAAGGAATCGCCGCCTGGATGATGATGACGCGTTTGATATAGTCGTCCACCGGCAGGAAATAAGCCATCAGAAGCAGAAGGGCCGGAGCCAGCCCCAGGCGCGTCAGCAGGCCACAGACAATGGGTTTGGGCTCCCATTTCATGTTGTGCCACAGGTCCCTCATGGAACAGCCGAACAGGATCAGGCAGAGGGGCGTGGCGCAGTTGCCGATCATCTCAAAGGTCTTCATCAGGGGTGGCTGGGCTACGTAAGTTCCCAGCCCGGACCAGGCAAGCGCCAGGCCCACGATGACCGCCAGCAGGGGGCCGCGGAAGAAGACGCCCATGTTCAGGTTGCCGGGGCCTCCGGCAATGATGATGACGCCGATGCTCCAGACGACCAGTTCACACCCCACGTTGTGGACGAACAGGACGCCCAGCGTGGGATCGTTGCTGGCCGTGAACAGCATCTGGATGATGGGAATGACGAAAAAGGCGTAATTCTGCACCCCTGCCGTCAGGGTGAAGGTCCGCAGCCCCGTGCCGATGCGCATGCGCAGCATTTTGGCGACCAGCCATGCGGATGCAATACCCAGAAGGAGCTCCAGCGCGCCTGCCGCAATGGCCTGGAGGGAAAAGGAAACGCTGCTGAGCGTCTCATTCCCGGAAAGCACCATGTACTTCATGATGCTGTGAAAAACGAGGCAGGGGTAGGCCACGTCCATCGCAATGCGCATGATGGGCGCATCGTGGTCCGCCTGGATGACCTGCTTGTGGCGCAGGTAGAAACCCGTGGCGAAGAAAAGGTAAACGGGGATGGTGGAGAGGAAGGAAGTGAGGATGATGGAACCGGTGTCCATGGCGGGAAAATGGCGGGGAGGGATGGGTTGAGGGAAATGAAAAAGCGGGGAGGGTTACGCTCTTTTCCTGATCCGGCACAGGAAATGCGCCAGGTCCTTGATGCTGGAAAATACCTTTGAAGGATTGGCCTCTTCCAGAGCGGCGGTATCGGCAGTAGTGGCCCAGGCGGCGGACAGGCAGGCGACGCCTGCTTTGTTGCAGGCGGCTACATCCGATACCGTGTCCCCGACGTAATAAAATTCATCTTTTTCCAGATGGTAGGCATGCAGGAGCTCTTCAATAGCTTCCGCTTTATTCGGCCTGTCTTCCGCACCTGTCTTGATGGAGCGGAACAGGCCCTGCATGCCGAATTTTTCCAGCGTGATGCGGCAGCTTTTTTCTCCCTTTCCGGTAATCAGTGCGACCAGTACTCCCTCTTTGTTCAGGTCGTTGATCAATTCGCAAATGCCCTCGTACGGTGCCGGGCATTCCTCATGCATTTTTTCATAAACCGGGTAGAAGTCATGAAGGGCATCCCGCCATTTTTCCCCGGCGACCATTTTGATCATGCCGACCTCATTCAGGCCGAAGGTCTGCGTGATTTCCCGTTCGCTCAGCGTATGGCCCGCGTAGGGGGAGACTGCCTGCTCAAACGCCCTGATGCACATGAGGACCGTCTCCCCTATTGTGCCGTCCAGATCAAAGGCCACCAGTTTAATCATTGTTCTGCGCTCCCGTTGATTTTACGGATCACCCTGCAGGGATTCCCTGCCGCCAGGCTGTTGGGGGGAATATTCTTCGTCACCACGCTTCCGGCGCCGATGACGCTGCCCTTTCCGATCGTGATTCCGGGCAGGATGATGACGCCGCCGCCAATCCAGCAGCCGTCTTCTATAGTGACCGGGAGGGCAAAGGTATGGCGGACGTACTCGACGCCCTCCGCCGTTTCCACGGGGGTGAGGCGTTCATTCAGGTCAACGGGATGCGTGGCGGTGTAAATCTGCACATTGGGGGCAATCAGCACATTGCTGCCGATGGTGATCCTGTTGCAGTCCACGAAGGTGCATCCCGTATTGACGGTGACGTTGTTCCCTATATGGATATTGCAGCCGTAGTCGCAGATGAAGGAATGGCCTATAGAAACTTTTGTGCCGATGCTGCCGAGCATTTCCTTCAGCACCTGGTACTTCTCCTCCTTATGGTCGTAAGGCAGGGAATTGTACTTCATCAGCAGCCGGTGGGCCTTGTTCTTGAATTCCAGAAACACTTTGTCATGGCAGTCGTACCACTCGCCCGCCAGGCATTTTTCCAGTTCAGTCATGATGGTTCTCCTTTCATTACCGGCTGTATGGCGGCAGGCACCCTGCTGCGCGTTCGTCAGCAGGGTGCGGAGGCCTTATTCCCACTCAATGGATGCCGGGGGCTTGGTGGAAATATCGTAAAGGACCCGGTTGATGCCCTTCACTTCATTGAGGATGCGGTTGCTGGTTTCACGCAGCAGGGCCGGGGGCAGTTCCACCCAGTCCGCCGTCATGGCGTCTTCCGACACGATGGCGCGCAGGTTGGTGGCCCATTCATAGGAGCGTTCGTCTCCCTTCACGCCCACCGTTTTCACTGGGATGAGGCCGGCATAAGCCTGCCAGACCTTTTCATACCAGCCGTATTTCTTCAAATTGCCGATGAAAATGGCGTCGCACTCCCGGATGATGTCCAGGCGGTCCTTGGTCACCACGCCGGGGCAGCGTACGGCGAGGCCGGGGCCGGGGAAGGGGTGGCGCCACAGGATGTCGTGCGGGATGCCCATGGAGGCGCCCAATTCGCGCACTTCGTCCTTGAACAGTTCCGCCAGGGGTTCCAGCACCTTCCCCTGCGCCTGGAGTTCCAGCACGCGTTCCACGCGGTTGTGGTGGGTCTTGATGACGGAGGCCTTGGACTTGGCGTTGGAGGCGCTTTCAATCACGTCCGGGTACAGGGTTCCCTGGGCGAGCATTTCCGCGTCTCCCACGGCGTCCCAGAACACGTCGATGAACAGGCCGCCGATGATGCGGCGCTTCTTTTCCGGATCACCTTCTCCGGCCAGGGCCGTCAGGAAGCGTTCGGAGGCGTCCACCGTTTCAATTTCCACGTTCATGCGGGCGAAATTGGCGCGGACTTCATCAGCCTCATTCTTGCGCAACAGGCCGTTGTCCACGAAAATGGCGCGCATGTTCACGCCTGCCTCATGCAGCAGGACGGCCAGTACGGTGCTGTCCACCCCGCCGGAGACGCCGCAGACCACCTGCTTGTCTCCCACGCGCTCCCGGATTTCCCGGATAAGCTGCCGCTTGAAGTCGCCGATGTCGAACTTCTTGAGGTTGGCGGCGCAGGAGAGGAAATTGCGCAGGATGGTGCGCCCTTCATGGGAATGGGTCACTTCCGGATGGAACTGGATGCCGAAGGTGGTTTCCCCCCATTGGAGGGAGACGGGGACGCCTTCCGCATTGCGGGCGATGACCCGGCAGCCTTCCGCCAGATGATCCACCGTGTCCGAATGGCTCATCCATACTTGGGAGGAGGGGGACATGTCCTGGTACAGGCCCGTGCAGGCTTCCGGAAGCAGGGCCGCAGGGCCGTATTCCCGCTTGTTGCTGGCCTTCACGGAGCCGCCGTGCTTGATGTTCAGTAGCTGCATGCCGTAGCACACGCCCAGGACGGGAACGTTCAGGCTCTTGAGCCATTCAAAATCAATATCCGGGGCGTCTGCGTCCGTGGTGCTCTTAGGGCCGCCGGAAAGGATGACAGCGCCGGGTTCGTGAATCTGGTCCAGATCTTCCAGCGCGTACAGTTTGGCCATGTAGCCCAGTTCGCGTACGCGGCGCACAATGAGCTGGGTGTATTGGGAGCCGAAGTCAATGACGGCTACGAGGTGCTTGTCGTCCATGGGAGAGAGGGTTTAACAGGAATAGTTGATGGGTTCTTCCGTGATAGTGATATCGTGGGGGTGGCTTTCCTTCAGGCCGCCGGAGGTGATTTGAACGAACCGGGCCTTGTCCCGGAGTTCCGTCAGGCTGTGCGCGCCCAGGTAGCCCATGCCGGAGCGGAGGCCGCCCATGAGCTGGAAGACCACGTCCGCCAGCATGCCCTTGTACGGAACGCGCGCTTCCACGCCTTCCGCAACGAGCTTGCCGGAGCTGTTCTGTCCGTAGCGGTCGCCGGAACCGCGGCGCATGGCGCCCAGGGAGCCCATGCCGCGGTACTGCTTGAAATGGCGGCCCTGGTAGTGGACCACCTTGCCGGGGCTTTCTTCCGTGCCTGCCAGCAGGCCGCCCAGCATGACCAGGTCTGCGCCGGCCGCCAGGGCCTTCACGATGTCGCCGGAGTAGCGGATGCCGCCGTCTGCAATGACGGTGACGCCGGCCGGACGCGCTACGGAGGCTACCTCCTGAATGGCGGTGAACTGGGGCATGCCCACGCCGGAAATGACGCGGGTGGTGCAGATGGAGCCGGGGCCCACGCCCACCTTGATGGCCTGCACGCCCGCCTTGATAAGGTCGGAAGCGCCTTCCGCCGTAACCACGTTGCCGGCCACGATGGGGCGGTCCGTCAGCTTGCGGAGGTTGGAAACCACGTCCATGACGCGGGTGGTGTGGCCGGTGGCGGCGTCAATGAACAGGGCGTCCGCCCCGGCGGAAATCAGAGCCTTGGCGCGGTCCAGGTAATCGGGACCCACGCCCACGGCCGCACCGCAGCGCAGGTGGCCGTGCTCGTCCTTGGAGGCGTCTGCGAACATGGCGCGCTTCTGGATGTCCGTTTCCGTGATGAGGCCGGCCAGTACGCCGGTTTCATCCACCAGGGGAAGCTTTTCAATGCGGTGGGTGTAAAGAATATGGCGCGCTTCCTCAATGGTGGTGGTGGGGGCCGCCGTAACCAGGCGGGAAAGGGGGGTCATCACGTCCTTGACCCGGATGTTCTGGTAATCGTCCACGCCGCGCATGTCGCGTCCAGTGACGATGCCTTCCAGCCGGCGGTTGGCGTCCACCACGGGGAAGCCGGAATAACCCTGGTCCATCATGATTTGGTGGACTTCTTCCAGCGTCATGTCCTTGTTCACCGTGACGGGATTCGGGATAACCGCGTTTTCAAAACGCTTCACGCGGGAAACCATGGCCGCCTGGATATCGATGGGATTGTTGCGATGGATAACGGCCAGGCCGCCTTCACGTGCCAGCGCAATGGCCAGTTCCGATTCGGAAACGGTATCCATGGCTGCGGACAGCACGGGAATTTTCATGTCAAAACCGGGAACAAGCTGGGAACTGATGTCCGCATCACCGGGAAGAATCGCGCTCAGGCGGGGCAGCAGGAGCACGTCATCAAAACTTAATCCAAGAGGGAGATCTGCCATGCGATAATCTACAGCCAAACACCCCCTGGCGCAAGCCGAAACACAGGAAAATTTTGTTGATGGCTGGTGCGTAGGCGTTCTGCCGCAGGCGTCATGCGGGGTTTGGGCGTACTGCTGCTTTCCTGCGCTGGAAGTTCTTCCCTCTTGATCTGGGGAATCCTCTTCCCTATCCTGAAAGAAAAGAAATACCTTCCATGAATGCTCCCCATCCTTACCGTGTCCTGTTCGTCTGTCTGGGCAACATCTGCCGTTCTCCCGCCGCGGAGATCATTTTCAAAAAAATGGTCGGAGAACAAGGGGTGGAAAGCCTGATTGAAAGCGATTCCGCCGGCATGATCGGCTATCATCGCGGCTGTCCTCCGGATGCCAGGATGCTTGCGGCCCTGGAAAAATACGGATACGCTGATCCGGGTATCAAATCTCGGCCTGTGAGGAAGGATGATCTGGAGCAATTCGATTTGATTGTGGGCATGGACCGGGAAAACCTGCGGGCATTGAAACGGCTGGACAAAAGCGGGCAATGGGAAGACAAGATCGTGCCGATGTGTTTTTTCACAACCCGTTTTCTGGATGAAGAAGTGCCGGACCCCTACTATGGAGGGCAGGAAGGGTTTGAGCACGTAGTAGAGCTTCTGGAAGACGGCTGTTTCCATTTGCTGAAAAAATTGGAAAAGAGGCTGAACGTATAAAAAGCGGTAGTCATGCCGGAGAGGCCTTTCCGTTTGACCTGGCAGCCTTTTCCAAGAAACAGGAAGGAATATGCAATGTTATTTCGCTAATATATTATATTGATTGATTATAAAAGATATATGTAGTTTTATCAGTGTTCCCGCCCCGATTGACGAAAAGGGCCGACAGACGCCTTTGAAAAAAGCTGGGACTGGTCTTTCGAGGTCCGGGAACTGGACCGAATGAAACGGCCGAGTATGGCTGACAATTCGGTGACAATTGGTATTGGCTGGGGATTAATTTTAGGGGGATTGTGAAAATTAAATAGTTATATGTGTTTCCAGGATAAGAAAATGTCGATTAATCTATTTCTTCTTATTTCCGATAATATAGAGAATGAATCAATACAGAGTTTAATATATAAATTTCAAGAAGTTCAAGGACTGGATCCTGATGTATTAATTTCTCGATCAAAACAAACTGTTGCACTAAGATGGCAATGTGATGATTTTTTCCCAGAAAGAGCTTCAATTATTCATGTCGCGCTAGAATATGTCTACATAAGATATTTCGATTTATTATTTTCAATGCGCGAACCGTTTACCTTCTATAGCAATGCTGATTTTCCGTATTTGACGTTACTTGGAAATTTTATTCCCCAAAGTTTTCCAGTAGAGAAAATAGAAAATGTTAATGATTTTATCATTGAAAATGAATTTGTTGTGGAAAGATTAAGGGAAAAAGGTAATTTCGCATTTTATGATTTGTACAAGGAGCATTGCAATATGTGTTTGTTTATTATTGATAAAATAAAAAACAATAATGAAAGAATGAATACTTTTATGACAATCTTAGCTGTCTATTATCAATCGTGTTATGCCTTGTTGCAAGCGGTTTTGTTTAGTGGTGAAGATAAGCCAAAAAATTGGGATCAACATTTTTTACATATCATAAAAAGTATAAAAGAAATTCGAACTTCCGATAGCGATTCTTGGATATCAATGATACAAAGACAGTGAGTTCTGTCATTGGTGATTTAAGAAAAAGGGGGGGCAGACGATGTTGTATACCCGCAAAACTCTGACTAACAATTAAAAGTATGGCGAAGAAACCAAATTCACGCCATCGCATTCCGGCAGGAGATGGAAGATCATCTCAGGAAAATTCAAAAGAAGAACCAAGGTGATTCATACTATGTGACGGATTTGGGCGTTAGTACAGAGGAATTAAGGAATTGGTGTAGTCAAATACAGACTGCTGTCTGTGCATGCATTAAAATAACCAATCGTGAAATCTTACACTCCCTCACTGATCGGATGGATAGCACTGCTTCCGATAGCCTGTGTAACACTATTCGACAAAAACCTCCGTTTTCCTGTCTCTCTATCTATAACATTAGGATTGGCAATCTTCATCGGTCAATTCACAAGCCTGTTCTGGGGATTGTGTGGTATCATCGTGAATTCGAACAGAAAAGATGATCTTATTGCGCTTATGTTGTCGGGAACATGGCTTGCCATCATGATCATAGGGTTCGCGATAGGTTCGTAACACGAAGTAATCGGTAAAATTTTTATTAAGGCGTCTATGAAGGAGAATTCGTCTGTCGAAGAAATGCTTCATCTATAACGGCTACCTGTAGATCGCGGAACTGGACGCAGCTGGCGTGTAACCAGAAACGGCAGCGTCCGTGTTGCGTAAAACCTATTTGTGGGATCCGATGGAACTGGTCGCCATATGCATTGCATTTTGGCGATGACCATATTCAATGAAACAGGAATTTATGACGAAGACCTGTACTACACCTATGACCTGTTGAAAAACACAACGGCTCTGCTTGGGATTCAGGCGGGACGCCGTGCCTTGTATGAATATGGAGCGTATGGAAATGTTGTGAAAATGGAAGGCAATGCCGCACAAGATAATCCTTTTCGATTCTCCAGCGAATATGCCGATGATGAGCTGGGACTTGTGTATTATAATTACAGGTATTACAATACTATAAAAGGTAAATGGTTGAATAGGGAGCCTATCGGAAAGGATGATAATTTCAATTTATACAGAATGGTTTATAATAATCTTTTCACGTTTATCGATTATACTGGAAGTATTGCAGTGAAGACACCAGATGCTGCGATAAGCAACTCTCCTTCTTATGTCGAGGATATAGCGAGAGCGACTCGAGGCATTACATCATCTTCTAATATATCTCGAAGAGCTGCAAGAGCTGCGGCTGTTATTATCTCTACCCGAAAAGGCTGTAAACCCTGTAAGCCACCGGCTGGATCGAAACGGCATGAAATCGCCAACCCAGGATCCAGAAAAAGAGGAGCCTTATAGGTCACGTAGGTATGGACGATGAATCAGGCTCCATTTCCATCGTGCATATGCAATTGGAATGGTCTGTTACTTTGGAAAACACACAAACTCCACCAGAAGGAAGTACCCTGGATGGCCCCTCCCCTCCTAATCCCGCTCGTGGCGGAGGTCCTTTATAATATAAGACAAGAATAATTCTATGCAAAAAACTATTTATTATCCCGAAGGCTTGACAGTTAGAACAGGCGATGTTGTATGGAATAATGAGGGGGTGAATGTACGCAAAGTGATAAGTATTGTTACGGAAGAAGAAGCTAAGCATGTGTTTGTTGCAGATGGCGTGACAGACGGGGCCGGATTTTTCTGGTCGCGTTATATTGGTGAATCGGATTTAGGTATTCTGGGGTTTGAATCGAAAGAATCTTTTGAAGAAGAAGGCGTAGGAAAACTCTCTCGACCAGAATTATTATGCGTGAAATTTTTATTCCATTTACTGGGAAAGCAGATTGGTTTGAATATATGGGATAATAAAGATTATCTGTATTATCCTGTTCTGTGGCCAGAGGAAAAGGAAGATGGAAAATATGAATGGATATGGTATTTGTTTTTCCAACCGTATCACCCACCAGTCACATCGTTTGATGAAGAACAGTGCTTTCGGTTTGATGAACATTCATGGCATTTTGAAAAAGTGGAGCGGAAAAAGCAGGATTTGGTTCGAGGTCTGTAACAAGTATTTATTGATCAATAACTGAAACTTGGCATTTTGGATGCCTTCGTTTTCTATAATGGAAACAGGATGCGGGTTCTATCATTAGATTAATATTTAGGAAACATATGTAATAGATAAAGAATATAAGGACCAAATAAGATATTTATAATTGTTGGTACTAATATAATAAATTCAAAATAAAAATTAATCGAAATAATGGCCTATACACCCATGATATTTTGGCAAGTATGATTCAGAATGTGGAAAAAGAATTTCCTTTGAAAAATTCTATTTTTCCAACAAGTAACATTCGTGATCTTATTGCAAATCATGACTATTCGGATGATGAGGGCCGAGAATGTGGCGAACCGTTTTTGAGGCAACGATGGATTGATGTTCCTGATACACAGTGGTGTGATAGCACTGAGTTTTTAAGTTTTGCTACAAGTAGCGCTCTTGCCTATTTTTTCCCTTGATCATAAGGCTTTCTTATCTTGAGGAAATAGCAAATGAAAAGAGGTACATGAGTGATGCCATGGAATGGATTCTATTATCGAATAGAAGGCATAACGATGAAACTGGTTGTGCACATGCGTTAGAGCTGATAGACAAGACAAGAAAAAGATTTTAAATATGAGCTATCCCCATTTTAGTAAATTTTGATTATATGAGGGATAGGCATATGAAATAAACTGTTACCGGTGTTTTTTACTTTCCTTCATATTTTGGAATGAGCGCGAGAGCAACTCAAAGGTTTAATTTATCATTCGATTTCTCTTTTTAACTTGGCTCACTGTTAATGGTATCGTTTGACAAAAAGTAATACTTTCGATTTGATGAATAGAAAGATAGCCGGGATAACAAGTTTTATTTAATTTATTATAGTTTAATAGTTCAAATGAATACCAATTTTTTATCTTATCAATCCTTTCTTGATATAATGAAGGTTATATATCCTGTGTTTCCGCTTCCAAATAATAAACAATTCAAAATATGCATTGATTCTATAAAGTCTGAATCTTTTGCGCTACCTGCAATTGAATTTTGTGAATATGTTCATATTCATAAAATAAATTGGTTAAAATGTTCGTGGGAGAATGATTTAATGCCACTTGAATATGATACAACAATTTTGCCGTATTACATATTTTCGACGTCTTTTCTTAGGTATTATTTTCCGTCATGTTTAAACCTGACCATCAAATATTTTTTTGGCGATTATTATAAATATGAAGTTGGAAATATCGATTCATTTGTAGAATATACAATTGATGCCATCATCGAAAATTATAAGGATTTGAATGAAAGTGAAAAGAAGCTGGTGGAAGGAATATTAAAACTAATGGAAAACAATTCATTTCATGATTATAAAAATGAATGTATAAAATTAAAAGATAAAATTATGAATAATTAGATATAATAATTTATATGATCATCCCTCTTCAAGGAGAGATAATAAAACCAAATTAAGGTCTGGAATCGGATAGAGATGGGTATTCACGTCATCTCCATCCTATAGAATGTCGGCCAGGTTAAGTTGTACCCGATTAACAGTATCTATCTTTATGCATTTTTAGCGATGATTTTTACAGCGTAGCAGAAGCATACGCATGACCTGCTAAAACATGACGGTTTTGTTTGGTACAAACGTAGGACGACAGAAAGGTTAGGGATCGGGGATCATATGTGTAAATGTAAAAATGGGAAAAATATGATGTTGGCAAGATGGCGCGACGGGAGCTGTAAAAATTTGAGTTTAAAAGTTTATCCTCCTTGCAATGACGGAGATTCTGTGGCATTCACATACTGAGTCTGAAACTTTGAGCAAGGAAGATATGTTGATTTCCATTTTAGGGTTTTCCCATCCGTCAGCGAAGCAAAAAACAGACGCTGATTTATATACTAAGTGGGAAAAGGATCCAGAGAATGATCCTCTTCGGGTGCCTCCTTATACTTCAATATCGGCTGTTGTTGAGAGACAAGGTGAACAGTATAGCAAAACAATTGTTCCATCATCAAATAGTATTGATGAACATGTTGATAGACAATTGAAGTCAAGAGGAGAGGTTCCTGGTGCAATCTGGAATGAAGCAAGACAACTTGCACGCAAGGTTTCGAGGAAAATACTTCCACTATTGTTGTTATTGTCACTTCTCATGGGAATCGGCTATGGAGAGAATTTTAAATCAGACATGGAACAACAGGAAAAATCTCTGCTAACAAGACAAATGAGAGATGAGGAATTGTCCAGTGCTGAGAGAAATAGAGCTGAATTGAAACTAGATCTTCTTTGTATGAATAAGGAAGATATATCCCCTAATCATCCTTTTTGGAAACTTATTGACTTTAGAAAACATCCTTTTTATTCAACAATATCGAAAGAAGATATGAATTTAAATTTTGATCAAGCTTTTGATCCTCATTTGTTTCATTATTTTTCAAAAGCTATTCCGGAATATAAAATATTAATTATTTCTTCTACGACAGGTCAATATTCACCTGAATATTTATTTTTACAGAATAATGAACTGCATTTGTGGGAATGTTCGCGTGGGGAAAATTTTTCCAACGCCTATGTAGAACATTACTCTTTGCCTCAAATGAATACGGATGAGTTTTATGCAAGCAGTCCTTATATTGTAGAAAATCCACCTTATAAAATACGGAAATATTCAACTGATTTACCGGAAGATGTATGTAATAGAATTGTAAAAATATTCGGCGCGATAGAAAAAATAGTGGAAGGTCGTGACGAAACTCCTGTAAGCTGGACAGAATTAAAGAAAGGAGACAAAGAGTTCTTCTTGCATTCCCAATTGATGTTTTCCTTATTGGGACAGGTGTATGAATTCGGCCTGAATGATCATATTTTCGCAAGATGTCTGGATGGTGATTATTATGCTGAGGATTCTCTGTGTTATTATTTTATTCAGCTAAACGCAGCATTGAAGGATTATATTTTCAGCCCGGGAGGGAGCAATTCATTGGAAAGCTTAAATAGGATTAATGATCTTTTAAGAGTGCTGGAGGAAAAAATTAAGTAATTAGAGTTTTTTACATAGTGGATTCCAAATGGGGCATCGTGCCTCGTATGGATATGGAAAGTATGGAAATGTTATTAAGATGAAAGGAGAGGAAACTTTGGAATATCCAAGAAATCATGTGCAGGAATTAAAAATAGAATTAATTCTGTAAGAGAGTGTAAGAAAAGAATGAAAAAAATATGTGGAGAATAATATGAATTTTTTACCTACCAGGCAGGATATATTAGACGGACAAGATGACTTGGATATTAAGTGGGCATTAGAAGTTTTTGAAAATAAATCAACGGAAGATGCCTATAAATTGCTTATAGACAGAAAAATAGATCCTCTTCTATATAGTGAATTAATATCTTATATGGGAAATAAAGCATTTGCTTATTACTGCATTCCATTTTTTGATTATATTGACTCGGGCATATTCAAGATAAGATTGGAAGAAGAAGATGTGGATACTTATATGTATTTTTATGGATTAAATAATATTTGTGAAAGATATATTGGATTCTTAAATAAAGATGATTATTTGGATAAAGATATATTGTTGAATTTAATAAAATTATATCCATTTTGCATTAATTTTGTTTTTAATCTCTGTAAAAGGGAGCAAGAGGAAAATGATGATGATGATGATCATAATAAAATCTTGTATAAGGAATTATGTAAAAATTACAATGTGTTAAAAAATAGGATTTCGTTATATTAAATTTTCTAAAAAGGAAATTCTATATATTGTTTAAGTTGTATGTGCAAATGATCGTGATGGAAATTTCAACACAGCGGGAAGCTATGTAGAAAGTCTACATTACATAATCCCATCTGCTAAGGCATATGACGGCCTATACCGTGTTCCAGCCGGAGGCAGCTCGTAAGTCAGATCTTTATGGTAGTATACATTAAAATGGAAGGGAATACGTCTCAGAAAAATTCGTGCTGCTTCTTGAAAGAGTATGCCGATGACGAGCGTAGACTGAATTACTATATGTCCCAGGCCATAATCTTATGATAACTTCAGAAAAAATTCTTGAAATATTTAAAAACTCGTCGTCACTAAGTGTATATAGTAATCGGGAGAAAGAAGAATTGGCATTTCATCTTGGCGACATTATCAATGAGATGGATTCCTTGATAAAAATATTTAAAAACGAAACACTGGACGACAAGGAATTTGAGAAGGTTTATCAGATGATCGTTATTCATTGGCCCTATCACATGAAGGAATTAAGAAAAATATTAAAAAACTGGGAAAAGCTATAGAATAAGAAATCTTTATTTTCGGATCAAAGAGCTGGAATAAAGGTTTATTTTATGTTTTTTAAAAGAAAATAATAAACGTTAATATTCTAATTTTACAATCTGATGGTTATATAATAAAAATATTAACTTGCCAATGATAAATAAATGCCAAATGTCACTACTATTATTTTCCGAATAGAAGGTTGTCAAAGGCAGCCTGATAATCAATTAGAGCAAGTAGCTAATCCAGATCTTGGAATTTGGATTAAAGACTATGATATTTTACCTAATCAGCAAGATAGAGTGATTGGATGTTTAAAAGAAATAATAATTTTAGCATCAAGAATTGATTGTGGAGATAAATATATTCATATCAGCCTTACAGAAGGTAGAGCGTCGTTTAGGTTACCTCCCTCTCTTTTACAATCTATTTCAGATGCCGGTTGTATTCTTGAAATTGAAGTTTGATTAAGTATACACCAATCACCTTATCTTTCTCCATTCTATCCGGGGATGCTTCGAGTGGAAAGCGGCCGTTACACAGCTTGCAATGGAATTGCCGTGTAAAGAACGCGGCGGGTTATGTTTTTGTTTTTCCATCAATGGCGGATGAATGATATGAGATACGTCAATCGTACCAAGATGCAGGTCAACATAGCTGGCCACGGGGGGCTTGCTCTTTTATGAAAGCCACGTTCTATTTTATTGAGGTTTAGAAACACAGGGGATAGGATCGTGAAAGTGTTAAAAAAGCGTTGAAACGAATTCCCCAACAATAAAATAATCCAGCTATGAACCCTCTCTACGTTATTGGATTTCCGTCTCTTTACGGAGGGGCGGGGGCCGAACTTTATCATCAGATCAAGGTTTGGGGACATCTGGGGGTGGAAATGCACCTTATTCCCACCCAGAAGAACGCACACCGTGCCGAACTCTATCCGGAAATGGTTGAGCGGGGCGTTATCATACATGAGGGTTATGACTGGTCGGCCATTCCGGAAGGGGCGCCCGTCATCAGTTTTTGCAATGAGGAGTTTCTGGCGGCCCTCCCGGAGATACGAAAACGGACGAGAAAGACAGTTTTCGTCAATTGCATGACCTGGCTTTTCGGCAAGGAAAAGGAAGCCATGAAGCGGGGAGATATTTCCCTGTTCCTGTATCAGAATGACCGTGTGAGGGAGAACGTGATGCCGCGACTGAAAGCCTTGAATGCTGATCCGTCCATCCGGTTCATGACGTTCAAGCCGTATTTTGACACAACTGATTTTCCCTTTATTGCGCAGCGTTCCACGGACTGGTTCGGTGCGGGACACATTTCCCGGCAGGATGAGGATAAATTCAGCAAGGACACGTGGCACATTTACGAGCATTTTGCTTCACCCGTCCGGAAGAGAGGAACTTTTCTCGGCTTTGATCAGCGGAGCGAGGCGAAGACCGGAAGGCCGCCCGACTGGGTGGAGACTTTTCATGACCAGAAGTCCCTGTCCCAACAGGAGTTTTATCAACGGTGCCACATCGTTCTGCAACCCACGGATACGACAGAGAATTGGCCGCGCGTGGGCTTTGAGGCCATGGCGAGCGGAAGCGTGCTCATTGTGGATAAACGCGGGGGCTGGGAACAGATGGTGGAACACGGGAAGACAGGCTGGCTGTGCGAGAGCCCCGGGGATTTCATCACGTACGCCACTAAAATGGCGTGGGAGCCGCATTACCGGGAAGACATGGCCGCCGCCGCCCGGGAGCGCAGCAGAAGCCTGGGCGGTCTGGAGGCGTCCATGGAAAGCTGGCAGGAAGTGTTTGAAGCAACCAGCCGGATACCGGATGAATCCCTTCCACTTCTGCCATAATCGGAATGTGGGTTACCGCCTCCGTACGGATCATATGAGCCACGTGCCGTATTGGCAAAGGCCTTTCTGCCTGTTCATGCTGTAGGCGATGATGTATTTGAGCAGGTCTGCCTGGGAATAACCGTGTTCTGCGGCCGCCAGGCAGATGGAGCCGCTTTTGCCCAGGTGGCAGCAGATGTTCATTTCCAGGATGCGACGTTCGCCTTTTTCAAAGTCAATCCGGTAGTCGATGCGGAAATAGTCCATCGGCCCCAGGGCGTCCCAGACTTTACGGACATCGTCGGCGATGTCCTGTTCCAGGTCATGCACGGAAACGAGCTGGTAGCCCAGATGGTCGTGCAGTTTCAGGTCTTCCGTGATGATGCTTCCCGGTTTGTCGGATTTCGGCTGCACGTATCCCAGGATGACGGGTTTTTCTCCTCCCAGAACGGGAACGGTGACGTCGATGCCTTCACAGTATTGTTCCGCAAGCACTTCATGCCCTTCCTCCATGAGGCGCCGGGCACACGCAACAACCGCTTCCCAGGAGCCGCAGATGCTGTCTTCCCGGATGCCGCCGGATGCGGCGCCAAACCGTTTTTTGACAAAGTAGGGGCCGGAGAAGGGGGGATTGGCCGGAATGCCTTTTTCCCTGGAAAGGCCCATACCCTCCGGAATGTTCAGGCCCAGCGACCGGAATACCATCTTGGTCAGGAGCTTGTCTTCCGCAATGGCGCGGATGTTGGGGGCGGCGCCCAGATAGGGAACCTGAATGAATTCGCAGTAGGAGGAAATGAATATTTCAGGCTTGGACATGGCGAACCTGTTCATCAGGGAGAACACGTAGTCCACGTTTCCTTTGGCGAACTGCACGGAGTAGGGTTTGGAAGAGGAGACGACGTCGTAGCCGATGTCCTGGATAGCTTTATAGATATTATAGTGATACTGGGGATAACCTCCGTTGCCCGTGTAAGGCTTTTTGGAGAAATCGGGAGCGTCGGGGGCATACGGGGCCAGATACATGATCCTTGCCGGCTTGCCATATTGATTGAGTTGAATATCCGGTATTTCAAACATGGTCTGGGACGATTACGTGGAATGTTTCTTGGATTATGGAAATCGCCGCAGTGTTCAAATAATATAAATAATAAGGGACGGCAGCGCCGTCCCGGAGAGAAGGAAAAAACAGGGAAGAAAAGCAGCCCCCCTATTTTCTGGACAGCCCCTTGGCCAGGCGCTGGACGTATTGCTCCATGACCGGAAGTTCCTGTTCAATGCATTCCACCAGCTTGAGCTGCGTGCGGCAGCGGATGAGGTTGTGGTCCGGGCGGGATATTTTAAAGTACTGGTCTCCTTCCAGGTAGTCCGTCAGGAACCGGATGCCGATTTCCAGCGTGATGAGTTTTCCGGAGAAGGCCAGCTGGTCTATTTCCGCCTGAGTCAGGAAGCCGTGGGCGGCTTCCAGATAACCCTCTACGATGGATTGGAACATGGGCATGCGCATGCGCACCTTGTCCAGGTCTTCCTCATCTTCTTCCGTAGGGGGGGTGACGGTGCGCACCATGTCCCCGAAGTCGTACAGGACAAGTCCGGGCATGACCGTATCCAGGTCAATGACACAGACGGCATGGTCCGTGTCTTCATCCAGCATGACGTTGTTGATCTTGGTGTCGTTGTGAGTGATGCGGGTGGGAAGAACGCCGCTGGCCTGAAGGTCCAGCAGGCGGTCCACGTCCTGCTCGCGGGCCTTGATGAAGTCCAGCTCCGGAAGGCAGCTGGAAAGACGCTTCTGCGGATCCCGGGCCGCCACTTCCATCAAGCGGTTGAAGCGGTTCCGCGTGTGGTGGAAGCCGGGAATGGTTTCCACGATGTCGTCCGGGTTCATGTCGCTGATCAGATCCTGGAAGGAGCCGAACGCGAATCCGGCCTGGTAGGCTTGGCGGGTGTTTTCCACCACATCGTACGTGTGCGTGCCGGCCAGGTAGTTGTAGCAGCGCCAGATGCCGTCGCCGGGGATGTCGATGTAGTTGCGGCCGCCGCGGGCCGGATAGAGGTTAAGAGTCTGGCCGGCGGAATCTTTCAGGCGGCGCAGGACTTTCCAGTTGATGTGGCGCGTGACTTTCTCCACATTGCGCATGACGGCGCGGGGGTCCTTGAAGACGTAATCGTTGATACGCTGGAGGATGTAAGAATCTTCCGTACCGTCGCTTTTGCGGTAGGTGGCCTTGTAGGTGGTGTTGATATGGCCGCTGGGGATTTCCTTGCCGGTAACGAATTCCCCTTCAATGGCGAAGAGGTCTCCAATTCCGGCGATGCGGCACAAAAGCTGGTCGGGATCGGTCGTTGCGGCAAGCGGAGCGGTCATATCGGATAGAGAGAGGGGGAAGGATAGTTTAACGGACGAATTTATAGCCTACGAGTTCATCAAGCTTGCCCTTGAGCCGGGCAATGCCGTCCCCGTTCAGGGCGGAGATGGGAATGACGTCCACCTTCGGGAAACGCATGCGGAAGTTCTCCAGGTTTTCTTCCGCGCCTTCCAGGTCCATCTTGTTGGCGACGACGAACCAGGGCTGCTTGGCCAGGTCTTCACTGTACAGCTTGATTTCCGTGCGGAGGTTCTGGAGGTCCTCAATGGGGTCGCGGCCTTCGCTGCCAGCCATGTCCAGAACAAAGACGAGCACCTTGCAACGCGTGATGTGGCGCAGGAATTCATGTCCCAGGCCGCGGTTGTTGTGTGCACCTTCAATGATGCCGGGAATGTCTGCCACAATGCAGCGGCGGAAGCTGTTGAATTCCACTACGCCGATGATGGGCTGAAGCGTGGTGAAGGGGTAATTGGCGACCTTGGGCTTGGCTTCCGAGATGTCTCCCAGCAGGGTGCTCTTGCCCGCGTTGGGGTAACCCACCAGTCCGGCGTCCGCAATGCGGCGCAGTTCCATGAAGAAGACGCCTTCCTCTCCTTCCGTTCCCAGTTCGGCTTCTGTGGGCGCCTGGTTGGTCGCAGAGCGGAAATGCCAGTTGCCCTTGCCGCCGATGCCGCCCTGGCACAGCGTGAACCGGGTGCCGATTTCCGTCAGGTCCGCTATTTTTTCCAATTCAATGCCCTCTCCTTCCCGTTCCAGCCAGGTCGCCTCCGCCATGGAGGAAGCGTTGCTGCGGTAGATAATGGTGCCGGGGGGAACTTTCCCAATGACGGACTTGCCGTTCTTGCCATGTTTTTTAGCGCTTTGGCCGCCTACTCCATCCGTTGCGACCAGTTTGGGATCATAGAAAAAGGAACGCAGGTCATTGGTGTGCGGATCTACTTCCAGAATGACGCTTCCGCCATCGCCGCCATCGCCGCCGTCCGGGCCGCCCTTGGGCACAAATTTGGCCCTGCGGAAACTGACCAGCCCGTTTCCTCCTTTTCCTGCCTTGGCAAATATGCGGATGTTGTCAACAAACATGTTCTGAATATGAGACATTTCCACCTTAAAAGCAAGCCAAGTGGAGGACTGCATGGCTTTTCCATGGCATGTACGGCGGACTTTTCCAGTGAACCGGAAAACAGCCCGGGAAAAAGAAATTCCGGAGAATGACGGTAATTCCGGATATTTTTCCGAAGGTCCGTATTGGTTTATTCTCCCGCTGGCTGTCTTCACAGCAGCGAATGGGGAGAATCATACTCCGTACCAGTAGAGCCAGGAAGAACAGCAGAGTTCCTCTTTCGCCGATGTCATGCAGGCTCTGCATGTGACGGCCAGGGAAGGATCCGGAGAAATAATCCCCATGGCAGAATAGGAACGGAGGCCGGACAGCGGGTAAAAGGCTCCATGGAAGGCATGTGCTGTTGATCATTGAAAGCTGTAAGACGATCGGGAAAAATACTGGCAGCCACATTCCAGAGGAGAACGGCGGCGGTTTGTTCCAACACCCAGTATCTGTATTCCGAACGTATAACCCTCCCGGAAAACTCCGGCTCTCCAACAATGACGGGAAAATGAAGCCATAGGAGGGAACTGCATAGAATCCATTCCTCACCAAAGGACGGGCGCATGCCCTATTTTTTTCCGTGCATTCCGGGTAAACGGTCTTTTGGATTGAAAATGAGCATTGGCATGGCATCATGCCCGTGAATCATGCCTCGACTTTCCATCCAGCTGCCCAACGGTTCCGAAAAAACCATCGTTCTTCCGAAGAACGGAGAATATTTCGCGCGCATCGGGCGCGACGAACATTGTGAAATAGTACTGCCCTTTCAATCCGTTTCCGGGGAACACGCCCTGCTCCAGTTCAAGGAAGGCGGTTATGTCCTTGAAGACCTTGGTTCCACCAACGGTATTAAGATCAACGGGCTGACGCCCATGGGAGCCGCCTCCCTCTATGACGGGGACGAGATCGCCCTGGGGGACGCCCGCCTCCGGTTTACAGAAGAACCCTCTCCGGGGTTGGCTTCTGGACCGGATACAGGGGAAGAAGAAACAGTTGCTCCTTCCCCCGCCATGCGGAATTTGCAGCATCTGGCGGACCAGGCTACCCGTACGGCGCGGAAGAATTATATGTGGATGGCCCTGTATGCCGTCCTGGTGTTTTTCCTGGCCGTTTTCACCGGATTGACTTACCGGCATTACAAGGTAACGGGGGAATTGCTGCCCCTCCAGTGGCTCGGCATTGAGTCTCCCAAGGCCGCCTTGAAGTCCATGACTCCCCCTCAAACGGACGACGGGCCGCATTGAACAGGTTGGTGCCCGTGTGCCTTTTTCAAGAGTCGGCGGGGACATTCCGGAAAGTGTGTTCTGCATCCGGAAGCAGGATGAAGGGAGCCACGGCGCCCTGTTCCAGTTCCAGCAGATACTGCTTGATGCTCAGGCCTCCCGCATAACCAGTCAGTTTTCCGTTGGCCCCGATGACCCGGTGGCAGGGGATGATGATGCTGACAGGATTCTGGTTGTTAGCATGTCCCACAGCCCGGCAGGCTGACGGCCTTCCTATCTGCTGGGCAATGTCCGCATAGCTTCTGGTTTCCCCATGGGGGATGGTTTGAAGGGCTTTCCAGACTATTTGTTCAAATTCCGTTCCCTCAGGAGAAAGCGGCACGTCAAAAGTGCGGCGCATCCCTTGGAAGTATTCGTCCAGTTGATGGGCTGTTTGCCGCAGCAGGGGCGTTTCCTCCCATTTCACCTGTTCCGTCTGCGCCATGCGGCCGAAGAAAAGGTGCGTGATGGCCGTTCCATTTTCCACCATGACCATGGGCCCCACAGGCGTCTGGTGAAGAAGAGCCCAGCCACGGGGTGAAGAATTGGTCTTCATACCGCATGATATAACATAGAGTAGGAGAGGATTGCCATGCATTTATGCGGTATTTCCGCCATTCCGGAAGGAAGGAATGAGAAAAGAGTCTGACCGGACTATTTTGTTTGAAAGGCTGCGGTTCCCGGTACAGTATTGGTCCGTATGAAGAAAAGCTTGTTTGCCATACTGTTGACTGCATGCCTCTGCATGTCCGGAAAGGGAGAAAACGTCACGCCTCCGAAGACCCTTCCCGGCGGGTGGGTGTATGTTTGGGGGGATGAGTTCAATGGATCCAAAATAGATGCCAAGAAGTGGAAGCCGGAATTGGGCGTGGTGCGCAACCAGGGTTCCCAGCAGACCTATACTGAACGGTCGAAGAATATGAGGCTGGAGAACGGCTGTCTGGTTCTGGAAACCCATTTTGAAAAGTTCCCCAATGTCAATTACAAGAAGAGCCAGGCGGACTGGATCAAGAATACCAAGTTCATGCCTTATACGTCCGGTTCCGTCAGTACGATCAAGACGAAGACCTTCATGTTCGGCAGGCTGGAAGTACGGGCCAAGGTTCCCAAAACCAAAGGCATCTGGCCTGCAATCTGGCTGCTTGGCAAGAACAAGTGGGGTTGGCCCGTCAATGGGGAGATTGATATGCTGGAAAATATTTCCCAGCAGCCGGACGTGGTTTATTCCACCTTCCATTTAAGCCCGGACGGCGTGTCCAGGAAGGACGCTTCCCGCGGCGGCACCGTCAAGATTGATAATCTTTCCGATGATTTTCATACTTACGTCATGGAATGGGACAAGGATTCCATCAAACTGATGGTGGATGACAAGCTGGTGAAGTCCATTGATCTGAATACCACCAATTATGCCAATGAAGCTGGCAACCCCTTCCGGACGCCGTTTTACCTCATTCTTAATTCCGCCGTGGGTGGCAGCTGGTGTGAAAAGGCTCCGAAGGATGGCCAGGGTTATCCTGTAAAATTCCTGATTGATTACGTGCGGTTTTATCAGACGAAGGAACACGCCCAGCAGGCCAAGCAGTTTGATCCGGAAACCGGATTGCCGAAGAAAAAATAGTTCTGTCCTTTTTCAGTCAGGATGGGTTCTGCGCGGTTGACTGGAAAAGGAACGCAGGCGGGTTTTTCCTATGCGTGAGGTGAGATAAGGCGGAGGCTGTCTTAAAAAGGATTCCTCCGTTATGCTTGGAATGGGTGTACCATGAAGCCTGGGAAACCGGGCTTGCCAAACCTTTATTCCCAGGTGGTCCGCTTCCGTTGATGCCGTTGGTAACGTATTCTTTTACCGTGTTTTTATCATGGCCGAACTGCGGGGAACACGTGTTTGCACCTGTTCCCCGCGCAGATTTACTGATTTGGTGGTCTTCGGTGCTTTATTCTGCGTGAAGCAGCGTTGCCCGGTTTTTCGGTTCTGACACATCAGCACAAAAAAACGGCCCCGCTATTCGGCAGGGCCGTTTTTACCTTTTAAAAAGGGGCAGGGCACTTTAGAAGGCCGTTCCCGTGGTCTGGGTCAGTTCCTGGAAGCGAGCCAGGATGCGGGCCGTCACAGGGCCGATTTTTCCGGAACCCAGCTGGTAGCCGTCCAGTTTAGTGACCGGGACGCACTCTGCGGCAGTGCCGGTCAGGAAACATTCATCCGCACAGGTGATGGTAAAGCGGTTCATCGTTTTTTCCTTCGCCGGGATTTCCAGCTCCCTGCAAATTTCCAGCACGACGCGGCGTGTAATGCCGTCCAGGCAGCCGTCCGTGACGGGCGGTGTAAAGACGGCCCCGTCCTTCACGATGAAAATGTTGTCTCCCGTGCATTCGGCCACATTTCCCAGGTCATTCAGCATCAGGGCCTCCGCAACGCCCTGGCGCACGGCTTCCATCTTGGCCAGGATGTTGTTGAGATAATTGAGGGACTTAACCTGGGGGCAAACGGTGTCCGGACGGTTGCGGCGCACGGAGCTGGTGATCAGGGTCAGTCCGTTTTCATACACGGCAGGGTCATAAAGGGAAATTTTATCCGCGATGATGAAGACGCAGGAGCGCTTGCAGTTGAAGGGGTTGAGCCCCAGATTGCCAACGCCGCGGGTAACCACCAGGCGGATGTAACCGTCATCCAGGCCGGAGGCCGCCGCCGTGTCGCATACGGCCTTGGATAGCTCCTCACGGGTGTAGGGAATGTCCAGCAGCAGGTAATGGGCGCAGTTGTACAGGCGGTCCATATGGTCTTCCAGGCGGAAGACGCGTCTGTTGTAAAACCGGATACCTTCAAAAATGCCGTCTCCGTAGAGTGTACCGTGGTCAAAAACGGAGGTCTTGGCCTCCTCCTGTTCCACCAGTTTTCCATCTAACCAAATCTTCATCGTTATCTAAAATTGAGAAATTATTTATGCCGGAACAGGATAGCCCTATTTGGGAGCAGGGGAAAGCTATAAATTCACCGGAGGGAATAAAAGTTCCGTCACCTTTTGCGGCAGCGGCACGCGTGCGCGCCCAGGCGCGTCAAAAATATATGGAGGTATTCGTGGAGCAGGCTTGACATTTATTTTCCAGTGCTTTTAGCTCTCGCGCGCAATGTCAGATCCTTCCAAGTTCCGCAACCTCGCCATTATCGCTCACGTTGACCATGGGAAAACGACCCTGGTTGACCAACTTTTGCAGGCGGGGGGAGCCTACCGGGCCAACCAGGCCGTGCAGGAACGCGCCATGGATTCCATGGATCTGGAACGTGAAAAAGGCATTACGATCAAGGCCAAGAATACTTCCATCCTCTGGAATGGGTACACCATCAACATTGTGGATACTCCCGGCCACGCGGACTTCGGCGGGGAGGTGGAACGCGTGATGAAGATGGTGGACGGTGTGCTGCTGGTGGTGGACGCCTTTGAAGGGCCGCAGGCCCAGACGCGCTTTGTGCTCCGCAAGGCCCTGCAGGAAGGGCTGATGCCCATTGTGGTCATCAACAAGATCGACCGCCCCCATGCGGACCCGGCCGCCGTGCATGACCAGGTGCTGGAACTTTTCCTGGAGCTGGGCGCCACGGACGAACAGTTTGAAGCCCCCTTTGTGTACGGATCCGCCCGCGACGGCTATTTCATGAATTCCATGGAAGGGGAACCTCCCGTGGACTGCACGCCGCTTCTGTTCAAGATTGTGGAACACATCCCGGCCCCGAAGGACGCCGACCCGGAAGGGGATTTCAAGATGCTCGTTTCCAATATTGACTGGGACGATTATGTGGGCCGCGTGGCCATCGGCCGCATCACCTCCGGCACGGTGAAGAAGGGGGATACCGTCTGGCTCCACCAGAGCGACGGCTCCTGCATTTCCGGCAAAGTGACCCGCATGTTTGAATATTCCGGTCTGGGCACAACGGATTCCGCCATTGGCGTGGCGGGCAACATCGTAGGCGTGGCGGGATTTGAAAACGTGAACATCGGGGAAACCCTGGGCGGTTCCGCGGATACGGAGGCCCTGCCGTTCGTGGCGATTGACCCGCCTACCATTTCCATGGAGTTTTCCATCAACAACGGGCCTTTCGGCGGCCGCGACGGCAAGAACGTGACTTCCCGCGTGATCCGCGACCGCCTGATCAGGGAAATGCGGACGAACATTTCCATCCAGGTGGAGGATACGGACAAGGCCGGCGTATTCTCCGTTTCCGCCCGCGGGGCCATGCAGATCGCCGTGCTGGTGGAAACCATGCGCCGTGAAAATTATGAGCTGTGCGTTTCCCGTCCTACCGTCATCATGAAGAGGGATGAGAACGACCATCTTACGGAACCGTATGAAACAATTTACGTGGAAGTCCCGGACGAACACGCCAACGGCGTCATGAAACTCCTCAACGCCCGCAAGGGGCAGATGGAAGACATGGTGTGCAGGGAAGGCACGGGCCATACCTTCATCCAGGCCTACATTCCCACCCGCGGCATCATCGGGTTTGAGTTTGAGCTGGTCAACCTGACGTCAGGCCACGGCATCTTCTCCCACCTGTTCCGGGATTACGGTCCCTATGCCGGGGACATTACCACGCGTACCACCGGTACGCTGGTTTCCATGGAAACGGGCGTTTCCACGCCGTTTGCGCTGGTAGCCCTGGAAGAACGCGGCCGTTTGTTCGTGGGGCCGCAGGAGGATATTTACGAAGGCCAGATCGTGGGTGAAAACCCGCGCCAGATGGATATGCCGGTTAATCCGTGCAAGGAAAAGCACTTGAACAACATCCGTTCCGCGACCAAGGGGGACGGCATCCAGCTTTCCCCGCCCGTCGTCTTTTCACTGGAACGCGCCATTGAATACATTGAACCTGATGAACTGGTGGAGGCTACTCCCCATTTCATCCGCCTGCGCAAGCGCATCCTGAACGCCAACGACCGCGTGAGGGAGTCCCGCAAAGCCGGCAACTAGCCTCCCGGAACAGGAGAGGAGTGACCCGTTTCCGGAGTTGCGTCTCCGTTGAGGTTGGGATAGGATAAGGATCATGGATGATAGCCGGATTCCTTCTTCCCCAGCCTCCCTGCACACGCTTACAGAAATTTTGCGTGAGCTGGGCCCCTTCCTTTATATGATGAACCACGGCAATGTGGGGGATGCATTGATTGCGGCATCCACCGTTGCCCTGTTTGAAAAGGAAGGGCTGCCCTTCATTCCCTGTGGGCAGAATCTCCCTTCCGGCATGGAGGAAATCGTCCTGGTGTATGGAGGCGGCGGAGGTTTTGTTCCCTACTTCGGCATGCTTCCCCACTATGTGCAGCTTTTTTCCGATCCGCGTATCCGGAGATGCGTGATCCTGCCGCAGAGTTTCAGGGAATGTGATGAACTGGTGGACGTATTGGACGAGCGTTTTACCGTATGCTGCCGGGAACGGGCCAGTTATGAATATTGCGTGGCCCGGAATGGGAGGGCGCATTTCCTGCTGGCAGATGACATGGCCCTGGTGGCAGACGCCGGGATGTTGAAAAAACGGCGCATTCCTCTGCCGCTTCTGGAAATGGAGGAACGGGCATGGGGCAAATGCATGAAGAGAGATATAAATGTTTCCCTGGTCACGCTGGATAGAGGGGAAAAACTGGCCGTCTGCCTGCGACGTGATTCGGAAAGCACGGGCCGGGCTGAGGCTCTGGCCTCCCTTCCCCTGAATACGGATATTTCTGGTTATTTCATGCGTGTGATTGATGACATACCACATGCCTTTGCTTATACCCGGTGGCTTTTGAAGGCGCTGGACCAGGCGGACGTTATTTTGACGGACAGGCTGCATATAGGCATTTCCGGAGCGCTTCTGGGTAAGGAGGTTTTTCTGATGGACAACGTTTACGGCAAAATTTCCGGAATTTATGAATTGTCCCTGCGGGAGCGTTTTTCCCGCCTGCATGTGCTGGACAAATTGGAGGAGTTTCCCTGGCTGGACAAGGTTTTGGCTGTTCCGGACATGGACCGATGCCGGACAAAGAAAGCGGCGCACGCCCGGAAGATGGGGAAGGCGGCCGCTTTGTCCAAATACCTTTATTACCGCAAGGAGGAGAACGGAGTGCTCCGCATCAAAGTCTGCGGATTACGGGTCTGCAAGAAACGGCTGTGACCTCCTCCGGTGGGGAAGGCGGGGCCTTCTTCCTTTTAATGTCTGGACCACTGGAAAGACTGGGAGAGCCGTTTGCGGAAGTAAAGGAGGTTTTTCTAGTTCCGTAATGGTATACAGGGAATCCACCCCCACTGAGCCACCCGTGCCGGTGCGGAAGCCGGGAATGGGGGAAGAGCTTCTACACGAACTTCTCCAGCGTGTCTAATGGGTTTCAGGAAAGATCCTATTCCCGTCAGAATGTGGGTGAGAAGTCGTATTCCGAAGCGGTACAGGCGTGGGGAGATGGCAGGAAGGACGCGCACCTGCCCGCCTTGCTGGGAAATCCAGGGCAGCAAGGCCACAAGGGCTCCGTCCGCCCTGCGGGAATCCAAAAAGTCACGGAAACGGGAGTTTGCTGTAAATGAAAGCGTGCGGGGCTTCTTCCCGTCTTGAAGAATGGGATAGGAGATGGTGACCGTCTCTCCCTCTGTCTGCATGGATGGATGATCAATCATGATCATGAACGTTGGAAGAGCCGGCGAATTTTATGTCTGCAGGCCGTCTTCAAGCAAAACGCCCGGTCCCTTTCGGGAACCGGGCGCTGCGTAAAAGCCGTTGAAAGGCGTTTTAGATTTTGCCGAAGAGGGTTTTGCCGGCGGACATGAGGTTGTCTGCGGCTTCCTGCAGGCGGGCGGCAACTCCCTTTTCGCCCTTGGCGAGGTAGGAGCGGGGATCGTAGTCCTTCTTATTGCCCACTTCACCGTCAATCTTGAGCACTCCGTTGATATGTTCGCACATGTGGGAGACGATCGGGCGGGTGAAGGCGTACTGCGTGTCCGTGTCGATGTTCATCTTGACCACGCCGTAGGAAACGGCTTCACGGATGTCGGAAAGTTCGGAACCGGAGCCGCCGTGGAAGACGAGGGGCATGCGGGCCGCTTCACCGTGCTTGGCGGCGACGGCGTCCTGCCCGTCGCGCAGAATGCTGGGCTTCAGCTTGACATGGCCGGGCTTGTACACGCCGTGCACGTTGCCGAAGGTGGCGGCCAGCATGAACTTGCCGAGGGGAGCCAGGGCTTCGTACGTCATCAGCATGTCTTCCGGAGAGGTGTAAAGCTTGTCGGCGGGATGGCCGGAATTGTCCACGCCGTCTTCTTCGCCGCCCACGACGCCGATTTCAATTTCAAGGACGATGCCCAGTTCGGCGCATTCCTTCAGCAGTTCCCGGGAAAGCTTGAGGTTTTCTGCCATGGGAAGGGTGGAGGCGTCCAGCATGTGGGAGTTGAAGAGGGGGGCTTCACCGCGTTCCACGCGGCGGCGGGATTCGGCGATCAGGGGGCGCAGGAAGGTGTCCACGTGTTCGGGCTGGCAGTGGTCTGTGTGCAGGGCCACAAATACGTTGTGCTTTTCAGCCAGGCGGCGCGTAGCTTCCGCCAGAACAATGGCGCCAAGGGCGGAGTTGCCGATGGAGGTGCCGGAGGCGAATTTGCCGCCGCCGATGGAAACCTGGATGATACCGTCGCTCTTGGCTTCGGAGAAGGCGCGGAGGGCGCCGTTGATCACTTCGATCGTGGTCACGTTGACGGCCGGATAGGCATAGCCTTCCTTCTTGGCCGTTTCAAGCATGGTAATGTATTGTTCTGGTGTGGCTATTGGCATAACGGGGACATGATAGGTGTTTTTTTCCGGGAGGGCAAGGCTGAACTCCGGCGTGCGCAGGGGCCGCGGCGCTCTTGCGGGGCATGTTTATTCGCGGAGCATTTTGGCCTTGGGCTGCGCCGGTTCCCCGGAATCCGTGCGGTAGTTGACGCGCAGTGCGTCCAGGAAGGGCTTGTGCCGGTCCAGGCGTTCCTTGAAGTTCGTGAAATCCTTGCGGTCGGGTTGCGTCCAGCCCAGTTCCGCCATGGCGAACATGCGCGGAAATACCATGTACTGCCATTTGGCCAGGGTGGTCATGTATTCGCTCCAGCAGCTTGCCTGCACGCCCAGGACGTTCTTTTCCTGTTCCGGGGTGAGGCCTTGCGGGACGGGGTTCATGTTATAGACCTTCTGCAGGGGAATGGTGGAGAATGTCGCCATTTCGTATTCGGGGCCCTCCGGATGGGGCCCCTCCTGCCGGATCAGGTAAGTGCTTTCAAAAGGGGTCATGATGACCTTGTTCCCGTTCTTGATGGCTTCTTTGGCGATGCCGGGATCGTGCCAGATCATCAGGGTGGCCGTCCTGGAAAGACCGCCTTCCCGGATTTCATCCCAGCCGATGATCTGCTTGCCGCGGGCGTTTGCAAGTTGTTCCACGCGGTGGATGAAGTAGCTCTGGAGCTCCTGTTCGTTTTTCAGGCCGTTTTTCTTCATCACCTCCTGGGCCTGTGGCGAGTTCTTCCACTGCTGCTTGGGGGCTTCGTCCCCGCCTATGTGGATGTAGGGGGAATCCGGGAAAAGCTGGCAGACTTCCTCCAGAATGCCGTCCAGGAACTTGAACGTGGGTTCCGTGGGGCTGAACGTGAAGGGAAGGATGCCCCAGCGCGTCGCCACCCGCGGCTTGTAGCCGGGAATGTCCTTGTTGCCGAATTCCGGGTAGGCCGTGATGGCTGCGGCGGCATGCCCCGGCGTTTCTATTTCCGGAACGATGGTGATGTGCCTGCGTCTGGCGTAGTCCACCAGTTCCTTCACTTCCTTCTGGGTATAGAAAAAGGTGAAGGGTTTTCCGTCCCCCTTGTTGCGGTTGCCGGGGATGGGGCTTTCAGGCCGGGTGGCCCCGATGGAAGTAAGCTTCGGGTATTTTTTGATTTCCAGCCGCCAGCCCTGGTCTTCCGTCAGGTGCCAGTGGATAGTGTTCACCTTGTACCGGGCAAGCAGGTCGATGATGGTTTTCAGCTCCGCAATGGAACGGGGATTGCGCCCGCTGTCAATCATGATGCCGCGCCAGGTGAAGCGCGGGCTGTCCGTGATGGTCATGCAGGGAAGGGCCCAGTGGCCGGCGGCGTCTTTTTCCAGGGATTGCTGGAGGGTCTGCGCCGCATAGAAGGCTCCGGCGGGAGAAGTGCATTCAATGGTGACGCCTTGCGTGGTGACCTTGATGGAATACCATTCCGGAGACGGGAAAGCGTCTTTTTTCAGGAGAATCTGCACGGCATTTGCCGCAGAAGGGGCCGGGGCGACCTTGATGTGATGGATGTTGTTGGAGAATCCCGTCACGAAGGAGGCAAGGCATGCCTTGTCTCCGGTTTTGGAGAGGGGCAGCGTGGTGTTGACCAGAAACCCTGGCTTGTCCTTTTCCACATCCAGCACTGACGGAAGGGGAATGATGGCCGGATCGCCCGGTACGGGCTTGGAGGGGAGGGAAAAGGCGGCGGAGGCGGACAAGAGGCCGGCGGCTAAAAAGAGGCTTCTGGGAAACATGACGGAAAAAGGGGAGGAAAAAGTTTCACCGTGAATAATATATTCCAGGGAACTGCGCAAGACAACTTTACGGGGTTTGCCTTGGATGGAATAAGAAGGGCCTTTCCCCGGTGCCGGGAATGGCCGGAACGCCGCAGGACCGATGCCGTGAAGTGGATGCCCGGAAATCCGGCAATATCCAATGGAACAGGTTATTTCAGGATGATGGAAGTGGTTCCGGGTTTGATGGTGTATTTTTTGCCGTTGATCACGAGGGAATAAGGGTTGTTGCTGCTGACGTCAACGGTATTCGTTCCGTCAAAAACCACGTCGGTCGTGGTGGTGCCGAAGTGGAGGTTTTTCAATCCGTGCCTGCCTTTCTCCTTGTTCAATCTCCAGTGGACTTCATTCCGGGGCGCAGAGACCTGATGGAAGCCCAGGACGTTTTCAATGAAGAGGGAAATGGGCCCCAGCGCCGACCAGCCGCAAAATTCCGGACGGGCCCTGCGGCCATATTCCGTGGACGGTTCGTTGGAACTGGGGCTGTAGCATTCCCAGATCGTATGGGGTTCCATACCGTGGTAAGCGGCAAGCTGCTGGCGGACGATTTTTTCAGCTATCCTGTCGGCTTCTGCATGGTAGCCGTATCCTTCAAGCGCCTTGACGGTCATGTACGTCGTAGGCAGCCAGATGCCGCCGCGCCAGTAGTCCCCTGTTTGGTCATGGTAATCCTTATCCCGGCGGGAGAGCGTGGGGGTGGGGTAGTCTCCGCCGAATTCCTGCGGATCCAGAAGGTGTTTTACCATCCTTTCCGCCTGGGCCGGTGAGGCAACTCCGGCTAACAGCGGCCAATAGGAGGCCATCGTTCTGATGCGGCAGGGCTGTTTGTCTTCTATTGCTACATCATAATAGAATCCGTCCTGTTCGTCCCAGTAGAGTTCGTTGATTTTGTCTTTCAGCTTGTTGTAGATGGTCCTCCATTTCCCGGCTGCGTCCGTATTGCCCAGTGATTCCTCCATTTGGGCAATGCAGCGTGCGCTCAGGGCCTGCTGGGAAATGGCGTCAATCCATAAAATCTTATTGAAGCCGCCGGCGTCCCGGCCTCTGGGCGTGTTGTCCATGCCGCTGGCGCGCCCCGTCCATGTAAAACCATCTTCACCGATGGCGTTCAAGTGGATGTTTTGGGGGGAGCATTCGAAACGTTCCCCCGCTTTGGCATGGGAAAACCAGTCAAAATGTTTTTGGAGGTACTGTTGCTGATTCAGGATTTCATGAAGGCGGTTTTTGTTTCCGGTAAAGTCGTAATATTCTTTTTCAACCCAGGCAAATAACGGAGGGTTGTCAACGAAGTGAATGAGAAGCGGAGTTTTTACCTTATCCCAGATGGGCTTGTAGAGGTTGTCCATGCTTTTCTCTCCGGGAAATGAATTCGGCGCATACTTGGCAAAAAGCATCATGAAGCAGGTATCCCAAATCCAGATTTGATCTTCGTAGCAGTTTTCATCCATGTAGGGCGACCCCGGAAGGCCCTCGGGGCCTCTTCTTACCCGTCCGGCCGCGATTTCCCATGTTTTATGGTAAAGGTCCACAAGTTTTTTATCGGGGTAAACCGGCTGGGGAATTTCCTCTTTCCAGTTTTCCTTGATGCAGCTGTCATGATGGGCCGTCGCTCCAAAACCCTGCATGCAGGCAATTGCCCCCAGGATGACGCCGCATGCTGTCTGCAAGAAATATTTCATTTCCAGTATACGGTTAAAGAGGCGGGAAAATATCGTTTTTTCTCCTCGCATGGCGGGTTGAACACTTTTCCGTGCCGTCACATTCTTCTGGCGGGTCAATGATAAGAGCATGGACCTGTCCTCCGGAACATCAGGATCACTGAGGGCGGCGTTGCCGCTGGAAGAATGGACGCAAGGCAGCAGCATGGCGGCAAAGGGAAAACGATTCTTTCCGTCAACATGGAACAAGAAAAAAGGGGAGCGTCTCTCTTCCGGCTTTTACCTTCATGAGACGCCCCCTGAAAGAGAGGAAAGATGGAATGCGGGAGATTATTCCGGAATGGATTCCCCCCGGATGATATCTTCCCAGGTCTGGCGGGTGCGGATAATGCTCCACTGGCTGCCGTCCACCAGGACTTCTTCCGCCATGGGGCGGGAATTGTAATTGGAGGACATGGAAAAACCGTAGGCTCCGGCGGACAGTACGGCCAGGAGTTCTCCCTGGCGCACGTCCGTCATGTTCCTGTTCTGGGCCAGAAAGTCCCCGGATTCACAGATGGGGCCCACGACGTCCGTGGTGATGCAGGATTCGGAAAGGTGTTCCTTTACCGGAATGATTTCATGGTAACCTTGGTAGAGGGCGGGGCGGATGAGGTCGTTCATGCCGGCGTCCACGATTTTAAAGGTCTTGGCCTTTCCCGCCTTTTCATACAGGCAGCGGGTAATGAGCGCGCCGGCGTTCCCCACGATGAGGCGCCCCGGTTCCACGATGATGTGCAGCCCCAGAGGCTGAAGAGTGGGCATGACGGCCTGGGCGTACGTGCTCAGCGTGAGTTGGGCGCAATCTTCGTTCCACCATTCCTGGACGCCGGAATCCAGCGTGTTCTGGTAAACGATCCCGATGCCCCCGCCGATGGAGAAGAATTCAATGCCGTGCTTTTCTTTGAGCGCGGCGGCCAGCGGGGCCACTTTCCTGACGGCTTCCAGGAAGGGCTTCGCCTGGGTGAGCTGGGAGCCGATGTGCATTTGCAGCCCCTTCAAGTGAAGGTTCGGAAGTTCGCGGGCCGCCATCTCGTAAAGGGATTCGATGCGTTCAAAGTCCACGCCGAATTTGTTTTCAGCCTTCCCGGTAGTGATGTATTTGTGCGTTCCCGCCTCCACGTTGGGATTGACGCGCACGGCTACCGGGGCTTTCACTCCCATGGATGCGGCGATGGCGTCAATGGCGCGCAGTTCCGCCTCAGACTCCACATTGAAGCAGTAAATGCCCTGTTCCAGCGCGTAGCGGATTTCCGGCTCCGTTTTTCCCACGCCGGCATAGGTGCATTTGGCCGGGTCTCCCCCGGCCTTGATGACGCGGAAGAGTTCGCCGCCGGAAACGATGTCGAACCCTGCGCCGTTGCGGGCCATGAGGTTCAGGATGGCGATATTGGAGCAGGCCTTGACGGCATAGGCCACTTCCGCGTGAAGGGGCGCCAGGGCCTCCCTGAGGCGGTGGAAATGGTTCAGAATGGTCTGCTTGCTGTAAACGTACAGGGGAGTGCCTTCCTTGTCCGCCAGTTCCTGGAGGTTGACGTTTTCACAGTAGAGCGTGCCGTTTTTATAAGCGAATGAGTGCATGGGTTATTCCTTGGTTGTGCTTTCGTTGGTTTTCCCGGAATGGAGAGGAGGGAGCGGGAATCTGGGCGTAGGAGGGTTGTCAATGAGCTGCGCGATCCAGGCGAGGTCCTTGGAGCTTTCCAGACCCAGCTTGATCAGCATGGTGATGGGGACGGCCAGAAGCATGCCGATGGGGCCCCATACCCATCCCCAGAAGATGACGGAGAGCAGAACCATGCTGGTCACGATGCCGAACTGGCGGCCCAGCAGCATAGGTTCCAGGCAGCTTCCCAGCGCCGTATTGATCACCAGGTAGCCCCCGGCTACGATAATGCCGGCGGTGGGGCTGATCAGAAGCAGGGCGAGCAGGGTGGGGGGGATGGCCGCGATGATGGAGCCAAAGGTGGGAATGAAGTTGAGCGCGAAGGCTACAATGCCCCATAGCAGCGGAAAGTCCACCCTCATGTAGTAGCAGAGCAGGAAGGCCAGCAAGCCCGTGGCGGCGCTGATGAATGTCTTAATGATCAGGTATTTCTGAACTCCGGTCAGGGCCTTGGAGAATTTGCGGATGCCTGTGTCGCTGTTATTCCCCAGCTTGTTGATATTCATCCGGAAGAGGGGGGCTTCTCCCAGGAAGAAGGTCATCAGGATCAGAATCAGGGTGGTGAACGTCAGCATGGAGGCGAGCTGCCCCATGACACCCGTGGAAAAGGCTACAATGCGCTGACCGTTAAGTAGGTCCGGAAGTTCCTGGAGCATCTGGTCCGCCAGGTTGTTCCAGTCATGCTCTATCAGGAAGGTGCGGAGGTCATGGATTTTTTCCATCAGCATGGGCTGATATTTGTTTGTAACGGTTTTGGCGAGATCCTGTCCCAGGTACTGGGCCAGATAACCCAATCCCACCAGGATCCCAAAGTCCATGATAACGGTGAAGGCCACCGCCAGCCAGTGCGGGAAATGAAGACGGCGTTTGAAAAAGGTGGTCAGCGGATAGCTGACGATCGCCAGGAAGCCGGACAGGACGACGGGAAGCAGCACCGGCTTCCCCGCCTGCAGGCCGGCCGTGATGACGATGACGCTGGCGAGCATGAGCAGGATTTTCAGGCCCTCTTTTCCTGATTCTTTTTGAGAAGTCATTGAAGGATTGGTTTTAACGGGGTGAGTAATGGTGTCTGATTTCCTGCGGGATTGCAATATTAAAGGCCTTCATTTCCTTCATGAAGGGGCGCATGTTCCCGGAAAAAACGGTCCAGGTCGTCAAAGCGGGTCAGGAGGTAGTCCGGCTTTCGTGCTTCAAGCCCTTTCACATCCGCTTCCGGAGCCCATCCGGCGGCAAGAATGCGGATGGGAACGGCGCGGCATGCGTCCACGTCCGTGGGGGAGTCTCCAATGTAAATGGCGTCTGCGGCGGAAGAATCCAGGCGGTTCAGCGCCCGTCTGATGCGGTCCGGTTTCACGCCGCCCTCCGCGGAGCCCGTTTCCAGGATGGGAAAGAACTCGGACAGGTGGAAAAATTGAAGGGAAATGTCTGCGCTTTCCAGGCGTTTGCCGGTGACCATGGCCAGCCGGATGCCGCGGCTGCGGAGGGTGCCCAGCAGTTCGGCCGTTCCGGGGAAGGGGGCGGGAGCCAGCTCCGGATGCAGTTCGCGGTAATAGCGGATGAACAATTCCCTGCCCTGTTCGTGCAGCTCCGGCTTTCCGGGAAGCAGTCTTTGGATAACCCCCAGGTCGTCCGGTCCGAACTGGCGTTCGATTTCTTCATCCGTCACCTTTCTGCCGTCCAGATCCCACACGGCGCGGCGGAAGGCTTCCCGGCACAGGGGTATGGTGTCCGCAAGAGTTCCGTCGAAGTCAAAAATGGCGGTTTTGATCATCAGCCGTACCCTACATGCCGCCTGCGGAGGGTTCAAGGGGAAAGCCGTGCCGCAATAGTCATGATGACGCTGGGGACCGTCCTGAAACCCGGCAGACGTGTCATCCCGCGGGTATAGGTCAACGTTCCGGGGTTCCGGGCGTTCTAATTCCCTTATGCACGGAAAGGCTCCAAAAGTTTATTTATCCCTGTGGAGCGTGATTGCATTGGGAATAGGTTCCATGGTGGGGGCGGGAATATTCGCCCTCATGGGGCAGGCGACCCTGATGGCCGGCAAAAATGTATACTGGTCCTTTGTGCTGGGGGGCGTCGCCGCCCTGCTTTCCGGTTATACCTACGCGAAGCTGGGTTCCCGTTATCCCCGTTCCGGCGGAATTATGGATTATTTCAACGAGGCTTTTTCCCACAAGACCCTGTCCGGCGCGCTGACGCTGATTTACCTGGGGACACTGGTGATTACCGTGGCCCTGGTGGCCAAGTCTTTCGGGGCGTATGCGTCCCGGCTGTTTTTGCGGGATGAATTGACGAACAACTATTCCATCGCTCTTTTCGCCAGCGTGGCCATTCTGCTGCTGGGCGCTTTAAACATGGGAGGAGCCAGGGCCGTAGGGAAGTCTGAGGTGGTGATGGTGGCGTTCAAGCTGTTGATTCTGACGATTTTGATGCTTGCCAGCTTCGGCTCTTCCGTGCCGGTGGGGGCGGATCCCATTCCGGTGAAGGGGCTGGACGGACTGCTGGGGAGTGTGGGGCTGACGTTTTTTGCCTTTGCCGGCTATGGCATGATGGCCAATACGGCGGGCAATTTGCAGAATCCGGCTAAAACGCTGCCCAAGGCCATTTTTCTGGCGATAGGCATCGTGCTGGTATTGTACCTGGTGCTTTCCTACGTGGTACTGACCAATGTTCCCGCCACCTCCCTGGAAAGCCATACGGAAACCGCCGTGGCGCAGGCCGCCTATCCCGTACTGGGCGTGTGGGGGTTCATGGCCGTATCCGTAGCGGCGCTGATTGCCACGGCGTCAGCCATTAACGCCACCATGTTCAGCATGCTGGACATTTCCAGGGCCCTGGCCCGCAACGGCCAGCTTGGGGCCATCTTCAAGCAGCCCTTCTGGGGCAACGGAACGGAAGGCTTTTTTTATCTTCTGCTGGGCATTCTGGTGATGACGAATGCCTTCAATCTGGTAGCCATCGCCAATTTGGCGGGGGCGTGCTTCCTTATCAGTTACCTGGCGGTGTTCGTTGCCCATTGGCGGCTCCGGAAAGAGACGAGGGGAAACGGCCTGCTTATTATCATGGGATTCCTGGTGATGCTGTTTATTCTGGGGGCTTTCTTCTACCAGATGTTCTTTAGCCAGCCTTACCTGATTCCGCTGATTATCCTGTTTGTAGCCGCTTGTTTCATCCTGGAATTCATGATCCGCAGGAAGATGGAGCAGGAAGTTCCCAAGGCGCCCTAGGCTATGGCGGAAGAGAAGCGTTTTTCCGGATTCCTGTCCTTTTAATGCAGGAAGGAGGTTAGGGGGCTGGTGGCTGCGGCCTTGCCGGAGACGGAGGGAAGGCCGGCCAGGTAGGCCATGCGTCCGGCGCGGCAGGCCAGCGCGAACGCTTCCGCCATGCAGGCGGGATCGCCGGAGGCGGCAATGGCCGTATTGACGAGCACGGCGTCCGCTCCCATTTCCAGGGCTTCTGCCGCGTGGCTGGGTGCTCCCAGCCCGGCGTCCACCACCACGGGCACGACGGCTTGTTCAATGATGATGTTAATCAGCTCCCTGGTCAGTACGCCCTTGTTGGTGCCGATGGGAGCCCCAAGAGGCATGACGGCCGCCGCTCCGGCTTCCTGGAGGCGTTTGGCCAGCACGGGATCTGCGTTGATGTAGGGAAGCACCGTGAAGCCTTCCCTGACCAGGATTTCCGCTGCCTTGAGCGTTTCAATGGGGTCCGGCATCAGGTACTGGGCGTCTGGATGGATTTCCAGCTTGATCCAGTTGGGAAGTCCGGCGGCTGTAGCCAGGCGGGCCAGGCGCACGGCCTCTTCCGCCGTAGTGGCTCCGCTGGTGTTCGGAAGAAGGAGGTATTTTTCCGGATCAATGAAGTCCAGAATATTGGCGGCGGGATCATGGCTGCCCGTCAGGTCCGCCCGGCGCAGAGCTACCGTTACGATTTGGGAGCCGGAAGATTCCAGAGCTTCTTTCATGCTCTCATTGGAGGAAAATTTGCCCGTTCCCATCATCAGGCGTGAGGTGAATTGACGGTCGGCTATCTGCAAAGGTGTATCTGTCATTGCGGAAGGAAGGGTAACCCCGCTTTCTTTTCCAGGCAAGGGAGAATGGAGAAAAAGGCGGCTCTGGAAGCTGGCTTTTCAAACGGGAGCGCGTGAAGAAACGGGGCTTTGTATGGGGCCGCCGCGGCTTCCTGTTTTCCTGCCGACCCGGCAGGATTTGCAAGGAGGGGAAAGCTTGCTGGGAATGAAGGCCTCCGGCCTTCATCGTTGAGCTGGTTGAAAGGGAAGAGAAAGGATATACAAGGGCCGGGAGGCCCTTGCTCCCAATAGCAGCTTCATCAGGAAACACAGGGGATGGAGGCCTTCCTGTGGCACGGAGAAAAAGGTTTTACTGGGAATGAAGGCCTCCGGCCTTCATAGTTTGGGGCTGGGTGGAAGGGAAAAGAAGGGGTTTACAAGGGCCGGGAGGCCCTTGCTCCCAGCAGCGGCTTCATCAGGAAACACAGGGGATGGAGGCCTTCCTGTGGCACGGAGAAAAAGGT
>NZ_JAJBTT010000029.1:60459-126630 GCF_020860705.1 Akkermansia sp.
TTTACTGGGAATGAAGGCCTCCGGCCTTCATAGTTTGGGGCTGGGTAGAAGGGAAAAGAAGGGTGTGATTTATAAGGGCCGGGAGGCCCTTGTTCCCGTTAGAGAGTCCGTCAGGAGGCGGTGTGGAAGGGAAATATTTCCCCTTTTGGGAAAGCCTTGACCGGGAGAGGGCTCTCTACTTTTATTCCCCGCTGAAGGAAACGCCCCGGAGCGCTCTGGGTTTGCCCAGAATTTCCTGGTAAAGAATGGCCGTTTTCAAGGATTGGGAACGGCGCAGGGAATCTTTCAGGGAAAGAGGTTCAGACACGGCAATCGCCGGGAGCGGTTCAGGGCGGCTTTCCTTGAGTTCCCTTTCCTGTAAACGGTGCAGGGCGGCCTGTTCCGCATCAGACAGGGAACGCATGGACTGTTCCGCTTCTTCCGTGGCTTTCACGTAGCGCTCCAGCACGTTCTGGGCGGTTTGCTGGGCATTTCCCCCGGCCCACTCAGGCATGGGTTCCGGTGCGGGCCGGCGTTTGCGCGCCACGGCGGGAGTGGGGAGCTCAACGGGGGAGGCAGAGGGCCGCGGAGCATGTGCCGGAGCCTGGGACCGCGCCGGCTGGGGCCGCTGCGGTTGAGGATTGGTCCGGCGCATTTCCGCAATGACTTCCTTCACGCGTTTTTCGTGATGGTTCTCCGTGTCTTGGACAGGCGTTTCCTCGTCTTTCCCTTTGGATCGGAAAGATTCGATCCCTTTCGTGATGAGGTAGACCACCACGGCGATCAGCCAGAACCAGAGTTTCGTGTTGCTGCCTTCATCGCCCGAGGCGAGCATGTATGCCAGTAAATCCATAAAGAAAGAAAGGCCTCCGGGGAGAAAATCCAGACTCTCCGGAAGCCGGAAAAGCTATTTAATGGAAGAGGGGGAAGCATCCGGTTTGGCGATGGAGTCCCTCATCCTGGTGTCCGCCACCACGTTCTGGTAGCGGGCGTAATCCAGCACTCCCAGGTTGCCGTTGCGGAAGGCTTCCGCCATCGCCATGGGAATCTGGGCTTCCGCTTCCACCACCTTGGCGCGCATTTCCTGTGTCCTGGCGGCCATTTCCTGTTCCGTGGCTACGGCGGCGGCCCGGCGGACTTCCGCCTTGGCCTGCGCAATCTGCTTGTCCGCTTCCGCCTGTTCGGCCTGAAGGCGTGCGCCCACGTTGCCCGCGACGTCCACGTCTGCAATGTCAATGGAAAGCACTTCAAACGCGGTGGCGGCGTCCACGCCCTTGTCACTCACGGTGCGGGAGATCACTTCCGGTTTTTCCAGGACGTCCTTGTAGGAGGGCGCGGAACCTACGGCGGAAACGATGCCTTCCCCTACGCGGGCGACCACCGTTTCTTCCGTGGCGCCCCCTACGAAGAGGTCAAGGTTGGTGCGTACCGTCACGCGGGCGCGTACCGCCACGGCAATGCCGTCACGGGCCACCGCCGTCAGGCGCGTCTGGCCGGAAGAGGGGTTCGGGCAGTCGATGACGCGGGGGTTGATGGAGGTTCTCACGGCTTCCAGCACGGTCTTGGACGTACCTTTCACGGCCAGGTCAATGGCGCAGGCGCGGTCGTAGCTCAGCGGAATGCCCGCTTTTTCCGCGGCGATCAGGGCCAGCACGCAGTCCACAATGTCGCCGCCCGCCAGGAAGTGGGCTTCCAGTTCGTCCGTGCTGATGCCCAGGCCGGCCTTGGCTGCCGTAATGCGGGTGTCCACCACCAACGGGTAGGGCACTTTCCGGAGCCACATCCCCAGCATGTTGCTCATGGAGACGGGGGCTTTCGCCAGGCGCGCGCGCAGCCATGTCTTGAAGAATTTGGCAATGATGGCGAAGAAGATTACCAGAAAGATGACGAGAACGACTACCAGGATGGTTCCCCAAGCCGTTGTGTTGGATATGTTTGCTAACAGCAAGTTGTTCATGTCTCCTTCCATACCATAGAATGCGAAGCTGGGTAAAGATATAATTGTGTTACCTATGGTTTAAAGGTATTGACCTTTCAGCGGATTCGTGGCAATGCACTTGGCCGTGCGCACCATTGATTTTGATTATCCGCTGCCGGAAGAGCTGATAGCGGACCGTCCCCTGCCGGACCGCGCCGCTTCCCGGATGATGGTCATCCACCGGGAGACGGGTCTGATAGAACACAGGCATTTTTGTGATCTGCCGGAATACGTGCGGGAAGGGGACCATTTCATCCTGAATGACACCAGGGTGGTTCCGGCGCGGTATTTTTCCAACGACGGGTCTATTGAAATCGTGCGTGCCGAAGTACTCAATCCCCTGCTGTGGAAGTGCATGGTGCGTCCGGGGCGCAAGATGAAGCTGGGGCGTACGGTTGCCATAGGAGACGCGGAGGGCACCGTGGAAGGCATTGACGAGGAGGGATACCGCCTGATCCGGTTTGACCGGGAGGTGGACGAGGACAAGTACGGACGCCTGGCCCTTCCCCATTACATGAACCGGGAAAGCGACCCGTCCGACAAGGAGCGCTACCAGACCGTGTACGCCAGGCATGAGGGGGCCATTGCCGCTCCCACGGCCGGACTGCATTTTACGCCGGAGCTGCTGGCGGCCGTTCCCCATGATTTTCTGACGCTGCACGTGGGCGTGGGGACGTTCCGTCCCGTGAAGGCAGACAGGATTGAAGACCACCAGATGCATACGGAGCATTTTTTCCTGCCTGAAGCCACTGCCCGGGCGATCAATGAGGCCCGGAGGGTCATTGCCGTGGGAACCACCAGCGTGCGCGTACTGGAGCATGTGGCCACCGCGGAAGGGCTGCCGTTAAGGGAATGTGCCGGATCAACGAACATTTTTATCTATCCCCCCTACAAGTACAAGGTGGTGGATGCCCTGATCACGAATTTCCACCTGCCGCAGAGCACGCTCCTGATGCTTGTAAGCGCTTTTGCCGGGAAGGATCTGGTCATGAAGGCTTATCTGGAAGCCATACGGGAGCGTTACAGGTTCTTCTCCTACGGGGACTGCATGCTGATTCTGTAAGGTTCCTGCGCTCTTTCCGCCAATCATTCGGGAAGGGGCGGCTCCCTTTCAGGATTTGCCGCCCGGCGGCTTTTCCGGTGAGCGGCGGGAAGACGGAACGCCGTCTAAGGAGCAATGGAAATTTGTTCCCGCCTGAGCGCCAGCATGTTTTCTCCGTGATCCCTGATTTGACGGAGGGAGACCAGGAAGCGCAGGATTTCCCCCAGCATGATGTGCATCATGTTGGCGTAGTGGCCGTCCGTGTTTTTCAGGCACAGCCGGGGAAAATAGGAGGCCTCCAGCTCCGGAGCGTTCCACTTGTCCCGGATGATGCGGCTTTTGCGGGAGGCCGGAGGCCAGCAGGAATGATGCCGTTCCCTCAAATAAAGGAGATAGCAGTTTTTCAGCATGTCAAGCTGGTGGGTGACTCCCTCTCTTGCAAGTGTTTCAGCAGTTTTCTCCCCGTCTTTCACCCCCTGAAGCATCATGTGGATGTTTGTTTCCGCAAGGACGGTCCAGTAAAGGATGGGTTCCGCCAGGGCGCGGCTCCGCCTGCGAAACCTCAGGTAGAAGCGGTGGCTGAGTTCCAGGACTGAGAGCGCTTTTACGTAATGCATCAGGACTATCCGGCCGTATTGCCTGGAAATGAAGTGTTCCAGCTTTCGCTGGAGGAGGGCGTCCTTCATTTCCGTCTCCTCCCTGAGGATGGTCCACTGTTCCTGGAATATTGAATCTTCAGCCATGAATGCGGGGAATGATATGTTCAATAAATATGAATTATATTCCCATTAAATCAAATAAAAATAACAATAATTGGTAAGAAATGACAAATAAACCTAATAGGAAATGCTTTAATCCTGTGCCAGGGCTGTCGCCTGGAACACGCATGGCATAGGGGAGCGGAGAGAACCGCCGCCTGAAAAGGAGGAAGCCGTGCGGAACTTTCTTGGGGCCAGTTCGTGTGCGGCGGCCATGGATGATGGGAACGGATCATGAAAAAGCGCCATGCCTGTAGTTCCAGGCATGGCGCTTGTCTAATAGAACAGGGGACGGATTAGAAGTTGTACCGGTAGCCAAGGGCGCCGCCGATGGAGGTGTCTCCGGAGCGGAGGTCGGCATTGCCGTCCACGTAAACGGTGCCGTAGTCGGAACAGGGGATGTTGAGGCCCACGCCCAGCTGAACGCCGGTACGGCCAAGCTTGGCTCCCCTGATGGTCTGGACGAGACCCGGATTGGCAAGGTAGGCCACATTGGCCTGGGCCTTGTCATCTCCGAAGTCCTGCGAGACAAGAGCACGGAATTCGCCCGTAATGTCACGCCCGGTCAGATTGGTGCCCAAGACGCCTTTCAGGCGTAAACCGGCGGCAATGCTTCCCGTGGTGATGTCCATGTCATCCACGCGGAGTCCTGCGCCGCCTGCTCCGGCTTCATTGAAACCGTCCACGGAGGAATGCATGACGCTGACGTTGGCAACCGGCTGGAGAATGGTTGTCTGGCGTTTGTTGAGAACCAGGTCATAAGTGAGCTCGTACATGGCTCCGAAGCTCATGCCGGAGGTGCTGAAGCTGGTCTGGTAGCTGCCCAGGTTATGACGGACATCACGGGTGATGTCTGCATCCGACCAGCCGCCGGACAGAATGAGGGAGTGGCCCCATTTCTTGTGACGGTAGTGGCCGAAGAGGCTTACATAGTAGGTGTCAAGGTCACCGGAAGCGTAGTCGGCTCCGTTAGAGGAGTAATCCCCGTAATTGGCGGAGAAGGCTGCGCCCAAAGTGAAATTCTCCGAGCAATTGACGTCCATGCCGACAGTGCCGCCCCAGGAGTTAAGGGTAAAACCGCTGCCTTCATTGGAGCTGTCCAGGGAGTCCCTGCCTGCGTTGGCTTCAATCCAGCCGTTCACCTGGGGAATATCTCCCTGGATGTAGTTGGGATTGAGGCCCATGGTCTCCGCACGGTTGCGGATGAAGGTCATTTCCCTCCGCAGGCCGGACCTTTGAGCGGCCAGGATGCCGGGAATGGCCGTTCCGGCGGAAGCACTCAGCAGGCGGTTGGCCCTGGCGTAGTCTCCGTCATTCCAGGCATCGGAGACGGCGCGGTTCAAATAGCCCAGTTCCGTTCCGTCTTGAATGTTGTCACAGTTCCAGAGCAGGACGGCGCCTGCCACGGAATTGGAGGTATCTGCCGTAGCAAGCAGGGCGTTGTCCGCCTTGCGCGTTCCAGTCAGTACGACCTGGCCTTCCCGGTTTTCCGCATGCAGATTGGAGTAATAGGTTCCCAGTGCGCCATAGGCATTGATGTTGAGGTCACTACCCACCATGTCCCCTTCAAAGAGCACCAATTCCAGCCTTCTTTCAGATGCGGCGACATTGGATTCAATATTAAGGGTGGTTCCGTTGCGGTCTCCCTGGATGGTCAGCGTAGCCCCGTCTTCCGTAGAGATGAAAGGAGTGTTGTTCTGCGCCAGCAGGGGATTGATCACGAGCGTGATGGTGGAACCGTCCATGAATTGGCTCGTTCCGCTGAGAAGGAGCGTGGTGTTATGGGCGGCACCGGCGGATTCCATGGCAAGCGTGAGCGTGCCGGTGGAACCTACAGTCAGTGAATTGAGAAGAATGGGATTGGCGGAATCCCGGATCAGGGCCACTTCCCCTTCCGTAATATTGAGATTCAGGGTGTTTGAGCCTGCACCGGTGTAAGTCCAAGCCGCCTTACCCGCCTTGTTGATCGTGCCGTTCCCCTGGAAGGAGCCGGCAAAGGCGGATGCCTTTTCCGCATGGAGGGCAAGTTCTCCATTATTGAAGGTCACGGAGCCTTTCCCAAGCAGTCCGCCCACCACGGATTGGCGCGTGGAACCCAGATCCAGCGTAGCTGCTGCCGATTCCGGTCCCACGGCAACGGCCGTGCCGTCAAACCTGGCATTTCCGGACAGGGTGAAGGTTCCTTCCTGGACTACCACCAGGCCGGAGCCGGCAACAGTGATGTCCGTGTCCAGCTTGTTGCTGTTGCGGATGGCCAGCATGGAATCCCCGTTCAGCCGCAGGATGCCGGTGCCGGTGATGGAGGCCTGTTCCGTCAGGGTGTTCGCCGTTCCGCTCATGGACAGGGTGGCGTCATTCAGCGTCAGGGTTCCTTCCTTCCCGGTGAAGCGGGTAGTGGAAGACGTATGGGAAATGGAAATGCCGCCTCCATTCAACGTCATGGCACCGTAGGCGGAGGATTCGGATGTCAGGATGATGGAGCCGCTGGTGGCGTCCAGATGGAATCCGGCGTTCCCGGTCCCTGCCAGTGTCAGGTCACCGGTTCCTTTCTTGCTGAGTGTGCCCGTGCCTTGGAGAGTTCCGTTCCAGATAAGGGGATTTTCCGTGTCCAGAGTGATTTTGCCGCCCTGGGCCGCCAGAACGCCGTCTCCCGTGATGGAATGGATGACAATGTCCTGGGTGGTTCCCGCATTCAGGGTGGAAGTGCCGGAATCCAATGCCAGCGTAGCTATTTCCATCCGGGCCTGGTTGGTGAAGGACAGCGTTCCCTGGGTGATGTGCAGGGTGCCATTTTGAGTGCCGTCAATGTAGATGGCGTCTCCGATGGTGTTGCTGCCGTCAAAAGTGAGCGATTTTCCTTCCGCCAGGGCAATGGTACCGGTGCCTACCAGTTTCAGGCCGCTGGAAATGGTATTGTCCGTGCCGGTCAGGGTTAGGGAGGACTGGAGAAGATTAATGGAGCCTTTGGTGCCCGTCAGCTTTCCTATCTCCGCCGTAGTTGCTTCCTGGGCAAGCTTGGATACGCCGAAGATGCCTCCATTGATAGTCAGTTCCCCGATGGTGTTGGTGGCACCGGAGAGCACCAGCCCTCCCTCCCGCACATCCAGCGTGCCGGTAGTGGAAAAGCCGCCGGCCAGAACGAGGTTTTTAACCCCTGTCTTGGTGAAGTTGGCGTCATTGCCGATGACGGCTCCGGCGCAGATGGAATCCATCTTCGTGTTGGACAAATTGACCGTCAGGGATTTCCCGGCGGTGATGGTGACATTGTATTCCGCCTTGTCCCCTCTCAGGGAAGGCAGGACGATGGTGGCTCCGTTATCCGGATCAATGGTCATGTTCCTGTTGACGAGAACGGAGGTAAAGAAATCCAGGTCAATCTGGTTTGTAATGGAAGACCCGTCCACGGAAGCGTAGTAGGTGGGGTCATCCTTGAGTACCCAGCCCATCTCCGCAAGGAGGGCTTTTTCCTTGTCACTGGCATCTCTTCTCTGGGTGCCCTCCCCGATGGCATATTGCATCAGGGCGTTTGGGTCGCTTGTTGCGTCCACATGGGACATGCTGGAGCCGAGAGCGAAAACAAAGGGATTGTAAACAGTGAGGCCGCCGGAACCAATGGTATAGGAAACACCGGTTTCGTAATGGAAATTCGGGTCTCCCGGATGGTTGCCCTGGGCATCCGTGATCAGGGAATCCCAGATCGTGTAGTATTCTCCGTATGTTCCTGTATCGTTCCTGGAGTTAAAACCAACGTTGTGCCCGATTTCATGCAGGAGAACGCTGATGAAATCAATCGCGTCCGCGGGCGTGGTGTCGGCAACGCTGAATTCGTACTCCGGATTGAATTGAAGCCTGAAATCCGTCTCTCCTCCTGCCAGAGCTGCGTCTCCCCCCTCTTTCCAGATCACTTCCGTGGAGGTGGCTGTATTGTAGCTTCCTCCTTCGTAGGCAACGTAATTGGAAAAAGACGCTGCCAGAACGCCTGGATCAAGATCTCCCCAGGAAATGGTGGCTTCAATTTTCCGGGAAGCGGTGTTGCGGAAGGTATCGTCCCAGATATTAAGTGTGGTGGTGACAGCCTCTATTTGCTCGGTACTCCAGTCACGGGTTCCCTTCCAGTCGTCCGGGCCGTCCCCGTTGCCGAGAAGCGTGATGTGGAAGTTTTTAGTGTTGATTTCCTGGGTAGCTGCCCAGCCCGCAGGAGCCAGGATAGAGAGACCCGCCAGATATGATAGGATAGAGAGAGTGAGTTTCATTAACATGCGTTATAGAGAGTTTATGTTGGGGAAGTCAATCAGAAACAGTTCAAAATACAATTAAAACAGAGTTTTTACTAAAGATAAAATATGATAGAGATTGTTTCCCGGATTCTGAATTCACCGTGGTCGGAAAGTGCGACTGCATCCCGATGCGGCGCAATGCGTTCTTGTGGGAGGTAATCAAACGCGATAGCGTAGGAACGGCCTGTTGGCCAAGTACACTTTTTAGACCTGTTACGCGCGCATGGATCACGATTTCAGCCTCATTTTCACTTTTGTCGGCGGATTGACTGCCGCCCTCCTCTTCGGCCTTATTGCCAGAAAACTGCACTTGTCCCCGCTGGTAGGGTATCTGCTGGCCGGGGTGGTGGTAGGGCCGTATTCACCGGGATTTGTAGCGGACTCCCATACGGTGGAACAATTTGCGGAGCTGGGCGTCATTCTGCTGATGTTCGGAGTGGGGCTGCATTTTCATTTGAAGGATCTGATTGCCGTGCAGAGGGTGGCGGTGCCGGGGGCCGTTGTTCAGATATCCGTGGCTACCGTGCTGGGGGTGATGGTAGGGTGGTTGTTCGGGTGGTCCACGATTTCCGGGCTCGTATTCGGCATGGCCATCTCCGTGGCGAGTACGGTGGTGCTTACGCGGGTGCTGGAAGACAACCAGAATCTTCACACGCCGGGCGGCCATGTGGCCCTGGGCTGGCTGGTGGTGGAAGACTTGTTCACCATCCTGCTGCTGGTGCTTATTCCCGCTGTGATGGAGGCGCGCCAGAGCGGGGCTGAAGACTGGAGCGGCATTCTCACGGAACTGGGCTGGATGTTCGTCAAGCTGTCCCTGCTGGTGGCCCTGACGCTGTTTGCCGGGAAAAAGATTATTCCGCTGGTGCTGCGCTATGTGGCGCGGACGGGAGCACGGGATTTGTTCACGCTGGCCGTGCTGGTCATTGCGCTGGGCGTGGCGGTGTGCTCCGCGGAATTTTTTGGCGCTTCCATGGTGCTTGGCGCGTTTTTGGCGGGAATGGTCGTCGGACAATCGGACTTCTGCGCGCGCGCAGCGGCGGAAGCCATGCTGATGAGGGATGCCTTTGCGGTGCTTTTCTTTGTTTCCGTAGGCATGATGTTTGACCCGATGTCCGTGGGGGATTGCTGGCCGCTGGCCCTGGCGACGCTGGCCGTGGTGATGATAGGCAAACCGCTGGCGGCCTATGTGGTGGTGCGGTGCCTGAGGCGTCCGCTGCCGTTGGCTCTGAGCGTATCCGTGGCCCTGGCGCAGGTGGGGGAATTTTCCTTCATTCTTGCCGGGATAGGATTGATGTACAACATTTTGCCGCCGGACGCCAATCAGGCCATCATTCTGGCGTCCGTGGTTTCCATTTCCCTGAATGCCATCCTGTACCGCCAGATCGGTCCTGTGGTCAAGTGGCTGCAAAAGCGTGGCATCGGCCTTGCCGGCATGGGCGGGGAGAACAGCATGGACCCGCCGTTGCCGGACGCACGGCGCGTGGTGCTGGTGGGCTTTGGCCCCACAGGGCGCATGCTTAAAAGGATATTAAATGACAACGGAGTGGAAGTCGTCATTGTGGAAATGAACATAGATACGGTCACAGCTATACGGGAACAGGGCGGAGACATTGTTTACGGGGATGCCAGGCAGCGGGAAATCCTGCGCCATGCGGGCATTGAATATGCAGAAAGCCTGATTCTGTCCGCCTCCATTCCGGATGCCAGGGAAATCGTGGAAATGGCTCTGGAGCTTAACCCGCACATTGACGTGATGATTCACACCAAATACATGAGGGACGTGGACGTGCTGAAGGAAGCCGGCGCCACCCAGGTCTTCTCCTCGGAGTCGGAAGTGGCCCTGTCCATGGCGGAATACTTCCTGCGGGAAGGCGGTGCGGACGACGAACAGATCGTTTCCGAACGCCAGCGCATCCGTGCTGAACTGGACAGGGAGGTGCTGGGAGGCTGATATCCCCGGCGCTACTTTTTGCGGGCGGAGATAATCAACATCATGGGACGGCGCAGTTCCTCCTGCATGCCGGGAACGGAATCCAGAAATTCCCGGGAGGGGCGCGGTTCCTCCAGCGCAGTGACTTCGAATCCGTTTGAGGCCAGAGCGCCAAGATAAGAGGTAAGCGTCCTGTGGTATTTGGTCACTTCTTCTCCCAGAAAAACAGCTTGCCGCGGCCCTTCCATGAAATAACGGTCTACGGGCCAGTGCATGATCTGTCCCGACTCTCCGTAATGCCAGTCCTGCGTGCCCTGGGCGGTGAAAACGGGATGCTCCACGGAAAAAACAAAAACGCCTTCCGGCTTGAGCCAATGGGAGACATTCCGGCAGACCTGGTTGAAATCCGGCGTGTAATGGAAGGCCAGGGAGCTGAGAACAATGTCGAAGGAGGCTTCCGGCAGCCGGATATCCTCCATGGGCATGCAGCGGTACTCAATAATGCCTTCATTTCCCATGGCTCTGGCCTTGGCGATCATCTTGGAGGAAATGTCCACCCCCAGGACGGAGGCCGCCCCGTGTTCCGCCGCATACCGGCAGTGCCAGCCGAATCCGCATCCCAGGTCCAGAACGTGTTTGTCACGGAAATCCGGCAACAGCCGTTCCAGCGTTTTCCATTCTCCGGCTCCGTCCAATCCCTTGACGGAGCGGTCCATCCGGCTGTATTTCTGGAAAAAAACGTTATCGTCATATTTGTTTTGTTTCATGGCGGCGGGAAAGCAGTTTTTTGGAATGGAAGTAAATGCTGTTTTATTGGGTCGGTTTCAAGATGACGGTAACGCGGCCCAGGTGATGCAGGGCGTTTTCTATCTGGTCCTCCAGCTGTGAGGCGATCTGGTGGCATTCCCGGATGCTCAGGGCTCCGTCCGCGGAGCACACGCACGTCAATGTCGGGAAATTGTCCTCCCGTGCCAGGTCCAGTTTGAGAACCTTGCAGATATTCCTGTTCTGCTGAAGGATGAGGTTCACCTTCAGGCGCACTTCCTCCGGGGGAACATGTTCCGGAATGGCGTTCGCCTTCATGTCGCGGCAGTCCGGTTCAATGCGGCAGATCACCTTTTCCGGCTTGAGCGCATGCAGGACGGAATTCCTGAACTCCTTTACCACCTGGTAGCCGCGTTCCAGAGGCCAGTCTGCCGGAATCTCCACATCCATGAAATAGCAAGGCGCATGTTTCCCCCTGCCGGCGTAAAAACCGTGGATGCGGACATGGTGGCGCAGGGCCAGCCGGTGGACGATCGTGTCCGGCTCCATGTTGGAAAAATTCTCTTGTGCGGGTTCAATGTGAACGATGACGTCAGCTTCCGGTAGCTCGTACTTCACGATGCCTTCGATGGACTCCGCTACGTCATGAGCGTCATCCACATGCAATTCCGCCGGCGCTTCCACGTCCAGCTCCACAAAAATGCGCGCGCCGCCGTCACGCAGACGGATGCGCTTGACCGGATAATCCGGGGCGTTCTTCTTCATGGCGGCCAGCACCTGGTGCGTCAGGGCGGAAGATCCCCCGTCCATCAGGGCGTGAATGGAGCGTTTGGCAAGGCCGAAGGCCACGGAACAGACCAGGGCCGCCACAAACAGGGCCGCTATGGCGTCCGCCTTTTCCAGCAGGCCGTGCCAGATGGAATCCGCGGGAACCAGATGGGCCAGCCACACGCAGAAAAGCCCCAGCAGCACCACCGCGGAAGACCAGATGTCCGTGGTAAAATGAAGGGCGTCCGCCTCCAGGGCCTGGCTCTTATGCTTTCTGGCTACCCTGCGGAGCATAGCGGAGCGGTTTACGTCCACCAGCAGGGAGACGGCCACCACGGCAAAGGCCCACCAAGTGAGCGTGATCTCCGCTTCATTATAAAACAGACGGTCCACGGCCTCCCAGACAATCCACGCGCAGGTGATCAGGAGCAGGGCCGTTTCCGCCAGTGCGGAAAGGTTCTCCACCTTCTCATGCCCGTAAGGGTGGCTCTCGTCGGCTGGCCGGGCAGCCACCTTCACGGCATAAAAAGTCATGGCCGCAGCCATCAGGTCCAGGCCGCTGTGCAGGGCTTCGGAGATAATGCCCAAGCTGCCCGTTACGATACCGGCCCAGAGTTTGATCCCCGTCAAAAAGGCGGACCACAGGACGGACGAGAAGGCCGCGTGTTTTTTTTCCTGGTGCGCTGCTTGATCCATAAGACAGAGAAAAGAGACAGAAGCCCATCTAAGACCGCTCCCGTTTCTTAGTCAATGATAACACAGGCGGCGTTGAACTTCCGCTGTGTTCCATGACGGAATATGCGTTCTTCCGGAAAGGAGTGAAGCGGAATGTGTGGGTATTTTTAACATGGATGCTCAATTTGAATATTTTTTGGATTGGCTTCTAACGGACAAGACGCGTTGAACATGCCAGTAAACCGGAAGAGCCAAAAGTGTTGAAGGGAATTTTTAAAGGCGGCCGATTGAACGTGAGAAGGAGTGCTTCGTCCAAGTTCAAGAAAATGAAGGGGAAATAATGGAGTGTGAAGCGGATTGGCGGGGAAGAATGGGGCGGCTTGTTCACTTTTTCCCGAAGGTGCCCGCTCTTCCATCAAATTAAATGGAACGGCGATCTTTCCGTGGAATAATTTCTCAAGACTGATAAAGGAATTCTTGATCCGGTTCCTTGGGGATGCTCCGGTGCTTCCGTGACCTAAAAAAGTGTTGCCAATGCCAGGAAATACGTTATTTTGCATGTGTTGAGAGTGACTGCCAAGCGGTGGCCGCAACCCCTTGCGGGAGCGCGGCGTGTCCCCCCGGCAGAGTAGCCGGCCTCCCTGTAACCTATTTACGGATAGCCGCACCCTGATTTCCTTCCTCCGTGGTATTTGCGAAAGACAATGTGTTCGCCCGGGTTGAAGAACAGTTCCGCTTGTTAGTTTGTCTCTTTCCACATTCACTTACTATTATTCCCAATTCTATGTCCGGACATAATAAATGGTCTAAGATCAAGTACGTTAAGGCTAAGGAAGACGCCAAGAAGGGCAAGGTTTTTGCCCGCTTTGCCCATGAAATCATGCTGGCCGCCAAGAGCGGCGGCGGAGATCCGGATCTGAACCCCCGCCTGCGCGCCGCCATTGACGGTGCCAAGGCTGTGTCCACCCCCAAGGAAAATATTGAACGGGCCATTAAGAAAGGCACCGGGGAATTGGGCGGCGCAACCATTCAGGAGATCACCTATGAAGGTTATGGTCCGGCGGGTACGGCTTTCCTGATTGAAGTGGCTACGGACAACACGAACCGTTCCGCTTCCGAGCTGCGCACGCTGTTTACCAAGAATGGCGGCAGCATCGGCACGCCCGGTTCCGTGGCCTACCAGTTTGAACGCAAGGGAGAGGCCCGCATCATGGCGGAAGGCCTTACGGATGATTCCGCGATGGATTTGGCTCTGGAATGCGGCGCGGACGATGTAGAACAGGGAGATTCCGACAATGAATGGGTGTTTGTAACGGACCCGACGGAATTGAATAATGTGTGCGCCGCCCTGCGTGAGGCCGGCCATACGGTGATTTCCATGAAGCTGATTTCCGTAGCCCAGAATGTTTCCGTGATTAATGATCTGGAAACGGCGAAGTCCGCCCTGCGCCTGTACGAAGCGCTGGACGACTACGACGACGCACTGAACGTCTTCTCCAATTTCGACGTGGCGGAAGAAATCCTCGAACAGCTTGACTAACGCCGTTGTCTTCCAGGAGACGCCTGTTGTTGCAGTCCAATTTTTTTTCCATGTCTGATACTCCCCCAGATTTGACTCCGGAACACGCTTCTCCGGAGCCGGCTCCCAAAAAACGTGTTGTCCGCAGAGTCAAGTCTGCGGCGGAAACTCCCGAAGCCGCCCAGGCTGCCGCGGAGTCTTTCACCCGGGAAGAGGGTTCTCCCCCTGTTCCCCGCAAGCGAACGGTAAGGAAGAAGGTGCCGGAAACGGCGGTTGAAGGGATGGAGGATGCGCCGCAGAAGAAAAAGGCTGTACGCAAAAGCGACCCTGAGATTCCGGCTGTGGAAGAGACGGCGGAAGCCCCGGCCAAGCCGAGGCGCGGACGTCCCCGCAAGAAGCCCGTGGAGGAAGTTCCGGAAATGGGCGGCACTTCTGACGCTCCCGTAACGGAGGCTGCCGTCAAACCGGTGCGCAAGCGTTCTATTAAGACAGTTGCTCCTGAAAGCGATGCCCCCCAGGGCGCCGGGGTGGAAGCGGCCGTTCCCATGGTGCCTTCCGTGCCGCCTGCCGCTCCTGCGGAGCCCTCTCCGGAACAGTCCGGCGAAGGCAGGCCCAAGGTGATCCGCCAGAGGTTTGTAAGAAAACCGCGTCTGCAGGAGACGGCGGCGGATGAAGGTATTTCCAGCCCGTCCATCAAGGTAGTGCAGGAAGGCGCAGCGGATTTCTCCGGAGATGGCGCCCGGGATTCCTATCGACCGAATGAGCCGCAACGGCAGCGCTTTGACAAGCAGAACCGTCGTAATAACAATGACCGTTTCAACAAGAACCGGAACAACCGCCAGGACGGCCGCAATGGCAGGAACGGCAATGACCGGGTTAAAAACCGCTGGAACAATAACCACCAGGAAGGGACGGCTCCCCAGAATAATGCTCCCCGTGAGCTGGGACCTCCGGAACCGGTGGACGGCCTGTTGGAGATCACGAATAAGGGATTCGGCTTTTTAAGAAAACCTGACAATGATTTTGACGCCTTTGCGGAAGCCGTGTACGTTCCGCAGGACATGATTCGCAAGTTCGGCCTGCGTCCTGCCGTATGGGTGCACGGGCAGGCCTGCCGCCATGACCGCGGCATTCTTCTGACGGAGATTGCCACCATCAACGGGGATGCTCCTGAAAAGGCGCGCAAGACCCCGCATTTTGAAGAACTTAAAGCGGTCAATCCGAACAAGCGCATTTCCTTTGAAACCCGTCCGGAACGCTATACTACGCGCACGCTGGACCTGATTGCCCCCATCGGCCGCGGCCAGCGCGGTTTGATCGTTTCCCCCCCCCGCGCGGGAAAGACGACGCTGCTGCAGCACATGGCGGAGGCCATTCTGGAGAATTACAAGGATTCCATTCACCTGATGGTGCTGCTGGTGGACGAACGTCCGGAAGAAGTGACGGAATTCAAGCGTTCCCTCCCCGGAGCCGAGGTGTACGCCTCTTCCAATGACGGAAAGGTGCGCGATCATTGCCGCATGGCGGAGCTTTGCATTGAACGCGCCAAACGGCTTGTGGAAGCCGGCCAGCATGTTTTCCTGCTGATGGATTCCATCACACGCCTTGCCCGTGCTTATAATAATGCGGACAAGGGAAGCGGACGCACCATGTCGGGCGGCATTGATGCCCGTGCGCTGGAAATGCCCCGGCGCCTTTTTGCCGCCGCCCGCAATACACGCCAGGCCGGTTCCCTGACGATCATCGCCACTGCCCTGGTGGAAACCAACAGCCGCATGGACGACCTGATTTTCCAGGAGTTCAAGGGAACGGGCAACATGGAGCTTGTGCTGAACCGCCGCATTGCGGAGCAGTATATCTTCCCTGCCGTGGATATCCTGAAATCCGGAACGCGCCGGGAAGAGCTGATCATGCCGGAAGCATGGCTGTACAAGATGAATCTGATCCGCCGTGCTCTGGCAGGGCACAAGCCTGTGGAAGCCATGGAACGCTTCCTGTTCTTCCTGAACAAGTATCCCAGCAACGCCCAGATGCTGCTGGACCTGAAGCAGAAGGCCTGACCGCCGGAAATGATGGGATGTTGAGGCCGGAAAGGCTTGCGGGAGTTGTAAAAGTGCTTCCCCTTTCCAGAGATGGTGAAGGGCGTCTTCAGACGCCCTTTTTGCTGCCCCAAATGGCAATGTGCAGGCGGTCTGAAAAACGGAGGCCGTAGCGGAGGCACCATGCTACCGTTTGCGCACGCATGGCGTTCAGTTCCTCCCGGGTGGAGGCCAGCGGCATGATCAGGATGCGTTCTGCGGGAATGCCGGCCTCGGAAGCCAGCTGAAGGATGGCTTTTACGTCATCCTCGCACGCCACTACAAATTTGAACCAGGCTTTTTCCGTGGCCGCCAGCCGGCGCAGGATGTCCGGCTTCCAGGCTCTGGCGGCGTCATTGCCGGAGTGGGGGAGTTTGGGCGACACATTGAATTGTTCAATGCGTTCCAGCAGTTCATCCTCCGGCATGATGGTGCCGTTGGTTTCCATCTCCACGTCATGTTCCGGCAGAAGACGGAGCAGGGCGGGAAGGGCTTTCTGCTGGATCAGCGGTTCCCCTCCCGTCAGGACCAGGCGGCGGCAAGGATAATGGAGCACCAGTTCCGCCACCGTTCCGGGCTTGAGCCGTACGACAGGAGCCGACCCGTTCCAGGAATACGCCGTATCACACCAGGAACACGCCAGGTTGCAGCCCGCCAGGCGCAGAAAAACGCAGGGAGTCCCCTGGGAGACGCCCTCCCCCTGGATGGAATGAAAGATTTCCGGGTGTCCGTTAAGCTGTGCCAGTGTGAGCATGATCAGGCTGGCCTGAGACTATCATAACTCTGCCGCCCGTCAACGCCTCCCTGCGGAGGCTGCCGGAAGAGCGGAATAGGATCCAGGACATGTCCTTCATGCAGTGTTTCCGGTTTCTCCCGGGCGGGTTAACCATTGCTGCGCCGGAAGGCCCCTACGGTGAACAGGAGAAGGATAAAACCCACCACGGAGGAAGCTGCCGTGAACAGCTTCTGGAAGGAGGCATGGTCTTTTTCCTCCTTCTCCATTTTTTTTACCTCGTCTCTGGAGGCCCTGTGCATTTCCGCCCGTGCCCCATCATAAGCCAGGGAGGCCTGTTCTTCCTCTTTCCTGGCCTTTTCCAGAGCTTCCCGGACGGCTTTGGATTGCTCCCGGTAGTCGGCTGTAGCCAGAAGCTCGTCATCTCCCAGGTCCGTGGCGGCAACGCTTTCATGGCTGTCGTCGGTCAGGACCTTGTTTTTTTGTTCGGTCAGTTTTTCTTCCGCTTTTTGCATCTGGATCTCCTGTCTGCCCGCTTTTTCCTCCAGGGCTTCCAGAGAGGTGTTCAGGAGGTTCATTTTTTTCTTCGTGGCGGCGGCCGCCTGGCGGATGCGGTTCATTTGCGCCTGAAGTTCTGCAATATTTTCCTTTTGGGGAGCGGCTCCGGAAAATTTCTTTTTGGATTTAGCTTCTTCACGGTTCTTGGAGAGTTCGCCTTGCGCCTGTTCCAGTTCCTTTTGAACGTTCCGCTGCTTTTCGGCTAATTTGGCGAGCATGGCTTTCATTCCTTCCTTCTTCTGCAGCAATTCTTCCCTGGCGGCTTGGGAATTTTCCTTCTGCTTGCTCCTGCGCTGGCGCAGCTGGTCAATTTTCTGATTGTGTTCCTCCACTTCCTCCTGCTGGCTTGCCATGTTTTTCTGATAAGCGGCATCCAGCGCTTCCTGCTGTTTCTGCCTTTGCTGCTCAAGATAGGTTTCCTGGAATTTATCCATGGCTTCTTCCGCAGCCCGTGTAGCGTCCTGGGTGTCGTCCAGCTTTTTCCTGGTCTGGCTGACGGTTTTCTCCAGAATGACGGCGTCCTGTTCCATAGCCGTTTTCCGGGCGGCCAGTTCCTGTCCTTCCGGGGAGATGCGGTTTTGATAGTACCAGACGGAGAATCCGGCAGTTAAAATAGTCAGCAGAAGCAGGATGTAGCGCATGAGAGTGTTCCAACGATTCGGGTAAAAGTACAAAAAGGAGGGAGCCTTGTCAACATGGCAGAAATAAATGCAGCCCGCTTCCTGCCGGGGAGGGCGCAGAAGCGGGCTGTGTGGAAAGCGGCATTCCGGAAGACACCGGAAGCGTTCCTTTTCCGGTTAAAGATTCAGGGAGAAGGCGGAGATGGCGTCTATCTCTTCCGCAATCTTGTTCAGCAGCTCGTCGGAAACGGGCTTATTGGTCTTAAGCACGGCCAGAGCTTCCCGGGTGGCATGGTCGGCGGGTGCGGCGATGTTGTCAATGTTGATGCCGTTGGAGTACAGGGCCGCCCCGATGGTGGCGATGATGCCGGGACGGTCCTTGTAGCGCAGGAACAGCGTGGTGCCACGCAGGTCTGCATACAGTCCGTTAAAGTTGTTGAGGCGGGAGACCATGGGGATGCCTTCCGTAACCACGCCGCGCACGCTGGTGGAGACGTATTCTCCGTCTTCTTCCATGGCTATGTCCAGTGTGATGGAATCTTCATAGGGCTTGTCGTCCTTCGGTTCCCGTGCCTTGAAGACGATGCCGTGCTCGCGCAGGGATTCCTCTGCTGCCGCAGGCATGAGGCCTTTTTCCGCATGCGGCAGCAGCCCTTCCAGGATGGGGGCTGTAAACCATTTGCGGAATACGCGCAGATTGCCGTAAAAAGTGCATTCCACGCGGCGGATGGGCTTGTTGCCGCCGGCGTTGCGCGCCAGGGCGGCAAGCAGGAAGGCGAGCTGGAGATGGGCCGGATTGAGGCCGTTGGGGGATTCCCCGTTTACCACGCAGGAGGTGTCCCCATCGGAAAAATAGGCCACCATCTGTTCCGCGGCGCGCTTGGCCGCCTTCGTGTTGGCTTCCTGTGTGTTGGCGCCCAGGTGGGGCAGGATCAGGTCCGCTACGGCGGCGGAGGGTTTGTCTCCGGCAGCGTCCTTGGGATGCACGTCCGTCAGGTAGCCGATCTTTTTGCCGGATGCCCTGACGGCGGCCAGAGCCTCTTCATCCACGACCCCGTAGCGGGAGCAGTTGATGAGCACGGCCCCGTCCTTCATGCTGGACAGGAGGTCCGCATTCACCATGTGGTGGGTGGAGGGGCCGCCCGGAACGTGCAGGGTGATGATGTCGCACTGGGAGAAAATGTCTTCAATGCTGGTGGGGGTGACCCCGATGTTCAGGGCGCGCTGCCGGGCCAGGAAGTGGTCATAACCCAGGAGGGTGGGTTCAAACCCCTGGAGGCGTTTGACGAGGTTGCGGCCGATGTTGCCCAGGCCGATGATGCCCACGGTCTTCTTGGTCAGCTCGTTGCCCATGTACTTTTTCTTTTCCCACAGTCCGGCGCGGGTGGTGGTATCCGCCTGGACGATGTGGCGGTAATACGCCAGAATCATCGCCACCACTTCTTCCGCCACGGCATTGGAATTGGCGCCGGGGGTGTTCATGACGTCCACGTTTTTCTTGCGGGCGTACACGATGTCGATGTTGTCGTAGCCGGCTCCGGCGCGGATGACCAGTTTCAGGGACGGCAGGGCGTCCATGATTTCCGGAGTGACTTTTTCACTGCGCACGATCAGGGCCACGGTGTCCGGATGGGAGGCTGCCTGCTTTTCCAGGGGAGTATCCGCGTCCTGAATGACTTCATAACCGGCCGTTTTAAGCGTATTGGCCGCAACGTCGGAGAGTTTGGTGGGAATAAGAACCTTGTTCATGTTGGTGTGTGGTAGGAAAATTATTGTTCAATGGTATGGACGAAAAGTCCGCTGCGGAGCTTGGGCTCAAACCAGGTGGACTTGGGCGGCATGATTTCTCCGGCGTCCGCCACGCGGAAAAGGTCGTCCATGGTGACGGGGTACAGGGAAAAGGCCAGCGTCATTTCACCGCTGCAGCGGCGTTCCAGTTCGCCCAGGCCGCGAATGCCGCCTACGAAGTCAATGCGGTTGCTCGTGCGGGGATCTTCAATGCCCAGGATGGGGGCGAGCACATTCGCCTGGAGAATGGCGCAGTCCAGGCTTTCAATGGGATGGTCCGAAGGGAAGGTTCCCGGCACGGCGGTGACGGAATACCAGCGGCCCTCCAGGTACATGCCGAATTCATGTTTGGCGCGGGGGGAGTACCCTTCTCTGGGAACGGTTTCCACGGGAACCACGTCAAAGGAGTTTTGGAGCTTTTCCATGAACTCCTCCCGGGTCAGTCCGTTCAGGTCGCGCACGACCCGGTTGTAATCCATGATAAAAAGGTCTTCGTCACAGAAAACCACCGCCATCAGGTAGTTGAATTCTTCCTGCCCCGTGTAGCCCGGATGTTCCTGGCGCCGTCTGGAGGAAACGGCAGCACTGGAGGCCGTGCGGTGGTGGCCGTCCGCAATGTACAGGGCATCCACTTCTTCAAAGCCTTTCCGGATGGCCTCCACCGTATCGGGATCGGAAACGGGCCACAGGATGTGGGTGACGCCGTCGTCCGTCGTGAAGTCATATTCCGGTTTGTGGAACTTGATCCATTCCCGGATGATGCCGGAAAGGCCCTCGTGTTTCCGGTAAGCCAGGAAGACCGGTTCCGTCTGGGCGGAGCAGGCGTCAAAATGTTCAATGCGGTCCTGCTCCTTTTCCTTGCGGGTCAGCTCATGCTTTTTGATGACGCCGTTGGCGTATTCGTCCACGGAGGCGCAGCCCACGATGCCCGTTTGCACACGGCCCCACATGATCTGGCGGTAAATGTAAAAGGACGGCGCTTTATCCCGCACCAGGTAGCCCTTGCGCACGAATGCCTCCAGGTTTTCCCTGGCCTTGGCATAGGTTTCCGGGTCATGGATGGCGGTTTCGCTCGTATCAATGTCGGAGCGGCAGATATGGAGGAAGGATGCGTCATTCCCGGCAGCCATGTCTTTGGCCTCCCGGTGGTTCATGACGTCATAGGGGAGTGAGGAAACCTGCGCAGCCAGTTCCCGGGGGGGACGCAGGGCGGGGAAGGGATGGAGAGTGGACATGAGAACGTGAGAGAATACAAGAAGTTAACGATGGAAGCGATGATATAGCGCACGGAGGCCGGAGACAAGCCCCGCCGGAATACATGCCGCAATGAACAACAGCAGATGCCGCATGGGGCGTCTGACGATTCGAGAACACCCGGGGGCAGGTCCGGAGAAGGCGGGCAAGTTCCCCTTTCCCCGGAAGGCTGTTCAGCAGCAGGGACATGCGGAGCAGCGCCCTCTTTCCCGGCGTGGCCGGGAAAGAGGGGAGTCAGGAGGAATTACTTGAGCTTCAGGATGTCCACGATGTTGGACGTAATGGAACGCATGTCGTCCATGGTCAGCTCACCCATGTGGGCGATGCGGAAGGTTTTGTTCTTCAGGTCTCCGTAACCGTTGCCCAGCTGCATGCCGCGTTCAATCAGCACATTGTTCAGGGCTGCAACGTCAATGTCCCGTGTGTTGCTGATGACCGTCAGGGTGCGGGAGAGGTGGTCACGGTTGGCGAAAACGCTGAAATATTCATCCGCCCAGGAGCGCACGAATTCGGCCATGGCTTCATGGCGCGCAAAGCGGTTTTCCACGCCTTCCTGCATAATGCGCTGGAGCTGGAGGTCCATGGCGTACATGATGGAGACGCAGGGGGTGTTCGTGTACTGGTAATCCTTCTTCTGGATGGTGTCGTAAATGGAACGCAGGTCAAAGTAACAGCCGCGGTTGGGCACGGAAGCGGTACGTTCATAGGCCTTCTGGGACAGCGTGCAGATGGCCATGCCGGGAGGAAGGGCCAGGGCTTTCTGGGTGGAAGTCACCAGGACGTCCACACCCAGCTTGTCCGTTTCAATCCGGGAGCCGGCGGCGGAGCTGACGGCGTCCATGCACCATACGATGTCCGGATACTTTTTAAGTACTTCCGAGATTTCTTCCACAGGGTTCTGAATACCGGTGGAAGTTTCATTATGCGTGATGCAGATCGTATCGTACTTGCCTGTGGACAGGGCGGCATCCACCATTTCCGGTGTGGTGGGCTGGCCGAGTTCGCTCTTGAAAATATCGGCGGGAACGCCGTTGCCCGTAGCAATCTTGTACCATTTGTCGCCAAAGGCGCCCACGGAGAAAATGGCGGCGCGCTTGGCGGTGCAGGAGCGCACGGCGCCTTCCATCAGGCCCGTACCGGAAGAAGTGGAAAGCAGGATTTCCTGTTCCGTCAGCAGAATGCGGCGCAGATTGTCGGAAATGCGGCGCTGCAGGGCGGAAGCCGCCTTGGATCGGTGACCCATCATCGGGCCGCTCATGGCGGCGAGTACTTCAGGTGCTACTTCGGTGGGTCCGGGAATGAATAATTTGGTTGCCATTGGTTTTAGAAACTGGGTACGTGTACTATAGCGTTTCCAAATGGTTTGGCTATGAATTTTTATGGGGTTAAAAGAGGAATGGTTCCGGTGGGCCGGAGAGCGCCCCAGGCTTCTCCGGCCATAAAATAAAAAATCTGAGCGTTAGCGGACTCTTTTTACTGAATGCCAGTACGTTCTGGCGGTCGTGCGAATTTCGGTTGCTGCAGAGGCCTGTGGCTTTCCCTATTCGTTTAGAAGCTAATCAGTTTGACCAGCCAGTAACCGCCGAAGAAGAGCCAGACATACAGGAGGCCTGCAAGCAGGAAAGGCCGCGCTCCGGCTTTCTTGAACTTTTCAAAGCTGGATTCCGCGCCCAGAGCCGTCATGGCCATGGTCAGCAGGAACGTATCCAGGGAATTGATGGCGTCCACCAGTCCGGAGGGAAGCAGATGGAGGGAATTGAAGCCGATGACGGCCAGGAACAGGAAGGCAAACCAGGGGATGGTGATTTTTCTTTTTCCTTCCTTTGTGCCGTTCGCGGAATCCCGGCGTGCCAGGATAATGCTCAGAATGACCAGGACGGGGGCCAGCATCATGACCCGGATCATTTTGACGATGATGGCCGAGTCGGAAATGGATTGCCCCATGGCGTTCCCTGCGCCTACCACGTGGGCCACTTCATGCAGCGTGGCTCCCGTAAAAAGCCCCATCTGTTCTGTCGTCAGTTCCAGCATTCCGGTCCGGAACAGGGCCGGATACAGAAACATGGAGATGGTCCCGAAGATGACGACGGTGGAAACGGCCACGGCCGCCTTGTACGGCTTGCTTTTCACCACAGGTTCCGCGCCCAGTACGGCCGCGGCTCCGCAAATGGAACTGCCGATGGAGGTCAGCAGGGCCGTATCCCGGTCCATTTTCAGCAGCCGTCCCAGTCCCACCCCCAGCAGAATGGTAAGGGTGACGACAATCATGTCAATGAGCAGAGCCGCACCGCCGATGTCAATCACGCTCTGAAACGTCAGCTTGAATCCGTACAGCACAATGCCGGTTCTCAGCACCTGCTTGGTGCAGAACTGGATGCCCGGCACCCAGGGTTCCGGAAGATGGTTGCGCAGGCTGTTGGCGTAAAGCATCCCCAGCACAATGCCGACGATCAGCGGGCTGAAGGAGAGGTGTTTCACCCATTCAAAATCCGCAATATAAAAAGCGGAAAAAGAGAACAGGACAATAAGCAGAATGCCGTTGAGGGGACTGGCTAGGTGTTTGGGAGACATGAGCTGTAGAATGATGAGCACTGCCGCCGGAAACGTCCGGATGAAGACGCCCTGGAGCGAATGCGGGGGAGATATACCCCACTATCATTATAAAATCTAATCAGAAATTCTTATAGACAATTAGATTTTGTTATAATAGTTCCGGCAGAATTTGATGAATAACTCGTTGATTCTGCTATGGTCTCCATGCCCTGTGGCAAAATGGAAGGAGCGGCGGATTTCCAACTGGCGGACGTGGATTTTTTTCAAATCGCCGCGTTTAAGTTCTTCCCGGACTGCGAGGGTGGAAAGAAACGAGCAGGCGTCCGAATGCGCCAGATACAGCTTGATGCTCTCCGTATTGCCCAGGGTCATCAGGACGCGAAGCCCGGAAGTGTTGATTCCGTGGTTTTTCAGGGCTTCCTCCACCACCCGCCGCGTGCCGGACCCCGGCTCCCGCATCAGGAGGGGAAGGCTGGACAGTTGGGAAAGGGAAAGGCCTTCCCGGGGGGCTGCGGCATGAGTTCCCCCCGCCAGAATGATTTCATCTTCCATGAAGGGCTGGTAATGCAGGTCCGTCCGCGTCGCCGTGCCTTCCACGATGCCGAGGTGAACGGCTTCATGCTGCACGGCCTGCTCCATCTCTTCCGTATTGCCGCTTTTCAGCTGTATCCGTATTCCCGGATAGTGGCGGTTGAAGAGGGCCAGCAGGGGGGGCAGCACGTACTGGGACATGGTGGAACTGGCCCCGAGGCTTAATTCTCCGGAGATGGGAGCATCCCGGCCGGAAGACAGGTCTTCCTCCAGGGCCTCATATTCTTTCAGAATGCGGCGGGAATGGGCCAGCAGCCGGCTGCCTTCCGTCGTCAGGGCGATGCCGCGGCCCTCCCTCTTGAACAGGCGCGCGTCAAGCAGGCGCTCCAGCTCCTTGATATGGCGGGTAACGGCCGGCTGGGTGATGAACAATTCTTCCGCCGCGCGGGTAAAGTTGAGCCGCCGCGCAACGGTTTCAAAAACTTTCAGCCGGAAATCCGTAATCATGGGAGCAGGCGCCATTCAACCATGCCTCCGTGTTCCCGGCAAGCTCCTTTCCTTCATGCGGTTGCCCGTTGAAATGAAAAAGGCGTGAAATCGGGATGATGACATGATGGCGGCTCGTGCGGTGTGGCCGGAAGAAAGAGAACAGGGACAACATGAGTATTAAATGGCGGCTGGCGGCCGGAGTAGCGTTGTGCATGATCGGAGGAGCGTTTTCTCATGTTTGATCCGGAAGGACGTTCACGGCAGGTATTCTTTTTTCTTGTTGGAAGAGGAATTGTTTTTGTTAATCTTGCCTTGCCTGTCCGGTACATGATTGACTGGATTATTCCGGAAAGGTGGAAGGATCCGGTGGCGGTTCCATGCCTTTTTCAGGATCTGAATATTTTCCATTGCCTATAATTGAAGATGAATAGCCATACAATACAAAGCATGGGCGTGGCGCTGGCCGCCGTCGTGTGCCTGCCGTCCCCGGGAGCGGAACCGGCTCATGCGGTTCCCCCCGTTTCTCCTGCTCCCGCCGCCGTGGACAGTTCCCTGTTCCCCATCGGGAATGAAAAAGTCGGCCTGGATGTGCGCGTGACGGGTAATACGTTTGCAGACGCTGTGTTCCATGACAAGGTGAACGGCCGTTCCTACAGGCTGGGGCCCGATATTTTTGCCCTCATGGTGGTGGATGAAGAGAAGGATTTGCGTCCGGAAGTGACGATTGAAAGCAAAAACGCGCCCAGGAAGGAAATCAAATCCCGCTATAAAAAGTTTTCCGCCCGTGATTTCATGGCTCGCACGCCCAGTGTGGAGAAGATTCCCGCCCGGCCGGACGCCCGCCGTCTGGCGGACCGCCGCCCCGGTCAGCGTGTGACCGTTCCCTTTGTGGGGAACAGGGATGGACTGGCTCTTCTCTGGACGGCGGAGGTGCGGGAAGGCTCCCCGTACGTGCGCCTTTCCCTGAAGGTGGAGGCCCGGCATCTTCCCGCCGCCGTCCGCGTGATCAGGCTGCTTGACCTGTCAGCTCCGGATGGCCGGGTGATGGGATCCGTCAAGGGGGCTCCCGTTACGGCTTCCGGCGGCACGCTTTTTGCGGGCGTGGAACATCCCATGTCCGTAAACCGGGCAGAGAAGGACGGCCGCATCCAGGCCCAGATGGAACGCCGTCTGGATATTCCGGCCTGTGCGTCTGTAACTGTTTCCGCCGTGGTAGGCGTGGCCGCGCCCGGACAGTTGAGGCGCGCTTTTCAGGTGGATTATCTGAATCAGGAGCGCGCGAGGCCCTACGGCGCGTTCCTGAATTATAACACGTGGTACGATATCGGCTATTTTGACCGCTATTCCGAGAAAAAAGCCCTGGATGTGATCAATACCTACGGCCGGGAACTCGTGAAAAAACGCGGTGTAGTGATGGATTCCTTTATGATGGATGACGGCTGGGACGATACGGAGACCCTCTGGAAATTCAATAAGGATTTTCCAGACGAATTCCACAAGGTGCGTCAGGCCGCAGAATCTTTCGGCGCGGCTCCCGGGGTGTGGCTCTCTCCGTGGGGTGGTTATGGAGACCCCAGGAATAACCGCCTGAAGGCGGCCAATGGAAAGTTTGAAACGAATGAGGTTGGCTTCGCCCTGGCAGGTTCCAGGTATTACAACTATTTCAGGGACATGTGCGTACACATGATCAGGGAGAATGGCGTTAATCATTTCAAGTTTGACGGCACGTCCAGTGTGGAAACCCAGGTTCCGGGCAGCAGGTTCTCCAGTGATTTTGAAGCGATTATCCATTTGATTGAAGAATTGCGCGGCGTGCGGCCGGACCTGTATGTGAACCTGACCACGGGGACCTGGGCTTCCCCCTTCTGGTTTGGAATTGCAGATTCCATCTGGCGTGGCAACTGGGACCATGAATTCCGGGGAGAGGGAACGCCGCGCAATCAATGGATGACTTTCCGTGATGCCAAGATTTACGAGAATAACGTGGAAGTATCCCCTTTGTTTCCGGTCAATTCCCTGATGACCCACGGCGTCATTTACACCAAACGCGCTCATAACCTGGAGAAGGTGGAGGGAGATGACTTGAAAAATGAAATCTGGTCCGGCTTCGGTTCCGGTACGCAGATGCAGGAAATTTACGTTTCTCCCGGCCTGCTGACGCAGGATGAATGGGATACGCTGGCCGCCGCCGCCAAATGGACCCGTGCCAACGGAGATACGCTGGTAGATACGCATTGGATCGGCGGGAGCCCTGCGGATATGGAGGTGTACGGCTGGGCTTCCTGGTCCCCGCGGAAGGGTATCCTGACCCTGCGCAATCCCTCTTCCAGAACGCAGACAGTGAGTTTTGACCCCGCAGCCGTGTTTGAACTGCCGGCTGGGGCTCCTGCGGAGTACAGGCTTTCTTCCCCCAAGGGGGATTCCCTGCCAGCGGAAGTAATCAGGGCCGGCACTCCGTTTTCCATCACGCTCCAGCCGTTTGAAGTCCTGGTGCTGGAGGCGGTTTCTGAGAAACAAGACGTGAAATAAGGAACCGGAGGCAGTCATAAAACAAGATGGACAGGGAACAGCCGTCTCTGTCCATTTTTGTTTGCCAGTTAATCATTAATAGATTTTTTGGGCATGCGGGAAGGCTTTGGAATTGTCCATCGCCTGAACGGAACGGGATGCCGGGGACTCCAATGCCTATATGAAACTGCATTCCATGATCATTACCGGCGCCGCCGGATTTCTGCTGTTGGGGGCCTGTTCCCCCTCTTCTTACCAGACTACGTTCCCGGAACCGGCCTATGTGAAGGTTTCCGCCAATAATGGAGCCTATGCGCCTTATCCGGACAATCCCCAGGGCCAGCAGGAACTGGTATACTGGTATGAATCCCTGCGTGAGCCCCTGACTGTTGTTGCGGAAGTTCCGCCGACTCCCATCGTCACCAAGGGCCCCGGGCCGGTGATTCTGGATTCCGATAATTTCTCCGCGAAGCTTTACCGCGACAGGACGGAAGTGAAGAAGAAGGACAAGGATGGCAAGTGGGTCACGAGCGTGCGCCCCACCACTCCCGCCGACCAGCGCATGAGGAATTACGTGATAGCTTCCAGGAAAGCCCGTTAACCGGGACTTTCATCAAGATTCAGGAAAACTTGTCCGGCCTGTTTCCCTCTCCGGAGGAAACAGGCCCGGTTTGCGTATGGGCAGGTTGTTCATCCCATTCATCCGGGGAAACGGCACGGCGGCGGATGCTTTTTCCCGGCCAGGGAATATAGGCGTCCGTGTAGAAGGTGGAGGCGCAGCTCCGGCACGTCAGCATAATGCCGGTATCCGGTCTTCGTTGTTCCTCCGGCGTCTGTGTAGCGGGATGAAGCCTGGCGTATCCGCAATGCGGACAGTGGATAGGGAGAGGTGCGGCATATAACACAGCCAGTGCCGCCGTGCAGACAATGGCCCAGGCAATGTACACCGCCCAGAAAGGCCATTCAGGATTCAGCAGCCAGATGGTGGCAATGGCAGGAATGGAACAGAGGACATAGAGCAGGGTGCGCTTTTGTCTCCTGGCGAGGAAGTGGAAGCAGTAGATCGTATCCTGCATGGGAAGGAGAAGAAACCGGTTACAGATCCTTCAGTGTCCATTCATCCTTCCATTCCAGCCTGATCTGGTCTCCGTCCCATTTCATGGGCAGCCACAGGTAGCGGCCGTCAATGGCGTTTTTGGGACGCCAGATGTCCGCCATGAAGATGAATTTGCCGGGCTTGCCCTGCACGGGCAGGATGTAGGTGCTCTGGCCGCCGAAGGTGATGCCGGCTTTGGGCCCCACGCAGGGGTTCTTGAGCTCCGTCCATGGTCCGGCAATATTGTTGGCTACGGCGCTGCGCGCCGCATTGGGAGCCCAGCCGGAGCATCCGGAGGCGATCATGTAATATTTGCCGTTGTATTTGCAGATGGCGGGGGCTTCCATATAGCGGTTGACGAAGGCCCGGACGTATTTTCCGCTATGCCCGGTATAGTCCGGCGTGAGTTCCGCAATGTGCAGGGTAATGTTCCCCTCGGAGGAGTAGATGTGGTAGGCCTTGCCGTTATCATCGACGAAGATGGTCATGTCCCGGCTCATCTGGCCGCCGGGAAAGTCCCGCCTGATGATGCGGACGTAGTCGGGCATGTCCATGGTGAATTCCGTGGTCTGGTCCTTTTTATCCAAATTCATGGGCCATTTGCCCGGATTGACGCGTCCGGCTTTCAGGAACTTGAACGGTCCGGTGGGTTTGGTGGCCGTCGCCACGCCCGCCTGGGCTGCCCCGTATCCCTTGCCCCGGAGTTCCAGATGGAACCACATCACGTATTTTTTGGTCTTCTTGTTGTACACGACCTTGGGGCGTTCCAGAATGCAGCCCTTGGCGATGGGGTGGGAGTTGTCCCCTTCCACCACTTTCAGGGCGATTCCCTCGTCCTTCCAGTTGTACAGGTCCTTGGAGGAATAGCAGTGCACGCCCACCTGGGCGCGGTTTCCGGCATCTCCCTCCACCTTGTGTTCCCCGTACCAGTAGTAGGTTCCCTTGTCATAGAGGATGCCGCCGCCATGGGCGTTGATATGGACGCCGTTGTTGTCCGTCCAGATTTCTCCGGGCTTGAAGGACGTGTGCTTTACGGGGGTGTCAGCCGTGGAGACGGAGGAAAGGCAATAGGCCAGTCCGGCAAAAAAGGCAAGCGTTAGCGTTTTCATGAATAACAGGGAGGGGTGGGGAGGTTACAGGTCTTCCAGTTTCCATTCATCCTTCCATTCCAGCTTGATCTGGTCTCCGTCAAACTGGATGGGCAGCCACAGGTAGCGGCCGTCAATGGCGTTCTGGGGCCGCCAGATGTCCGCCATGAAGATGAATTTGCCGGGTTTGCCCTGCACGGGCAGGATGTAGGTGCTCTGGCCACCAAAGGTGGTGCCGGCCTTGGGGCCTACGCAGGGATTCTTGAGCTCCGTCCACGGTCCGGCAATGCGGGGCGCCACGGCGCTGCGGGCGGCGTTGGGGTACCAGCCGGTGCATCCGGAGGCGATAAAGTAGTATTTGCCCTTGTGCTTGAAAATGGCGGGGGCTTCCATGAAGCGGCCTGGAAATGCCCGGACGAATTTTCCGGTGTGCTCCGTGTAGTCCGGCGTAAGCTCCGCAATGTGGGTGGTGCTGTTTTCTTCGGAGGAATAGATGTGGTAGGCCTTGCCGTCGTCGTCTACAAAAATAGTCATGTCCCGGCTCATCTGGCCCTTTTCAAAATCCTTCTTGAACATATCCTCGGAGCGCACTCCTTCCGGCAGGGCGCTGGAAGTCAGACCGGGAACCCCTTTGAACGTTTTCATGGTCTGGTCCTTCTTGTCCATGTTCATGGGCCATTTGCCCGGATTGACGCGTCCGGCTCTCAGGAAGGTGAATGGTCCGGTGGGTTTGGTGGCCGTCGCCACGCCCGCGTAAGCCGCGCCGTAGCCTTTCCCCTTGAGTTCCAGATGGAACCACATCACGTATTTTTTAGTCTTCTTGTTGTATACAACCTTGGGACGTTCCAGAATGCAGCCCTTGGCGATGGGGTGGGAGTTGTCCCCTTCCACCACTTTCAGGGCGATTCCCTCATCCTTCCAATTGTACAGGTCCTTGGAGGAATAGCAGTGCACGCCCACCTGGGCATAGTTCCCGGCGTCTCCCTCCACCTTGTGTTCCCCGTACCAGTAGTAGGTCCCTTTGTCGTAGAGGATGCCGCCGCCGTGGGCGTTGATATGGATGCCGTTGTTGTCCGTCCAGATTTCTCCGGGCTTGAAGGACGTGTGTCTGGCCGGGGTTTCCCCCATGGAAAGGGCGGTTGCACCGCAGAACAGGCAGAGCGCCAGAAGTGATTTCATGGTGTTTGTCATGGCCGGGATGGTTTGGAGATAAGCGTGGATGGTGGTTCCGGCTGTCCGTACAGCTTGTCCCACGCACGGGAAAGGGCGTACAGGGCATACCCGGTGCCGTAAAATTTGTGGTAATTGTACAGGGGGTAGTCCCACCAGGAGCCGTCCTTTCCCTGCCGGGCAAGGATGTCGTTAGCCAATAAAGACGCATGGCGTTTTACCTGATTTGGAGCCAGCATGTCCAGACACATTCCTGAGTAATAGTAACCGTAGTAAAAGAAATACCCGGAATTCTGGGCGAAACTCTCATGGGGGGTGGGTTTGTGGAGGGCCATCGTAAGCCAGCCCCGGCGGCTCCACAGGCGGTCCAGGCCGTCAATGAGCTGGCGCATGGAGATGGTCTCCGGTTCCCACAGCCTGATGGCGTAATCACAGGCGGGAGTGCGGGCCAGGCTGCCGGTGTGGCGGTTGATGGGCCTGCCGGGATAAAAGGCGTGCCCCAGGGAATAGACGTAGGTTCCCGCGGGCGTTCTCTGGGATTTGAGGAATTTCAGCGCGCGGCTGAATATTTTGTCGTCCAGGGCAAGGCCGAACGATTTTCCGGCCATCCAGGCGGAGATGAGAACCGTACCCGTCAGGAAGGAGGTGGGCTGTGCTGCGGGCCGTTGGCTGAATCCGGAGTAGGTAAGGTAGCCCCACCCTCCCATGGCGGAGGCCAGTTCATTGAGCTTGTCCACCTGGGCGCGGGCGCACTCCATGAGTTCCCGGTAACGCGGACTGTTCCGGTCCAGCGCCGCCGCCCGCATGCTCATGGCGTCCAGCACATAAGTGTGGGCCCAGGTGTTGTACACGCAGAGGGCGTCTCCCCGTTTCAAATGGGGCATGGTGCGGATCAGGTAGTCTTCCGCACGGGTCATGGCCTGCTGCACCGCCGGTTCGTTCCTCAGGGGGCTGGCGTTCAGCCCCGCGATGCACAGGGCCGTGCTGGCCGTCTTGAACGTCAGGGGGCCGTCCGGATAGGGGCATGTGACGTTCCACGTGCCGATCACCCGGTGGTCTCCCCAGGAGCCGTCCGCGTTCTGTTCTTTCAGCAGGAAATCCACGCCGCGGCGGAAGGCCTGGTCAAATTGTGCGGCTTCTGCGGGAGGAACGTCCGGTATCTTGGCGATGGGAAGGACATCGGCCTTGCCTGGTGCCATGGATTCCGTTTCCTCTGCGGAAACGTGCAGGGTCGCTGTCAGGAGCAGGCAGGTGAGCAGCAGGCGGAACATGATGTCAGGGTGCGGATGCAGGGTTGGCAGGGTACAGGGAATCCCGCACGCGGGAAACAGCGTACAGGGCATACCCGGTACCGTAGAATTTGTGGTAGTTGTACAGGGGATAATCCCACCAGGAACCGTCTTTTTCCTGCATGGGCAGCAAGTCGGCCGCCAGGTGGGAGGCGTGGCGGGTCAGGCGTTCCTGAGGCACCTCGGACAGGCAGCGGGCGGCGTAATAGTACCCATAGTAGAAAAAGTAGCCCGCATTCTGGGCGAAGCTTTCATGCGGAATGGGTTTTTTCACGGCCAGTGAAAGCCATCCTCCGCGGCTCCAGATGCGTTCCAGGCCGTCCTCCAGCTGCCGTCTGGAAATGAAATCCGGATCGTACAGGAGGAGGGCCAGGTCACCTGCGGGGGTGCGGGCCAGGCTGCCGGTATGGCGGTTGATGGGCCTGCCGGGATAAAAGGTGTGGGAGATGGAATAGACATAGCTTCCGGCAGGCGTCCGCAGTTTTTCCAGCCCGGCCACCGCCCGCTTGAGAATACGGGGATCTGGTTTGAGGCCAAAGGCCCGTTCCGCGTCCTTGTAGGCGATCAGGACCGTAGCCGTCAGGAAGGAAGTGGGTTCTCCGATGGGGCGTTTGGAAAAGGTTTCAAACGTGTAATAGCCCCATCCTCCCTGCACGTCCGCCATCTGGTCCAGCGCTTTTACCTGGAGATCGGCCACTTTTTTGAGTTCCGCGTACAGGGGGGAATTGACCGGAAGGTTGCTGGCGGCCCTGCTCAGGGCGGAAAGGCCGTACGCATGCCCCCATACGCCGAGCACGGTGCGCGTATCCCCCCGTTTCAGGGTGGGCAGTGTGGTGAGCAGGTACTGGATGGCCCTGTCTACGGCCGTTTTCACGGCGGGGTCCTCTTTCAGCGGGCTGGCGAGCAGGCCGATGACGCACAGGGAGGTGGAGGCCGTCCTGAAGGACCTGGGGCCTTCCGGGTAGGGACAGATGACGTTCAGCCCCTTGGTGCGCGTGTGGCTTCCCCAGGAACCGTCCCTGTTCTGGCTGCCGAGCAGGAAATCCGCCGCCTTGCGGATGGAAGCGTCCAGCTTTTCCCGCGAGGGCGGCGGTACGTCCGGCACCCGGGCAATGGGAATGGTATCCCTTTTCTCCTTGTCCGCATGTTCTGCCCGGACGGGGGCGCAGAGCGCCGTGCAGGCTCCCAGGGCGGCAAGAAGGAGGAAGGCCTTGTTCATGGATGGTCCGGGGTGGCTCAAGCCTGCTGGTCCTTGATGGTCACCTGAACGGGAAGGCCGGGCGCAAAGATCTGGCTGGCGGGAACCTTGGGCGTGATAATGATGCGGCGCTTTCCGTCGGCGCCCGGAATGGGGCTGGCTTCCGTGATGATGCCGGGAATCTGCATGTTCGTCACCTTGATGACGACGGTTTCCCCGACTTTGGGCGTAGCCGTGGAGTCCGGCAGGGTGGCCTGCACGATCAGTTCCGAATCAGGGGGCACGATAGTGGCGAGTTTGTCAAAGGCTTCCAGTTTGCCGCCGGGCTTGAGCTTTTCCGCTACCGGAATAGCCACCCATTTGTCAGCCACGTAGCCGCCGTAAAGCAGGATGCCGTTTTCCGGTGCCTTGAAGGCGGCCATTTCCCGGTCCGCTTTCAATTCATTGTATTTGTCCTGAAGGCGGCGCAGGGAGACTTCCGCTTCCGTCAGGGCAATCTTCTTCTGTTCCAGGTCAAACTCCGCCTGTTTCCGGGTTTCCGCCAGGTCCATCTGCTTTTCCTTGACGGCCGTGGCGTAGTCTTCTCCCAGGCGGTGGATATTGCGCAGTTTGGCAAGCTCCGCGACGAGCTTGGCTCCCTGCACGGCAAATTCACTTTCCCCCAGTTCGTTTTTCAGGCGTTTCAGGATAATTTCCTCCGTTTCTTCCGCCACCTGGTCATCCTTGTACATCTTGGTGAGCTGGTTCAGCTCCTCCTGCTTGTAGGACATGTGGCGGAGGGCCTTGTTCACGCGTTCCTCCTCTTCCGCCAGCATGCGGGCCTTCCGTTTTTCCAGAAAGTCCTTCTGGTCCTCTTGCGTGCGCGCCAGGGCAGTCTGGGACTTTTGGAGGGCCAGGGCGGAGCGTTCCTTTTGCTGGTCCAGGGCGTAGCGGAGTTTCAACACCTCCAGGTTCTTGCTTTTAATGGTGCGTTCGTAATCCTCAATGCTCTTGTCCAGAATGCGGAAATCCGCCTGCGCTACGGATTCCCCTTTCTTGACGGAACTGCCCTGGGGCATGATGCCCAGCAGGAAAATATCCGAAGACCCCTTGGGGGAAAAGGAAATGGACTTGGTATTCTTTTTGGGCAGCAGGATGCCCGGGGCAATGGAGTCCGCCATGGCGGGAACTCCCATCAGGAGAGCGGCCAAAAGGCCGGCGGTGGTGAGGAATAGGTGCTTCATATGGAAATGATGAAATCAGGACTGGTGGGCGGAGAAGGGGACGAAACGACCCTTCTTTCCCAATATAACGGTGTGAAAAGTGGTTTTCTTTCCTTTATGTGAAGCAGGCACGGCTTCCGTGCTGACTTCAAAGCCCGCTTTTTGCAGGGTGCGGGTCAGCCGGGTATCCGGCCGGGCCACGGTGATGACCAGAAGGCCGCCCTGCTTGAGCGCGGCAAAATAGTCGGAAGCCTCCGCCACGGTCAGGTTCATGCGTTCATGGGTGGAACGGCACAGGATGGCGTGGAAGCTCTTCGGGTTTTTGCGGGCTACCTGGAGAGCCGGGGCAAATTCCACGCTGACGCGCGGATCGTGTAAAAAACCGGGCCGTTCCTGGTCCATGAACTGCTGGTGCCAGTCAACGAGCTGCCTGCATGGTTCCGCCACGATGAAGCGGGCCTTTTCCCTCTGGACCTGGTCCATCAGGGCAAACAGGGTGAAGCCCAGGCTGAGGCCGTCCAGAAGAAAAGAGGGCTGGTTGGCCCTTTTAACCGGGGCCGCCGCCATGGCCGCCGCCGCTTCATTGCTCCCATGGGAAAAACTGGATGCCAGCTGCACGCCGTCGCGGAGAAGAAAGTGGAAGCCGTCCCGTTCCCAGAGGTCGAGAATGGAACCGTCAGGCAAGGTAGTGAACGCTAGTTTGGTAATGGGTTTCATATGAAATAATGCCGGTTACACAGCGTAGGAAAGAACGCTTTTCAGGGCAAGTCCGGACAGCGTGTTTAGGATGGAATACGCGCCAAATTAAAAAAAATTGCACGGAATTTGGGCTTTGCGCATTCTTTTTCTTGATTTACGGACGGAAATAAGCGAGAGCTATCGTTCAGCACAGTTATTTTTCCGATATGAGTAATCCACCTCCTCCCTCCATCCCGGGCGGTACTCCGCCTCCGCCCAGCATTCCGACTCCTCCGGCTGCCCCGGCTGCTCCTTCCGTGCCCAATGCACCGGCAGCTCCTGCGGCTCCCGCTGCTCCGCCCGCTGCTGCTGCGCCCACCATTCCCCTCCGTCCCGCCGGACTTGGCGGCGGCATCAAGCTTGGAGGCGGGTTGAAGACGGTGGCTCTTGGTTCCGCCACGACGCCCGTGGCTCCGCCCGCCGGGGCCGCTGCGCCTACCGTCCCCCTGACTCCTCCCGGAGCAGGCATGGCGACCGCCCAGCTTCCGCAGGCTACCATCGGATTGAACACCGCTCCCGCGGCCGCTCCCGTTTCTTCCGCTTCCTTTACAGCCAAGAAATTTGAAGAGGATACGGAGGCAGCTCCCAATACGCTGCTCAATGTCCTTTCCTTCGTAGCTCTTGCCTTTGCGCTTATTTTCGTTGGTTATCAGTATTCCACGGATACCTTGGAAGCCCGCAGCATGACGGGCTGGCTGGGCGGCGACTCCAAGCCCGCCGCGGCGGCTCCCGCCTCCGCCAGTGAAGAAACGACCGACGACGCTGCCGCTGAATCTTCTTCCGATGACGCCGCTTCCGACACTGCTGCCGAGGAGCCTTCCGAGAGCGCCGATGCAGAAGAATAAGTGAACGTAATGATTGTTGAAATACTCTAAGCGGTACTATGGCAAACGTATTTTCTGAAGCAAATTTTGAGGATGAAGTTCTGAAATCCGACATTCCTGTGCTTGTCGATTTCTGGGCTACATGGTGCGGCCCCTGCCGCATGATCGCCCCGATCATCGACCAGCTCTCCACGGAACTGGCCGGCAAGATCAAGGTGGGTAAAGTGGATGTGGACGCCAATAACGGCCTGGCCGCTACCTACGGCGTGCGTACCATTCCCACCCTTCTGATTATCAAGAACGGGGAAATCATGGACACGATGGTGGGCGCCTCTTCCAAGGATGCCATCATGCAGCGTTTGCGTCCGTTCATGTAACCGACTGGTTTATTTATTCAAGCCGGCCTGCTGCGGAATTTACCGTGGCAGGCCGTTTTTTTCTCCAGGGGTTTTGACTGAATAAGCCTGATGCGGGGAAAGTGAGTGGCGGAGCATTCCGCCGGGGGGGAAGGCGCATTTTTTCTTGGCAGAACCGTCAGGGAGGAATACATTGTCAGTATGGGTCCCGGACTGCGGGACGGTTTTCTCCAACTCCTTTGCCGTGATGCGATTCATCTCTTCAGTTCTGTCCATCCTTTCCGCCTGCTGCCTCCTTCCCGCCGCTTGGGCTGCGGGTGACCTGGCGCCGGATTTAAAGTCCGGCGCGTTCTGGAATCTGCAGCAGCCGGAGTTATTCGGGAAATATTTTAACGGAGAATCCGGAGGCTGGGTGGACAAGGACAAGACCCAGCTGCGGATTGCGAAGCCTGCGATCAAGATAGGGGACATGTCCCTGGGGGAAATGCTGGTGCATTGGAAGGAGGGAGTTCCCCAGTCCATGACCATCATGATGTACAACAAGGGGGACAACGGAGCCATTGACAAGGACGAATTTGAAAAACGGCTGGCCCGCATCAAGGAGGGACTGACCACGCTTACCGGAGTTCAGCCCAAGGAATACCGGGCTTCCCGGCGGGAAGCGGTGGTCAAGGTCAATGGCTGGTCCTGGATCTGGGACAAGGGAGCGCTTGCCCTGGAAATCAATACCTCAAAAGAGGGCAGGGAATTTGAAGCGGAGTTCATCCGGTTGAAGGCCGGTCCCACGGAAGCCTCCATTGCAAGGGGGGACGCTTCTTCCCGCGCTAAAAAGGCTGACATCAAGCAGCATGTCAGGAAGGAGGGAAAGAGAGTGGTGATCCAGGACATTCCCATGGTTGACCAGGGGCAGAAGGGTTATTGCGTGGTGGCTACCGCCGCCCGCATTTTTGCCTATTACGGCATGGATTACGTGGACCAGCATGAGCTGGCTTCCCTGGCCAATTCATCCGCTTCCGGAGGCACCAGCACGGCGGAAATGGCGGAAAACCTGAAAAAGATAGGGGCGCGTTTCCAGATCCGGATCAAGGTGCTGGATTCCCTGGCGGACACCCGTGATTTCAGGAATCTGCTGAAAGCCTACAACCGCGCCGCCGCCAAATTGAAAAAGGAGAAGGTGGAGAATGAGTATGACTGGCCCGGCTTCTGGGAGAATGCAGACGGTGAGGCGCTGAAGCTGGCGCGTGCCGGATCTCCGGCCCAGGTAGATAAATGGCTCAATGCCATTAAGCCCTACATTTCAGCAGGCATTCCCGTGCTGTGGTCCGTACAGCTGGGCGTAGTGCCGGAACCGATGCGCCTGTCCCAGACGCGGGGAGGCCATTTGCGGCTCATCATCGGCTTTGACGAGGAAAAGAAGACGCTCATTTTCTCGGATTCCTGGGGCGTGGCGCACACGGAGAAGGAAATGCCGCTGGCGGACGCCATCGCGATTACGACGGGCCGCCAGGTCATGCAGCCCTCCAAATAAAGCCGGGGTGTACGCTCTTCTTCCTGTGCCGGGATCCCCGGAATATTTCTCTGCGGGGGAAAAGTAATTCTGCTGGCATGGAAAAGGCGCTGTATTATACTTGCGCCATGATCAGCAGAACATTGGTGAAACATGCCTTGTCCAGTGAAGCGGAAAGGCCGGACATCCTGATTCAGGGCTGGGTGCGCACGCGCCGTGATTCCAAGGCTTTTTCTTTTCTGGAAGTGAACGACGGCTCTTCCGTGGCTTCCCTGCAGGTGGTGGCGGATGAAGGCATACCCGGTTATGAACGGATTGGGGAGATGACCACGGGGTCCGCCGTGAGCATCCGCGGTGCGCTGGTGGCCGGGCAGGGCAGGCAGCGCTGGGAACTGCGCGCCGCCTCTCTGGAGCTGGTGGGGAACGCTCCGGACTCCTACCCCTTGCAGAAAAAGGGGCATACGCCGGAGTTCCTGCGTTCCATCGCCCATCTTCGCCCCCGCACCAACCTGTTCGGTGCCGTGTTCCGCATGCGCAGCAGGCTGGCCTTTGCCATCCACCGGTTTTTCCAGTCCAGGGATTTTTCCTGGGTCAGCACGCCTATCATTACGGCCAGCGATTGCGAGGGCGCCGGTGAAATGTTCCGCGTAACGACATTGGAGGTGGGCGAGGCCGCTTCCCGGGACGCCGCCCGGGATTTCTTCGGCAAGGCGGCCTACCTCACGGTGAGCGGCCAGCTGGAAGGGGAAGCTTTCGCATGCGCCCTGAGCAACATCTACACCTTTGGCCCCACGTTCCGGGCGGAAAACTCCAATACCACGCGCCACGCGGCGGAATTCTGGATGGTGGAGCCTGAAATGGCCTTTTGCGACCTGTACGGGGACATGGATATGGCGGAGGCGTTCATTCGCTTCCTGGTCAGCGACGCCCTGGAAAACAGCGCGGAGGAAGTCGAATTTCTGACCCGTTTTGTGGACAAGGGCCTGCGGGAACGCCTGGAGCACGTGAAGGAGACTCCGTTTGTGCGCTGTTCCTATACGGAAGCCGTGGATATTCTTCTCAAAAGCGGAAAAACGTTTGATTATCCCGTTTCCTGGGGAATCAACCTCCAGAGCGAACACGAACGCTTCCTGACGGAAGAGCATTTCAAATGTCCGGTCATCGTGTACAACTACCCGAAGGAAATCAAGCCCTTCTACATGCGCTTGAATGAAGACGGAAAAACCGTTACCGCCATGGATGTGCTGGTTCCCGGCATCGGGGAAATCGTGGGCGGCAGCCAGCGTGAGGAAAGACTGGACATCCTGCTGGAAAACATGCGCCGCACGGGCATGAATGAGGAAGCGTACCAGTGGTATGCCGACCTGCGCCGCTACGGCAGCGTGCCGCACGCCGGGTTCGGGGCCGGTTTTGAACGGCTACTGATGTTTGTAACCGGAGTGAACAACATCCGCGACGTTCTGCCCTTTGCCCGCACGCCGCGGAATTGCGAATTCTGACCAGCGCTGGAAGCTGTCCATTTTTTACCGGGAAAGGCCTCAGACTGCCCCGGAGAAGAAAGCCGCGTTATACAGAAGGGGCGTGCGGGAATGAACTTTCCGGAAAAAGAAAACCCCGACTTTTCCTTCTGAGGATCAGCCGGGGAGGATCGATGATGATAAGGTGGTTACTTTCTCCTGCGTCTTAACAGCAGGGCTTCCAATCCCAGGAGGCCCAGCGTCGCAGTGGCGGGTTCCGGAAAGGCTGCCCATGTCCAGTGTTTCAGTGAAGGAGACGGTGTGGTTTTTGGTCCAGAAGTCAGGGTATCCGCGGCAGTCCAGGAACCGTGTTCCGCGGCGCTGAAGGTGCCGAAATTCAGCATAAAGTCCTTATTGATGCCGAAAGCGTTTGTGGATTCGAAAACCAGGTGGGCATTCCCTTCCAGCGTAACCGTGTTGACCTGGAAATCTCCCACTCCTGCGTAAGTGGTGCATAAAAGGGTATTTCCGGATCCCAGCTGATGCTCCGCAATGATCTTGCTGGTTAGACCAGATAATGGTTCCGACGCTTTCTCCAATGATGGCGTCGTCACCGCTGCTCTGCGGATAATAGCCATTCGGTGATCCATTTACCGTCCAATTGTTTGTATCTCCATAAATTCCGTTTCCCGCCGCTCCGCTCCAGATATAAGTGGTGGCAGCCTGGGAAATACCCGCGGACAGGAAGCATAACATGCAAAGTGTAGATAGTCTCATGCGCAATAGGTACTTTAGCTATGCCGCACATAACGGATTTAGAAATCCGGAGTCACGTCAGAAACATCTAAAAGAAAAATGTTTCCGGGAATTTTTCCTTTCCAATCCCCCCGTGAATCGTCAACTTCTGCTTCAGCAGCAGATTTACGCCTCCGGCGCCTGGGAACGGAAGGCTCCCGCCTTTCGTGATTGAAAACCTTTCTGGAGCACGGCGGAAGCTCTCGTTTAACAGTCTTCACTCTGCTCCTGCAAGAGCATCCATTAGGGCCGGGAGGCCCTAATTCCCAGGCGATATGCGGCCGCAAAAAAATTATGTAAGTGTTTGTTAAACATAAATTTGCTATTTCTAAGATTTCCGATTGAAACATCTCCGGAGCTCTACGAATTGCTAATCAGGTGAATGGTTCATTCTTAGTCTGGAAATGTAAATTTTCCATGAACAAAGCTTGAAAAATCATGGTATATGGAAAAACCCTTTCCCGCATTAAGCGGGAAAGGGCCTACCATAACCAAGTAAAAGCATGCGCTGGAGCGCCGTCCTACTTAGAACGTATAGCTGATGGCGCCGTTAATGCCATGGGCGGTCAGCTTGTTGCGGGTCTCGAACTGATAGCAGATGCGGGCTCCCCAGTTGCTGGAGAAGAGCACGTCAATGCCGGCATTCAGGCGGAACGCGGTGCGGCCTACATTGACGCCGCGGGCGTTCCAGTCTCCCAGAGGCCCGGAAACATTGGATTTGGGATTCATGCGGCTCACATCCTGGGCCGCGGCTACCGTCAGCGCCGGGGTAATGGAGGTGCCGCCGTCCGTCTGATAGGTGCGGGCAATCGTGATGCCGACCGGGATGGTCCAGTTCTGGGCACGGGCGTGGCCAAAGGTACGTCCGTAGGGGCCGCTTTCAGAGAATCCCTTGAGTTCGGAAGTCATGAATTCGATACCGGTGTAGGGCGTCACGAAAGCTCTGCCCAGGGCGAAGCGTTCCGTCCAGGTGCCGTACAGGCCGCCGCTGAAGGTATCCGTGTCTGCCCTGCCATTGGCGGCAGAACCCATCATGTAGGAATCACCTTTGAAACGGGAGCGTCCGTAGGCGCCGTAGCCGTCCAGGGTGAACTTGCTGTCCCGGAAGGGATGCATGCGTCCGTAGATCATGGCCAGGAAGGAATCGACGTCGTAATCGGCTCCGATGCCCGTCTTGTCCTTGAAGTCACCGAAGCTCTGGCCGGCGGCGATACCGATCAGGGAACCCTGCGCAGCCTTGTAGTCGATGCCCACGGCATAACCGCCGACATTGTACTTGTATCCGGAAACACCGTCACGGGCGTCCTGGTCATCCCAGATGCCCATGCCGCCTACCCAGATGTTGCCGTTGCCCTTGGCGATCGTCTTGCGGGCGATCGGGGAGCCCTTGGCGTCCACCACTTCAATGGTGTCTTCCGTCTGGCGGGCCATGGATGCGGCGGACTGGATGCGGCCCAGGTCGGCAAAGTTCCGAACTGTGCGGCTGGCGGCCCAGGTGAAGTTCACCACATGTTCGCCGCTGACGGACTGGATGAGGCTGGCGGCTTCATCCGCGTTCGTGGAACGCAGCAGGGTTTCGTAGAACTGGGCGGCGGGAGTTCCGGCCGCTACATTCAGGCGGTTGTTTTCCAGAGCGGCTGCTACGGTGTAAACGTTGCCGTTGTAGCCGGACAGGGGACCGTCAATGCCTTTCATGTTCTGGGTGATGGTGGTGGTTCCGTCAGCGGTACCGGGAGCCATCGTGGTGGACAGGAACAGGTTGTTCAGCAGACGGCCGGAAATGTCCGTTCCGTTCAGCGTGACTGTCACGCTTTCCGTGCCCTTCTTCAGCTGGGCGAGGGGAACGGGGCTGCCGGTGGCATCGGAAACCTGGATACCCACGCGGGAATCGTCCTTGAACGTGGCCGGAGTGCCGAAGTCCAGCACGGAGCCATCGCTCAGCAGCAGGGTGGAATCACCGCCAAAGGTGGCGGAAGCGCCCTTCATGGTGGAACCCTGGGCCAGCGTCACGCTGCCGGTCTGGATATCGTAAACGGTGTCGTCCGTACCCATGGTGGCGGAGCCGATGGCCGGGGCAGTTGCAGCCCTTTCAGCGGCGGCGTTCGCCGTTCCGAAGGTGGCGCGGCCGATCACCAGGTTGCCTTCCAGCTGCTTGTAGGTGCCGCCGAAGGTGTCCGCACCGGTAGTGCCGCCGTACACGAGCGTGCCGGCACCGGTCTTCGTCATGACGGCTGCCTTGTCATTGACCGTGGCGGGAGCCGCGGTGGCGATGCCGTCATTGATGTAGGTGTAGGCGGTGGCGTCCGTGTAGACGTTGATCTGGGAATTCTGGCCCGCATGCACGGAACCGGCTACGCCGTTGGCGGTATTGCCGGAAAGAACGGCCCCGGAACCAATGTACAGGGTCTGGCTTTCCGCCAGGTTGATGGCGGCCTTGTCGGCATTGGTGGCGGTATTGTCCACCACCTGCGTTCCGTCTCCGATGGAGATCTGGCCTCCGGCGGTCACGATGCCGTCAGCGGCGGTATTGCCGGTGATGACGCTGTTGTTGCCGATGGCGATATTGTCGTCCGCCGTCAGTGTGGCGTTCCCCTTTACGGTGGAATTGTTGCCAAGCGTGATGCTGCCTTCGATGGTGTCCAGCCTTTCCGTATTTGCTACGGTGTTCCAATTGCCGTCGTCGTTGCTGTAGACCGTCTTGTTCAAGTCAACGGATTCCGCGGAAACGGTGGTGCCGTTCAGGACAGTATTGTCTCCCAGGGAAACATTGCCACCCTGGGTCTTGATGTTGATGGCTCCGGCCGTGGTTTCGCCAAGGACGATGCCGCCTGAAACGCTGTCGTCCAGGGAGTCGATGACGGTTTTGCTGGTCTGGGTGTTGGACGCGTCAAATTCTTCCGTAGTAACGTTGCCGATGCCTGCTGTGGAGGTCACGTCTCCGTTCAGCGTGATTTTGGACGCCGGATCGCTTACGATCTGGCCGGTAGCCGTTACGGTACTCTGCATGGTGACGTTATTGCCCAGAACCACCGCCTGTTCGTTGGAATCATTGTAAGTGGAATAGGTGGTGCGGGTATAGGCCTGGCCTGCCGGAGGTGTTTGGGGATCCACTGTTTTGGTTGCCTGATCATTCACCGTGATGGCTTTTTCCATGGAAACATTGTCCCCGATGCCTACCTGTCCGTTCGTGGAGGTGATCAGAGCACCGATGGTCTTGGGATGAGCGGCGTCATCCGTACCCATGATGGCGACGTTTCTGCCGTCGATGGTGTCGGTGTTCGTCGCGTGCGTCACCACAATGTCGTTATCGCTCCCAAGAGGTTCGCTCAACGTGATGTCATTGAATGAAACCTGGTCGTTAACCAGGTCATAATTGAAATTGATCAGTTTTCCACTGGGATCCGCCATTTGGATGGTGATGTTTCCCGTTCCGGAGATGGCTTGCATCTGGACTCGTTGTTCCTGGGTCAGCGTGAGGCTATCCTCTCCCGGGGGAAGGGTAATCGTGATGGTGGAAGCCTCGTTGGAGGCGGCGGCCTGGTTCCAGGCTGTAACCAGTGAGTCGGCGCTGTCGACCGGGTAATCCGCTGCCGTGGCGACGGAGAAACTGCCGAGACAGGCAATAACTGCTGCGAGCAGCACTTGTGGGAGTCTTAATTTCATGCTTTTTTATTTGTTTAATGATTAGGTGGTTACGCATTCGTGACAATCACGGCGTCCAGCATTTTAGATGATTCCTATTCTAAAGCGTTCAGTGGGATGACATGCAGTAATTTGTTTGAAACGAAAATTAAAATGTAGGAATATCAATGCCTTATCTGAATATTTGAAGCCGTTCGATTATGACAGCGTTTCTAAACGGTACCTGTGCAGGTCATCCGTTAAAGATTTTAACCCGAAGATGTCTTTTACGGATGAGAAAAGACGAAGAGAAACGGAAATAAAACATTGAAATTCACCCGGGGATCTCTGGGAAATGCTGGGAAGTAACATGTCTATTTTAATTCGGTTGGTTGGATGATTTATTCCTGTGGAAATAACGGCCGGGTCGGTATTTCCCCCGTGCCGCCTGTCTGCGTACTTGCCTCTCTTGAACTTCATGGGGTGTATCAATCCCGGACCTGGATAAAAAGCCTCCGGCAAAACCCTTTCCGCAGGCTGCCATTCCGGCAAAAGAAAAGTTGTTCTGAACCCGGTACAGGGCCGGCCAATGGAAATTCCTGTTTTCAGCCTGCCAGGGGGACAGCCAGGTGAAAAAACTGTGGCATGCACTATCAGGGAGTTCGCTTTTCCGGGAGTGCATGAAATGCCGCCGGGCAAACATTTGATGGAAGCCCCCGTGACAACAGGGGAAACATTTCCCGCGGTCTTCCTATGCGGAAAATGTGGTGTCTAATGATTGAAATATTTGACAATAAAATGTTTACATCATTTTTGAAATATGGCATTCATTGATGATGCAACAGGAACTTGCTGCTTTTTCCCCTTGCATCCCTTCTTTCCGCCATGAATAGAGCGCGTTTTTTTCTGGTACCTTTTTTACTTCTGCTGGGCTTTTGTTCCATGCACGGGCGTTGCGTGGGAGATGAGTGCCCTGTTGGCAGCCAGTGCAGGCAGTCCATCGGAAAAAATCTGGACCTGTTTGACCGGACCATGGAGCCGGGTTATCTGGACATGGTGGTGAAAGATCTTGAGAAAATGGCAGACTGCGATGAACAGGAACAGCCTGTCCCGGAAGTCCGGAGATACAAGCTGGATATTTATTTCCGGATGTTCCGCGCCGTGACGGAGGCCATTGATCCCGATTATCTCCCGGAGATGGCCCGGATGATGATGTCCCGCGGGGAAAAGAACATGCCGGAAAAGGAGCCGCGGCCGATTCCGGAAAAGGTTGCCAGTTCCTACCTTTACGACTACCTGCAATCCGGGTTGCGGGTGTTCCGTTTTCAGATCAGGCTGGCTATCCTGGATTATATCCGTTCCGCCTATCGGGGCGTACCGTCTCCGGAAGAGCGGCGGGAGGCTCTTGCCCTGGCGGAGGGGGTGGATGATGAATTCCTTGCTTTGTTACGAAAATTCATTCAGACGGACGTATCCTGGCGGCCGTCCAGGAAAGGCAAATCCCCCGTTCCGGAGGATGGAAAGGCGGAAGAGGAGGAGATGACGGCGTTCCTGCGGCATATTTATTTTCTGAAACATTCCCGGGATCCTCTTTATCTGTCGGAAGACTATGGCTGCATGAACATTTCTCTGCCTCTGCTTCCCGGGCAGGATGGCTTCATTGTTTCCGGGCAATCCCCCGACAGCGTTAAAAATCCGGAGGCCCGCAGGCAGTATCTGATTGCCAGAAAGGAAAATGGAAGGAAAAGCCGGGGCGTGGATTTGAGCCGGAAAGCGGAGGAAGAAGTGAGGAATGCGCAGGAAATGTTTTTTGGGAAAATAAAGTCATCCAAATGGCTGGATACCCAGGGCGGCAGGAGTCTTTTGAAGAAGGCCGCGGAATTTGGAATGGATGCCGTGTTCCTGGACAACCTCCGGGAAGAATTGGAAATCAGGGAGATCAGGGGAGCCCTGGCCCGTTTCAGGAAGACGAAAACCAGGGCCGATCTTGATGCGGCCTGCTTGCTGGTGCACCAGTTCCGGCGCGCGCGGGAGGAAGCTAAAGGCCGGTGGAAGGCCGGGTCCACTTTTCAATTGGAGAAATGGCTGGAACTGTACCACGTCATTGCGCAGGAGCCTTCTTTTGAAGATGGCGAGCGCATCAGGGAGGATCTGGAAAAGAAGATGATGGAACATATCTGGCGGACATGTTCCAATTCCTGTAGTGCATTAAGAGAGGTCGGATGGTGGCTCCGGGCCTATGGCATGGACAAAAGGCTGGTCGGGCAGGTTAGCGCGGAATGCCAGCGCGTCCTGACGGCGCAGAAGCAGGAGATAGGGAATCTTCTGCTGTCCATGGAGCTGGCTTGTACCCCGGAAAAGGTGAAACAGGCGGCCAGAGCCATCGGCAGGCTGACGCACCGTAATAGTGGGGGCAACGGGGATATTCCCTCCATTCTTGATTTCAAACTGCATTCCTGGCTTCAGCTGATGAAGATGCTGGAGAAGAACCTGGACCCCCTTTATAAGGACTATCCGGAACGTTCCCTGCTGTTCAGGAGAAGCGGAGGGAATGATGGGGACATTCAGCCCGGTTTCCAGAAGGATCTCTGCCGCCATCATCAGGATATCCGCTACAGTGTGGAGAGCCTGGTAAATGGTGATTATGACGGGACGCCGGAGATTCAGCAGCGAGCCTTGCGGATGTTGGAAGGCATGAATGTAAGACCGGAATTTCTGAACTCCTGCCGGCATTATTTCGATACCGGGAACCTGAGGAAAAGCATCCAGCAGCTGAAGGAAGAAGGAAAGGGAAATCCGGAACAGATATGGAAAGACATTCAGGCATGGGCGGAGGATGAAGAGGCTCCTCCCGACTGGCCTTATAAATGTTTTCTCGAAAAGATGTCCAGGCAGTTTAGTTTGTTTGAGGCCATGCAGAAAAGCGGGAACCTGGGGCCGGCTGGTTTTTCCACGTCCTTTCAGGAGCAGATCATGGCGGAAATTCAGGAAACCCTGCCGGATGACAAGGCCGGACGTTCCGCACTGGAGGAAATTTTCCGCAGGGCCGGAGAGGGTCCTTTGAAAGATTCCGTGAGGGAATTACTGGAAAACAGAATGACTGCCAAAACGGCTCTTTTCTTTGAACATGTGGCCCGGTTTGAGGAAACAGGATCCCTGGAATCGTTGGATAAAGCGTTCTCCGTCCTGGATTATATCATTTATGGGGAAAACAACGGCAGGGACGAGCGTGCCGTCCGGAGGGAAAAGACGGATATTTATTTAAGATTGATCAGGGCGCTGGACCATTTCCAGCCTGTGGATTTGGTGGCCAGGCAGAAGCTTCCTCCCGACCAATGGGGAAAGGGCTGGAATGACAAGCTTCCTCCCCTGGAGCGCATGAAACTGCTTCTGGAGAACAGGAAGGATTGGGTACGTTCCTATTTTTTCTCCCATATCCGCTATCGGTATGGGGCAACCCGGGAGGAACTGGAGGAAGTACGGCAGCTGGTCCGGAACCATGGAATGGATGAAGCATTCCGCAAGGAAGTGGAAGAACGGCTTACGTTAAAGGAATAAGGGAGGGAAAGCCGTTATTCCACTTGCCATTCCTCCACCAGGCTGGCCGGGAATTCATCCAGAAAACGGGAGGGCATCTGCATGAAGGTTCCTCCCTGGGCGCGGCAGTTCCAGCGGGGATAGGTCAGGTAAAGCTGGTCCTTGGCGCGGGTGATGCCTACGTAAAAGAGGCGGCGTTCCTCTTCCAGCCCCGCCAGATCGCCGTCGTCAATCACGCGCTGGTGCGGGAACATGCCGTCGCACAGGCCGATCAGGAAGACGACGGACCATTCCAGCCCCTTGGCCTGGTGGATGGTGGACAGCGTAACGGCGCCCCCGGACAAGTCCGCCGCGGCGCTTTCGTCATCCGTATTGCCCAGCAGGGAAAGCTGGGAAAGGAAATCCTCCGTGGAGTCAAACCGTTCAGAGAATCCGGCCAGGTGCAGGAGATCCTGCCTGCGCTGGTCGTAGTTCTCAAAAGCGGACTGCATGTACTCGTCATAAACGGCTTCATGGATGGAGACGAGCATGGAGGCCGGCCCGGCGATTTTCCCGGCAGGGGCCAGTTCATCCAGCGTGTAGCAGAGCTGCATCCAACCCGTTTTGGATTTGGCCGGGACCGGGAAGTCCAGCATCAGGGCGGAGAAGGATTCCGGAGGCGTTTCCAGCCGGCTTTCCGGACAGGCCGCCCAGCGTGTCCAGAGCTTCTGCGCCATGCCTGGACCGATGCCGGGCAGGAGCATGACCATGCGGCGGAAGGAAAGCTCGTCCCTGGGATTGACCACAAAGCGCATGAAGGCCACGACGTCCTTGATGTGGGCCTGTTCAAAAAACCTGATGCCGCTGGTGATGCGGAAGGGAATTTCTCCGCGGGTCAGTTCCATTTGCAGTTCCATGCTGTGGAAGTGGGCGCGGTAGAGCACGGCTATTTCATTGGGGTCCGTGCCTTCTTCAATGAGGTCCCTGATGCGCTGGGCAACGAATTTGGCCTGCATCCGGTCGTCGTTGAGCGGGACGAGGGCGGGTGGCATTTCCCCGGTGGGGCGCACGGAGCGGAGCTGTTTTTCAATCTGCACCTCGTTGGCGGCAATAGCTGCATTGGACAGTTCCAGAATCTCCGGCACGCTGCGGTAATTGGTTTCTATCTTGAAGGTTTTTGCGGCCGGGTAGCGGGTGGTGAAGCTGAGGATGTTCTCCATGTCCGCGCCGCGCCAGGAGTAGATGCTCTGGGCGTCGTCCCCCACCACCATGAGCTGGCCATGTTCCCGGGCCAGCATGTCGATGAAACGGCTCTGGAGGTAGTTGGTGTCCTGGTATTCGTCCACCAGGATGTGCTGGAAGCGGGAGCCGTACAGGGCGCGCAGGTGCTCCTGTTCCTGAAAGAGCCTTACGACGTTGAGCAGCAGGTCGTCAAAGTCCATGCTGTTGGTTTCCTGCTTGCGGGCCACATATTGTTCATGCACGTCCAGGATGGCGTCCAGATGGTTGGAGAGGTACGGATAGGCGTTTTCCAACGTTTCCTGGATGTTGGCGCCTTCGTTGTCCGCCAGGCTGAACAGGGAGGAAAGGACTTCCGGCTTGGGAAAACGGGTGGATTTTTCATCCAGCTTGAGGGATTTGACCACGCTCTTGATCATGGATTTGCGGTCGTCTGAATCCATGATCGTAAAGGCCGGGGTATAGCCCAGGTATTCGGCGTGCTGGCGCAGGATGCGGTTGGCAATGGAGTGGAACGTGCCGCTCCACAGGCGGGACAGGTCAAGGGGGATCAGGGAACGCACCCGTTCCGTCATTTCCCGCGCCGCCTTGTTGGTAAAGGTAAGCAGCAGGATATTCCACGGGTCCGTGCCGTGGTCCAGCAGCCACGCCACGCGGTAGGTCAGTGTACGCGTTTTTCCCGAACCGGCTCCCGCAATGACGAGCGCCGGCCCCGGTTCCGAAGAGACGGCGGCATACTGTTCTTCATTGAGAGCCGTGCGGTAGTCGATCCCGGAGACAGGCGCGGCCGGAGCGGCGTCCTGCTTGATGACGTAACGGCGGGCCATGGGTGGTCAGTTAATGGTTAATAGAGAAGAGTTAACAGAGTTGGCGGGAATAATTTTCCCTCTCCGCTCTCCACTCTGCTTCCTGATTACTCTTTTAAAAGTCCAGGTACATTTCCGCCCGGCGGTTTTCCTTGCGGGCTTCATCGCGTGTTCCTTCATCCGCCGTGGGAGCGTAAGTGCGGCGCGGCTGTGATTTGCCGAATCCCTTGGTGACGATTCTTTCCGCGGGGACGCCGAACTGGACCAGCTGGGCTTTGACAGCCGCCGCCCGGCGTTCGGAAAGGCCCTGGTTGTAGCGTTCGCTGCCTACGTCGTCCGTGTGGCCGCTGATTTCCAGCTTTTTGCCGCCGTCCGTCTTGATGGCTTCCGCCACGATCTGGAGCTGGCGTTCGGAGCGCTTGGAGAGCGAGTCTTCATTGAAGCCGAAGAACAGGGCCAGGGAATCGCCTCCCTGCGGATTTTTCACGATGGGGATGAAAATGTCGTCTCCAGCTCCCTGCCGTTTTGTGTAGGCTTCCAGCATGCTGTCCAGGGAAGCCTCCGCAATCAGCCATTTTTCGTCCGTTTTAGCTACCGTCAGGCCCACGTTCCCCGCCTTTCTTCCCTGATCGTCCTGAAGGTGCACGAAGAATCCCGCATTGGTGGGCGCTTCATAGGCGGTTTTGATGGGGGCGTCTTCCCGGAGGCGGAAGGCTCCTTCCTCAAACAGGATGCACAGGCCGGCGATGGTGGCGTCCTGCACCTTGGAGCTGTCCACGAATTTCCGCGCCGTGCGGAAGTCCGCCTTGGCGACGGCGTCCATGAAGGAGCTGACGATGCCCATGGGGTCGTTCATGGCCATGGGGGCGACCTTGTCCTTGGCCAGGTCCTGCTTGCTGGGCAGGGTAAGGGAGTCCAGCATCCATTGCTGCTTGTCATTGCGCTTCATGTCCAGGTAGCCGCGCGCGCCGCTGCTGAAGTTGAGCGTGTATCTGGCCGTGGGATTGGTCCCCTGGTTGTTGGCGCCGATGCTCGTGATGCCGGGGGAGGAAAGGCGCACGTGGCGCGCTTCCATGAGTTCCCTGATGGTGCGGCTCTGCACCTCCGTGACCGCCTGCTGAATTTCCAGGGATTTCAGAGTATTCAGGTCCCTGTCCTGAATGACCTTGGCAATGGCCTGCGCCAGCGTCTGGGGGGAGTCGAGATTGACCAGGGAAGACGGAGTGGCCGTCTGCCGGCTGATGTCTTCCTTCGTGAGCGGGTCCACGGTAGGCTGGGGCGTCACCGTCTGGCGCGCCGGAACTTCCGTTTGCGCCGCCGGTTCAGCGGCGGCAGGCTCCTCCTCCTGGTTGCCCAGGAACAGGAAGACCAGGGCCAGGCTGCCCACGACCAGGAAACTGATGATGAAGGCGGTGATGGTGGATGCGTTTTTCATGGGAGGTGAATGTGGAAAGAGGGATCAGGCTTTCAGGGCTTCCAGCAGTTTGGCGTGAATACCTTCAAAACCGCCGTTGCTCATTACCAGAATAACGTCTCCCTCCTGCGCTTTCTTACAGACGGCGGAGACGATTTCCTGGGCATGGCCCCCGATCAGGGCATCCTTGCCCAGGGCGGAAAGATCATTGGAAAGTTTGGTCAGGTCCAGGCGTTCTTCCAGGGCCACCTTGTCCGGGTGGTCCACGGCGGCTACCACGGGGAAATCCGCCGTAGCGAGGGACAGGGCCAGTTCATTCTGGAAAATGTTTCTGCGCGTGGTATTGGAGCGCGGTTCAAAAATGGCCCAGATGCGTGATCCGGGATAGCGCTGGCGCAGGCCCAGGATGGACTGCTTGATGGCCGTGGGGTGGTGGGCGAAGTCATCCACCACGGAGATGCCGTTGACCACGCCTTTGACTTCCTGGCGGCGCGCCACGCCTTCAAAGCGTGCCATGGAATCCGCCAGCTGCTTGACGTTCAGCCCTGCAAACTGGGCGGCGGCAATGGCCATGGCGGCATTGCGGATATTGAATTCCCCGATCATCGGAACATAGTAACGGGTGCCTTCCAGCGTGAAACTGCTGCCGTCCGTGGAGGTCTCCACATCCAGAATGCGGATGTTGGAAGAGTCGGCAAAGCCCAGCGTCTTGACAGGGCAGGGAGCTCCCTTGACGACGTCCAGGCAGTTGGGATCGTCTGCATTGACCAGCGCCAGGCCGTTGCGGGGGATGATCGCGGTCAGGCGGCGGAAGCTCAGCTTGATTTCCTCCAGGGAATTATAAATGTCCGCATGGTCAAACTCAATGTTGTTGATGACCACCAGTTCCGGCAGGTAGTGCAGGAATTTGGACCGTTTGTCGAAAAAGGCCGTGTCGTACTCGTCCCCTTCCAGCACGGAGAAGTCGGAATCCGTAAAACGGCCGCCGCGGCCCAGGTTGCGGGCAATGCCGCCGATCATGAAGCTGGGGTTAAGCCCGGAGTCCTCCATCAGCCACGCCAGCATGGACGTGGTGGTAGTTTTGCCGTGGGTGCCGGTCACCACGTAGTTGCGCTTGCCGCGCAGGAAATATTCTTTCATCGTCTCCGGCAGGGAGAGATAGCGCAGGCGGCGCTGGAGCACGGCTTCCACCTCCTCATTGCCGCGGCTCATGGCATTGCCGATGACGATGACGTCGGCGTCCTTCGGGATGTTGGAGGCCTTGTAGCCTTCAAACAGGGTAATGCCCTCTTCCTCCAGGAAGGTGGACATGGGGGGATAAACGTTGGCGTCAGAGCCGGTGACGGTGAAGCCGCGGCGCGCCATGGCGGCGGCGACGGCCCCCATGGCGGTTCCGCAGATGCCGAGGAAATGAAAATGGTTGTTCATGACGGAAGGAGGGATGGAGCGGGTTTATTTGGAAAAGGAGGGAGCTGCGGCGCAGGAATCCGCCAGGGCCCGGTCCCTGCGGCGCACGATGCCGTTGGCGATGTCCGTGACCATGCCGGACAGCACGCGGGTAAGATGGCTTCCGGGCGTATAATCCGCAGGGGCGATGAAGTTCACGCGGTCGGAGCTGGAGGCCAGGTTGTAGCACTTGCGGAAGCTGCGGCCCGTTTCGTCATCCGGATTATACACGGCCACGGCGTGGCCGCCGTTCCTGCGCATGACGGTGAAGCAGGGGACGTCCGTGGGGCCGTCTCCGATGTAAATCATGTTGGCGAAGGGGATGGGGCGCATGTCTTCCGGCATGTGGTCGTTCACGTCCTGGTCGTAATCCAGCATCCCCTTGTTGATGCGGAAGAGGTACTGGGTCTTGGTGGTATGGGAGATGACCCTCTTGGGAAAGTTGATATGGCCGTTCTCCTCACTGAACTCGCACCCGAACACGGCCTTGAAATAGGGGCGCAGGCCGGAGCCGTCAATCAGGGCTTTCAAGCCGGAGGAGATGATATAGTATTCAATGTTGATGCCCAGATCCGTATGAAGGGAGGAGAGCGTCATGGACGGAAAGGCGTCAAAGAACTCCGGAAGGCCGGGGTAAAAGGTAAGGTGTTTCCCCAGCTGGGTGAGCCGGGCGTTGCTGACGCGGTCCAGGGAGAGGGCGTCCAGCAGGCTTTTCATGTAAATCAGCTCTCCGTCCCAGCCTTCCCGTTCTCCGGTGGCGTTGCACTTGTCCCAGAATTCCTGCGGGGAGATGCCGAATTCCGGAAAAATGGCCTGGTCCTGCATGTAGAAGGGGCTGAGGGTCTGGTCATAGTCGAAAACAAGGGCGATCGTATTTTGGGGAGAGGACATGGAACTGGCGGAAGATGGGTTACATGCGGAACTGGTCGCCCAGATACTGCTTGCGGGCGATGGGGTCGTTGGCGATTTCCTCGGAAGAGCCGTGCTTGATCACTTTCCCTTCAAACAGGATGTAGGCGCGGTCCACGATGTGCAGGGTTTCCCGCACGTTATGGTCCGTAATCAGGATGGAAAGGCCATCCGTGTCACGCAGCTCCATGACGATCTTTTGAATGTCGGAAACGGCGATGGGGTCCACGCCGCTGAATGGTTCGTCCAGCATCAGCAATTTCGGGTTGGTGGCCAGGGCGCGCGCGATGGTCAGGCGCCTTTTTTCACCGCCGGACAGCTGAATGGCCATGGAACGGCGCAGCTTCGTAATGCCGAAGCGGTCCATCAGCTCCACGGCGCGGTCTTTCTGCTGGCGGGAGGTCATGTCCTTGCGCGTCTGGAGAATGGCCAGGAGGTTGTCTTCCACGGAAAGCTTGCGGAAGATGGATTCTTCCTGGGGCAGGTAGCCCATGCCGCGCCTGGCGCGCAGGTTCATCGGCAGTTCCGTGATGTTCTCATCCGCAAAAATGACGCGGCCCTCGTCCGGGCGCACCAGTCCCGCCACCATGTAAAAGGAAGTGGTTTTTCCCGCGCCGTTCGGTCCCAGCAGGCCCACGATTTCCCCGTGGCCCACCGTCAGGCTGACCTGGTCCACGACTGTCCGCGTCTTATAGGTTTTGCAGATGCCTTCGGCATTCAGCAAATAGGAAGATTGGGAGGAACTCACGGTTTGCGGTTGGTTTTCTGTTTTTCCCGGTCGGAAAGCTTTTTATCTACGTGGCGGAACGTGGTTTTGGTTCCACGGCTTCCGTACATGCTTCCGTTCGCGTACACGCGGATGAAGGCGTCCTTATTCGGATTCTCCACGATGGCGTCCGGAGTGGTAATGACCGGGGACCCTGTCAGGATGATTTCCCCGGTTTTGGCGTTGTAGGTGATCTTTTCCGCCCTGGCGGTGCTGGTTTCCCCGTCCTTGTTGGTGTAACGGGCTCTCACATTGCCGGAGGCCGCGACCGTTTTAATGGAATTGTAGTCAAAATTGCCGCCGTTGGGGAGAGTCACCTGGGGCTTGCTGTCTTCTTGATCCTTTCCCTTTTCCTTCTCTTTCTCCCGCTTGAGTTCGGAAGGTTTTTTGTCTCCCGGCTTCTTTGGAACGAACTCCGCGTAAATCTTCACGTGGTCCGTACAGTCCATGGAAAGGTTGGGGTTGCGCACCCGTACGTTTTTCATGAAGACCAGCACGCCTTCTTCCATGTCAAAGTACAGGTCCCCGTCACAATCTATGGAATACAGGTCGTTTGCGGAATTCGTGCGCATGAAATTTTCTTTCGGATCAGGCTCTGCGGGCGCGGCGGCTTCCGTATCCGTGGCGGCGGCATTGGTATTGCCCGTGACGTTGTGTTGCTGGCGGAAATTCTGAATCTGCCCGTCAACGGCCTTTTCCTGCGCGCTGTAGGTGTTGATCGCTTTTTCCCCGTCTTCCTTCAGGTTTCCCGTTGGAACGGGGGCCAGTGCCTTTTCCCTCCGGGCGGTTTCTTCCTCCGTCATGGGGCGCACGATCTGGGCAGGGGGCGTCAGGGGCGGTTCCAGGCGGGGATCCAGTTCCTTCGGCAGGGGCTGGACGATATGGGCGGGTACGCCGTCAGTCGCCCCGCAGGCGAAGCCCCCGGTCAGGGCGAACAGCAGCAGTGAGGAAATTTTCTTCATAAAAAGCAATGGTTACTTGTTGCGTTGATCCATGCGGATGGTGGTTTTAACGGGGCCAAGGATGATGCCCCTCTTGATATTGGTATCCAGGTAAAGACCGGTTCCCTTCGCGGAAAGATTCTCTTCCTTGAGGGTGCTTTCCGTATGGGAGACGGCCAGTTTTTTGTCCAGAAAGTAGGAGGCGGCCCTGGTGGAAAGATGGGAGGTCCGGGCATCCTTTCCGTACAGGTAGACATTCAGGATGCTGGCGGCAATTTCCTGCGGGGCGGCCACCGTCACGCTTGAGGCGGTCAGCAGCATGGAAAGGCGCGGCCCTTCGTACCGTGACAGGCTGACCTTGGGGAGTACCTTGCCCACGGGCAGAAGTTCCAGCATGGGAAATTTCTTGTCCACTCCGGCAAAAGGCGTGGCTGTGGGCAGGCTGGTATCCGCCTGCGCCGCCGTGCCGTACGCGGCCGTCGCCAGAATGCATATGAACAAGAATTTCATCATGGATGAATCGCCTGGTGGATGGCTTGAAGACGCTTCAGCACGCCTTCCAGCAGATGGAGGGGAATTTGGTTGGGACCGTCGGAAAGCGCCTTGGAGGGATCCTTGTGCACTTCCATGAACACGCCGTCAATGCTGCCCGTCGCCATGGCGGCGGACGCCAGCACGGGGGCCAGTTCGCTGTCTCCGCCCGTTGTGCCGCCCAGGCCTCCGGGCCTCTGGACCGCGTGGGTGGCGTCAAATACGACGGAAAAGCCTTCCTGCTTCATCCAGTACAGGGAGCGCATGTCCACCACCAGATTATTATAGCCGAAGGAGGTTCCGCGTTCGCACATCATGAAATCGTCACAGCCGAAGGCGCGCATCTTTTCCCCGATGTTCACGGTATCCCACGGAGCCAGGAACTGGCCTTTCTTGATATTCACGGGGCGGCCGCTCTTGGCGCAGGCTTCCAGAAGGTCCGTCTGGCGGCACAGAAAGGCGGGGATTTGGAGCAGGTCCACATATTCGGCGGCGATTTCCGCTTCCTGGGCGGTATGCACGTCCGTGACCACGGGCAATTTCAGCTCCTTCCCGATTTCCGACAGGATGCGGCAGCCTTCCCGGACGCCCGGGCCCCGGAAGGAAGTGACGGACGTTCGGTTCGCCTTGTCGTAGGAGGCTTTGAAGATCAGGGGTATATCCAGGTTTTCCGCGATGGATTTAATGGAGCGAGCCATTTCCCAGACGAAGGATTCGCATTCCAGAGAGCAGGGGCCCAGGAGGTAGAACGGCCGCGGGCCGCCGATTTCAACGGATTGAATAAAAAACGACATAAAACAAAACCTGTATGTCCTTGTATCATGACGGTTTCAAGTCCTCCGGTCAAGCCGCTATCCTGCCTCCGCAGGGAGATTCGAAGGGAAGGTTTCATTTTTCTACAAGAAGATGTTTGCGTGGTTAATGAAGGATTAAATGTCAGTGTGATGAACGAATTTTTCATCTACGGCGGGGGCGTCTGGAGAACATGGACGAGAAAGGTTGTTATGGGATTGCCGCCATCCGGCATTTCTGTTACAAACGGCAATCATGCGCATCCCGCATGGATGAATGACGGGATGAGCTGAACACCGCTTCCCTCCCGTGGTCTCATTGACATGCCCAGAAAGATTTACAAATTATGCGTTTCCTATGATGAAGCAGGAGCGGATGTCCGGGGACAGGTGGCGGAAAGGGTTCAAGGGATAAGCGACCGTGTCTGGCAGGCGTCTTTCCGTAGGATGGAGGCCGCCGAGTTGCCGCCGGCTGACGGCGTGGTCTGGGTTTATCCCGTCTTCATGCAGAGTGGCGTGACAGTAACGGAAACACTTCCGGAATTGTTGCGTTCCCTCTATGCGGAACGCGGGCAGGTTCCGGAATTTGTCTTTAAGCCCGTATGGGGAGCGGAGCGGGGTGCCGATTTGGGCACGGTGGAAGTTTTACGGAAGGAATTGGAAGGGAACGCCTCCCTGCTGCTGGTGGCCCACGGCGTGACCGGAAGGGAACTTCCGCCGGAACCCTCCCGGTATCTCCAGCGGTTGGGATTCATGCTTCCGGAAGGAATCGACATGGCGCTGGCTTATTTTGGCGCGTCTCCTTCCGTGGAAGAGGTTCTTCCTGCGTTGAAGGGAAGCAAGGTAGTGGTGCTTCCGTTCCTGATCGGGGAGGGAAAGCATATGCGGGAGGATATGCCAAGTCCGGAACTGGCTGCGCAATATGGGAAGACGCTGAGGGTTCTGCCGCCTTTTGGAGCCTTGTATTTACAGGCGGAACAGGAGTACTGAAGGGCAAAAGCGGTCGAACCGCCGTGGGATAAAATGAGGAACAGGTGCGAGCTGCCGCCTGGCGTTACGCCGCCTGCCGGGCGGCTTCCGTTTCTTCCTCACAGCATGGGGGAAAGGGCTGTTTCATGGAATGCCCCAGCTTTCTGCTGGTGAAGTAATAGGCGATGGCGAGCGGCACGCAGGAGCCGATCCACGCGGCGGGGCTGGCCATGCTGACCCCCTCAAAGCCCAGGTAACGGGCCAGGACGACGGCGGCCAGGGCGCGCATGCACAGTTCCATGACGCCCGCGAAGGTGGGCACGATGCTCTGGCCTAGCCCTTGCAGGGTGTAGCGGAAGACGAAGAGGAGAGCCAGCACCCAGTACATGGAGGCATTGATGTTCAGGTAGGTCTGGGCCAGGCTGACGACTTCCTTTTCCCCTTCTCCCACGAACAGCCTGATCAGTTCAGGCCCCCAGGCAATATTGACGGCGGCCACCGCAATGCTGAATCCCACGGACATCAGGTTGCACTGGAGAACGCCCCGGCGGATGCGTTGCAGGTTCCTGGCTCCGTAGTTTTGGGCCACGTACGTAGCCATCGTGATGCCGAAGGACATCATGGGCAGCGTGGCGACCATGTCGATTTTCTGGGCTGCGCTGAAGGCGGCCACGGACTGCGCTCCCAGCCGGTTGAGGGCGAATTGCACCAGAATGGCCCCGATGGCGATGATGGAAGCCTGGAACCCCATGGGGAGGGCCACGCGGATGTGCGCCCACAGGTAGCGGCGGCTCATGTTCCAGTCCGTTCTGGTCAGCCGGAGAATGGGAAATTTTTTAAAGACGTAAACGGTACAGCACAGGCCTGCCACCAGTTGGGAGGCCACGGTGGCGATGGCCGCTCCCGCCGGCCCCATGCCGAACCGGAGGATCAGCACCAGGTCCAGCGCAATGTTCAGCAGACAGGCCAAAACCAGGAAATACAGGGGCGTCCTGCTGTCCCCAAGGGCGCGGAGGACGTTGGAAAGGAGGTTGAACAGCATGGCCGCGCCGATGCCCCAGGAAATGACGATGATGTAGGAATGGGCCGCTTCCAGGATTTCCGGCGGCGTTTGCAGCAGTTCCAGCACGGGCCGGGCAACGGCGACGCCGATGGCCGTCAGCAGGACGGTCATGACGGAGCTCAGGACGATGCAGACGGCAAAACTGCGCCTTACCGCCCGCCTGCGCCCTGCTCCAAAGCGCTGCGCCGTGATGATGGCCAGCCCCGCTGTGAATCCGATGACGAAGCCGAGGATGAAAAACATCAGCCCTCCCGTGCATCCCACGGCCGCCAGCGCCTCCACGCCCAGCGTGCGCCCCACGATCAGGGTGTCCGCCATGTTGTAAAACTGCTGGAACAAGTTGCCGATCAGCAGGGGAATGGTAAACAGGAAAATCAATTTGGCGGGATTGCCGCTTGTCAGGGTCTTGGTCATCCGGAACGCCCGCATGGAACGCCTCTTCCATGTTTTTTCCAAGACTGTTTTGTGGCATGTTCCTGTTTTTTGTACGATAAGGGTTCGGGGAAAGATGGACGGCGCCGTAGAGAAGATCCGGCGGCAGCCCTCTCCGGATGACGGAACGGTTGCGTAAATCAATGATTTATGCTTTGACAAGAAGGGTGGTGAGAAGTATATTATTTGTCCCTCGCGTGATTCGGCGCAACCTAAACAATGGGGATCGGAGGGGTAGAAAGCGTCGAAGTCCCCAAAAACCGCTTTTCCTGCCGCAAGGAAAGCCACCTACATACATATATGATTAATGATCTGATTAACCAGATGGTTGAAGCCGGTGTTCATTTGGGCCACCAAACCCGCAAATGGCACCCCAGCATGAAGAAGTACCTTCTCAAGGACAAGGCCGGTATCCATATCATCAACCTTGAAGAAACGGAAAAATGCCTGGACAAGGCTTGCTCCTTCCTGGCCGATCTGGCACGCCGCAACAAGAAGATCCTCTTCGTCGGCTGCAAGCGCCAGGCCCAGGAAGCCGTCCGCGAAGCCGCGGAAGCCACTGGTCAGTACTACGTCAACCACCGCTGGCTGGGCGGCATGCTCACCAACATGAGCACGATCCGCAAGAGCATCGAACGCCTTTCCTACCTTGAAGGGATTGAAAAGACCCCGGAATTCAAGAGCATGTCCAAGAAGGAACTGGCCGCTCTGGACCGCGAACGCCAGAAGCTGGAACGCAACCTTCAGGGTATCCGCAACATGGGCGGCGCTCCGGACGCCATGGTGGCCATTGGCGCCGATCATGAAGACATCGCCATCCGCGAAGCCCACCGTCTGAACATCCCCGTCTGCGTCCTGGTTGACACCAACGCCGACCCGAAGGAAATCGATTTCCCGATTCCCGGCAACGACGACGCCGTCCGTTCCATCCGCCTGGTGCTTGACTGCATTGTCAAGGCCATCAACGAAGGCAAGGGCGCTTCCGCCGAAGCCTGAACCAACCCCATTTAGAAAGAATAGAAACACTATGGCAGAAATTACTGCAGCTCTCGTCAAGGCCCTCCGTGACAAAACGGATGCCGGCATGATGGATTGCAAGAAGGCCCTCAACGAATGCAACGGCGACATGGACGCCGCCGTCAAGTATCTTCGTGAAAAGGGCATTGCCAAGGCTGCCGCCAAGGCTGACCGTGATGCCAAGGAAGGCGTGATCCGCGCCATCGTGGCTCCCTGCGGCTGCTCCGGCATCATCCTTGAACTCAACTGTGAAACGGACTTCTGCGCCAAGGGCGACAAGTTCCAGGGCCTGGTGGACGACGTTGCCAAGGCTCTCATGGATTCCAAGGCCGTCACGCTGGAGGAAGCCCTCCAGGTTGCCATGCCTGAAGGTTCCACGGAAGAATACATCAAGGCCATGTGCAGCTCCATCGGCGAAAACATGGCTCTGCGCAAGTTCGGCCGCCTGACGGTGGACGGTTGCGGTTCCGTGGTTTCCTACATCCACATGGGCGGCAAGGTAGGCGTTCTGCTGTCCATCAAGGCCGGCAAGGAAGAAACCGTCAAGTCTGACGCGTTCAAGACCCTGGCCAAGGACCTGACCCTGCACATCGCCGCCGCCGCTCCCAAGAGCGTCAGCTCCGACAGCCTGGATCCCTCCTTCGTGGCCGAAGAACAGGAAATCGCCAAGCAGCAGCTCATTCAGGAAGGCAAGCCGGAACATCTGCTGGAAAAGATTCTTCCCGGCAAGCTGAAGGCCCTGTATGCCCAGTCCTGCCTGCTGAACCAGGGATTCGTGAAGGATCCCGGCGTCACGGTGGACGCCCTGCTCAAGCAGGCCGGCAAGGAACTCGGTGACGAAATCACCGTCGTGTCCTTCATCCGCTACCAGCTCGGCGCGTAAGCTCCGCGGCAGCATCAATCTCAGGAGCCGTTCCCTTAATGGGGAACGGCTCTTTTGCATGGTGCGGGTAAGCCGCTTTTCCCATTCCGGCGGTCCATTTTGCTTGATGTCTGACTGTTAAATATTTAATCTATAAGGATGCAGGAAGAGCCTGAAAAGCAGAACAAGGGGGAAGAGCCAGCGGGCGGTGATCCGGTCCTGCCCCTGATCATTGCCTCCATCGTGGGCGCTGCCCTTTGGAATGTCTTCATGGCGGCGCAGTGTGGTGGTGTCATGGGATTGCTTTTTGCCCTTGTATTCGGGCTTTGGTATTTCCTCGCGGTATTGGTGTTCTTCATGAAGACGAACAAGCGGTGGAAATGGGAAACGGCAGCTTTTGTCATCATCGGCCTTCTTTGCTATTATCACATTTACTGGTCCCAGGTGACTCCAGGGTACTTGCGGAGTGATGCCCAGGCAGGGCTGGTTTTCGTTTTCGGGCCGATTTGGGCCGGAATGGCGGCTCTCGCAGGAGATGCCGTGGTGGTTCTTGGTTCCCTGCTTGTCCGCGCCTTCATCGGGAAGAAAAAAGAGGAGCAATAAGGCCGCTGCCAGGAAGAAAGGCTTTCTGTAGGACAGGGCCCTGTTGCTTCAAAATATAAGGCTGCCGAAGGAGGTTAAAAGGAATATATGGTTGCCTCATCATTCGGGACGCTGGAGTCTATTTGCTTGTGTCCGTCATCCGCTACCAGCTCGGCGGGCAAGCTACGCGGCAGCATCAATCCCAGGAACCGTTCCCTTGGCGGGGGACGGCTCTTTTGCTTGGCGTGAGGATACCCTTCCTTCCTTTCTGGGCCGGCAGACTTTTTTGCTTGAGATGGGTTCCTTAAAGATTTATTCATAAACCTTATGCAGGGAGAAACCGGAAGTCCGGATATGGATCATCAAAACGTGCGGAGGAGAAAAGATCCGGTCCTGCTGCTGATTATCGCCTCCACTGTGGTAGCTGGTTTCTGGAGCGCTTTTGTGTTGAGGAATGTTTTTGGCCTTGTGTGGGGACCTTGGTATTTCCTTGCGGTGTTATGGTTCTTCAAAAAGACCAATAGACGGTGGAAATGGGAAACGATCTCTTTTGTTGTCATCGGTCTTGTGTGTTACTATGAACTCCTTTGGTCCCGGGTGAATCTGGAAGATATGCGTGATGCCCAGTCGGGGGTGATTTTCATTTTTGGTCCGTTTTTTTCTGGAATAGCGGCTCTCCTTGGAGATGCCGTGGTAGCTCTTCTTTCTTTCCTTGTCCGTTCATCCTGCGGCAAAGATGAGAAGGAGAAGTAAAGCTGTTTTCGGTAGAAGGACATCTATCGGTACAGGATGCTGCGGCAGTAAAAACAGACTGGATTTTTCCTGCGTATTCTTCAGGCTGGCCTCAGTGTTTTTGGAGAAAGGCTTGAATGGGGGATGCGCATGGGTGTCCTGATGTTGACGGAGCTGGCACGGTTGGGGTCTTGTCTTGCCTCCGGAGGCTTGTTAAAATGCCGCTATGTCTTTTCTGGAACTGGATCATGTGAGCGTGGTCTTTCCTGCGGTGCAGGGGCTGCTCTCATCCCGCAAGCCCGCGTCCGTGGTGGCGGTGGACAGGGTGTCCCTTTCCGTCGAGAAAGGGGAGATCCTGGGGCTGGTGGGCGAGTCCGGCTGTGGCAAGTCCACCTTGTCCCGTACGGTGATGCTGCTCCAGAAGCCCACGGAGGGCCGCATTTTTCTGGAAGGAGAAGAGCTGACGGCCCTTTCCCCGTCCGAGGTCAAGAAACGCCGTCCGGATTTCCAAATGGTTTTCCAGGACCCCTATGCTTCCCTGAATCCCCGTTTTACGGTGTATGCGACGTTGAAGGAAGCGTTGGAATGCCGCAGGCGCAAAAGGACTTTCGCCCAGATGAGGGACGATGTGGCGGAACTGATGGAACGAGTGGGGCTGAATCCCTCCCTGATGCGGAAATATCCCCATGAATTTTCCGGCGGGCAGCGCCAGCGCGTGGCCATTGCGCGCGCCCTGGCGCCGGAACCCCGGCTGGTTATTGCGGATGAACCCGTTTCCGCCCTGGACGTTTCCATCCAGTCCCAGATTCTGAATCTTCTCATTTCCCTGGCGCGGGATCTGAACCTGACCATGATCTTCATTTCCCATGACTTGTCGGTGGTCCATTACATTGCAGACCGCATTGCCGTGATGCGCAAGGGCCGCATTGTCGAATACGGGGATGCGGACGAGGTGTTTTCCTCTCCGGCCCATGAATATACGCAGGAGCTGCTGGCTGCGGTGCCGCGTTTGTAAAGGTGAGGCTCGCGCAAAGTTTGCTTCTTTCCTTTTTCTGCTGGGGAAAAATTCAATAGGATGGCGCGGTTTTTACGGAATGGAATTAATTGTAAAATGGTCTGAATAAAAGACTGTCTTTAAATTTCCTGTAACCGTGAAAAAGTCATTTTTAATCCCCCTGCTTCTTTTCTGCTGCCCCCTTGCCGCAACCGCGGTGGAACAACAGGAGGTACAAGACTCCGTCAGGGAGGCCGTGGAATGGCGGCATCACCTTCACCAGAATCCGGAACTTTCCTTTCAGGAATACAAGACAAGCAGCTACGTGGCTGAGCTTCTTTCCTCATTCGGTTCTATTGAAGTGCTGCGGCCTACGGAGACTTCCGTGGTCGGTATCCTGCGCGGCGGAAAACCAGGAAAAACCGTGGCATTCCGGGCGGACATGGACGCCCTTCCTGTCCAGGAGCAGACGGGGTTTTCCTTTGCCAGTAAAACGCCGGGCGTCAGCCATGCCTGCGGGCATGACATGCATACGGCCATGCTGCTGGGAACGGCCAGGGTTCTCGCCTCCATGCAGAAGGAACTGCCCGGCACGGTTTACTTCATTTTCCAGCCGGGAGAGGAGAAATCACCGGGAGGCGCGCTGCCCATCATCAAGAGCGGCGTGCTGAAAGGCGTGGACGCCATTTTCGGTGCACACGTCATGCCTCATGCTCCTACCGGGTCCATCGGCATTCTGCCTGCGGGACCCGCTTCCTCTTCCTCGGACGGTTTTTTCCTGACCATCCAGGGCAAAGGTTCCCATGGTTCCATGCCTCAATTGGGCGTGGATCCCATTGTCACGGGAGCGGAGGTCGTCATGGCGCTCCAGACGGTTGTGTCACGCAGCGTTACTCCTGGAGACATGGCCGTGGTAACGATCGGAAAATTCCAATCGGGAAATGCCCCCAACGTCATTCCGGACAAGGCGGAACTGGGCGCATCCATTCGTTCCGTGACGCCGGAAACCCGCAAGCTGCTGGAAGAACGCACCCGTTCCATCATCGACCATGTATGCAAGGCCAACGGGGCGCGGTACAAACTGGATTATGAACTGGGCTATCCGGCCATTGAGAATAATTCCGCCCTGCGCGAGTTGGCGAAGAAGGCGGCCATTCAGGCGGTAGGAGAGAAAAACGTGTTTGACGCTCCCCGCATTCCCGCCAGTGAGGATTTTTCCTATTATGGGCAGGTGGCTCCCATCTATTTCATGACGATCAGCTCCGGGGATGGCCCTGCCAACCACAATCCGGGGTTCAAGGCGGACGATGCGGCCATTTCCAACGGAATCAAGACGGAGGTCCGGATCATTCTGGATTACCTAAATAGCAAGTAGGGAGATAGCCCCTCCGTTTATTCAGCGCATCCCGCCGCGTTCCGCATTTCCCGGATGCATTCCTCCATCAGGGCGGCGTCTATTTCATGGACGTCTTTCCCGCGGCCGATGCCGGTGAGCATCAGGACGGTCAGATGTCCCCCCAGATGTTCGCGGAAAGCTTCCAGCCCTTTCAGCACTTCGCAGTGGCCGTCCTTCGCCCTGCGGGAGAGCAGGGGATGGAACACGGGGAGCCCCAGGGCTTTCAGCACGGAGATGATTCTTTCCGCTTCCCCGGCAGACAGCCATCCCTTCCTGACGGAGTAAAGGATGTCCAGGCACATGCCCGCGGATACGGCTTCCGCATGGCCCAGCGTGTACCCGGACATGGTTTCCATGTAATGGGCGGCCCAGTGCCCGAAGTCCAGGGGACGGCTGGAACCCAGTTCAAAGGCGTCTCCCCCGTGCGCGATGTGTGAGGCGTGCAGCAGGGCGGAATGCTCCACGGCGTATTCCAGCGCGTCCCGCTCGCAGGCGGCCAGCGCCGGGGCGTTCGCTTCCAGCCAGTTGAAGAAGAAAGCGTCTTTCACTACGGCTACCTTCACCACTTCCGCCAAGCCTGCCCTTTTAAGGGAAAGGGGCTGGGAATGCAGGAACTGGAAGTCGTTAAGCGTGGCCCAGGCAACGGCGAAGGTGCCCAGGTAGTTTTTCTGTCCCATGAAGTTGATCCCGTTTTTGACGCCTACGCCGGAGTCCGCCTGGGAGAGGGTGGTGGTGGGCACGCGCAGCAGCCGGATGCCGCGGTGGGCGGTGGCGGCGGCAAAGCCCGCTACGTCCAGAAACGCTCCGCCGCCCACGGCAATGATATAGGAATGGCGGTCAATGCCTGCCTCCACAATGTGGCGCAGGGCCGTTTCCCATGCGGCAAAGGTTGTTTTGGCCGCTTCTCCTCCCGGAACGGGCCGGCAGCCGGCATAGGCCAGTTCCCCGGCGTTCTTTTCAAAATAGCGGTCAATGTCCGCAGGGAGGTGCGGGTAAAACCGTTCCAGGCCTTCCTCCACGAGGACGAGGATGCGTCCTCCGGGCCTTTGCTCCATCAGGCTGCACAGGGCATCGTTTTCCGGCTGGAAGGCCCCGTGAGTGAAGCCTGTTCTGTAGGGAAAATCCAGCCGGATGTTCAGCGTGTGAAGGGACATTTCAGAAGGAATGCAAGGAAATGGCGGTATGCGTCCTGGTTTTTAATCCCTGCGGAGCACGGGAACGGCCCTCATCTGGATAAAGCGGTCCGCCTTGGCGGCCTCCTGCTGGGACATGTACATGGTGTACGGCTGCTGGGAAACTTCAATGCAATGCGTGCCGCCGGGCGCGGGAAGGTCCAGTAGCTGGTTGAGGTGCTTGAGGCTCTTTACCTGGACACCATTCACTTTTTCCACAATGGCAGGGCTCATCTGGGCATATCCCAGCGTGGCCTGCGTGGGCAGGGCCATCAGGAAGACCACGATTTCATCCACGCTCTTCTTCCGGATATCTTCTTTTTTCTGAATGGCTTCCACCATGCTGAGAGGGGGGCGGTTCTTGCTGAGCTTGTTGATTTCTCCCACCAGGGCTCCCGTCAGCGGAACGAACACCAGGCCGCCGTAAATGCGGTAGGGAGGATTGGAGATAAAGGGTGCCGGGTTGATCAGGTCGCCGTCCAGGGCGCTCCGGTCCAGCTTGACGTCCAGCGTCATGGGCTGGCTGACGCCGTTCTTGTCCTTGCGGCGGATACCCAGCGTAATGGTATCCCCAGGCATGGCGGAGTCACGGAACAGGACGTTGGCGGAAACAGGCCCCAGGGCAGGATCCTTGATGAGCCCCTTGCTGTCCAGCGGGATGCCGTTGACGCTTTCCACCACGTCTCCGGAACGCACGCCGGCCTTGTAAAATGAACCGTATACAGGCAGCTTCACCACGTAAAATCCGCCGCCGGTCTCCGGAAGGCCCAGGAATTTGCGGAAAACGGGGTCGGTCAGTTCCGTGACCTGGGTGCCGTCCGCCGGGAATCCGGTGTAATTGCCGGATTGGGCCTGCTGGAGAAACCGGGAAACCATGGTCTGGGTAACGGCCAGCACCTTCTGGGCGGAAGGATCGCAGCTGGCGCTGAGGCCCACCAGTTCATTATCCTTCATGACGGGGTTGCCCGCGCCTCCTTTCAGGGGCGTGACGGATGATTTGACGTTGTACAGGACGAAGGGTTCGCCGTTCGTGAACGGGCAGGCGCTTTCCGTCGCCAGAAGGGTGCCGGACGTGGTGATGGGCAGGCCGTCGTCATTGAACTGCCAGAAGGTTACCTTGTCGCCCAGGCGGGGGGCGCTTCCCAGCGTGACGGGCACCAGCTTGTCCAGGAAGGAGGCGTCCTTCTCGTTTTTCAGGCGAAGCAGGGCGAGATTGGCTTCCGGATCAAAGGCGGTGACGGTCACGGGAACCGTCTGGGAACCGTCTGCGGAGGTCACTTCCACAAAGCTGGCGGAGTAAACGATGTTGGCGGCCGTCAGGATGTTGCCGTCTCCCAGATAAATGCCGAACCCCTGGCTGTACGACGGATTTTCCTTGCTCCACGGCTGGACCATCGCATAGCCCTGGTTGGTAGCGTTGATGCCCACCATGGAGTTGGTGGGGGAGGG
>NZ_JAJBTT010000043.1 GCF_020860705.1 Akkermansia sp.
ACTGATGAAAAACTACCTCAAATACCTCTTCCCACCGATTTTGGCGTTGACCCAAGCTTTATCCAGAGGCGGCCCTACGGCTACCGAAACTTTGAAAACTACCATCTCCGGGTACTGGTGGAGTGTGGAGGGTTCAAATATCTTTTCCCACCGGTTTTGGTGTTGACCCAATAATAAAAAGCCTGCTCTTGATGAAGCAGGCCATAGATGGGAAAATGGAGCGGATGATGGGATTCGAACCCACGACATCAACCTTGGCAAGGTTGCGCTCTACCCCTGAGCTACATCCGCTTTGAATGACCGGAGCCTTACAGCGTCCGTGTGGCAAAGAATATATAGAGGTATCCGGATTTGGCAAGATTTTTTTAGAGAAAAATTCATGTTTCCTGAAGCAGAGACCGGCAGCATTGCGTGTGGAAGAGACCCCATGTTTTTATGAAGGTTTTTCTTCCTTATGAAAGAGGCTGCCTAGAGACTTTTTCCGGGTTCATGCAGAGGCTCTGTTTTTCCAGTTGAAGTGATGTTCCCGATCATGTTGAGAGGGTGATGGTTTGGCTTCTCCGGTTCCGGCGTCAGGCCATTGTTCTTCAAGGCCCGGACGATTCGCTAGACGCTTTCAGCCGCCAGGTCTTCCACGTCCAGATGATCCTGTTTCTTCAGGTGTTCGTACGCCGGCGGGTGATTTCTTTTGGCGCGCTCCCAGGAGCGCCGCTACTGTCCAAATCATGACGTGGAGGCTGTATCTCGAAGGAGGAACCGGAAGAGCATGTATCTATTCTTAATAAACAGCCGGGGAGAAGCGGTGTTCGAAAGGAGGCGGTTTTTCCTCAAAGAAGGGAAGAAATCAGGAATGGCCGCCTCTTGTCATCAAAAACGGGACTGTTCCGGAAAGGCTCGGTTTCCTTGCCTTGGAACAGTCCCGTAGGGAGGGGGATAGGAATATGGATTAGTAGCTTCTGGCCCAGAGGACGCGGCGTTCCGTCATCCGTCCGGTGAGGATGCAGGGGGCGGGTTCTCCGCGGCCCAGTTCTCCAAGCGGAATGCAGCGGATGGAGATGCGCAGCCGTTTGGCGAGTTCTTCTTCCTCCTCCGGGGAGCCGTCCCACGGCACCTGAAGCCAGTCTGCGTCACCTTCTCCGGAGAAGTTTTCTTCCAGTTCCCGCAGGGTGGAGGCGGGGCGGATGTGGGCGTCACGGAAGGCGATGGCCCGTTGAAGCAGGGAGTTCTGAATGTTTTGGAGAATATCCGTGACGGTGTCCACCAGTTCCGTTTCCGGGATGAAGGATTTTTCATTGACGGGCAGGTCGCGGCGCTGAAGGCAGACGGAGCCTTTTTCCAGATCCCGGGGGCCGATTTCCAGGCGAATGGGCACGCCTTTCTTCACCCATTCCCATTTTTTGGCGCCGCCGCCCAGGTCGCGCCTGTCCACCAGCACGCGGAGCGGCTGGCCGTGGAAGGTTTTTGCCCGGAGGGTGCGCGCCAGTTCCTCGCAATGGTCCAGAATGGCCTGGCGGCTTTCTTCCTTGGGAGTAACGGGGATGATGACGACCTGCTGGGGAGCCACGCGGGGCGGGCACACCAGGCCGTCGTCGTCGGAATGCATCATGATAAGCGCGCCGATCATGCGGGTGGAAACGCCCCAGGAGCTTGTCCATGCGAACTGCTGGGTGTTGTCGCGGCCGGCAAAGCAGATATTCTGGGATTTGGAAAAGTTCTGGCCCAGGAAGTGGGAGGTTCCTGCCTGGATGGCCTTGCGGTCCTGCACCATGGCTTCCACTGTGTAGGTCTGTTCCGCTCCGGGGAAGCGTTCTGCCTCCGTTTTTTCTCCGGGTATGGTGGGGATGGCGAGCACGTCCCTCTGGAAGTCCTCGTAAACCTTGTGCATGGTGAGGGTTTCCTCAATGGCTTCCTCACGCGTTTCATGGGCCGTATGGCCTTCCTGCCACAAGAATTCCGCCGTACGCAGGAAGATGCGGGGACGCATTTCCCAGCGCATCACGTTGCACCACTGGTTCACCTTGAGGGGTAGGTCGCGGTAGCTGGACGTCCAGCGGGCGAACGCCGCGCCGATCACGGTTTCCGAGGTGGGGCGGATGACGAAGGGTTCCGTGAGCTTCCCGGTGGGTATCATGCGCGTCTTGCCGGTGGCTTCATCCTTCTGGGCCTCCAGCCTGTGGTGGGTAACCACGGCGCATTCCGTGGCAAATCCCTCGGCATGTTCCGCTTCCTTTTCCAGATAGGAAATCGGAATCAGGAGGGGGAAATAGGCGTTCGTGTGGCCGGTGTCCTTAAAGCGCTGGTCCAGGTCTTTCTGGATGAGCTCCCAGATGGCGTATCCCCATGGCTTGATGACCATGCAGCCGCGCACTTCGGAATTTTCCGCCATGTCGGCGGCCTTGATGACTTGCTGGTACCACTCGGGAAAATCCTGGGCGCGGGTGGGGGTGATTGCAGTTTGTTGAGACATGTTGATGGTATGTTGAATGGGACGGGTGCGGCCCGTAAACGGTGCCTGAATTTAAAAAGGGGCGTTTTTATATTCCCTGTAATTGCTGTAGGCGAAGAGGGCCATGAACACGGGAATGAAGTAGCCGTGGAAAAGCTGGAAGCTGAGCAGACCGATGAGGATGGCCGTGATGAAGCCGGTCATGAACACTTTTTTGGGGGAACGGATGAACTGGGCGATCAGCTGGCCGCCGTCCAGGGGATAAATGGGCAGCAGGTTCAGGATTGTCCACCATTCCCCGATCATGATGAGGCAGGAAAGGATGTACAGCTGGGGAGAAATGGCCGCCGCGGTGAAGGGGCTGAGGGCCAGGTCCCAGAGAGTGAGGTTGTTGGCGGTCATGACCGGGGCGATGATGTTCCAGGTGATCCACAGGCTGAAAACGCCCAGCAGCAGGGTCATCATGGGGCCTGCCAGAATCATCAGGGCCCTCCCTCCGCGCGTCAGCTGCATGCCGTGGCTGCTGGTCAGGCCGCCGAAGAGTTCCAGAACGACCGTCTGCTGTCCTCCGCCCAGCTTGCGGCCCACCAGCGCGTGCCCCATTTCATGGGAAAGAATGGCGATGAAGCCGGCAATGACGAACAGGGCCGGATAAATGAGACCTTCCACACTGTTGATGTTGAGAGCGCCGCCGAAGATGGCCAGCACCACCCAGAAGCTGGGGCGGATGTAAACAGGTATCCCGAACAGGGTGAAATGAATCATGCGCGAAAGGGTAAGGGCAGATTCCCCTTTTGCCAAGTCCGGAGAATGTGCATGCCCCGTTTTGGCGTTGGTATGGTGCAGAAGACTGTGTTAAAAGGCCTTCATGAGGTTGTTTCCCATCATCCTGTGCTGCGCCGTGCAGGCGGTCCGGGGGTATGACGGTCCTCCCCCTCTGACGGAGGTGGACGGCCGCTCCCCCATCCGCATGGGGGGGGAGATCCTGGGCGGGTACCGTTCAGACTATATCTACCGCGGGGAGAAGATGGGCCCCAATTCCGTGGAGGGCCAGATTTCCGGCGGCGCGGCCCTGTCCGACTTATGGGCAGTCAGCGGTGAACTCTTTGCCATCCGCAACTGGCAGGGGCGCAATTTCAGTCAGACCACCCTGCATGCGGAGCTCCAATATTATCTGGCGGATGAATGCGTGGCCGGATTGTTTGTCAACAGGCAGTGGTATGATTCCTGCCCCCTGAAAAGCGGGACGGAACCCGGCCTGTCCCTCAAGTGGAATCCTTTGCCGGCCTGGTCCTTCAGCGGCTCCTTCCTGTATGATTCCGGACAGGAGGGCCTGTACTCCCAGTGGGGCGTCACCTGGAAGCCCCTGCTGTGCGAATCCGTAGCCATGGTGAACACGGTTTCTCTGGGATTTTCCCATGATTACCTCGGCAAGAGCGGCTTGAAGGAACTGATGGTGCGCACGGGGGTGCTGTGGGCCGTTTCCGGCAATCTGAGGGTGGAGCCTTTCCTGGGATGGTATTGCGGGTACGGGCGCGACGATTTCAAAAAAGCGGTGCTGGGCCTTTGGTGCTCTTATACTTTCTGACGGGTGGTTTTCTCCTGCGCCGTGGCATTTTCCAGTTGCCAAACGGGGAGGCTTGGTCATAATGAGCCGCGTATGATGAAGCCTACACTTCTTGTTTTAGCAGCTGGTATGGGTAGCCGTTACGGCGGTCTCAAGCAACTTGACCCGATGGGCCCCAACGGTGAAGTCGTTCTTGACTACTCTGTTTATGACGCTATCCGGGCCGGATTCGGAAAGGTTGTATTCATTATCCGCCGTGATTTTGAAGATATTTTCAAGGAAAAGGTTGGCAGCCGCTTTGCCGGCAAGATTGAGGTGGACTACGCCTTCCAGTCCCTGGACGACCTGCCTGAAGGGTTCTCCGTGCCGGAAGGCCGTGAAAAGCCCTGGGGCACCGCCCACGCCCTGCGCGCCGCCCGTAATGTGGTAAAGGAACCCTTTGCCGTGGTAAACGCGGATGACTTTTACGGTGCGGACGCCTTTGTCCAGGCCGCCAAATTCCTGACCTCCACGACGGATGAACCCGGAAAAGCCCATTACGGCATGATCGGCTATCCGCTGAAAAACACCCTCTCCGATAACGGAGACGTGAACCGCGGCATCTGCTCCATCAAGGCGGGCCTGCTGGACGGCGTGGAAGAGTTTGTGAAAATCCAGGCTGATGAAGACGGCGTGGTGCGCGGCAACAACCTGAAGGGCGAACGCCTGCCTGTGGATCCCGGCGAACTGGTTTCCATGAACTTCTGGCTCTTCTCCCCCTCCTTCATTGACCTGACGGAATCCCATTTCATTGACTTCCTGAAGGAACACGGCCAGGAACCCAAGAGCGAATGCTTCATTCCCACCGTGGTAGACGCCCTGATCCATGCCGACCGGGCGGATTGCCAGGTGCTCCCCACCTCTTCCACCTGGTTCGGCGTGACCTATCCCGGTGACAAGCCCATGGTGGTGGAAGGCATCAACAAGCTGATTCAGCAGGGCGTGTACCCTGAAAAGCTCAACTAAGTTCAAGCCATGCACGATCTCAAGGCTGTATCATCCCTGTTTGATCTCCGGGGCGACTTCGTCCACGGCTATTCCTACGGCAGCGGCCACATCAACGATACCTACTGCATCTGGGTGGACCAGGCCGGCCAGCGCCTCCGCTACATCCTGCAGCGCGTGAACCATAACGTGTTCAAGCAGCCCATCCCCCTGATGGAAAACGTGAAGCGCGTGACGGACCACGCCCTGAAGCGCCTGAAAGAGGAACAGTGCCCGGAAGCCTACCGCCGCACCCTCACGCTGGTTCCCTCACTGGACGGCAAGCCTTACGCCCTGGATGCGGACGGCAATTGCTGGCGCGTGTATCCGTTCATTGAACGGGCACGCACCTATGACCAGATTGAAACCACCAAGCAGTGCCAGGAAGCGGCCCGCGCCTTTGGCGAATTCCAGAAGCTGACGGCTGACCTGCCCGGAGAACCCCTGTTTGAAACCATCCCTGATTTCCACAATACGACTTCCCGCCTGGCGGCTCTGAAGGAAGCCATCCAGTCCGACCCCCTGGGCCGCGTGAAGGAAGTGCAGAAGGAAATCGACTGGTACCTGGCCCGTGAAGCGGACTGCCATCTGGTGGTGGATTATCTGAAATCCGGTGAACTGCCCCTGCGCTGCACGCACAACGACACCAAGCTGAACAACGTGATGCTGGATGACGTGACCGGGGAAGGCATCTGCGTGATCGACCTGGACACCACGATGCCCGGCTCCGCCATCTATGACTTCGGGGACATGATCCGCACGGCTACGTCGCCCGCCGCGGAAGATGAAAAGGACATCTCCAAAGTCACGATGCGCATGTTCATGTTTGAAGCCCTGGTACAGGGATACCTGAGCTCCGCCAAGAGCTTCCTGACGCCGCTGGAAAAGAGCCTGCTTCCGTTCTCCGGCAAGCTGCTCACGATGGAATGCGGCATCCGCTTCCTGACGGACTACCTGTCCGGTGACGTGTATTTCAAGATCCACCGCCCGGAACACAACCTGGACCGTTGCCGCACGCAGATGGCCCTGGTGGAATCCATTGAGGCGCAGATGGACGAAATGAAGGCCATTGTGGACCGCTACTAATCAATACCTACCAACATCGGAAAAAACATGAAGATCCTCGTAACCGGCGGCGCCGGATTCATCGGTTCCCACATTGTGGAACACTATCAGGACAAGGCGGAGGAAATCCGCGTGCTGGACAACCTGCGCACGGGCTACCTCAAGAACCTGGACGGCCTCAAGCACACCTTCATTGAAGGCTCCATCTGCGACCGCGAACTGGTGCGCCAGGCGGTGCAGGGCGTGGACTACATCTTCCACATGGCCGCACTCGTCTCCGTGCCGGAATCCATGAGCAAGATCGGCGAATGCATTGACATCAACGTCAACGGCCTTTTGAACGTGCTGGAGGAAGCCTCCGCTGCCGGAGTCAAAAAGATCGTGCTGGCGTCTTCCGCCGCCATTTACGGTGACAATCCTACGGTGCCCAAGCTGGAAACCATGTATCCGGAACCCAAGAGTCCCTACGCCATCACCAAGCTGGACGGGGAATACTACCTCAACATGTTCCGGACGGAAGGCAAGGTCAACACGGCCGCCGTGCGCTTCTTCAACGTCTTTGGCCCCAGGCAGGACCCCAAGGGAGCTTATGCCGCTGCGGTGCCCATCTTCATTGAAAAGGCCGTCAAAGGCGAAGACATCACCGTGTACGGCGACGGCACGCAGACGCGCGACTTCATTTACGTGAAGGACATCGTGGGCGCCCTCACCTTCGTGGCGGAACATCCGGAAGTCACCGGCGTATTCAATGCCGGTTACGGCGGCCAGATCACCATTGAAGAACTGGCGGATGACATCATCAAGGCTGCGGGTTCTTCCTCCAAAGTGCTGCATGCCCCGGAACGCGCCGGCGACGTGAAGCATTCCCGCGCCTGTGCGGACAAGCTCCGCAGCGCCGGGTGGCAGCCCAGGCATACCCTTCCGGAAGGCCTGGCGACGACGCTGGAATACTTCAAGGGACTTTTGGGCAAGTAACCCTTCCGGGCATTCCCGGGTTCATCATCATTCAGGGACTGTCTCCGCTTGTGCAGCGGGGGCAGTCCCTTTTTTCAGGCAGAAAAGGAGTCATGCATGACAAATTTTGATGATGCTGCAAATTGAATCGTTCAGGAAGACTTTTTCCTTCGTTGGGGAAGGGGATGAACGAGGGGCCGGAGCCATGGAAATGCATTCATAATAGAATAGGTTTTATCTGATGGATCAATACTTTGCCATGACGATAAGATGATTGACTGAAGTTGATATTTCGTATTTGTTAGAGAAAATAATCTCCTACAGGGTAGGGCGGCCTCCAGGGTTGAATATCGTTGACAGGAGGAAGGGTAAATAATAGAGAGCAACAACAATATGTATTACTTCAGAAGTTCATCTGCCAATCATTTATCTGTACTTAATGATCCCTATCTTGAACTGGTGATGGCTCGCCGGGAGGAGGAAGCCCGCTGGGGATGGATACCTTTTGCCGCCTTCGTCTCCTTTTTGTTCGTGTACCGCATCTTCGGCTATTTCATGCCGACCAATGATGTGGACGGCTCGGCTCCCTGGTTGTTCATTCTGGTGCTGGCAGGTTGGGGATTGCTGGCGCTCATCCACATGATTGTACTTCCCATCTGGATGCTGATCGCCTCCCTCCGTTACTGGGAGGTTAACCGCAAGGGACTGGCGGTTGCGGGGCTCCTATTCAGCGTGCTTGCTCCTGTCTGCATGGTGCTGATGCTGTCCTGCTGGTCCGTATTCGGATAAAGCGGGGTGTTCTGATGTTCCTGGATACGGAGAAAGAAATTTCCCGTACAGAGCCTGAGAGCCACGGCATTCCATCTGCCGGGCCCGGCATGCCGGAGCGGTTTCTTCAATTCGTACCTTCTTTCTCTGGATAAAGTGCCTTGGCAGATCTGCTGCATGGAAGGGGATTGGACGCTTTCACGGGCAACTGTTTTTTCTGGCCGTCCGGCTGCTTTGGAACGTTTACGGATGGCGGGAAGATGGAAGATTTGTTCCGTGGGAGGTCTCCGTGCTCCACTGATTTGCAGCTCCCGGGAATAAGGGCCTCCAGGCCCTTATAACTTCTTTCTCCGGAACGCTTGCAAAGATTTTCAACGATAAAATACCTTCCCTATTTCTTTTTCCGCCTCAGATAAAAAAGATTCCAAGCCTCCATCTCTACGGGCTATCCGGTATTCTTTTGCGGCGGCTGTGAGGGTAAAGGCTATTCCAGGGGGCAGCTCTTTCTCCGGTTCCTTTCCTTGAAAGGAGAATGACATCCCGGTCGTGAAAGTTGCCGGATTCCGGGGATTGGTCTTTTCTCCGTCCTTCCGGCCGGGTAAAATATTTTTAATGGATCTGTTCAGTTTACAGGAGGCTGAGGCACGGGAAGGCTTTGAACCCGGAGCCAACATGTCCGCCATGCCTTTGGCCGCGCGCATGCGTCCCCGCACTCTGGATGAGGTGGCCGGGCAGAAGCATCTGCTGGCTCCGGGAAAACTGCTGAGGCGCGCAATTGAAACGGACCGGTTTACTTCCCTGATTTTCTACGGTCCTCCCGGCTGCGGGAAGACCACGTTGGCCGCTGTCATTGCGCAGACGACAAACGCCCATTTCATGATGCTCAATGGGGTGGAATCCAATGTGGCGGACATCCGGGAAAAGATCGCCCAGGCGCAGATGAGGATGAGCATGCATGGGCGGAAAACCGTTCTCTTTGTGGATGAATTGCACCGGTTCAACAAGGCGCAGCAGGACGTCCTGCTGCCTCATCTGGAAAAGGGAACGGTCAGGTTCATCGGCGCGACGACGGAAAATCCCTACTTTGCGATCAACTCCCCCCTGCTGTCCCGTTCCCAGGTCTTTCCGTTGGAGCCCGTGCCGGAGGAAGAACTGGCCTCCCTGCTGAAGCGCGCCCTGGCGGACACGGAGCGCGGGCTGGGAGCGTACCGTGTGGACATGGAGGAGGACGCTTTGAACCACCTGGCCGCCAAGGCGGACGGAGATGCCCGGAAAGCCATCACTGCGCTGGAAGTGGCTGTGTTGTCCACTCCTGCGGCGGAAGACGGCGTTATTCATGTGAACCTCTCCGTGGCGGAGGAATCCATCCAGCGCAAGGCGATCAAGTACGACCGCCTGGGAGACTCCCATTACGATACGATTTCCGCCTTCATCAAATCCATGCGCGGTTCCGATCCGGATGCCGCCCTGTACTGGCTTGGCATGATGCTGGAAGCCGGGGAGGACATCCGTTTCATCGGAAGAAGGCTGGTCATCGCCGCGTCGGAAGACGTGGGTCTGGCGGACTCCAACGCCCTGCGCGTAGCGCTGGATGCGGCGCGTGCTGCGGAAATGGTCGGCATGCCGGAAGCGCGCATCCCTCTGGCTCACGCTACCGTGTATCTGGCGACGGCGCCCAAGAGCAATTCCGCCTACATGGGCATTAATGCCGCCATGGACGATGTGCGGAATGGCAGGACGCTTGCCGTGCCGGAACATCTCCGGACGCCCACGCGCAAGAAACTGGCCGCTGCCGGTGGTACGGATGCCGCCAGGCTGGAGTACCTGTACTCCCATGACTATCCGGAACACTACGTTCCCCAGGCCTACCTGCCGGAAGGCCGCGTTTATTACACCCCCACCGGGAATGGCCTGGAACTGCGCATCAAGGAGCGCATGGAATACCGCCGCAAGCTGGCGGAGGAAGCGAAGGGAAAAAAGGAGTAAAAGCTGAGGAAAGTTTTTTGCATTTTTACCTATGAAATATATTTTAAAATATTGGGTGAATTGATTTTTATATCATTATATATCAATAAGTTATAACAATTTCTTTTGTATTTAACAAAAGAAATTGTTTGACTTTTTGGGTTGAGAGATGTACCGCTATTCTATTAATTAGCCTATAGGAATACCTATGCCGATGGCAGAAAAATTTCACAACTAGGGCTTACAAGCAACCAATAAAAGCAGATATAACTTGTTTAAAAATATTTTGAATGTCTTCATGAAAAAGATTAACAGTATGTCTGTTCATTGATATATTGCAGAATTTTTATATACTTGTTCTTATGAAATTAGCTTATTTTACAAGAGTTTGTAAATTTATATTAGTCATCCTGACATGTCTGGCTTATTGCGGTTTGGCTGAACTAGGAAAAGCTGCAAATCAGGTTGAATTTCCCAAAAAAATACCTGCTTGTCCTGCTGACTACCTGACGGATGGACTCGTGGCTTCAGACGGCTCGATTTGGGTAACAAGCGAAGGCAATGGGATTTATCGATACTCTCCTGGAAAGAACAATACTTCGAAAGACGCGTGGTTGGCGGCTACCTATTACTCGGGATTACCCGATACAGCCAATTTTTACGCATTAGCGGAAGATAAACAGGGAAGAATCTGGGCAGGAAGTGACAACAAGGGGGTGGCCGTTTTTAACGGAACAGAATGGAAAGTTTATAACCGTGAAAATGCATTGATAGGCGAACGTGTTTTCGACATAGCTGTTTCTCCCAAAACCGGAGACGTGGCGGTGGCTACCTCAGGAGGCATTAGCATCTATGATCCGAACAAGAAAAGCTGGTTCAGCCTGACGAGAGCGGAAGGCTTGGTAGAAGACCAAATCAGATCCCTTTCCTACGATACGGCAGGTGATCTTTGGATTGCTTACTCGTGCGGCGGTGTCTCTCAACTTTCGGGTAAGGACAATTACAAGATTCTTCAAACGGTGCAAGCGCCATGGTATTGGGATGAAAAGAGCGGAGCGCACCAGCCGTTAGAAACAACCGGGGAAGGAATCCCGTCAAATTTGTGTAATGCTATTCTGACTCTGCCCAATGGTGGAGTCGTCGCAGGCACTAGTAGTGGGTTGAGCTGGATGGGAAACCGGCAAAGTGGGAAGTGGAGGTTCCTGAGAGGAAAGGACTATGTTGAAAAGAACAAGGGACTCATGAATCCCCCGGCTTTTGCCAATTCATCCCGAAACCGGACAGGAAATCTCCTGCCGGAAGATTATGTAACCAGCCTGGCCTGGAGTAGCCAGGGACTGTGGGTAGGTTTCCGTGAAAAAGGAGCAATTCTCTTAGATCCATCAACAATGAGAAAAAAGAGAGAGGGGAAATTTTCTGAAAACATCAAGACTCCTTGGGTAACTTCCATGCTCCCAATGCCTGATGGAGCTGTTTATGCAACGACCTACGGATTTAATATGGTGAAGATAGCTGAAGGGGAAAAAAATAGTACCTCAAAAATGAAGGTGCTGGGGCAAAACAAACTTCCGGCACATCCGCAAATTGCCAGACTGACGAGTGAGGAGGAAATCATGAAAGAACTGGAAAAGAGGGAACGGCAGTTCAGGGAAGGGGACTCTCCTATTGTATTTTGGAAGGAAGATTGGGCGACCCAGGGAGACTGGTGTGAACGGTACGGGACGCATAGGGCATTATTATGTGCGACCGCTCCGCCTCAGGGAGATGATGAAATCATGCGTTTTGAGGTAGCGAGGGGAGATGTCAAGATCAATATTCGTGGAGAAGTCGGTCCGAACAAGTATGGTAACGATGATTATTATCTTCTGTTTTTTCAAGGCGATATTGTGGATAATCCCAATGTTCTCTACAATCCTAAAACAGGTACTCGTGCGGCTGCTCAATGGATGGACAGGAAAGAAGAACAAGTGGATTATAATTCCCGCAACGATGGGCCGGATCTGTGGTCCGTAATTGATATTCCAGAAGGAAAACATGAAGTAGCTCTCTATTTCCATAATTATGGAGAGAGAGGGAAGCGGCCAGTGTTACAAGGATTATTTATTGGAGGTTAGATCGGCTCAAATTCCTCTGCCCGAAGAAATTACTTGGGAAGAGGAGGTCTTAAATGCCATGAAGAGGCCTGTATTAGCAAGAACCCGCATATATGATTTTAAGGGATGTGGAGTATACAAATCGTTTTTTGTTGGTAAAGGAGGAAGGTATTACTTTAGAATCGTCAATAATTATTCATCTCTTGCTATATTGAACGGTGTTTTTATTACGCGGATTAACCCTGAATCCACACAATATGCACACCATGACGTTTTTGCCTATGCTCAAAGACCACCTCATCCGGAGGAAATCGACAGGAAGGATCGTGTTCAGTACTCCGCCTTACTCAAGATGTGGGATCAGGCTTCTTCCACTATTGCGTCAGGACAGTATTTATCCAAGAGTCGTAATTTATTGTACTCTTTATACAGGCTTATGCACTCGCAACAGGGAGGGCAGCCAATTATTTCGAATTGGAGATGGTTCCTGAGGATGTGGAGCACAAAAGAACATAATTCGTTTGAAGATTTCATGTTGAAAACTTGGTATGCTGTGCAGGATACATTTCCTACGATGCGCAGTGAAGAATTTTTCCCATATAGCCCTCGTACAATTCCCTTTTCACCTAGAGAAATACGTGCAATGCAATGCATGGAGATAAACTGGAAGGATTATTTACCGGATTCCAAAAATAAGCCGGTTATTGATGCAATAAAACTCAAGGAAAAGATTTCAAAAATGACTGACGAAGAATATAATAAAATGGAAGAAGAATTCTTGAAAAAATAAAACAAAAAAACAAAAAACTATAAAGAAACGTAAAAATATATTAACCGCGATAATTATTGGAACACAGACGCTCTCTGTTGCAAATGGAGCCGGTCTTGTGGGAACTATTGAAGGCAACGCTGTCTTTTCCAAGGATATAGGCGGTAGATTTATACTCATTGTAAGGAGGCAAGCTGACAAACTGCAAGTTAAGCCAAGCCTTTTTAAATATGCTTGGAGTAAAGAGGGTAAACGCCAGCCTAGTTTTGAATTGGAACCTAAAAATCAGCAAGCAGTTACTGTTACTCTGAGAAGAAATGATCATATAGATTCGGCAATAAGTTGTACTCTTAAGTGCGATGTAACCCAATCTAATAATACCAAAGTTTTTGTAAAACCTCTTCGAATCACAATGACTAATTTACCACCTAAACCGTGATAAAATTGATCAATTTCAATTAGTTATAGGGAGATTGTTCTTTGCATGGCATGAATCCATGTAGAAACATAATTTTGGATAAAATATGATTAGATTATAAGAATGTTTCAGGAAAGCAGTTGAATTACATACTAGCGTATTTTACTTAGAACCCAAGTGAAACATATTCTGAATTTTTTATTAATATATTCAATAAATATTGATTTTATATATTTTTGAATATTTAAATAATGGGTACAGCTGATACTTTATGAAGGATATGTTTTCTATCCATTAGTGAGTTTATTCAGTTCTCTTTTTCTTGTATGAAATAAGAGTTTTAAGAAATTAAAAAATGATTGGATATTTAAAATTTATTATCTTTTCCAGTTTACTGGTTTCTTACGTGGCTCAAGGAGAAAAAATTTCCCCTGAGAATAGCTTTACTTCGTCAAGCTGTTCCATGAAAGAAGACAGTCCACTGAAACGCAAAATACGAGAAGAAGCCAAGTCGGCGGATTGCAAGCGAATTGCGCAATTTTGCCGCATGCAGGTTCAAGATCGGCTCAAATGGGGTAAATTCAATGATGAATCAATTGCTCAGGCTTTGGCTGACCCAGACTTGGTTCTGGCCAGCCATATTGCCCGGTATTTTTCCCAGCCAAAGGTTTGTGAAAAAAGTTCTTGTGATGCCTTGAAGGATCACAAGTTCGTAGAGTGGTTATTTACTTGTCCAGATTTGTTCCGGGATTTGGCCTTTGCCAATTGTGGATCATGGAACACAATGGGAATTTTGCGTTCTATCTGGCAAAAGGAAAACGGACAGCTTGACGGAATTTTACTTAATCTGGCAGCCGGTGTTGCCCTGAATGCGCATGAATATTCGGAAGAGGAATTGCTCGCTAAGTATGATTTCTACAAGCAATCGTATGCTGACGGAAATCTTTTTGTCCAATTTAAAACTCTTAAACCTTGGGAGATGTCTATTGTCACCAAGACAATTCTCAATATTGGCCAAATTGATGACATGGCATGGGCTCAGAATTACCTTGCTTTAAGACCGAAAATTAAGGAAGGAAACATAGGACAAACTGCTTGTGGATTAATTCCTTATCGAAGCAAAAACAAGAATGGCGTTAGCGTGCATGCAGGGGCGGCTTTTTATGATAATAATCCCATCAGTTTAAAAATCTATACGGAATATGGCGGGGTTTGTGGAGCTGTTTCCAAGGGTGCAAGCGGATTCTGCCGCGTCAAAGGAATTCCCTCCTATCCCATCGGGCAACCGGGACACTGTGCCTTTATCTGGAAAAAACCAGGGAACCACTGGGTTATTGGTAACAATGTATGTGGTGGTTGGAATTGGTCTGAGGGAAATGGTCCGATACCTTGGAAGGGGCCGACGGCTTGCATTCAGGCGTTGGATCATTATTTGGTGATGGGACAAACGGAGGAGAGCAACAATGCCTATTATTTTGCATTGCTTGTTCAGTCCCCTGAACTCAAAGATCGCTTACTGGAATATGCTTTGAAACAGAACCGGAAAAATTACCCAGCTTGGCAGGAGGTACTGAACCGGATGAAAAAAGACAGGGGATGTCCCCCGAACAGGTGCTTACAACAGCACTGGAGTTGAACGCCTCTTTTGAAGAAGAACCGGCAGTGCTTGAATATCTGGTTAATCACCATCTGGCGCCCAATGTTAAAAGGCTTCTTGATCCATTTCAACTATCAGCTTTGATGCTGAACCGTGCTGAGACAGAAGAATCTCAAGATATTTATTTGCGTAATTTATGGAAACAGGCTCGGAAGGATATTCCGGAGCTTATGCAAATGAAAATGGTGTACGACCATAAGACGAGTACTTACTTGTTTGGAAAGTGGGCAGAATTTTATCGCAAGAATGATAAAATCATTAATTCCCGTGTCAAAATGAGAACATCTGTCTTTCTACAGAAAACAATTGTCTCGTTAAACGCATACAGAAAAACGCGTTCTGAAATAGTCGATTTTTACATGAAGTTTCTGACAGAGTGGAAGGATGACCGTTATATTTCAATGGCACTGGACTTCGTAGAACAAAGTCTCAAAGAAATAACGGATCGGTCTGTTTTGAAAGATACGCTCAATATGGGAGTTAAACTGGCAGAGCTTAAAAAAAGTGAACGAACAGCGGAAAAATATCGAGAACGTCTGAAGACATTGGATGAGGATTGAGCATACTTTTTAACGTCTCTAATGTTAAAAGCTTTTTAAAGTGCGTGGATATTTTTTATCTGAGGGATGTGAGTCCTATCATCTCGCGATGGATTAGTGATGGGAAGAACAGAATTAACGCAGGTGAAGTTGTACTTTCTTGTGTCAAAACATCCATAAGATCTAGAAGGAATCATGTTAATAAAGGAAGATAGAAAAATAGTGTTTTAATGCGATTCCATGACATGAGCAGTATGTGATACTTTAAAAAATTGTTTCCTTTACAAAAGAGGGATGCTATTCCGGTTTCAAAGAAGAAGGCAGGATGTTCTTTGGAAACATCCTGCCTTCGTGAAGGTTCTAATACGGTTGTTTTGTGCGGCTGCCGCTTGCCATGCCGGAACATCTCCGGACGCCCACGCGCAAGAAACTGGCCGCTGCCGGAGGTGCAGCTGCCGCCAGGCTGGAGTACTTGTACTCCCATGACTATCCGGAACACTTCGTTTCCGAGGCCTACCTTCCGGAAGGCCGCGTTTATTACACACCCACCGGGAATGGCCTGGAACTGCGCATCAGGGAGCGCATGGAATACCGCCGCAAGCTGGCGGAGGAAGATAGATAGGCACGAATAATTTCTTCTCAAAAAATCAGTAAAACGGAATTAAAAAAGCAGCTTGAATTTCAAGCTGCTTTTAATGGCTATAATTATTGGACGATAGTGATAAAGTAAGGGAGTGATTCTTTTGAACCGCATTTAGCAATTAAACTACCTGTTCTGTTCACAGTGTGAAAGCCTTTATTTGCTATCACTTCACATATGGTGGGTATTTCAGGATATGGATTTACTGTAAAGTATTTATCAGGAGTAGACCAAGTAATCATTTTCTCTAGCTTTTTACGTTCAATCTCATCTAAGGGATCGACACGGACGACGGCATGATATGAAGATTTGGATTCGAGACGCAGCTCCTCCTGCCCTGCCACAATGGATACTGTGTAATCCACGTCAAGAGCAGACGATATACTGGAGGTACTAAGTATAGCGCAGGTTATTAGAATAATTTTATTCATTTTCTTTTCTGATTTGTTGTTTTAATTTCATCAATCTCTTTTCAGTATATTTCTGTGCCAATTCCTTATATTCCTGTTCAGTCATATTCTTGATGAGTTGATGAAATTTTTCTGCGCTTGGTTTTGGTATTCCCTGATAGTCGGGAAGGTATTGATGCCAATCTATGTCCATGTAACGCATAATGCGAATTTCCAGCGGCGCAAATGGAATTGTTCTTGGACTAAAAGGGAAAAACTTTTTAGAAGCATAAGGATCAGGGAATTTTTCTTGTTTTTGATGCCAAATTTCCAGCATTAGTTGTTCAAAATTATCAGTTTCTTGTTCATTCCACATGCCTAAAGTCCATCTCCAATTAGGAATAAGGGATGAATTGGGGGCGGTATGCTGAATGATGCGGTAGATTTGCAGAGCTAATTGACGAGCCTTTGAAAGATAGGAGGGAGAAAAATGTGGAGCCGTAAGTTTGGACCAGTATTCCAAAAACAAGGCATGTGCTTTAGCGTCTTGATCAGTAATGGGACAAGGTTGAGGGCATTTTCCTGCATATTCAAACAGCATTGATTTTCGGATTGGTGGCGTTCCGTCTTTTTCTTCAAGCTTTGTAATGAAAATACCGTTTAGCAATGTGTTGAAAGAATAGTTTTTCCCAATGCGGATGAAATAATATCCTTTTTCTTTGACAAGGATTGTTTTGTAGACTCCGGACCCGGCGAACGATTTAACTCGGAAACGAGTTAAAACCGGGGTTTTTAGAATATCTGCGGTTTCCTTTTGATCAAAATTTAGGGGTACGCGGTTTTGCTTGGGATCAATGAGATTAGGACTTAAAGCAAGTTCATCCGGATACTTGCTTTGGAATTTACGAACTTCCACAAGGTAGTCACGCTGGGCTGCATTGGCTTGTTCCAAGCCATTAGGGTTATAAAAATACAAAGATATCTGGTGTTTCCCTTCTGGCACTTTAATGACAGCCCAGACATCAGGACCGTCAAAAGTTCTTGGATACGCCTCTCCATGATCATCCCATTCCGCTTCAGTTTTAGAATAATAGGAAAGATTATGCAGTACATTGGGATTTCCCGCCATGTTATGATGATGAATCCAATGGCGTAACGAATCATTAGGCGAACTGTGGCATCCTATTCTTCCGGCCACCATAATTTGAGAAGAAAGGTTTTCAAGAGTCATGCTAAGATCGCGGGGAATGTTTCCTGCCGCACATAGAACCGCAAAGTCCCGGCCGTACCGTTCACACCACCTTCCCTGTGTAGCCCAATCTTCTTTCCAAAATAAAGCCGGAGAATTTTTATTGTTGTCGCGATACTTTCCCAGATTCACTATTTCCTCTATCAATTTTTCTTGATTCAGTGGTTGCGGATAAGACGGGTGATTCGGAAAATCTCTTTCATTGGCTTTTTTCTTCTCCCATGTGAGGTTACCTTTCGTGATATTGACTAATCCTCTTCCATAAGTGGCGGCATAAACGCTTCCATCCTGTAACGGCAGAAAGGCTGTTATCCACTGTGCAGGAAGTTTTTCCCATTCTGACGGAAATGTCTGTTGGTCGTATTTTTGCTTAGGAATAAGATTTTCTGTTTTCAATATTTTTAATGTCTTTTTGTCTACTAGGGCGGCTCCTTTGGTCCTCGTACCTACCCATATTCCCTCAGGAGTTTCACATAAACAGGTGATATAATCTTCCGGTAAAAGATCGTTTTTCCCATATTTCCTGGAAGACGCTTTGCCTCCTCCATATACTCCCTTGTTTTTTGCTTCGTAATCTTTTCCTCTAATGTATTGCCAGCGGCCTGTTGGGAAATTGCTGGCGAGACCACATGTCGTGCCGAGCCATACATTACCATTTCCTTTAGCCAGAATTGCATTCCCAAGGTTGGAAGGAAGTCCTTCTCCCTTCCCACTGAACGGTTGCCGTATATATTGTTTAGCATCCCAGTACCAGGGAGCCTGAACATTTTCCCATTTAGAATACCCGCTTTTGGAGGAACTTGAGGCCACTCCACCGCAGGCATAGGCAAGCCATAGTTTTCCTTCGCTATCGAATGACAGAGCCTCTACTTGGTCGGCAAGAAGGCCGTCATGACGATTTAAATCTCTCCAATGCTCATTGGCTGGATTGTAAATCGTCACTCCTCCGGAGGTGGAAATTGCTACTTCACCACTGGTGGGAGAAACGGCAATGTCAAACACTCGTTCTCCGCATAAAGCATTTTCCTTTGTGTAGCTTTTCCAATTTTCTCCATTAAAAACAATAACACCTTGATTATCAGTCCCTACCCAGATACGCCCTTGTAAATCTTCCGCAATGGTATAGAAATTTTGTGTTTTTGGAAATCCTGCATAATAATTTGTGTTGATCCACTCTCCATTTTTGTTTTCATCAAGAGATAGTTTGTATACGCCAGAACGTTCTCCTGTTACCCAAATGCTTCCATCAGAAGCTACTATTCCATCAGTTAAAAGGGGGATGGGGCAAGCTGGCAAATCATATGCTGGCTGAGCATAAGCCGTGCCCACTATGCTTCCCATAACCAGAATGATGGATTTCAAAGAAAAAACCATACTCCCTTCTGGGGAAAAATATGCAGAAAGTCAAGATGCATTTGTAAAAAAATGATGAATAATTGCTTTAAAGGTGAGATCTCTACATGATTTGAGACAAAAAGTACTATAAAGAGAAATTTCTCAGTGACTTGCTTATGGAGAGGCGCTCTCTACTAGAGTGGTTACGGGGATATTCACACGGCTAATTTTGATGGCTTATTCATGTTTCTTTATATAGAGTTTATAAAAATTCTAATGAATGCCTTTCGGATAGCGCAAAAATGAAAAAAAGATATTTTGTTGCTGTAAAGTTTTCACTCTTTGCGATCTTGGCATGTTGGAGGAATACCGTTTGACGAAAGAATTGGGAAAAGAAGAAGGCAGGAAGTCCCTTGGGAGCATCCTGCCTTTGTGAAGGTTTTGATACGGCTGTTCTGGTGCGTTTGCCGCTTGCTGGATGGAGTTATGATTCCTTGGTCACGATGATGTCGCAGTCCGCCTCAAACCAGCCCTGGCCCTGGCAGTCAAAGACCAGGTCCGGCTTTTCGGAACCGGAGAGGCGCAGGGTGAATTCGCGGCCGTTTTTGTTCTGCTGTTCCTTGGGCAGTTCGCTGACCACGCGGTTTCCTCTCATGAAGCGGGGGTTGCGGATGTTGCAGCCGCCGCTGTTCATCTTGAAGGTGATTTTGTAGTTGCCGGGGCCGTTGAGCATGCTGGCGATGTTGACGCGGGTGGGCGTCAGCTCCGGACGAAGGTCGTAGCCCGTGAAACGCGGTTCCTTCAGGGTGACGGGTTCCGTCAGGTAGCGGTAATAGTTCTGGGCGCCTATTCCCATGAGGGTCTTGGGGGAGATTTTGGCGATGTCCGTCAGGGTTTTCAGAGCCAGGTCCTTTTTCCCTTCGCTGCGGTAGAGCCAGAATTTGGCGGCCATGACCTGCTGTTTCTGCAGGGGCGTCATGCCGGGGATCTTCAGCTGCTTGTCCACATAGGCATGGGCGGCCTTGTAGTCTTTCTGGCCGCCGTTTTTGCCGGAGTCTTCCACCATGCGCTGCACTTTCTCAATGTAGGGCAGGTGCTTGAAGGTGTATTTGAAATGCATGCCCTTGGTGTCTTCCGGGTCTGCCTGCTTGATTTTTTCCAGAATGTCTTTTCTGGCGGAGGCCGCATAGGGGGGCAGTTGCTGGAGGCCTTCCCCGTAAAGAAGAGCCGCGGTCACTCCGGAAGAAGCGGCCGCCTTTTCCCACAGGGCGTTGGCCTTGTTCTGCTGCTTCACGGCTTCCATGGCCTGCTTCATGACGGCGGGCAGCGTTTCCTTGGAAACGCCTTCGGACAGGAAGACCATGCCGCCGGTGGGGGAAACCACCTGGATGGCCGGGATGTTCCAGATTTCGCCGGGAGGCTTGGGAAGTTTCTTTTCTTCTTCCGTCATTTCGTCCCGTTCGTCCTGGATGCACCATAGGACGGGTTCCGCGGAGTCCCTGGCCAGATGCTCCACGGCGCGGGTAACTTCACGTGATTTTGGGGACCAGTCCGTGCCGGCCCACACGACGATCATGTATTTGTTGACGGTTTTGGCCTCGTCCTTGACGGCGCTGTAGGCCGGGAGGGCCGCCTGGACGGGCGCGCTCAGGAGCAGGGTTGCGGCCAGCAGGCCGGGAACGATGTTGAGATGGTGAAACATGGCGTAAATGGAAAAGGGTGCAGGGTTATTTTTCGTAAACAAGGATGTGGCGCAGGTGCATGAATTCCGGCTGGGCGTTCTTGGCTTCCACCTTGATCCACTTGGCCTTGGTGCCTTCCGGAGCGGTGATGACCCATTCCTTGGGCATGTTTTCCGTAGTTGCCAGGGGGAACCAGGTGGCTCCGTCCGTGGAGGTGGAGACTTCCATCTTTTTCATCCGGTCTTCATTGCCGTTGCGCTTGGTGACCACCAGCCCGGCCAGATCCACGCCGTTTTTGAGTTCCACAATGACGTTCGGATTTGCTTCCTTGTCCGTATGCTGGGACCCCCCGCAGGGACGCAGCAGGTTGATGTGGTCCCATGGACTGTCCCACTGGCACGTGGTGGAGCATCTGACCATGCCGTCCGCAGGCACCAGCTTCCAGCCCTGGGGGATGGCGGCATTGACTGTATTGGCGGACGTGTTGGCGTCAGAGAAGGAGGAGGCCGCGTTGCTCAAGGTCTGGAAGGCCGGGATGGAGCGGGCCATTTCCGTGGCATAGATGGCTTTGCCGTAAGCTTCTTTCAACTTCTTGGGATCAGGAGCGCTTCCGGAAGCCCCGGAGTCTCCCATCTGCTGGGCCACTTTGGCGAAGGCGTTGGAGAAGACGTCCGCCTGGCCGTTTTCCACAAAAGTTTTGACGGCCCATTCCAGAGCCTGCCCGAAGTTGGTGCCGTCCCCCGTTTTCAAGTGGGTGGAGAGAACCGTTTCCAGATAGGCCGCTTTTTCCTGCGGATTGGTCAGGAAGGCGGACTGGGAGTCCAGCACGGGCTGGAATTTCACCGCCCAGGACGTGGGGGTGGAAGCGATGGTCTCATGCAGGTCTTTGAACCAGGTGATCCGGTCTCCGGACGGAATGTCCATCAGGAATTTATTCTGCACGTCCTTCAGGATGTTGAAAGCGGCAAAGCCGTTGCCCTTGTAATGGGAAAGGGCGTCCTTGGCGTAGACGTACCAGTCGATGGGCTGCATGCCTTCCTTTTCCATCAGCAGGCGCTGAAGCTCCGTGCGGAAGAAGGGGTGCTGTGGCGTCTGTTTCAGCGCTTCCTCCCAGGCCTGGATGGCTTTGTCCCTGTTGCCGGCGGCTTCGTTCAGCCGTGCCTGCGCGGCCCACAGATAGGCCTGGTCCGCCCTGGCATTGTCCGCAAAGACGGTTTCCATCAGCAGATAGGAGGTGGGGGCTTCACTGCCGAAGATGTGGTTGTGCATGCCGCCGTCCGGTCCGCCGAAGCCGCCTTTCCACGCCCCTCGCTTGACGCGCACCGCATAGGCGCAGTGGCCGGGCTGCCCCACCGGGTAGGCAGGGATGCCGTGGGCCTGCGCCGCCATGGTTCCGAAGTAGGAGAGGCCGCCGCAGACGCCGCCGATGGCCTGCGTGTTTTCCGCCGAGCTGCAGGCGTCCCGCCACGGCACGTAAAACAGGGGGCCTTGAATGGTGTCCCCAAAGAAATTGTTGCCCGTATAGGGGGCTGCCCAGCAGGCGTCCGTATAGCGCCGCCAGGGAAGGTTGATGTGCTCATTGCTCCATTCGTAGGATTTGTCGTCCCACGTGTGTCCTACGACAAAGCGCATTTCCCACGGGCGCAGCTTGATGAAGCCGGGATGCAGCTTGTTCTCCTGATGCAGTTTCTTGAAAATCTGGTAGCGGCGCACCGGGTTGCTGTTGGCGGAGTTGATTTTCAGTTTTCCCGCCATGGGGCCTGTGGAAAAGACGGAGGCAATGCCGGTGGCCAGGGACTGGTAGTTCCGGAAGTCCGTGCTTCTGCCATCCGTTTTCCAGATGTCGGAAAGGATTTGAAGGCCCTGCGGGGAATTTTCCGGGATCAACCCTGCGCCCAGGTAAAGTTCCATCCAGGCAGGGTCTTGTAAAAAGGCCTTGATGAAGGCCGCATCCTGCGGGCTTTTGGAGAAAACGGCTTTTACGTTGTCCGGACCCGTGACGCGCAGGAGTTCGTGAATGTCCAGCTGGTGGCGGTATTGCGGGTTCTGAAGCAGTTTCTGTTCGGATTTGGTTTGTTCGTTGGCCGCCAGGAGGGAGGAGCGGAGTTCCGTTTGCAGTCCGGCAAAGTCGCCGCCGGCTATTTTCTGCGCCAGGGAAGCCGGAAGCTGGCTGGCGGCGGCCGGCGCTTCCGTTTCAGGTTCCGTCAGATCCTGCGCCATGCAGACGGGGGCTGCCAGCAGGGATGTACAGAGAAGAAGATGGGAAATGTTCATGTGAAAAGCTTGTTTGACAATAGCGGAAAGAAGGGGGGAAAGCCAGTTTGTTTTCCGACTTAATACGATGCAGGAAAGGTGGTTTTATCATCGGTTGCGGGGCATTTTTCAGCACAAATGGTCGCAGAGCATTTTAATGCCCAGGCCGATGAGAATGAGTCCGGCCCCGGCTTCCAGATGAAAGGTCGGAAAGCGGTGCAGCCTCCTGGTCAGGAAAAAGCCGGCCGCCGTGCACAGGAAGGTGGTCAGGCCGATGACGCCGGCGGGAAGAAGGACGGCGTGGAGGGTAGGGGAGGTTCCGTACTGGGCGGAGGAAAGGTAGATGCTTACGCCTGCCACCAGGGCGTCTATGCTGGTGGCGATTCCCACGGCCAGGAGGGTAGGCAGCGTCAGGCTGGTGACGTGGGGCATGTGTTCCTCTTCGTTACGGTGGTTCCAGCCTTCACGGATGACATTGACTCCTAGAAAGGTGAACACGGCAAAGCCCAGCCAGTGGTCCCAGTCCGCAATGTACTGGTGCACGGATCCCGTGAGCAGGAAGCCCACTACGGGCATCAGGAATTGTCCCGCTCCGGTGGACAGGGAGAGCCTGATGCCGTTACTCAAACGTTTTTGCTTAATGAGCAGGCCGTAGGAAAACGCCACGACGAAGGCGTCTACGGAGAGGGCAAAAGCCAGGAATAACAAGTCGGCAAGCGGCATGCTCATGCGGAGTGGAACTCTAGGGCATCCCCGCTAAAAAGCAATTTTTTTGTGCCGTGCGGCTTTCCTCTACGGAAGGGGGGAAAGCCGGCGGCAATGTTTTTAGCGCCACCTTTTGCCGGGGTGGCGGACGGAGCAGGTTACTTGCAGTATTTTTTCATGTAGGGCAGCACGGCGTCCGCCCATATGGCATAGCCCTTTTCCGTAAAATGCAGGTTGTCCTTGCTGATGCCCGGCAGGAGCTTGCCTGCGGAATCCAGGAAGCGCTTGTTGATGTTGGCATAGGTGGTGCGGGGCAGTTTGCACTGCGCGAGCACGGCGTTGATCTTGTCATTGTGCTGGCGCAGCTTGTCCTGGGGCCCTGTGCCGCGCGGGAAAATGCCCAGCAGGAGAACGTGGGTGTCCGGGAATCTGACCAGCAGGTGCTGTACGGCTCCCAGAATGCCCATGGCCGTTTTTTCCGGAGCTTCTCCTCCTTTGAAATGGCCGGTGTTGTTGGTGCCGATCATGACGATGCAGAGTTTTGGCTCCGTCTGGGCCGGAATGCCGGAGTCCGTGATGCGGTAGATCAGGTTGGTGGTCTGGTCCCCGGAGACACCGAAGTTGCAGGGATGGTAGAGGGCGAACGCCTTTTCCCATATTGGCTTTCCTTCCCTTTTCCAATAGTCCGTGATGGAGTCTCCCAGGAAAAGGACGCCGCAGGGATTGTTTTTCACCTGTTCCACCTGCTGTTCATATTGCTGCCTCCACCACTGGGGCTGTTCCCGGGGTACCGGCGCCAGGGGGGACGGCGGTGCCGCCATGAGGGGGGAAGACAGCAGGAAGAAGGCAAGTGCATGTAAAGTTTTCATTTGTATTTATGATACGGCTATTTTTCAAAAACGTTACATGAAAAATTGTGGTCTTTTTCCGCAGCCGCGGGATGCGGGCATCTCTTGCGGAAGGGCGTTCCCCCTTGCCAGATTCCGGGGGCTGGTGTAGCTTGTGGCGGTATGAGTGAAGTGTCCCTGCAGCATGGAATGACGCGCCAGATGGCCGCATCCCAGTCCATGCAGACGGGGATGCAGATTCTCCAGGCCTCCGCCATGGAGTTGAAGCAGCTTGTCCGCCAGGCGCTTGAAAGCAATCCCATGCTTGAGGAGCTGCCGGACGCTTCCCCTGACGCCCTGGAGGACGGCCCGGACGAGGAGGGCTGGAACGCCCGTGATGACGGCTGGAACGAGTTTACGGTGGAAGGCCGCCCTTCCGCGGAGGCGGCCGCCCGCCGCGATTTCATGTATGAGTCCGTGGTGGCCCCGGAGTCCCTGAAAACCCATTTGACGGACCAGGCGCAGCATTCCGCGCTGACCGGGCGCGCCCGTGACGCCCTGTTCCTGCTGATTGATGCGCTGGACGATCGCGGTTTCCTGACGGAACCCCCGGAGGAGCTGGAAGAGCGCGAGTGTTTCAGCATGCGGGACATGAAGGAGGCGCTGGGTGTATTGAGGGGGATGGACCCTCCCGGCGTGGGTGCGGTGGATTTAAGGGATTCCCTGCTGATCCAGCTGGAGCAGCGCGGCTTGAAGCGTTCTCTCGCCTTCCGCCTGGTCAAGCGCTGCTGGCGGGAGCTGGCGGCGCACAAGTATGAAGAGGCCGCGCATTTGCTGGATGCGGAGCCGGAGGCCGTGGCGGAGGCGCTGGAGGTGATCCGCAGCCTGACGCCTGATCCCGGTTGCGCCTATGCTCCCGGCGGCAATCCCCATCTGCTGCCGGACGTGGTCGTAGAGGAGGGGCCTTCCGGCGTTCTGGAGACGGTGCTCACGTCCGAATATCTGCCGCGCCTGTCCATGAATGAACGGTACATGGAGCTGATGGCGGAGAGTTCCGGCAACCGGGAGCTGAGGCAGTATCTCCGCAAGGCGTTCCGGGAGGGGCAGGAGCTTTTGCGCGCCCTGGACATGAGGCAGGAGACCGTTTTGCGCCTGGCCCGCGCCATTGTGCGGCGGCAGGAGGATTTTTTCAGGTTTGGACCGTCCCGGCTGAAAGCCATGGGCATGGAGGAAGTGGCGGAGGAAATGGGCGTGCATGTGTCTACCGTTTCCCGTGCGTGTCGGGACAAGTACCTGCTGTGCAAGTGGGGAATGAAGGAGCTGAGATCCTTTTTCAGCGCGGGCGTTCCGGCGGAGGGCGGCGTTTCTTCTGCGGGAGCGGGCGGGGAGGCCGTGGCTTCCGGGGCCGTCCAGGAGCTGATGCGGGGATTGATCGCGGAGGAGGATTCTTCCAAACCCCTCAGTGATGCCAAACTGGCTGCCGCGCTGCGGGAGAAGGGGGTGAACATCGCACGCAGGACGGTGGCCAAGTACCGGGAACAGATGAAGATCCTGCCCGCTTCCCTGCGCAAAGGAATATGACAGGCCCCTTGATTTTTGATGAATTTATTGATGATTGAATATCAATAAATTATCATATCCATTGCAGGAGTGTTCCTTTTGTCTTTTTTTCAGGCGGAAGAGGCGGTTGACTGATGCGCCTTTGGTGCTATAGTCCCCGCTTTCCCGTGATGCGCACATTTACCTGGCCTATTGCCCTGCTTCTGCTGGGGCTTCTTTTTCAGACGGTGGCGTTTGCCGTTCTGAATACGGTGGTTCCTCTGTGGATGGAACAGTCTTCCGCCGCCACCTGGGAGGCCGGACTGGTAGGGGCATTTTTCTTTCTGGGGAACCTGGCCGGCACACTGATGGCCGGAGGGGTGATCCGCAAGGCCGGATTCAAGGGAAGCTACCAGTACGCGTGCATCTTATGTTCGGTATCCACCGTGCTGCTTCTGGCGTTTCCCGGCGCGCTGGCGTGGAGCGGCCTCAGGCTGCTGACGGGGATAAGCTGCGCCCTGGTCTGGGTGGTGGTGGAAAGCGCCCTGCTGAGGGCGGGAACGCTGAAAACACGCGGTGTTCTGCTGGCTTCCTACCTGGTGGTCTATTACCTGGGGACGGTGCTGGGCCAGCTGCTTCTGGGCTGGTTCCCCAGCAACATGTCCCTGGTGGTGACGGAAGTGTGCGTGTTGTCCGCCGCGGGCATGATTCCCCTGTTGTTTGCCCGTCTGGAATCGGATTCCGCGGGTGCTCTTCCTTCCGTTCATGTGGAGGTCAGGGCGCTCCTGAAACGCCGCAGCGTATTTCTGGGCGTGGTGGGATGCGTGATTTCCGGCGTGGTGCTGGGAACGATTTACTGCCTGATGCCGCTGTTCCTGAAACATCAGGGCATGGGCCATTCCTCCGTGGGGTACTGGATGGCCCTGCTGATTGCTGCGGCCATTCTGGGCCAGTGGCCCATGGGCAGGCTGGCGGACAAATACGGGCGCGCCTTCGTCATGAAATGCCAGTCCCTGCTGGTGGTGGCCGCGTGTACCGGGCTGGTGCTGAAGGGCGGCCTGATGGCCCCCTCCCTGATTGTGCTGGGATTGGCCGGTTTTTCCCTGTACCCCGTCGCCATGGCCTGGGGATGCGAGGAGGCCTCACGGGACGAACTGGTGACCATGAACCAGCTTTTGCTGCTGAGTTATTCCATCGGCACGCTGGCCGGGCCTTCCCTCACTTCTTTTCTGATGCAGCGGTATTCTGACAACTGGATGCCGATGGTCATTGCGCTGGTGGCTCTTTCCTTCATGCCCGTGCTGATGCTGGGCGGCCACGGAAGCAGGCGGCTGTCCCGGTAAAGGAAGGGAGGCGGCGTCAGGATTTTTTCGGCTCCGGGGCGGCGGTTTTCTCCGGTTTGGGTACGTCGTTGTCCGCGATCTGGTGGATCATGTCCGTCAGGGCGTGCACGTAATCCTCCGTGTGGGAATCCGTAATGGCGTACTTGCACTGGCAGGAGACCGTGGGAATGTTCAGGGCCGCATAATGGCGGTCATTGCCGGCGATGGCCGAGGGTTCCCGGTGGAACGTGGGGGGGGCCTGTTCCCAGGATTTGGTGAAGGGTGCGGCGCACTGGCCTGCAAATTCCTTCCCGCGGGGAGTGGTCATGAACAGGACGGCCTCCTGCGGGGATTCCGGTTCCGGCTGTTTCTGGCCTTCTGCGGCGCCCAGTTCCTGGGGTTCCAGATTGATCATGCCCAGGATGTTGGCCGCGCCAATACTGCCGCTCAGGGCCCTGGCGTGCACATAGGCCCCGGAAGACGAGGAGCGCCCCGCGGGCGCGGCTCCGTTGGCGTACGCGACAAAGTAAATGTTGTGGTTGGTGGGAATGTCCCTGAGCCCCCTGGCCGTTTCCAGCAGCAGGGCCGCGCCGCTGCCGTTGTTGAGCTGTTCGTTGGAGTCATAGTTGGCCCCCACCACGATGCTCTGGTTGTTGGAATAAAGGCCGGGCTTGTACACCAGGACGTTGTAAATGGCCGTGCCTTTTTTGGCATTCCCTCCGGCTACGGGCTGCAGGGTGACGGCGTAGCCCATGTCGGAGAAGTTGCCGGCGATGTATTTGGCGGCGGCTTCCATGGATTTGGGCTTGCGGGCGTTTCTGGCTCCGATGTCTTTTTGCAGGACTTCCGTATGTTTTTCCATGCGTGCGCCCAGCGTCCGCGGCGTATCCGAACCTCCGCGGGAGGAAGAAGGAAGAAGGGTGCAGGAGGAAAGGCCGGAAGCCAGCAGCAGGCATCCGGTGAACAGGGCGGCGCGTGTGTGAATGAGGGGCATCTCTTTACAGGGTTTCAACGTAATTCAGTTCACGGGCAATCTGGGCTGCCAGGGGGATTTTCATGTGCTCCGGCAGTACGCTCCAGGTATAGGTTTCCACCTCCAGGTGCGGAGCCGGGCCGGACCGGCTGCGGAGGAAGTCATGCGTCTTCAGGATGAAATCCTCCGTGCCCTGAAGGGGAGGTTCCGGGGAAGCGTACAGGGGGATGTGGTAATGGATGCGCCATTGGGAATGGCGCGTTTCCTCCGGATAATCGCGTCCGTAGGCCAGGGCGTTCGGCAGGTCCGGGAAGAGCATGGTGTGGTCCTGGTGCCGGATGCTGGTCTGGTGGAAATAAACGCCGTCGTCAAACTGAAGGAGGCGTTCCAGGTCTTCCGTCCCTCGTATGCGGCATTCCAGGGCATTGGAAAATTGAACCTTGCAGAGGGCAATCTTGTTTTCCTCCCAGGCGGCCAGGGTTGTTTCCGGTTCCTCCCGCAGGATGGCGAAGTGGCAGGTGTCATACGTCAGCCCTAGGTGGCGCTCAATGAGTTCCGGGCGGCGGGAATGGTTGCGCAGGTCGTTGAAAAAGCGGATGGCGCCTTCCGTATCGTGAAAATGGCCGAAGGGCTCCGGTTCCAGCCCCAGCTGCATCAGGCGCCCGGTCTGTCTGCTCAGGACGTCCAGAAATCCGCTCATGGCGTCCAGCCGGGCGAAGATGCGTTCCTCATCCGCGTGGAACCAGCTGTGGGAGGCGGGGAGCGTGCTGACGGTCAGCCTCTCCGCCTGTTCGTCCCCGATGCGGGCCAGAATGCGGAACAGGTTGCAGGTGTATTCAAAACGTTCCGGCGTGGTCCAGTCCGGCTGAAAAACATGCTCTTTCACGCGTTGCCCGTGGAAGTTCCCGTAGGGGAATCCGTTCATGGTTTCCACGCGCGCGCCGTGGTCGTTCAGCCATGATTTCAGGGTTTCCATGGCGTGCGGCGTTTCCAGCAATTCCCCGGCCGCTCTGGCGGACAGGCGCAGTCCGACGCCCAAAGGGCGGTCCTTCAGGGGGGAATTCAATTCGGCCAGCTCCCGCCTGATGCGGGGAACGTGGGTATGGAGGGCGTCTCGGGTTTCCGCCCAGGATTCGACGGGATGGATGTTGGTGCAGTAGGAAAGCATGGCGGGGCAGTGTTTGCGGTGTTGGGGAACGGCGTTCCACTCCGGGGGGAAATGGTGGAAAATGCATGTGCACGGGGGCGTTCCTCAAGCCTACATACGGCTCAGGGAAGAGAAAAAATTTCATGGAATTCCTCCTTTTGGCGTCATCCGGAAAGGGGCTTCCCCCGCGGTAGGAATGTCTTTGAAAGAACTTCGGATATATGGTAGTACTTTTGTATTATGCCACTCCTGCGCCCGTTTTTTTACCTTCTTCTGGGGGGCCTGTTCCACGGGAGCTTCTTGCATGCGGCGGAAGAAGCCTCCTCTTGGAAATCCTCCCGCTTCTGGTTCGGCCGTCCGGCGCAGTGGAAGGACACCCGGCCCCAGCAGGGGACCGGAGACAATTCCTGGGCGAAGGACGCCACGCCTATCGGCAATGGAAGAATAGGCGCGCTCATTTACGGAGGCGTGGAAAAGGACCGGATGGAGCTGACGGAAATCAGCATGTGGTCCGGAGGGTATTGTAGTACGGAAAGCAAGGACAAGGGGCCGGATTCCCTCAAGTTCGGTTCCTACCAGCCGTTCGGGACGCTGGAAATCACGTATCCGGCAGCGGATGGGGCCACGGATTACAGGAGGACGCTGGATGTGGCACAGGCGCTGGCTTCCGTGACTTATGGCGCGGGGGGAGTCCGTTACCGGAGGGAGTATTTCGCCAGCATTCCGCATCAGGTGATTTCCATGACGGTGCAGGGAGATAAGCCCCGTTCTGTGGATGCTGCCTTCCGCCTGACCACGCTTCACCCCCAGGACCGGATTACGGCCACGGCCGGAGGAGGACGGGGAATGATCCTGATGCAGGGAACCCTGAAAAACGGGCTGGCGTATGAAGCGCGCATCGCCGTTCTTCCCGAAGGAGGGAGCGTCAGGGCGGAAGACGGCTCCATCATCGTCCGGCAGGCGGATTCCTGCCGCGTGCTGGTTTCCCTGGCTACGGATTATGTGCTGAGTTTTTCCCGGAACTGGAAAGGGGTGGCGCCCCGCAAAAGGAATGAGGCTATACTGGCCCGCGCGCTCAGGGCCTTCCCGGCACAGCTGAAAGCCGCCCACCAGGCCGCCTACGGCAGGCTTTACAACCGGGTTTCCCTGGACCTGGGAGAGACGGACGATGCTACGGCGGGACTTCCCGTCAACAAGCGGTTGGAGAAGTACAGGCAGGCTGTGGATGCCGGAACGGATGCCCGGGATCCCGATCTGGAGGAACTGGTATTCAACTTCGGCCGCTACATCATCATTTCCTCCTCCCAGCCGGGTAATCTGCCCGCCAACCTGCAGGGGCTGTGGAACTACAGCCTGATTCCCCCGTGGGATTCCGACTACCACAACAATATCAATATCCAGATGTGCTACTGGGGGGTGTTTCCCGTCAATCTGGCGGAATGTTACGCCCCCCTGCTGGACTACATCCGGGAAATGGCCCCCGCCGCGCGCAAAATCACCCGGGAGGCGCCGGAGTTCAGGACGGCAGCCGGACAGGCGGCTCCGGGCTGGACGGCCAGGACCGCCCAGAACATTTACGGAGGGCAGGGGTTCAAATGGAACAAACCGGCTTCCGCCTGGTACGCCCTGCATCTGTGGGAGCATTATCTTTTCACGCTGGACAGGGAATACCTGAAAACGGAGGCCTACCCGATGATGAAGGAAATCTGCCGGTTCTGGGAAAGCCAGCTGAAAACCCTGCACGCAGGCGGAAGCAATTTCCGGACGGAGGACAGGAAAGTGACGCCGGATGTAGCCGCGCGGGATTTGAAGGACGTGAAGGAAGGCATGCTGGTGGCCCCGATGGGCTGGTCCCCGGAGCACGGCCCCAGGGAAGACGGCTGTGCTCATGACCAGCAGATCGTTTGGGAACTGTTCAATAATACCGTGCATGCCGCGGAAGTGCTGGGCGTGGATACGGCCTGGAAGAAAGAGCTGGCCGCCAAAAGAGACCTTCTGGTCGGGCCGTGGGTAGGGGAGGACGGCCTGCTGATGGAATGGATGATCGCCCGCAAGCCGGGCATCTCCTGGGACCCTCACCACCGGCACACGTCCCATCTGTTTGCCGTTTATCCCGGCAGCCAGATCAGTCCGGAAAAAACGCCTGAATGGGCGGAAGCCGCCCGCAAATCCCTGCTGGCGCGCGGAACCACGGGCGATTCCCGCCGTTCCTGGACCTGGGCGTGGCGTGCCAATCTCTGGGCGCGTTTTCTGGACGGGAACAAGGCCTATGAAATGATTCGGGGCATGATCCGCTACAGCATGATGGACAGCCTGTTCACCACGCATCCGCCCATGCAGGTGGATGGCACCATGGGCATCGTAGCCGGGTTTGCGGAAATGCTGCTCCAGTCCCATACGGGGCGGCTGCATCTTGTGCCTGCCCTGCCGGATGCCTGGAAAAACGGCCGCGTGAGCGGATTGAAAGCCCGCGGCAATATTTCCGTGGACATGGCCTGGAAAGACGGCAGGGTGACGCAGTTCAGCCTCTCCTCCCCTGTGGAGCAGGATGCCGGCGTGATCGTCAACGGAAAGGAGAAAACCCTCCATCTAAAGCCGGGCGTACCCGTGAAGGGGAATTAGGGGTTCCCGTGGAAGAAGCCGGCATGAAACAGGGCTGCCTTTTTTACGGGATGGCCTTGTAGCCTCTGTATCTCTGCCTTTTCCCCGTTTTTCCAGCGGACGGAAGGATAAGGCGGAAGCAGGTTTCCTTGATGGGAAATGAAGATAGAGTGCTCCAGGAGATTGCGCGGGAAAACAGAGATCCTCCGTGAGAGATCAAACTCCCGGGCGAATCCGGAACATTAAATGAGCCCCGCCCATATTCCATGGACGGGGCTTTTTAGATGAATGGTCAGGATCAAAACCTGCGGTTTTTTCATTCTACTGAACGATGCCCAGCGGGGCAGTCGTCTTCCAGTCTCCGCGGGTGAAGTCCGGGAACACCTGGGGCATGCCGCCCTGGGCCACGGAGTATTCGGAAAGCTCGGAGACGGAGGACCAGAAAGCGCCTTCATAGACATTCTGGTCCATCGGTTCGCCATTGCGGAGGCATTCAATGATGCGGAAAAGCATCACGAAGTCCATGCCGCCGTGGCCGCCCATCTTCAGGGCCAGCGGGCCCACGCGCTTCCAGAGCGGGTGCTCGTACTTTTCAAAAATGGGGGCCAGTTTTTCATCGCCTTCAATCCATTCGTGATAGTTGCCGTTGCCCAGCTTTTCTCCGGCCACGCGGGTCGGGAAGCCGGCCAGGGTGCCCAGGGTCCCCTGAATGAGATTCAGGCGGGAATAGGGGCGGGGGCTGGTTTCATCCCATTCTACCAGGACGGTGCGGCCCATGGTGGTCTTGATGATGGAGGTGTTCATGTCGCCGCAGGCGAAGTCCAGCTTGTTCCACTTGTGGTCCGCCGGGAAGTTCTTCCTGGCATAGGCGGCGCGGCCCAGGGCCGGGCTGGAGAAGGAAACGAGCCTGCCGAAGCAGTCGTCCTTGCGGGCCAGGTTCATGTACTGGGCGACGGGGCCGAGGCCGTGCGTGGGGTACACATTGCCGTTGCGCTTGGCATAGTGGTAGGTTCTCCAGGAACCGGTGCCGCGTTCCACCTGCTTCATCTGGCCGCGCAATTCGTGGATGTAAGCGGCTTCCCCGTACAGCAGGTCGCCGATGACACCCTGGCGCACCATGTTCAGGTACATGAGTTCTTCCCGGCCATAGTTGACGTTTTCCATCATCATGCAGTGCTTCCGGGTTTCCTCGGAGGTGTTCACGATTTCCCAGAGTTCCTTGATGGAGACGGCCATGGGAACTTCCACAAAGGCGTGGGCACCCATCTTCATCACGTCGCAGGTGACGCGGCAGTGCCATTCCCAGCTGGGGCAGACGATGACGGCGTCCGGCTTGACTTCCTTCATCATGCGTTTGTAGTCTTCCGGCCCCTTCGTGAAAATGGGGGGGCGCTTGCCCGTCTTCTTTTCCACCACGTCTGCATTGCGCTTGGCCCAGTCTTCATACAGGTCGCAGATGCCGACGACTTCCGCACCTTCAATAACGGCCATTTGTCCAACATGCATGGACCCGCGTTCCCCTACGCCCACGAAGGCCACGCGCACCTTGTCCAGCTTGGGAGCCCTGAAGCCGCCCATGTAGATGGCTCCGGGCTTGCGCGGGGGCCAGGTGGTCATGGGGCCGATGTTGTTCGGGTCCGGAATGACGATTTTTTTGGGAGCCAGGGAGGCTACTTCCTGGGCGTTGGCGAAGGACCCGGCAGCCAAGGCGCCAGTGGCCAGCCCCAGGGTCTGAAGGAAACGACGGCGTGATGATGAATTATCCATGGATGGTAAATATATGGAAGGAATTGAATTCCGAATGTGCCATAAATACCGGGAATGGGAAATCCTTCTTTCAAGGATGATGTAAAAAAGACGTTTTTCCGGCAAAGAATCCTGCTCTGTGCGCGGGGAGGAAACTGGGAGAAAGGAGGCTCACCCCCCTGAACGCCGGGCATGAAAAAGGCCCCATTCCTGCCGCAGTGCGGGAAGGACGGGGCCTGTGGGGTGCATCACCCGGTTGTGCCGATGTTGCATGCCGTTGCTTGGGAATGAAAAGGGTGAGCGTATCGCTGCACCGCGTTCCGAAGGATCGGCCCTGCACCGGAGGACATCCGGAGAGTGTTGCGTGGTATCGCCAGCGGTAGCTGCTGTTTCCGTTCCTGGCGACGGGGAAGACCATTCCGTTTCTTGCGGCTTTCTATTCAGGGAACCTTGACGGGGTCCGCGTGCCGTAGAATCGGGATCATCTTCCCGGTCGTTGTGAGGCGGTCCGGTTACTGCGCCTTGCCGGCGGGAAGTGTTGGCGCGGCAAGCTTGGCATAAGCTTCATTCAGCGCCTTGCCCAGTTTAGGGCGGAAAACGGTGGTGGTGGGCAGCTGCGTGCCTTCCATGTCACAGGAGCGGAGGATGTCGGGAATGGACGAGGTCAGCGCATGTTTCATGATACTCATGCAGTCTTCCAGGTCCACTCCGTATTTTTCCTCCATCAGATGTTCAATACGGTCCGCCATGTGTTCCATCCTTTCAATCTGTTTTTTGGTCAGAATCGGCTGGATGGTCGCGTTCGGGTCGGGGACGTAGCTGGTCAGCATTTCAATGGCCCGTTTCAGGTCTTCCGGCAATTCCGTTGTATTGCCGCTGTTGAGGACCTGAGCCAGAACCTGATAGCTGCTGGTGGCGTTTTCGTCGTAATCATGAATGCCTGAGGCCAGCGCCACGCCTGCGATGCTCTGCACGTAGCGGGCTACTTCCGGGGAATAGTTGCCTTCCACAAAAGTGGAGGGCACGTCATCCGCGTAAGCCTGCATGGCGGCCTGGCAGGCGAGGGAACTGATGGTACCCACGCACAGTATCTTGATGATGGACGATATGATTTTCATGATTGAAACTCCGGTTGAAGTTTCCCGGCTGGAACGGTCCGGCAAACCGTTTGTAGCAAGTGAGACAGTATTGCCCCTGATTTCGTTCAAAAGTTTTTTTGAATGATTAAAATCATGCTCCCATATGGCTTCCCTGCCTTCCGGATGCATGGCTCCTTCCGTACCCTTTCCGCGGGCCTCTGCGGGATGCGGAACGGTTTTCCTGGGCGGAATTTCTCCTTTCCCTCTGCGTGCCGGGAACCGTCAGCAGTTCCCGGGGGAATTCCTCACTGGAGGGGTGCACGGGAAGGACGCGCCCCAGAAGCTTGTGAATGCCTTTGGCCTTGCCCGTTTCATCCGGAGTGCACAGGGCAATGGCTTGTCCTGCCGCGCCTGCCCGCGCCGTGCGGCCGATGCGGTGAACATAGACCTCCGGTTCTTCCGGCAGGTCGTAATTGATGACCAGCTGTACGTCTTTCACGTCAATGCCGCGGGCGGCAATGTCCGTGGCGACGAGGATGGGCGTTTCCCCGGAGCGGAATTCCCGGAGCATGCGTTCACGCGTTCCCTGGCTTTTATCCCCGTGGATGGCGGAGGCCGGGTAATCCTTTCCGGTCAGGAAGGAGGCCAGGCGGTTGGCGCCATGCTTGGTCCGGGTGAAGATGAGGGTGCGTCCCGGCTGTTCCTGCTGTTCCAGCAGATCCAGGGTGACGGGCCTTTTCTCCGCCTGGGTGGACACCATGCAGAGGGACTGCTCCACTCTGTCCGCCGTAGCGGCCGGGGGAGTGACCATCACCGTTTCCGGTTCATGCAGCAGGGACTGGGCCAGCTGCCGGATGTTGTCCGGCATGGTGGCGGAAAACATCTGGGTGTGGCGTTCCTGCGGGATTTTGGAGACGATTTTTTTCAGGGCCGGAGCAAATCCCATGTCCAGCATGTGGTCCGCTTCGTCCAGAATCAGGGTTTCCACAGCGCGCAGGCTGACGGTCTGGCGTTCCAGATGGTCAATCAGCCTTCCGGGCGTGGCTACCAGAATATCCAGGCCGCCGGCCAGCTTCTTGAACTGGGGGGCGTATCCCACGCCGCCGAAGATGACGGCGGTGGACAGGTTCAGTCCTTTGGCGTAAGCGCAGATGTTGTCATGGATCTGGGCGGCCAGTTCCCGGGTGGGGCTCAGGATAAGGGCCCTCACCTGGCGGGCGAGCGGCTTTCTGGGTTGTTCTGAAAATTGTTGAATGAGGGGCAGGGCGAACGCGGCCGTTTTGCCGGTTCCGGTCTGCGCCAGTCCCATCAGGTCCCTGTTCTGCAGCAGCAGGGGGATGCAGGCCGCCTGGATGGGGGTGGGTGTCTTGTACTCCAGTTTCTCCAATTGGCGGAGAATGGGAGCCGACAAGCCAAGCTCCCTGAATGTGGTGGATACCATATCTATGTATTTGTCTGTGAATGCGCCTCGGCTGCAATGAACTGACGGAATCACGACAATCGCGGAACAAAAAGAGTCCGCAGGAGCGATACTGAAAGAATCAATACGGAGACGCCCGTATTCCGCCAACCGCAAATGACTATCAAAAATCAACAACCAAGCACCATTCGGCGGGAACAGGGCCATAAAAGCACGGCAAAGGACAGCCGTCAAGAGAAATAAAAACGTTTTGCACGTCATCAATTCTTTTTCAGGTGGTTTCGGAAGGGGGTGGAATACCGTTGCCTGATGGAGTCCCGTTCATGGTAGTGGTACCCCGGAAATACCTTGTTTCTGCCTCATTTCCGTTTTCTCTTAGTCGGTTCTTGATGGGGCGGCGATCAAACGGCGAATTAAGAATTCGTTGTCA
>NZ_JAJBTT010000048.1 GCF_020860705.1 Akkermansia sp.
GTATTCATGGAGAGCCTTTAAGAAAAATAGTCTTGCCAACGGATTCGTAATCCGGTTATTACTGGGGACAACATTATTGTTAATATGAGACTTCATCTTCCTCTTCCTTTGCGTTCCGCTCTTATCGCCTCCCTGGTTTCTTTTGTCGGATTCTCTTCCTTTTCTGCACAAGCGGCTACTTCCGCTGATTTCTGGCAGGCTCCTGTCTTTGGCGGACCTGTTTTCACGTGGACGGGGGCAGGGGAAGGCGATGCCGTAAATACGGCGGCCAACTGGGAAGGGGGCGCTGCTCCATCCCGCCAGGGGAATAAGGGGCCGCATTTGATTTTTAATGATGTAGACGTCACGGTTACGGGCACTCCTCCCGATACTTCGGATGACGGTGGCGTCTCCGTGACGGGGAACAGCAATGTGTCCGTTAGCCTGGGACAATGGGGCGGGAATATCTACGTAGGTTCCGGGTCCATCCTCTCCACTTCCTTCGGCAACCAGATCAAGAACACGGAAGCGGAAGGACATGCTAATATTTATGTGGACGGCACGCTGAATCTGACCACTCCGGGAGGCAATCTCAACTTCGACAATGGGACTGGTGCTGGCAGCCATTACTGGCACATCGGACTTGATGGGATGATCAATCTGTCAAATACGACCACAGTGACCAAGAATGACCGGACATGGAATGTAGAGGTAGTGGTTGCGGGTGCCATGGAAGCGCTGACGGTTACCAATCGCGAGCTGGTTGACGATGCGCTGCTGACCCGCTATTTCATGTCTACCGGGGCTGATCTAGGTAATTCCCTGGATTCCCTTCTTATTTGGAAGCAAACCGGGGAGGACTCCTATGAGGCATTGACGAAGGTCGATTCCGCCGACCAGCTGGGAGCCGGCAATTTCGTGCTTGTGTCCAATGGCTCCGGCATGTCTGTACAGTATCAGGGAACAGGCTACAATACGGAAACGCTTGTCTGGAATTCCACTACGGGTACCTGGAACAACACCGGAACGGGCTGGTACAAGAGTGGAGACGGCGGCAAAACGGATACTTCCTTCGTGAACAATGATTCCGTTATTTTCACCGCTGCGGAAGGGGTTAAAACTATTGCTTTGACCGGCAACATTATCGCCGGTACCGTGACGTTCCAGGACGGGACGAATTACACCTTGAACATGGGAACCGGGGATTCCCTCCAGGCAGGTGCCCTTTCACTCGGAAGCCAGGCGACACTTACTCTTGGGGACGCCTCCATCACGGGAGGAACCTTTACGCTCGGCAATAATGCGGGCATCCTCGTTTCCGAAGGGAAGACGGCTGCGATCGCTTCTTCCATCACCTTCGGCACAGGCAATATTTTTACGCTGGGGAACGACGCTTCCCTGACGCTGGGAGACGCCACGCATCTCATGGAGTCCTTCTCTTCCACTGTCATGGGCGGCACGAATTCCTCCCTCTCCGTCTGGCTCGGCAATACGGACGGGAGCGTCACCCTCTCTCCTGAATCCACGTTGAAGGACATCACCGTATATGGCAATTACGCCGCCAATACGGCCAGCCAGCCTGCGGCGGACACGCTCAACGGAGCAACCCTGCATATCGGTAACGGTGCCAATTTCATCATTCGCCCCGGAGCGGGAACGATTCGTCCTTCCGACCGCATCATCGTTGAAGGCGGCATGTACGTCCTGATGAACCACAATGCCGCGGATACAGTTACGATCGCCTCCGACATCGTAGGCGGAGCGGACGTTACTCAGAATAGTTCAATCACTTTCCGGCGCACTGAAAACCTCAACCTGAATATCTCCGGCAACGTTGACTATGCAGGTTCCATGCAGCTGGACCAGGCTTCCGGCGGCTACGGTCCCCGTGTAACCTTCCTGAATAATACGGTTAACCTGGGCGGCCTGGCCGCCAATTACTGCATCGGGGGCTTCACCTTCACCAATTCGCAGGCCACCATTGGAACCCTCAGCATGTCAAGCAACTGGGCGAGCAGTTCCATTGAGGTTAATTCCGGTTCTGTCGTCAATGCTACAAACGTGCGGCTCCTTACGAACGGGTCCCTTTCCATCAACACTGGCGCCGAGTTGAATGTCACGGGCACTAACGACGACCACGGAACCGGCCGCAGCTTCATTGTAGACAACGGCAGTACTCTTACTCTTAACGGGGGGGGGCTCACCAGCTCCGCTATGCTGAACCTTGGGTATAACGGAGTGGGGACCTTCCTTGCATCCAGCGGCACCGCCAATCTGAGCGGCCTGGATTTCTGGGCCAGCGGCAACGGCGTATTCCGCGGGAAGTTCCAATTGGGCAGTGCAATGGCCGGAACGGCCCGCGTCAACTTTGGCAGCAATATCGTTAACTTTGCCAGCGGCAGTGAAATTATACTTGGCATGGGAACGCTGGGCGCCACGGCCGACTGGTCCGTGACGTACAATAACGAATTCACGCCTTCCTATATCGAGCTGGTGGCTTCCGACGGCAGTTACGTGGATACCCTGGACGCAGGGGACAAGACAACCGAAAGAACCATTACCTTTAATACCGGCCTGACCGGCAGCGGCAAGCTTACGAAGATCGGTGCCGGCACCCTGGTGCTCAATGGAGCTGCCAAGGTCCCTGTTCCCGCGGAAGGGGAAACCGCCGCTGTTCCCGGTTTCACAGGCACGGTGGAATTGAGGGAAGGAGCGCTGACTGTGAAGGATTCCAGCGTCATCGGGCAGGGAACCCTGCTGATCAACGGCGGCCTGACTGTTGCCGTGACTTCCGGAGACGGTTATTCCCTGGATGCCGGTTCTACGCTGGGAACCATCAATCTTGACGGGGGCACCGCTACCCTGGCGGCGGCTTTGACCCTGAACGGTGGCTCCCTGAGTTTTGGAGCCCTGAGCACGGATACCGCGGCCTTGACCGTCAACTCCGTGGCAGGCACCGGCGCTACGGCTCTCCAGATAGGTCTTTCCTCCGTCACCGCCAATACGGAATATGCCCTTCTGCACGGAACGGGTATGACGGATACGTCCATGTTCACGCTCGGTGGCTCCGCAGCTGAATTGTACAAGGCTACATTCACGGTCAGCAATGATACGCTGTACGTCTCCCTGTCCGACAAGGACGGCCTGCTGAAATGGAAGAGCGGCGACTGGAATACGGAAAGCTCCAATACCGCCTGGGATCTCGACGGCACTCCCACGGCTTACGCCGATGGACAGACCGTGTATTTTTTCGATGGTGACGGCGTGAACAAGAATGTGACGATCGTCGGGAATGTCGCGCCGGGAAAAATCAATGTCGTGGGAACGGATTTCGTTTTTGCAGGTGGCGGCTCCATTACGGGGGAAACGACGCTGAACCTTCTGGATGGAGCTTCCCTGACCATCAACAATGCCAACTCCTATGCCGGAAACACCGTGTTGTATAATGGCAGCAAGCTCGTTGTCGGCAATGCCGGCGCGTTGGGAACCAGCACGGTTTTCCTTCAGGGCAATTCCATTCTGGAGCTGACCACGGGTACGTGGAACGGTCTGGGCACGCGCCTCGATGCCACTTCCACAGGTACGCTGAAGCTGAGCGGCAATGCCTCCGGCACGACGACGGCTGCACTGACAGGAGTCAAATATGATGTGGGTGCGGGAACCACTCTGACGCTTTCCGCCGGAACCTATGGGAATACGATCACCGGCGCTGGTACGCTGTTGTCTGCCGTGGGGACGAATGTCCTGAATGGAAACGTGGATATTACAGGAGAATACAGGCTGCTGGCTACTACAAATACGGCATGTACCTGGACGCTGGGTTCCGGCGCTTCCGTAACCGCTGGAAGTTTTATCGGCCGTTACCAGGAGAATGGAACAACCACGCTCAATATCAGGAAAGACGCCGTGATGAACATCACCGGCACCTTGCGGGTTTCCCGGGACGGGAAGGGTATCATGAACATTGATGAAGGCGGCATGGTCCTGGCCCAGACGCTGGATCTGGGTCAGAATTGGGCCGGAGCCGCCGCCAAGGGTGCCACCATTAATCTGAATGGCGGTTCCTTGCTTCTCGGCGCGGGAGGCATGACTGCGTCCGGAAATGTCAATACCATTGTCCTGAACATGAATTCCGGCACGCTGGGGACGACGGCGGCGGAAGGCTGGTCCTCCGCCTATAACATGAATCTTACCGGCAATGTGACGGTTGATACCCGCCAATACGATGCAGGAACCAAATCATACAATGACCAGGCTTCTACCAACATCACCCTTGGCGGCGTTCTTTCCGGCGCCGGCGGTTTGACGAAAGCCGGTTCCGGCACGCTGACTCTCTCCGGGCAGAATACCTACACGGGCCTGACGAACGTCCAGGCCGGCACACTGGCATTTACGAATGCGAATGCCATGACCCTGGGCAGCATCTCCATGGGTGCGGGAGCCAGAATGACCACGGCTGCCGCCCTGACGCTGAATAGCGGCGCTACGCTGACCTTTGACATGACCGGAGTCGTGGCAAGCGGCCCGATCATCAATATCCAGGCGGGCACCCTGGCTCTGACGGATGCCAACTGCACGCTGACCATTAACAACTATGGCGAACTGGAAGCGTCCAACTACGTCCTGGCCCAGTGGGCTGCGGCGGGAAGCCTGACCACGGATTCCTTCACCTGGACGCCGGACATCACCCGGGAAGGCTTTGAATACTCCGTCGTGGTGGAAAACAACCAGCTCGTGCTGAAAGTCGTGGACGTCAGCGGAGACAACGGTTTTGTCTGGAACGGCGGAACGGACCGCAAGTGGATCAACACCAGCATTGACGGCTGGAACACCAAGCTGACAGGGGTGGACACGCTGAATGACCAGGAAATCTACTTCTCCGCTGCGGAAGCGGGTCAAGTGAAGGTCTCCGGTACCGTGACGCCCAAGAGCGTCATCTTCAACAGCGGCACTTACACGCTGATTAGTGATCCTGGCAACCCGGGCTCTATTGCGGACTCCGTGGCTCCCACCACGCTCACCGTGAACGGAACGGCCGATGTCACTCTGAACCTGGCGAATACCTATACCGGCGGCACGGTGCTCAACGGCGGCACTCTTACCATTGGCGCGGATGGTGCGCTGGGGACGGCTGGGGACATTACGTTCAACGGCGGGACGCTGGCCTATGCGGATTCTGCCGACGGTACGGATGTGACGGGGTATGATATTTCCAGCCGTGTCAAGGTTGGGGACGGAGGCGCCCTGAACGTTTCCGTGCTTGGAGCGGGGGATACCGTTTCCTGGGCCGGCCTGACGGCTGACGTCATGGGCGCGGGCACTACGCTGACCAAGACGGGAGACGGCACGCTGGCGCTGGGATATTCCGGGAATACCCTGGCCCACCTCACTGTGGAAGAGGGAACGCTTGCCTTCACGGGCGGCGCGACCATCGGCGTGAATCCGAATAATTCCACCATTGTCCGCGTAAGTGAAGGCGCTACGCTGGCTCTTTCCGGTGGAACCGTCAACCTGCATGCCCAGCTCAACGGAACGGGTACCATCACTATCGGGACGGCGGACACCACAGGGCAGGTCAACATCTCCAATACCGGCAATACCAACTTTACCGGCCGTCTGGAACTGGTTGGCAACGGGGAAAATATGAGTACCAATGCCAACTGGGCGGCTTTCGGAGCAGGAAATACGCTGGGAGGCGGCACCATTTTCATTGACGGCAAAGGCTTCCACTTCTCCGCAGGCACGACGGCAGCCAACTTTGAAATTGGCGCTACCCACGGCACGGTGCAGAACGGTTCCTCCGGTGCCACGTACACCTTCTCCGGGAATCTTTCCGGGTCAGGCACATGGGGCATGGCCACGAACGTGCGGATGACCAATATCTTCCTAGGCTCCCTCAAGGATTTTTCGGGAACCCTGTCCACCAATGAAACCTCCGCCAATAACAACCGCCAGGTCTGGAACTTCGGCAACGGCGGAGCGAGCGTCACAGGTGCGGGGAATGCCATCTTTGGAAACGGCGCCGTTCTGGCGGGCAACACGGGGTCTGCGGACGCCGGACTGGCCGCACAGTACAATGTCAATTACAACAACGCGGAACTGGTGCTGAATGCGCTGGTGCAGGGCAACTCCAACCTGACGCATGCAGGCACGGGCACCCTGATCCTGGATCAGGCCAATACCGCTACGGGAGCCCTCGGCATCACGAATGCCGGGGCCGTGGTTCAGCTTGGCACGGCGGACAAGGCCGGCCAGTGGGCCGGTACCGTGCTGAACGGAGCGGGAACGCTGAAAATCGTTAACGGAACGCTGACCTCCGCCCTGACGCGGGGAGAAGGCGCCACGGCGGCCATCGTTGTGGACTCCGCCGCCACCATCAACCTGGGAGGCGCCAATGGCGACATGCTGAAAGGCATTACGCTGGCTGCCGGCGGCAAGCTCACCAACGTCGCCGGAGATATTACGGTGGGTACGGGAGCTACGGAAACGCTGAACCTTACCCTGGGTGCGGACAACGTCAATCAGGGCGCGGCCGGAACGGCCATCATTGACCAGGGAGCCGGCAGGCTTGTCATCAATGATTCCGCCACGGTCAATCTTGACATTGACGCCATTGTGAACACCCTCGTCGCCCACAAGGAAGCCGGGGTGGAAAGCTGGCTGACGCTGACGACCGGAAAGCTGGAATGCGCCAATCCGGGGGACATCCAGTTCAGCAAGATCCTTTCCAACTACGGAATCCGCGTGACGGGCACCGACGGCGGCAGCCTGGTCCTCAGCGGACAGGTCAGCGGCCTTTACATGGTGGACGGCTCCGCCACCTCCGATCCCGATACGGTCACGAACTACGGCACGCTGGGCATGTACTCCGGCGTGGTGATCGCCCAGGATAAGACGCTCACCGTCCAGTTGGCGGGAGCTCCCGGCGATACCGACGGTGACGGCGCGGTCATCAATAACCTGCTGGGAGCCACGGGAAGCACGCTGAACGTGGAAAACACCAATGCGGACGGAGGCAACGCCGTTGTCATCCTCAATAATGAACGCCTGGAAACGGGACTGCCCGCACCGGATAATTACGCCGGGGCGGACTCCATCATGGGCGGCAACATCGTCGGGGAAAACGGAGTCACTTTTATCAAACAGAACACGGGCAAGCTCACGGTTAACGGCTCCTTTGTGACGGACACTCTCCGCATGGAAGGCGGCACCCTCACCCTGAACGGTGATGGCAGCAGCTTCAATCATGTGGTGCTGGCAGGCACGGCGGAAGGCGTGGTTCTGGACGTCAACCGGAATACCGTCATGGGCGACCTGACGGACAGCGGTGAAGGAGCGGACCTGAACATCGGCAGCGGGGCCACCCTCACCCTCAACAATGCCAGCAGCCTTTCCTCCAGCACCATCCAGGGCAGCGGCACGCTTGCCCTTCACGATACGCTGGCTCTTTCCGGAACGGCTTCCCTCAGGGGAGGTGTACTGCTGGACCTGGTAAAGGACGGCGATTCCACGGGAACGCTTGATCTTGGCTCGACCTCCGGCAACGCTGTTGCCGGCATCAGCGGGCAGGGAACCCTGAAGAGCAATGGCGGCGCTTTGGCCGTCAATACCGGCAATTCTGGAAGCGGCTCCGTCTTCAGCGGTACACTGGAAGGCCGCGGGCAGCTCAATATCTCCGGCAATGCGGGGCAGACGCTTGAAAACGTCATCACTGCCGCCGGCAGCAACTGGGCAATCAACAACACGGGACGCCTTAATATCCGGATGGGCGGCATGGTGGATGATCCGAGGGCCAATACGGCTCTTACCCTCAGCAGCCTGACGCTGGGCGACGGTTCCAGCACGAACCTCACCTTCAACACAGACTACGCCGGACCCATCATCAGCGTGACCGGAAACATCAGCATCAGCCAGGGAGCGGAAATAACCCTCAGCTCCACCGGCAAGAATGAACTGACGCTGGGTGCAGACGGCAGTTACACGCTCATGCATGCGGATGGAACCATCGATCTGGGTGGAAGCGACAGACTGGCTATCCTGCTGGATTCCTCCTCCGCTTTCAAGAAATTTGAAAATGATGCGTACCTGGTGATGAAAAACGGCAACCTCGTTCTGATGGCTACGGCGTCCAGGGACAATAAATACGCCCGGCTGGCGGATACGGCCAACTCCAGGGCTGGTGCGGAACTCCTCTGGAATCTGCCCGGCAATCTTGCTGCGGATTCTATCCTCAAGAAGGTGGATGACGCCGTGGGCGCCCTGACGTCTTCCAACCCCTCGGAAGCGAAGCGGGTGATGGCGGCCGTAGCGGGCAGCACGGTAAACGCGCTGGGCATGGCCCAGCGCGACGCCCTGCGCGAACAAATGGGCTGGATCCGCAACCGCACTACGCTGATGGGCGTCAACCCCTCCTACGTCAACGAAGACATGCCCTACTTCCACATGTGGATGGAAGGCACGGGGTCCTACGCCAAGCTGGACACCAAGGGGGATGAAAGCGGCTACCAGCTCACTACCTGGGGCGGTACCGTGGGCATGGATGTGGACATCAGCAACCACTTCACCATGGGAGCGGCCTTCACGGCCAACTACGGTGACCTGACGGCCAGCGCGGCGGACTCCGCCGACGGCCACCTGGACAGCTACTACGCCAACCTCTTCGGGCGCTACCAGAGCAAGCGCTGGGCGCACACGCTGATCCTGACGGGAGGCTGGAACGACGCCAAACTCAACCGTACGGTCAACTACGGGGAAGGCAGCTACAGCACGCAGGGAGACACCAACGGGTGGGGATTCGGAGCGATGTATGAGCTGACCTATGACATCTACCTCAACGAAGACAAGAGCAGCGTACTGCAACCGTTGTTCAATGCCTCCATCGTGAAAACGAGCATGGACGGCTACACGGAAACGGGAGCGGGAAATGCGGGACTGAATGTAGGCAAGCAGGAATGGACGACGGGAACAGTGGCGCTGGGCGGCCGGTGGATGGGACTGGTAGGCAGCAACGTCTTTGGACGTGAAGCGCTGGCGGAGTTCCGTGTGAATGCGGCCCAGGACATGGGCGACCGCCGCGGAGAAACCAATGTGGCATTGCTGGGCAACTCCGGCTTCATGCAAAGCGTGCGCGGGGCCAAGGTGGGAACGACGGCACTGCAGATCGGAGCAGGGCTGAGCGTGCCTGTGGGAACGAAGGGAACAATCTTCGTGAACGGGAACGCGGACATCCGCAACGGGGCCAACTCGCTCAACGGAAGTGTAGGGTACCGGTATGACTTCTAAGAGAGTTAAGGGTTAAGAGAGGAGAGAGGAGTGTAAAAGCCCAACTCTCCCAGCCTAATCAGGGCCGTTCCGGGCAAGAGCCGGAACGGCCCTGTTGCGTGAAGGACCTCCGCAGACGTCCTTCCGCGCGAAATAATGGACGGAATGGACATTCTGGACATTCTGGACAGGGTGAGCAGGGCAGAAGGGCAGAAGGGCAGAAGGGCAGAAGGGCAGAAGGGCAGAAGGGCAGAAAATGGGGTTAGCCAGCTCCTGGGTCCATTCCCCTCTCAACTCTCCCTCTCGCTCGCCATCCTATAAAAACGCACAGAATACTTCCGCAGGCCTTTTCCGCTATGTGATGACGGAAAAGTCCGGAAGACGAGCAATAGGGCCTTTTTTATGCGATTATGACGGCTTTTTCCGGAGGTAGCCCCTACGCGCGCGCACGCGCTCTTTAATATTAGTCTTGCAAAAAATTAAGATAAGCGTAGTATATTTCAGTTATGTCCGAAGATACCAACGAGGTTGTTGAGACCACCGTTTCCACGACGGCGCAGCATGAATACGGCGCCGCGCAGATTGATAAATTGGAAGGCCTGGAGGCCGTGCGGAAGCGCCCCGGCATGTACATCGGGGACCCTGACGAGAGAGGCCTGCACCACTGCGTGTTTGAAGTGCTGGACAACTCCATTGACGAGCATCTGGCCGGCTATTGCAGCAAGATTGACATTGTGATCCATGTGGACGGTTCCATTTCCATTGTAGACAACGGGCGCGGCATTCCCGTGGATATCCACCCGAAGTTCGGCATTCCCGCCGTGGAACTGGTGCTGACCAATCTGCACGCGGGCGGCAAGTTCGGCCAGGGCGCCTACAAATACTCCGGCGGTTTGCACGGGGTGGGCGCCAAGTGCGTGAACGCCCTGTCCGACTGGTTCAAGGCGGAGGTGCGCCGCGACGGCAAGCGCTACCAGATCAAGTTTGAACGCGGCAAGACCATTGAACCCCTCCGCGCGGTGGGGGCGTGCGCCTGTGAAATCACGGGCACCACGATTACGTTTTTCCCGGATGCCACCATTTTTACGGATACCACGGAGTTCAAGTTTGACCGCCTGACGACGCGCCTGCGCGAACTGGCCTTCCTGAACCCCGGCCTGGTGATTGAGCTGATTGACGAGCGGGAAGCCCCCGTGCGCCGGGAAACGTTTTTCTATAAGGAAGGCATTGTGGAGTTCGTGCGCCAGCTGGGCACGAACAAGGAAGTAATCAATGAAGAACCTATTGCCATTTCCGGCGTCCGCAAGGTGGAAGTGGAGTATGACGGCAAGAAGATGGAGGACGACGTGCTGGTGGACGTGGTGTTCCAGTACAACAATACGTATGAGACGAATATCCTCTGCTTTGCCAACTCCATTTACAACGGTGACGGAGGAACGCACCTTTCCGGCTTCCGCGGCGCGCTGACGCGCGTGATCAACGGTTACGCGAAGACGAACGGCCTGCTTAAGGAAAAGGAACCCTCCCTGAGCGGCGAGGACGTGCGTGAAGGCCTGGTGGCGGTCATTTCCGTCAAGATGCCCAACCCGCGCTTCTCCTCCCAGACGAAGGACAAGCTGGTGAATACGGAGATTGAAGGCGTGGTGGGCAACGTGGTGTACGAAGAGATCAAGACGTACTTTGAGGAAAATCCGGGGATGGCCAAGAAGATCATTGAAAAGAGCATCACGGCTGCCCGCGCCCGTGAAGCCGCCCGCAAGGCGCGCGAAACGGTCCGCAAGAGCGCCCTCTCCATCGGCGGTCTTCCCGGCAAGCTGGCGGACTGTTCCGACCGGGATCCCGCCAAGTGCGAGTTGTTCATTGTGGAAGGTGACTCCGCCGGCGGCTCCGCCAAGATGGGGCGCGACCGCCGCACACAGGCCATCCTGCCTCTGCGCGGGAAGGTGCTGAACGTGGAAAAGGCCCGTCTGGACAAAGCCCTGGGAAGCAAGGAAATTCAGAACATGATCACGGCCATCGGCGCCGGGATCGGGGATGGGGATGATGACGCCTCCTTCAAGCTGGACCGGGTGCGCTACCACAAAATCATCATCATGACTGATGCCGACGTGGACGGCGCCCACATCCGCACCCTGCTTCTTACCTTCTTCTGCCGCCACATGCCGCAGCTGGTGCGCGCCGGGTACCTGTACATCGCCCAGGCCCCCCTGTACCGCATCATCCGCAGGAAGAAGGAGGAGTACGTGCAGGACGACGTGGCGCTGAACCGCAAACTGATTGAACTGGCCGTCAATGACGTGACTCTTCGTTTCACGGACGGTTCCCGTTCCTTCTCTTCCGAAGAGCTTGCCTCCATTCTGGAAACACTGATCAACCTCCAGCGCTACACGGAATCCATGCAGGCGCAGGGCGGTTCCCTGGAGGACCTGCTCAGCCACCGGGAGGCGAACGGGGATTTCCCGGAATTTCTGGTGAAGGTGCGCAGCGGCAATGAAGAGGAAATCCTCTTCTTCCACGACATCGAAGCCCTGACCGCTTTTTCCGAAGAAAACAGGGATCTGCTCATCTTCGGCATGCCCTCGGAAGAGGAACTGCTGGAAAACCCCCTGCCTGACCGGGAAGGGCCCAGCCGCCGTTCCGTCACGCATGAGCTGCATGAGGCCAAGGCCATCACGCGGGCCCTCGCGCGGCTGGAGGAACTGGGCATTCCGGGGAACATGATCGTGTCCCTGGATACGCCCCTGTTTGAACTGGTGGAAGGTGAAGGAGACAAGGAAAAGATAACGCCTCTGTTCTCCGTGATGGATATTCTGGAATCCGTCATCGCCATCGGCAAGCGCGGCGTGGAAATCACACGATTCAAAGGCTTGGGTGAAATGGACGCCAAGGACCTGTTCAAGACGACAATGGATCCGGAACGGCGCGAGCTGCTCCGCGTCATCCTGAATGACGACAATGCCGTAAGGGCCGACGAGATGTTCACGATCCTGATGGGAGACGTGGTGGAGCCCCGCAAGAACTACATCGTGGACCACGCGCTCAACGTCCGCAACCTTGACATTTAATCCCCTTACTTTCTTTCAGCACCATGGAAAACAATAGAATCAAACCGGTGGACGTAGCCAGCGAGCTGTCCACTTCTTTCCTGGACTACTCCATGTCCGTCATCATCTCCCGCGCCCTGCCGGACGTGAGAGACGGCCTCAAGCCCTCCCAGCGGCGTATCCTGTACGCCATGAAGGAACTGAACCTGTCCCCCGGCGGCAAGACCCGCAAATGCTCCAAGATCGTGGGTGACACCATGGGTAACTACCACCCGCACGGGGACGCCGCCATTTACGGCACCCTGGTGAACATGGCGCAGGACTGGTCCATGCGGGACATCCTCGTCATCGGCCAGGGCAACTTCGGTACGCCGGACGGGGATCCGCCCGCCGCCGCCCGATATACGGAAGCCAAGCTTTCCGGCATGGGGGTGGCCCTGATGGCTGACCTGGACAAGGATACGGTGGACTTCGTTCCCACGTATGACAACGAGCACACGGAACCCACCGTTTTTCCCTCCGCCTTCCCGAACCTGCTGGTAAACGGCGGCACGGGTATTGCCGTGGGGATGGCCACCAACATGCCTCCGCACAATCTGGGGGAAGTGGTGGACGGCATTTGCGCCGTGATTGACAATCCCCACATGGGGGTGGATGAACTGCGCCAGTACATCAAGGGACCGGACTTCCCGACCGGAGGCGACGTGCTGGGCTTTTCCGGCATTGACAACTACTTCCGTACCGGGCGCGGCTCCGTGCGCATCCGCGGCAAGATAGACATGGAGATGACGGAATCCGGCAAGGACCTCCTCATCATCCGTGAAGTGCCGTACGGCGTGAACCGCGCCGCGTTGCAGGAACGCATTGCGGAACTGTACAAGGACAAGATCCTGACGGATATTTCCGGCATCCGAGACCTTTCCGATGAAAAGACCTGCATTGAAATCGAGCTGAAGCGGGACGCCCGCCCGCAGGTGGTCATGAACCAGCTTTACAAGCTGACCTCCATGGAGACCTCATTTGCGGTGAACATGCTGGCGATTCATGACAACCGCCCCAAGACGCTCGCGATGCTGGACGCCATCAACTTCTACATTGAGCACCGGCGCGAGGTGGTCGTGCGCCGCACGCGCTACCTGCTGGGAGATGCGGAGAAGGACGCCGAACGCCTGGAAGCCTTCCTGCTGGCCCTGCACCACATGGATGACTTCATCACCATCATCCGCGATTCCAGGAACAGGGAGGAAGCCCGCGAACGCCTCCAGAACTACACCTTCTCCACGCAGACGGCGGAAAGCCTGGGCATCCTGATCCGTTCCCAGGCTTCCGTTCAGGGAGACCGCTACATCTTTACGGAACGCCAGGTGAACTCCATCCTGGACTTGCGCCTGTACCAGCTCACCGCTCTGGAAAACGACAAGATTTCCGGGGAATACGCGGAGCTGCTGATCCGCATCAAGGATTATCTGGACATCCTGGCGAATGAATCCCGCGTGCTGGGCATCGTGAAGGATGAGCTCATGGCGATCAAGGACAAGTACGCCACGCCGCGCGTGACCCGCATCATTCCCTTCTCCGGAGACATGGCCATTGAAGACCTGATCCCGAACGATACGATGATTGTCACCATCACGCACAGCGGCTATATCAAGCGCACCAACTCCGCGGAATACCGCGTGCAGGCCCGCGGAGGCAAGGGGGTGAAGGCCGCCACGACGAAGGGGGCCAGGAAGGATACGGAAGCGGACTTCATCGAGCACCTGTTCGCCGCCCAGAACCATGACTACCTGATGTTCTTCACGAACACCGGGCGCGTGTACGTGGACCGCGTGTATGAAATTGACGAGGCCGCCCGCAGCGCTCAGGGCCGCAACATCAAGAACCTGCTGGACCTCCAGCCGGAAGAAGCCATTGCCGCCATCCTGCGCCTGGAACGGCGGGTGGATGAAAAGGGCACGGACATCACTTTTGCGGAAGGCAGCGGCAACGTGGTCTTCGCCACGAGGGACGGCACGGTGAAGAAAACCAGCCTGAACGACTTTGTCAACTACCGCAAGGCCGGCATCATCGCCATCAATCTGGAGGAAGGCAACAGCCTGGTGAATGCGGAACTGACCACCGGGGAAAATGAAATCGTGCTCGTCACCCATGACGGCATGAGCATCCGCTTCCCGGAAGAAGCCCTCCGCACGCAGGGCCGCAACACCATCGGCGTGCGCGGCATCCGTCCGCGTGAGGGGGACTATGTGGTAGCCCTAGCCATTGTGGACCCGCAGAAAACCCTGCTGGTGGCTTCTGAAAACGGTCTTGGCAAGCGAACCTCCTTTGACGAATACCGCACGCAGGGCCGCGGCGGCACCGGCATCAAGACCATGAACTGCACGGACAAGACCGGCAAGGTGGTATCCGCCACGGTCGTTTCCGAGGAGGATGAGCTGATGCTGATGACCACGGCGGGGCAATCCGTCCGCATCAAGGTATCCACGGTCCGTGAGACGGGGCGCGCCACCCAGGGAGTGAAGCTCATGACGCTGAACGACGGGGAAGCCATTCAGGACATCTCCATCGTCATTCCGGATGATGAAGACGAGGATGCCCCGGAGGAAGGGGAAGACGTGGAAGCCGGAGAAGCCTCCGGTGAAGCGGAACCCTCTTCGGAAGAATAACATTCAACGGAACCCCTCTCCGGCGTTATGACGGGGAGGGGTTCTTCCTCTCCTTTTTTATGGAAGAAACCCTCTCCCTCCAAAAGTGCGCCGAACGGCTGGAACGGCGCGGATTCAGAAGCTTTGTGGTTCCGGGGCTGAAAGAAGCCGCGGACCTGATGCGCGGCCTGATACGGGAACTCAATCCGGCGTCCGCCTCCTACGGGGACTCCATGACCTTGAAGGCCACCGGAATTCTGGGCGAACTGAAGGACAACCCGGCTATTCAGTTTTACGACGGGTTTGTTCCGGACATGGACCGGGAGGAAAAATGGGAAATCCGCCGCCGCGGCATGACGGCGGACCTGTTCCTGACCGGCATTAACGCCGTCAGCATGAAGGGAACCCTCCACTGGGTGGACATGGTGGGCAACCGCGTGGCTCCGGTAGCCTTCGGTCCCCGGCATGTCATTTTGCTGGCCGGAGCCAACAAGCTGGTGGCTACGCCGGAAGAGGCGCGTGACCGCATCCGCCGCATCGCTCCGTTGAACGCCAAACGACATGAGGGGTTCAAGACTCCCTGCATGTATACGGGGACCTGTGCGGACTGCAATTCTCCGGACCGCCTGTGCAACATCCATATGTCCATCGTCAAATGTTTCCCCAAGGGAAGGATTGCCGTCATCCTGATGGAGGAGTCCGGAGGGCTTTGAGCCATTCTGCCATGCCCGTTCAATCACGGATAGAGATCATGGCCCCGGCGGGGTCGTTTGAATCCCTGGCCGCTGCGCTTCAGGGCGGGGCGGATTCCGTCTACTTTGGCGTAGGGAAGCTGAACATGCGTTCCCGGGCTACGGCGAACTTTGCGGAAGAGGACCTGCCGGAAATCGTGGCCCGCTGCCACGAAGCCGGGGCAAAGGCCTACCTGACGCTGAACATCATCGTGTATGATGAGGAGCTGGAGGCGGTGCACGCCTTGTGCGATGCCGCACGGAAGGCTGGAGTGGACGCCGTGATTGCCTCTGACCTGGCGGTGATCTCGTATGCCCGTTCCATCGGGCTGGAAATCCACATGTCCGTGCAGGCCAATGTCTGCAACATGGCCTCCGTCAGGTTCTACGCGCAATACGCGGATGTGGTGGTGCTGGCCCGGGAACTGACCCTGGCGCAGATCAGGCACATCATTGAATGCATCCGGCGGGAGAATGTAAGAGGGCCCTCCGGAGAACTCCTGCGGGTGGAAATCTTTGCCCACGGGGCGTTATGCGTGGCCGTGTCCGGCAAATGCCACATGAGCCTGGCAGCCTATAACTCCTCCGCCAACCGGGGCGCGTGCTTCCAGAACTGCCGCCGCGCCTACCGCGTGACGGATGAGGAGACGGGTTATGAACTGGTGATAGATAACAAATACGTGATGTCTCCCCGGGATTTGTGCACCGTTCCGGTGCTGGACCAGATTCTGGACGCCGGAGTCTCCGTGCTGAAGCTGGAGGGGCGCGGGCGTTCCTCCGACTATGTCAGAACGGTGACCTCCGTGTACCGGGAGGCCGCACAGGCGTGCCTGGACGGAACCTTTTCCGCGGACAGGGCGGATGCATGGATGGAACGGCTGGAATCCGTATTCAACCGGGGATTCTGGCAGGGAGGGTATTACCTGGGCGTGAAATGGGGGGAATGGAGCGGCTCCGCCAACAGCCGTGCCTCTCTGTTGAAAATCCACATTGCCAGGGTGGACAATTTTTATAAAAAGAACCGGGTGGCAGCTCTTTATCTGGAAGCGGGCGGCTTGTCCGTGGGACAGTCCATCCTCATTGCAGGCCCCACTACGGGAGCCGTCCGTGTGGAAGTGACGGCCATGCAGCAGGAGACGGAGGCGGGAATGAAACCCGTGGACGCCGCGCAAAAGGGGGAAACCGTCTATCTGGCGGTTCCCGAACAGGTGCGCCGCCGTGACAAGGTGTACCTGCTGCGCCCCCGGACCCTGGAAGATGCCGTCTCCGGCTGTTAGCAAGGCGGTTTGATTTTTGCATTACAGCCTGTAAGTATTACGTTAATTATTACGTAAAATTAACATCAGGCGTTGCATCATCATGAACCATCTATCAGAAATTTTCTCCTGCTGGCGTTATCAAATGGGGTGCTTTATGGTTATTGCCGCGGCATTTTTCGCTCTTCTGGCGTCTGCTGTCGCGGGAGCGCAGGAGTCCGGCATGGTGAAAACGGAAATTGACTGGCCTTCCTTCATGAAGTCCAGGGACATGGTTTGGAAAAAGGCTCCCACAAGCTGGGACAATGCCCCTTTTCTGGCCAACGGTTTCATCGGAATGAACATAACATCCGGGAGGGATTCCCGTGAGAAGAGCAGGATCCGTGTGGAGGTGGCCCGAATGGATGCGCAGGACCATATTCCCATGTTGAATGATCAGAATAAGCCGAGTAACGGGAGTGAGTGGTGCTACAAGCGCTACCGTGTTCCGATCGGTTTTTTTACTCTGGATTTCAAGGATGAACTTCAGAATTGGGATCTTCGTCTGGATTTGTGGAATGCGGAGCTTGTGGGTTCCGTGACCACGAAAAACGGACGTCGATTCAATCTGCGGGCCTATGTGCATGCATTGCGTCCTGTGATGGTTGTGGAACTGGAGGATGCCGCAGGCGGCGCTGTTCCGGAAATGGAATGGACGCCATTCAAGAACACCAGCCCCCGGGCTTTGGCTGCTCCTGATAGAAAATCCAAAGAGGCTCCTGAATCCGTAACAGGACCTGACGGCCATAGAGTTAACATGGAGGGCGTGGAGGTCTGGAAGCTTCCCCTCCGTCCCAAAGGCGTTATTTCCACGGCTTGGACCGGGGTTTCAGCCGGAAAGGGGAAGAAGGTCTTCTTCATCAGTATTGACCACAGTTATCCGGACAATGGCGCCCTGAAACGTTCCGTTGCCACTGTCAGGAAGGCAGCTGCCGCTCCCTCCGGATTATTGACGGATACTCACCGGGACTGGTGGCATCAATATTATCCTGAATCCTTTTTATCTCTTCCGGACGGGTATTGGGATTCCTTTTACTGGATTCAGGTTTACAAGCTTGGCTCCGGTATGAGGCCGTCCGGTCCGGTGCTGGATCTTCAGGGCCCCTGGATGGCGATGGCGTCCAATGGATGGCCCGGCGTCTGGTGGAACCTGAATGTCCAGCTTACCTATTGGCCCTGCTATACGGGCAATCGGTTGAAGATTGCCGAATCTTTGCCGGGCACTCTCCGCAAATACCGGAAAAACCTGATTGAAAACGTACTGCCCAAATACCGGAAGGATTCCGCAGGGCTTCCACGTGCGTCCGGGCCGGACTGCCGCCAGGACACGGGTATTCCCGGCAGCGGGGACGGAGCGGCCTCGGAAGTGGGGTCCCTGCCGTGGGTTTGCCATAATCTTTTCCTCCATTACCGGATGACGATGAATGATGCTTTTTTGAAAGAGGACGTTTATCCCCTCTTGAGGCGTTCCATCAATTACTACATCCACTTTCTGGAAAAGGGGAAGGACGGGAAGCTTCATCTGCCTCCTACGCTGTCCCCGGAATATGGAACCGCGCCGGATGCCAATTATGACCTGGCCCTGTTGCGGTGGGGATGCCGCACCCTGTTGTGGAGTACGGAGAGGCTGGGTATCAAGGATCCGCTAATTCCCAAGTGGGAATCCATCCTTAGGGATTTGGCGGATTATCCGGTGAATGAGAACGGTTATATGGTGGGAACCGGAGTTCCTTTCAGTAAATCCCACCGCCATTATTCCCATCTTTTCATGGTGTATCCTCTTCATCTGGTGGATACGTCCCGGAAGGAGGAAGCGGAATTGGCGGATAAGTCTATTCGTCACTGGCACAAATTCAAGGGGGGATTGCAGGGGTATTCCTTTTCCGGAGGCGCCAGCTTGTACGCCACGCTATTGCGTGGGGATGAAGCGTTGAACATGTTGAATGGCCTGAAGGGGTATCTGCGTCCGAATACGTTGTACAAGGAAGGGCGCAGTCCAGTGATTGAGACGCCGCTTTCAGGTGCGGCCTCCCTGCATGACATGATTCTGCAAAGCTGGAACGGCGTGGTGAATGTCTTTGCCGCTGTTCCCGGAGAGTGGAAAGACATTTCTTTCCATCATTTGCGTGCGGAAGGAGCATTCCTGGTCAGTGCGGAGCGGCGCGACGGCGCAACCCGATGGATACATGTCAGGAGCCTGGCGGGAGAGCCGTTGCGGCTGAGGATGGACATTGGGGAAAAGGCCAGGCTTACTGGAACGGCTGCATCTGCTATGAAAAGAGACGCGAATGGAGACTGGGTGGGAACTCCAGCGAAAGGCAGTGAGCTGTTGTTCTGTCTGCCGGATGCCAAACCTGTGGTTTCTCCTGTGAAAATATCTTCCGTTATAAAAACGTTTGGCCTTCCGTAAGTAGATCTGGCGGATAAAGAATGATTGTTCCTGCAATGGGGGAGGCGTGGAGATTGGTTGCCGGGAAAGAGGGGACGGTTCTGCGGGCGGCTTGTCCGTAGGACAGTCCATCCTCATTGCAGGCCCTACCACGGGAGCCGTCCGTGTGGAAGTGATGGCCATGCAGCAGGAGACGGAGGCGGGAATGAAACCCGTGGACGCCGCGCAAAAGGGGGAAACCGTGTACCTGGCCGTTCCCGAACAGGTACGCCGACGGGACAAGGTGTACCTGCTGCGCCCCCGGACGCTGGAGGATGTGTAAAGGCCGCATGCCCATGATGTGAAGATGAGCCTGGCACGGCCTGGCGCCTGCCTTCTCCGCAGAAGAAGCCCGCCAGGGCCGGAACGGACGAAGAATTCGGCTTCCATGCCTGTTCCTTGTTCTTCCCATGGCGTGGAAACATGAAAAAACGGATATTCCGTTGCCGGAATATCCGTGGTGAAAGGGAAAAGGAGGTATCCTTAAACCTGCGGTCTTCTGCGGCGCAAGGCCAGGAACGCCAGCCCCGCCAAGCTGAGGGTAGCCGTGGCCGGTTCCGGCACACTGAGGGCCGCAATCTGTTCCGCGCTCAGCACGCCCTGGTACAGCTGGGCATTGGAAAACTCGGCAGTCTGATTGTTATTATCGTTAAGCGGCCGTCCGCCCAGCGAAAAGGTATCCAGTTTTTCATTGGTCCGGTTGCTGGAGTCCAGCGTTGCCGTGGCAATGGCTTGTCCGTTCAGGTACAGGGTAAGCGTGGATGTCCCCGTTTGAACCGAACCGTCATTGGCGCCGGCGTCTACAGTAACAATGAAGGTTTGTTCTTTTCCCTGCGTTACGGTCCCGGGAGTGGAGGTAAGGTCGGACAGGGTGTAGCCTTCCGGAGCAAAGCCCCATCCGGCATTTGCACCCTTCGTGTAATTGATTTTCAGGTTCCAGCCGTTGGCTTCTCCCAGACCGAACAGAACAGGCCAGTTGGTGGTGCCCTCTCCGGCCAGGCTTGCTTTGACCACAAAGCTGAAACTGTTGCACATGGAAAGGGGCGAGGCACTGTCCGTGATGGTCAGGCGGGAACCGTTGGAATGATAGACGCCGTCCGTGACGGAGCCTCCGCCAAAGGAAGAGGTGAGGCTGTCATAGGCAGAGCCGTCGGCTCCCGTAACCACGATATTCTCTGCATTCGGGGAGCTGGAAGTTCCGGTGAAGGACATATCCCATACCAGTGTTCCGGCAGCCTGCGCCGTGCACAAAGTCCCAAGCATGGTGATGCAGGAGGAAAGCAATAAATTCTTCTTCATGAGAGTGATATGATTCAGGATTTCTTATTTTTTTGGAGGACAGGAATTATTCTGCGGATTACCAATCCGCCCAATTTTCTTTCAGGAACGGCAAGCCGGATTTGCCTGAAGAAACTTCAACGGGTCACCCCTGTTGCTGTCACGGCACAACTTGCTGGGAGCCAGGGCCTCCTGGCCTTGGTAAAAAAACTGCATGGAAAATTCCCCTTCGCCAGGCTTCGGATTTACTCCTTCATACGAAAGCCGGGAGGCTTCCGTTCCCAGCTGAAAGCTTCCCTCTACTCCGGGAGATTCCTTCACAAGATGTTTTTCCTCAGAATGAGAGCTTGACTTTCGGATTGGTAATCCGTTCACAATTAAGTTATGTATTTATTATCTGTCGATTATAGGGGAAATTGATGGAGAGGAATATTCTGGTTGAATGAAAAAGAATTTCCTCTGCGTACTAATGTAAAATAATACGCCATGCTTGACTCCTGTTTCATTCTGCGCCTTCTCTCATGCGGCTGTGCTGTGCTGGGAGCCGGAATACTCCATGCCTCCGGGCTGCAGCCCTGGCTGCGGGAATTGTCCGGAATTCCTCTCCCGGCTTCCGCGAATGAAAAGAATCCGTGGATGCAGCGGTTGTGGACGCAAACGGCGGAACATGTAGCTTCCCTTTCCGACTTGGCCGCCGCCGATGACTGCGGCGATGCCATGGTGCTGCTGGCTCCCGTATTCCAGGCATGGCCGGATGGACAGGTGGCCGGAGCCGCGCTGGCAAAAATCCTTTCCATCCCGGCGGAGCAGGCGGGGGTTGTTTCTTCCTGGGATGACCTGGCAAAGCATGAGGAAGCCATCTTGGAAAAAGTCCGTTTTCTGAGACTGAAGAAACTGGCGGCTTATTACGATGCGGACGCCATCCGCCGGACGGTGAAGCGTTACAAGGAAAAGTACGGGGAACGGTACCCTGACGCGGATGCCTTCCTGGCCCGTCTGGCTGAATGGGAAGGGAAGCTGGGTCCGTTGGACCGGTGGGTGGAACAGGCCGGCCCGGAACAGGCTCCCCTGTTGCGTGAACTGGTGGATCTGCGAAAAAAGGCTCTTATTGACTCTCTCCCGGAACAGGACTCCCTGCGGGAATGGGTGGGGGTGCGGCGTTTCAACCCGGCCGGGAGAAGCTCTTTCAACCATGACCGTCCGGCCAATTGGCAGGGCATTTCCAGCATGCCGGGGCCGGGACGCACCTACCGCAGCAGTATCGTGAAATTTGGTGGGATTTCCTCGTCTTCCCCCGTGTCAAGGCTGTTGGGGGATGACCGCTGGATGGGTCATCTGGAGGTGGACTTTTCCGGGGAAAGGCTCATGTTCACCGGAAACCATTTCGGCAAGAAGGAAAACAGGCCATGGGACGTCTTTGAACTGGATTTAAAGACCGGGAAAACGGAATCCCTCACGGCCCACATGCCGGAGGATACGGACAGCTACAACTCCTGCTACCTGCCGGACGGCCGCATCATTTTCATCAACACCTCCGGCATGCAGGGGGTGCCCTGCGTGGCGGGCACGGACTATGTGGGCAACATCCACCTTTACGACCGGGAGAAAAAGACGACCCGGAGGCTTACCTTTGACCAGGACAACAACTGGTTCCCCACCATGCTGCCGGACGGCCGGGTGATGTTCCTGCGCTGGGAGTACACGGAGAGCGCACACTACTTCAGCCGCGTGCTGATGCACATGAATCCGGACGGCAGCGACCAGAAGGAATACTACGGCTCCAACTCCTACTGGCCCAACAGCCTGTTCAACGCCCGCCCCCTTCCGGGCAGGCCGGGCATGTTTGCCGGTATTGTCAGCGGGCATCATGGAGTCAGGCGCCTTGGGGAACTGGTCGTTTTTGACGTGAACCGGGGGCGCACCGCCACGGAAGGCGCCGTGCAGAAAATTCCGGGATATGGAAAACCCGTGGAAAACGTCACCAGGGACCAGTTGGTGGATGGATTGAAAACTCCCTATTTTGCGGAACCGTATCCGCTGAATGAGGAAACCTTCCTGGCCGTCTCTTCCCCTTCCGGCAACCAGGGCGTGACCAATGTGGTCTGGTGCGACATGTACGACAACATCGTTCCGCTGACCGCTTCCTCCTATTTCATTTATGCGGACCCCATGCCGCTACGGCCGCGCAAAAAACCTCCCGTGCTGCATGACCGCGTGAAGCCGGAGAGCAGGACGGCCACCGTGTACATTTCCGACGTGTACCGGGGCCGCGCCATGGCCGGAGTACCGAAAGGGGAGGCCAAGGCCCTGCGCGTCTTCATGTCCGAGTACAGCCCCCGCAACACGGGAAGCCACTATGCCATGGGCATGGAAAGCAACTGGGACCTGAAAGTGCTGTACGGAACCGTGCCCGTGAATCCTGACGGCTCCGCCATCTTCACGGCTCCCGCCAGCCAGCCTTTGACTCTGCAGGTGCTGGACGGAGAAGGGCGCGCCCTGGCGCTGATGCGGAGCTGGTTTACCGCCATGCCGGGGGAAACGCTCAGCTGCATTGGCTGCCATGAACGGCAGAACTCCGCGCCGCCCGCCAAGGCGGTCATGGCTTCCCGGCAAAAGCCGGCGCCCATTACTCCATGGTACGGGCCGGCCCGCACTTTTTCCTTCATGAATGAAGTGCAGCCCGTGCTGGACCGCCATTGCATCCGCTGCCACACTCCGGGAGACAAGGCCGGTGCAGGAGTACCGGATCTCATGACGCTGGAGGCCGCCAAAGGAGCACCCGCCCCCGGCTCCGTAGCCTACTGGAACCTGCATCCCTACGTGCGCCGCAACGGTCCGGAAGGAAACTATCTGGGGCTGGCCCCCACGGAGTTCTTTGCGGATACGTCGGAACTTTACCAGCTCCTTAAAAAAGGTCATCACGGGGTGAATATGCCGGAGGAGGACTGGAACCGCCTGGTGACGTGGATGGACATGAACGCCCCTTATCTGGGCGAATGGCCGGGAGAACGCAATGAAAGGCTGCTGAAGCGGCGCTATGACCTGCACAGGCAATTTTCCGCCGCGGAACGGAATTACGTAACGATGCAGGATTCCCGTTTCCGGAGAAATGTCAACGGGTTCATCTTTAACGGGGGAAGGTCCATTCCCTGTGTTATGGAAAAAAGCATGCCGGTTCCGGAAGCACGGAATGAAACGCTGTCCGTGGATTTGGGGGATGGCGTAGGCATGACGTTCCGCCGCATTCCCGCGGGGAAATTCAAGATGGGGAATGAGAGGGAAACCGGCGCGGAAAGCCCCGTCTCCCCCGTGAACATGGAAAAACCTTTCTGGATGGGAGAAGCGGAAGTGACGCTGGAGCAATACCGCCGGTTTGATCCGGAATACCTCAATGGGTGGTACGACATGCATTACAAGGACCAGGTGAGGCCCGGCTACAACATGGACGCCAATCCCCGCTTTCCGGTCATCCGGGTGCCGTGGACCAGAGCCATGGAATTCTGCCGCTGGCTTTCCGAGAAAACCGGTAAGAAGGTGACGCTGCCTACGGAAGCGCAGTGGGAATACGCGGCGAGGGGTGGTACGGATACGGATTTCTTCTTTGGAGAACGGGGTGCGGACTTCTCCGCGTATGCCAACCTGGGGGACGTGACGCTGAAGGAACTGGCCGTCTCCGGCGTGGACCCCAAGCCGATTCGGAATCCCAACCGTTTCTGGGACTTTGTGCCGCGGGATGAAAAGTACAATGACGGCGTGCTTCATCTGGCCCCCGTCAAGAGCTACAAACCGAATGCCTACGGGCTGTACGACATGATCGGCAATGCCGCTGAATGGACCCGTTCCGAATACAGGCCCTATCCCTGGAAGGGCAGTGACGGGCGCAATGAAAGCCTGGACGCCCGCGTTCCCCGTGCCGTGCGCGGCGGTTCCTGGTATGACCGCCCCAGGCGGGCCACGGCTTCCTGGCGCTGGGGGTATCCCGGATGGCGGCCCGTATACAACGTGGGGTTCCGCGTGATTATTGAAGACTGACCGTTGAAATGGCTATGAAGTTAAAACCGATGTTGTGCGCCTCTGCGGCTGTTATCTGCTGCCTGCTGGCCTTCGTCTCTTGCAGGCGGGATCCGGATGTCGTTTCCGGTCCTGTGGCCCCTGTGGATGTAAAGGTTGTTGATCATCTGGTGGCCGTGCTGGGGCATGAAAGCCGGACTCTGGAGCTGGTGGACCCCGCCTCCGGGGAAAAAGTGAAAAGCATCCGGCTGGGCCAGCCGCCCAACGGCATGGCGATTGACGGTGTAACCGCCTATGTGGCGGAAGGCGGCCCGTGCGGCGTAGTGGAAGTGGTGGACCTGGAAAGCGGAGCACGGAAAGGCTCCTTTCCGGCGGGGAATACGCCCATGTCCCCCGTGCTGCGCGGAGGAAAATTGTATGTGGCGTGCCGGTTTGATTCCAAAATAGTGGAAATGGATGCCTCCACCGGCAACGTGCTGAATTCCTGGAGCGTTCCGCGTGAACCGGTGGCCCTGGCTGTTTCTCCCGATGGCAGGAAGATATGGGCGGCAGGCCATTTGCCGGCGGGGACGGCGGACGGGGATTTCACAGCTGCTGCGCTGACCCTGGTGGAAGACGGGAAGACAACTCATTTCCCGCTCTCCAACGGGACGCAGGGTGTGCGCGGCATGGCGGCAAGCCCGGATGGCCGTTATCTGGCCGTGGCGCATGTGTTGAGCCGCTACCAGGTGCCCACCACGCAGCTGGACCGGGGCTGGATGAACACGAACGCCGTGACGATTATTGATACGGAGCGGCCGGACAAGCCTCATCCCGTTCTGCTGGATGATCCGGATGCGGGGGCGGCCAATCCCTGGGGAGTCCTCTTTTCCGGGGACGGCGGCAAATTGCTGGTGACGCATGCGGGAACGCATGAACTGTCCGTAATTGATTTTCCCGTCCTGCTGGAACGCATGAAGCGGGAAGACCGGGAAAACGAACCTGTTTCCGAAAGGCTGGGCTTCCTGCACGGACTCCGCCTCCGTGTGCCACTGCCCTTGAACGGCCCGCGCGCTCTGGCATCCGACGGTAAAAACGTTTATGTGGCCGGATACTTCTCCGATACGCTGGCGGAAGTACCCCTCAAGGCAGGCGCCGAACCCAGGAAAATCGCCCTGAACGGAGACTTCCGTCCCTCCCGGGAAAAAATGGGGGAACAGTACTTCAATGACGCCTCCCATTGCTTCCAGGGCTGGCAAAGCTGCGCCACCTGCCATCCGGACGGCCGCGTGGACGGCCTGAACTGGGACCTGCTGAACGATGGCATGGGCAACCCGAAAAACACGCGCACCATGTTCCTTTCCCATCGGACAAGCCCTGTGATGACACTGGGTGTTCGCGCCTCCGCGGAGGTGGCCGTGACGGCGGGGTTTGTCCACATCCAATTTCTGGAACCTTCACGGGAACTGGCGGAATGCGTGAATGAATACCTGAAAAACATGAAGGAAGTTCCCAGCCCGTTCCTGACGGCGCAAACTCCTTCCAAGTCGCAGACGAGGAATGATTCCTGCATACAGTGCCATGCTCCCGGAGTGGAGCGCGGTGCCTTGTCCGAATCCGCACGGAGAGGAAAGGAAATATTCAAGACGGCCGGATGCGTGAATTGTCATCCGCACCCGTACTTCACTACCAAGGAACTGATTGCCACGGGAACGGCCAGGGGGCTGGATGAAGGGAAAAGCATTCTGGTGCCCTCCCTGGTGGAAGTGTGGCGGACTGCCCCCTATTTGCACGACGGTAGGGCGAAGACGATCCGGGAAGCCGTCACGACGCACAATCCGGGGGACCTCCGCGGCAAAACCAGCGGACTGAATGACCGTGACCTGGAAGACTTGATCAATTATGTGCAGTCCCTGTAAGGGCGGAGGATAAGAAGAGAGGACACCATGGCGGCGTATTCACCTGAAAAAATGGAATGGAGCGGAAAGGGCGGAGCGCGGGAACGGTTCTTCTGCATGACGGCGGAACCGGGCGCGTGCTTTGAGGAGGAATTGCAGTCTCTGATGGACAGGTATTGTGACCTGGGGGGCGGAGAGGAAGACGAATTCCTGCTGCGCTTCCATGTCAGCGATCCGGTGCGCCAGGAGGAAGAGCTGCGCCGGGTGGTGGGGGAGCGGAACTCCTATGTCTCCGTGGTAGGGCAGCCCCCGGCGAACGGGGCCCGTGTGGCTGTGGAGGCCTGGCACATTGGTGGAATACTGGAAAAAAGGCGGAAAACGGAGCAGGGGGGTACGGTAGTAACGGTCCGGATGCCGCGTTACCAATTATTCCTGGCGGGAAGGCGTATGGCCTCCGCTGCGGACAGCCGTGGCCAGATGCAGGAGGAATTCCGCTGGCTGGACCGGGTGGCCGCTCTGCATGGAGGAACTGTGCCGGACCTGGTTCACCGTACCTGGATTTATTGCCGGGACATTGACAACAATTACCGGGGGCTGGTGGAAGGCCGCAATGAACGCTTTGCCCGTTACGGGCTGACGCCGGAGAGCCACTTCATCGCCAGCACGGGAATTGAAGGCTGTACGGAAACGACGGCCCGCCTGCTGCACATGGACAGCCTGGGAATCGTGGGACTGAAGCCGGGCCAGATCCGGTACATGGAGGCGCCGGAGTACCTTTCACCCACGCATCTGTACCGGGTGGCTTTTGAGCGCGGAACCCGCATTGTGTACGGGGACCGTTCCCACTACTTCATTTCCGGTACGGCCAGCATTGATGCGGAAGGAAACATTGTCCATTCGGGAGACGTGGCGCGGCAGACGGTCCGCACCCTGGAAAACATTCGCGCTCTGATGGAACGGAATGGCGGAAGCCTGTCCGACCTGAAACAGGCCGTGGTGTACCTGCGCGACGGGGCGGACCGGGATCTGGTGAGCCGGGCGTTGATGGATTCACCATTGGCGGGAGTGCCGCATCTTCTGTTGAAAGCCCCTGTCTGCCGTCCCGGCTGGCTGGTGGAAATAGACGGCATCGCCGTCAATGGAGCCGGAGAGGATGCTTTTGACCCATTGTAAGTTTAGTGGTTTCATGGAGAGGATGAAAAGAATGAATCATGGTGATGAAATACAAGGCTGAGGACTTTCTTACATCACCGCTCAAGAAGAGCGGTAGGACGAATAAAAGGGAGATGAACAAGATGGGTTATATTGATGTTGGCGGGTTGTGCATCAACCATGAGTGCTGTCGCATGTGCCTCATGGAGTAATGGTGAATTTCATGATTGCTCCAATGCTTGCATGGCGTCTTTCCATGGACGGTATCTCATAGTGAACCGGAGATGTAAAGGCCCCCGGAGTCAGCCTCTTCGTCTCTTATGGGGGTAGCTGCGGGAATGGCTGATTTAACTTGTTATCCCCTGCACGGAAATGGTACCGTACCTCCGCATGACCTATCGACTTAATACGGACCGCCTGGTGTTTTTTTCCGTGCTGTTGTGGGTGCTGCTGCCTCCGGGTATCTTTGCCTGGGAAGGGAATCCCCCCGGCCCGGACAATGTGCGGTGGCTGGAGGAGTTCTGTTCCAGTTATATGCAATTCCTGACCATGGGCGGGGTGCTGTGCGTGGTCATTGGCTTTATATGTGCCGTCCTGATCTGGCTGGTGCATCGCCTGGACTGGGCGCGGAGCGTGAAAATCGTCGTGTTGTTTATCGTGTCCACCCTGTGTTTGATGTTGTTTGGCGGGTCCCTTTCTTTCGCCATGTTTTACCTCCCTCTGGCCCTGATTAATCCCGCCGTTTACTGCTTCAGCATCAGTAAGGCGGAATGACCGGGAGGAAAGTAAATACATTTATTTTCAGGACGTTGTCGTTTTCTCTGGTTCTTTTTTTGCACAGAAGTTTTGGTAATAACAGAAATGCAGATGCTGGAAAAGGGAGGAGTACTGTCTTGGGGGAATAACCGCAGTTGCGCTCTTTCTTTTCCGGGCAACTGTGGCGATATATAGTCTTTATTTCTCTTTGCCGTGGCGGATGTCTGTGGCTTCCTTCAGGAAGACGACGGCAGCAGCGATGGTCTTGGCAATGTCCCCGATGCGCTCAATGGAGCGGATGATGAAGAGCAGGTTGACGTTGAGGGAGGGAGGGCTTTCTCGTTCCGGGGAGACCAGGAGGGCCAGTGCCTTGCGGTGGGCCTTGTCCAGTTTTTTGTCCCTGAGGCGTATTTCCCTGGCGGCATCCGCATCCTGGGTTTCCAGGCACCGGGCGGCGTCCCTGAATTCGGAGACGGCCATGTCCAGCAGAGGGAGCACAATGTCCGGGCAGAGGGATTCCCCGTGCCTGATGGATGTTTTTGCATGCTTGGCAATGCCCGTTATTTCCTCCGTGCATTCATGAAGTTTGTCCCCGCAGCGGGAGAGGGCGATGACGAGCCTCAAGTCGCTGCCCAACGGGTGGAACTGGGTGAGTGCGGAGGCGCATAGGGAAAGCACTTGGCGGGTTTCCTCATTCAAAGGATCTTCGTCCGCGATAATGCTGTTGGCTCCGTCTCTGTCCGCTCCGGAGATGACCCGTTCCAGTACGGTCATGTGTTTCAGCAGCATGCCGCAGATATGATTGATGCGGGTACGGATGGCTTCCAGGGCAGCGTCATAGTGGGGAAGGATGTGATTGCCGGGAGATGTCATGATATGGGTGGGGAAAGAGTTGGGATGTTTAGCTGAAACGTCCCGTGATGTAGGCTTCCGTTTCTTTTTCAGCGGGGTTGGTGAAGATTTGGGAGGTTTCCCCGTATTCCACCAGGCGCCCCATGTACATGAAGGCGGTCCGGTCCGCAATGCGCGTGGCCTGCTGCATGTTGTGGGTGACGATGACGATGGTGAGGTCTTTTTTCAGATCTTCCATCAGGTCTTCTATTTTCAGCGTGGCGATGGGGTCCAGGGCGGCGCAGGGTTCATCCATCAGCAGGATCTGGGGACGGTTGGCAATGGCGCGGGCGATGCACAGCCGCTGTTGCTGCCCTCCGGAAAGGCCGTAGGCGCTTTCGTGCAGTTTGTCCTTCACTTCATCCCACAGGGCGGCTCCTTTCAGGCTGCGTTCCACGGTTTCATCCAGTTCCGCGCGTTTGCTGCGTCCCGCGACGCGAAGGGGAAAGACGATGTTTTCATAGATGCTTTTCGGGAAGGGGTTGTATTTCTGGAAGACCATGCCTACGCGCTTGCGCAGGGAGATGACTTCCACGCGCGGGTCATACAGGCTGGTGCCGTCAATGCGGATGTCCCCCTGGTGGCGGACGTCCGGGACCAGGTCGTTCATGCGGTTGATGTTGCGGAGCAGGGTGGATTTCCCGCAGCCGGAGGGACCGATGAGGGCGGTCACCCGGTTGGTTTCAAAGGTCATGCCGATGTTGAAGAGAACCTGCTTGTCTCCGTAAAAGAAGGAGAAGGTTTCCACTTCAATGATAGGGTCGTCGTCTGCGGCGGCTGGTTCAGTCATGAGATGGTGAAGGAATCAAGGGTTAGAAGCTGGATGCCGCGTATTTTTTGCGCAGGCGGTTGCGGATGAGGATGGCCGTGAGGTTCATGACCACCACCAGCAGGATGAGCAGCAGCGTAGTGGCGAAGACCATGGGCTGGGCGGCGTCCGAGTCCGGCGACTGGAACCCCACGTCATAGATGTGAAAGCCCAGGTGCATGAATTTGCGTTCCAGATGGATGAAGGGGCCTTCCCCGTCAATGGGCAGGGAGGGGGCCAGCTTGACCACGCCCGTGACCATGAGGGGGGCCACTTCCCCGGCGCCGCGGGCCATGGCCAGGATGAGGCCGGTCATGACGCCCGGCAGGGCGCTGGGCAGAATGATGCGCTTGATCATCTGCCATTTGGAGGCGCCGCAGGCCAGGGCCGCCTCCCGCAGGCCGCGGGGGACGGCGGAGAGGGCTTCCTCCGTGGAGACGATGACGACGGGGAGCGTCATCAGGGCCAGTGTGAGGGAGGCCCACAGGATGCCGGAGGTGCCGAAGGTGGGAGTGTTGTCCACGGCCAGTTTTTTCCAGTAAAAGAGTTCGTCAATCGTGCCCCCAAGATAGTAGACGAAGAAGCCCAGGCCAAAGACGCCGAAGACGATGGAAGGCACGCCCGCCAGGTTGTTCACGCAGATGCGAACGGCCTGCACCAGCGTTCCCTGTCTGGCGTATTCCCGCAGGTAGATGGCTCCTATGACCCCCACGGGCGTGACCAATACGCTCATGAGAAGGGTCATGATGAAGGTGCCGAAGATGGCGGGGAAGATGCCGCCTTCCGTGTTGGCTTCCCGCGGGTCATCCATGATGAAGTGGTACAGGTTGTGGAAGAAGACGCCGCATTTGCCGAAGAAGCCCAAGTCATTCGGACGGTAGCCGTAGACGATTTTGTCCATGCTGACTTCCTTCTTTTCCCCGTCTCCCAGGGCGTATACGAGCGAGTCACGGCCCTGTTGTTCCCTTAGTTTAGCTGCTTCAGCGGTGTATTGGGCATATTCCGCATTGAGCCGTTCTACATCGGCATGCAGCCGGTCCAATTCTTCAAGCGGATGGTTCATGTCCGTGAGAATGGGATGTTGTGCGGGTGTAGCCGTCCTTTGGCCGTTTTCCTCGCGGATGTCGTAGGAACGTTCAATGGCCTTGATGTCCAGCTTGGCATCCGCCAGTTTGGTGTTGATGCTTCCGATGTCTCTGGTGTCAATGGTTTTGATCTTGTCCCGGAGTTTTCCTTCATGGTCCAGCACGCGGCGGAAGGCCGCCATGAATTCCGGGGAGGAGGCCGGAACGGTTTTTCCGGAGGCCAGTTTGAGCGCCAGAGGTTTGACCAGGGCTTTTCCTCCCTCCATGCGTTCCAGGCAGAGGAGTCCCTTCGGGGTGGAGGATGCGGTGACGTTGTGCACGTCCACGTAGCGGTAGGATTGTCCATAGACTTCCTTGCTTCCGGTGAAGAGCTGGTATTCCCGTACGTCCCCGGCTGTAGAGTTCGGCCGGGCCGGGTCTGCCGGAATGTGGCGCGTCTGGTCCTTCGTGATGCCGGCGTACAGGGTGAGCGGTTTTTCCCCTTGCGCCGTGGGGGCAATCGTCAGTTCATGGATGGTTTTGGGCCAGAAGGCTTCCAGGCCGTTGAAAACGATGATGCCCAGCAGGCCGAAGATCATGATGAGGCCCAGGGAGAGCCCGATGGAGGTGAGCCAGATGTTGACTTCTCCCAGGGGGCGTTTGGGAGCCGGAGGAAGGCTGAAGTCCTGTTTCATGGAAGATGAATGGATGGGGAAGAGAGGGATGATGAGTTCAAACGACGTTGAAGCGTTTGCGGAGCTTCTGGCGTACGATTTCCGCCAGAGTGTTCAGGATGAACGTCATGGAGAAAAGGATGAGGCCGCCGAGGAAGAGTACGCGGTAGTGCGTGGAGTCCTGCGCCGCCTCCGGCAGTTCCGTGGCGATGTTGGCGGAGAGGGTGCGCATGCCATTGAAGATGTTCCAGTCCATGATGGGGGTGTTGCCCGTAGCCATCAGCACGATCATGGTTTCCCCTACCGCACGGCCCAGGCCGATCATCAGGGCGGAGAAGATGCCTGCGGACGCCACCGGAAGCACGATGGTGCGGACCATCTGCCAGCGGCTGGCTCCCAGGGCTTCCGAGGCGGCGATGAGGGATGGGGGGACATTGCTCAGGGCGTCCTCGGAGATGGTGAAGATGACGGGAATGACGGCAAAGCCCATGATGAATCCCACCACCAGGGAGTTGCGCTGTTCATAGGGCATGCCGAATCCGTTGCGCCACAGATCCGCAAAGCTGGCGGCCTGGAAGTCTCCCGCACCCCACAGGTTCATGACGCCGCGGCAGAGGCTGATGAAGGGCTGTTCCAGCCAGTAGCCCAGGTATTCCCAGCAGAACCAGGCGCAGAGCAGGATGACGGGAGTCATGACGATGTACTCCACGCCGCGGCTGAATTTGTTGCGCCAGGCCACTGGCCGTGTGGTCCAGAACCAGGCGATAAGGGCGGCCAGGGAAGGAATGAGGACGGCCATGCAGATCAGCGCAGGCACCTTGTCTTCCATTCTGGGGGCCAGGTACAGGGCTCCGAAGAAGCCCAGCACCACGGAAGGGAGGGATGCCATGATTTCCATGACGGGTTTTACCACGCGCTTGACGGCGGGAGCCATGAAGTGGGCCGTGTAGATAGCGGCCAGGACCGCTACCGGAACGGCGAAGACGAGGGCGTACAGCGTGCCTTTCAGCGTGCCGAAGACCAGGGGTGTCAGGGATAGCTTGGATTCGTAATCATCCGTGCCGCCCACGGATTGCCAGAGCCATTTGGGAGAGTCGTACCCTTCGTACCAGATTTTCCCGACCAGGGCTTTGGCTCCGGCTTCCGGATGCTTGTCTTTCATGGAGAAGAAGTGGACGTTTCCTTCGGCATCCACGGCAATGGCGGCGTTGAATTCCGTGTTTGCCGCCAGCTGGACCGGGGTGAACCTCAGCGGGTCGCTGTTCCAGCGGATGTCCGCTGTAGTTCCATAGCAGAGCCTGAGTTCACTGGGGGTGGAAACGAGGAAGGAACGGTTGATGCCGGAGGCTGCATAGTGCTGTACCGGACCGGCAAGAGGGGAGAATTGCTTGGTCTCCCCAAAAAGGCGCAGGGCAGGGCCGTCCGGACGAGGATGGGGATACAGGCTGAAAATTTTCAGGCTTCCCCTGTCGCCGCCTATCACCAGGGACATGTCTCCAAAGAGCCAGTTGACGGTGGTCATTTTTTCTCCGTCTCCCAGGGGGGACGGGATGGTTTGGCGTTTTACCCATGCTTCCCTGTCTTCATCATAGGAGAAATAAAGGAGTTTGTCCGTGTCCGTGGCGATGACGAGGCTGTCCCCGGAAGCTCCGGGCAGCATGGCGGTTGGGTTCCCTTCCAGCTGGTCCGTCAGGTCATGAAATCCGGAAGGGGCCAGCTCTCCTTCATGGAGCAGGGAACGGGATTCTTCCAGCGTCATCAGCAGGAGGCGCAGTCCTTGTTCCGTCTCCACAGTTGCGGTGAAAATTTTTCGTTCCTCTGCGTCCGCATAAACCACGCGGGATATTTTTCCCGGAATGGTACCGCTTTCCGTCAAGGGATAAAGCGGGCTGCTTTCCGTTCCGGCCTTGTCCGGGCCGTGGGCATTTGCCTGGCCGTGGATATTGAGTCCGGAATGGATGGAAATGACACCCACCTTGCCGGATTCCGTAGCGATGGGGTAGGCTGTCAGGGAGGAGTCATAGGAATGGGCGCAAACGGTTTCTCCCTCCGGCAGGGATACGGGAACGGGAGCCAGATTTCCGGAAGCCTTGTCCAGAAAGAAGACGTTTTTTCCGTTGTTATAGACAAAGGGGAGTGTGCCGGAAGGATCCAGCCCCCAGGTTCCCTGAACCGGAGAGGAGGGCGTGAGGTGCTGCCGTTCTTCCACGTCCGCGCTCTGGAAAAGGGGAATGGTGACGGCCAGCAGGAAGAAAAGGATGCCGAAAACGGCTACGATGACGGTAAAGCCTCCCCCGATGATGGTTTTAGTCATGATGCGGTCAAACCACAGCGTGGTTTTTGCCACCTGGAAGCGTTCGGGAACGGGTTTGGGCTTTTTGGATGGCGCAGGGGAGGAAGAATTGGCGCTCATGACGGTAGGCAGCGGAGAGAGAAATGGGGCAGGGCTCCGGCGGGAAGGCCGCAGTCCTGCCCCGGCATGTGTGGATGGTGTAGGGAAGAGAGTTTATTCAATGCTCTTGAGGACTTCCACGCTGACCTTGGCGGGAATCGGGTAATAACCGTCCTTGGTCACGATTTCCTGTCCGTCTTTGGAGACAATGAATTTGATGAATTCCTTGGTCAGGGTATCCAGCGGTTCGCCGGGCTTCTTGTTGACATAAATCAACAGGTAGCGGGAGAGCGGGTATTTGCCGTTGAGGCAGTTGTCGTAGGTAGGCTGTACAGCCACCTGTCCGCCTTTTTCCGCCACGGAGAGGGTCTTGACGCCGGAGGTGACGTATCCGATGCCGGAATAGCCGATGCCCTGTTCGTCAGAACTGATGCCCTGCACGACGGCGGAGGAACCGGGTTGTTCCTTCACGGAGTTTTTGTAGTCTCCTTTCTTGAGGGCTATTTCTTTCACAAAGCCGTTTGTTCCGGAGGCGCTGTTACGGCCATAGATGGAGATGGCCTTTCCCTTCATGGAAGGTACGCCCGCATCCCCCCAGTCGGAGATATTGGAGCCTCCGCGCTTGAAGGTGGAGGAGAAGATGGAGTCAATCTGTGACAGGGAGAGGGCCTGGATAGGGTTGTTCTTATTGACGAAGAAGGCCACGGCGTCCAGCGCCACTTTGATTTCCGTCGGCTTGTAGCCGTATTTGGCCTCAAAAGCGGCGGTTTCCTCCCGTTTCATCGGGCGGCTCATGGGGGCCAGCTGGGCTGTGCCTGCCGTCAGGGCGGGGGGAGCTGTGGAAGAGCCCTTGCCTTCAACGCCGATTTTAACGCTGGGGTATTTTTTGCTGAATCCCTCCGCCCAAAGAGTCATCAGGTTGTTCAGCGTATCGGAGCCGACGGCGCTCAAGTTGCCGGAAACGCCGCTAGTGGGCACATAGGGCTTGATGCTGCTGTCAACGGTTATTTGATCGGCGGCCATGCTCAGGGAGCTGAGGGCGGCTGCAATGGTCAGGATTTTGGCGACGAATTTCATGGCGTCTTTTTCTGTTGTGTTGGGTCTTCCGCTGTCCGGACGGTAGCGCCGTTCATGTCGGAGGACGGGGAAGTGATACCCTCCCGTCCCCCTGGTGAGGAAGTGAATCCTGGTTAAGAAATCGTCACAATCTGCAAGGAGTTTGTAACATTGGGGTTGTGGGGGGTGACAATGGGAGGAATAGGGGAGATAGGGAATATGGGGGTAATGGGGGTAATGGGGATTATAGGGACTCACCTATCCACCCTATTCTTCTTGTCCCTATCCTTCCCTATTACCCCTATTTTCCCTATTTTCCCTCTCCTCTCTCTGCCTCTTTCCTCAAAAAAGCCGCCCCTCCCCCTTGCCTGGGGGAAAAAGCGGCTTTCTTCCAGGGATCCCTTCCTCCTCTGTTGGCAAGGGTTC
>NZ_JAJBTT010000017.1 GCF_020860705.1 Akkermansia sp.
CGATACTCTCCTCACTAGATCAACTCCCTCGGCGTCTTCCTACCCCACTCCGGCCAGCCCCGCCCCCCTACCTCCCGACCTCCACCATCTCCCCGCGCGGGATACACCAACAACAAATACTGGATGCGCATTCGCATAATGCCTCCGTAATGAAAGGATTCTATTCGCTGCTGGAGTGATAATATGGCAAAGTTCAAGTGGACATCAAATGAAGGCATTGCAACGCTGATCTTAGCGGTGTTGAGCTGTCAGTTTATTTTTTTTGAGGGGATGGACGTCAGCATTCCGAAAGCCCTCTTCATGTCTCTGACTCCTCTGCTACTGCTAACTCGTGCCCCCTATATGTCAAAAGCTATCTTCCTGGGAGGTTTCTTCTGGGTGCTGACAGTGCTGCTGAGCGTATTGCAGTTCGGACCGACTCGAATGTCAACCTTCTACTATACAGCCATGTTTCTCTCGACCTTTGCGCTGTACTATAATCTGGTCTACATCAAAAAGGTTTTTTCTCTGGATGGCTTTTTGCGTGTCGTGAAGTGCATCATCTACGCCTATGCCATTTGCCTGGTTCTACAACAAATGTGCATTCTTGTAGGCATCCGCCATATGCCGCTGATCAATCTGATGGGGATGCCCTATTATTCCCTTTTCCATTTGAATACTCTGGCGATTGAACCTTCCCATGCGGCACGGATTCTGACGGTTTATTTCTATGCCTTCCTGAAGTTGCTGGAATACAAAGACGGACATGCTCCCAAACTGAAAATGCTGTGGCGGGAGCAACGGTGGACCGTCCTGGCCTTCCTGTACACGATGGTGAGCATAGGAAGCGGCACCGCTTTTGTGGGGCTTGGAATCCTTGCCCTCTATTTCATGCGCAGGGAATATGCCGTATACGCCATTGTTGGCGCCAGTGCCCTTTATATGCTCATCCCCCTGATTCACTATGAACCGCTGGAACGTGCTGTAGCGGTCTTCAATGCGGCCTTGAGCGGAGATACGGAAACCGTCATCAAAACGGATCACAGCGCTTCCGCCCGCGTAAACATTATTCTGGATACATTCCTCCATCTCGACGTAACAGATCCCGGTACATGGTGGGGACGCGGAGTGGATTCTTCATATACTGCTGGGCGGGCGGTGGTGAGCGCCATCACGGACTATGGCCTGTTCTCTTATCTCTCCAAACTGGCGCTTTTCTTCTCCTGCTGTTTCACCCGCTTCCTTTCTCTTGAGGTGTTGATATTTGTATTGCTGTTCAGCCTCAATGTAGGAAACATCGCCTATGGCTGGGCCTGCCTGATGGTTTTTTCAACGCTCAAATACTTCCAAATCCAATATAAAAAATGAACGAGTCTCCTTTTTTATCCATAGTCATCCCCGTTTACAACGGAGAAGACAGAATCTCCCGCTGTCTGGAAAGCATTTGGTCCCAGGGACTCGAACCGGGCTCTTATGAAATCATCTGCGTGGATGATTGCTCCACAGACGGAACGGTTGCCCTTCTGGAAAAACTCCAGCGTGAGCACGGTGACCTGAGGGTGCTGAAAAACGCCGCCAACCTGCGGGCGGGCGGCAGCCGCAACCATGGCGTCCGGAAAGCACGGGGGGAATATGTCCTCTTCATTGATGCGGACGACTATTTCCACTCAGGCTCCCTGAAGAAAGCATGCTCCTTCCTGCAGAAGCACCAACTGGATATCCTCATGTGTGACTTTGCCAGAGAAACAGAAGCGCATTCAAGTACTCAACTCATTCACCATTTCAAAAACCGGGAAGTGTTGTCCGGTAGAATGTTTTTGTTGAAAAACAGCCTGCCGTATTCTCCATGGAAATATTTATTCAGAAAGCAACTGATGGTGGTCCGGGAAATTTTTTTTGAAGAAAAAGTTTGTTGTGAGGATGTAGACTGGACACACCGTATGGCTTTGGCTGCTGAAACGATGCAATACGTGCCCATACTTCTTGTTCATAATGTACTCAATGACTACAGTACAACAGCCAATGAACACAGGACACTCAAATCCGTATCTGACAAGTTCTTTGCCGGATTTCGCCTATTGATTCTGGCTGAACAATATCAACAATATCCGGAAATAGCATCCCGGCTAACAGAAGTAGCAACGGAGTATTACCGGCAGGGTATCCGGTACATGGCAGCAGTATACGCTCCCATCTCTCAAAAACAAAATGTCCTGTGTCAATATATTCCAAATAATTACACGCTCATCCAGAAAATTAAAATGACAAAAAAATTCTCCTTCCTTTTTGCGTTGCTTTCGAACCTGGCAGCTCCTTTCGTTCAACATCTAATCTCCTTCAAACGTAAATATGCAGGAAGATAATACAGCAAAGCGGAATGAACTAACATTGGCCATTTGCGTCTATAACTGCGCGCCATATATTGAAGAAACGCTACACTGCATTTCCTTGCAGACTTTCCAAGATTTTGATCTGCTCATCGTCAACGATTGTAGTACGGATAAAAGCGTAGAAGTGGTAAAGCGCTTCTTCCTGGAATATCCCCGTCAATATGAACTGGTCAACTTCGAGGTAAACCGGGGACTGAGCGCAGGACGGCGGTATGTGGAAGAACATGTTTCTACCCGTTACATTCTCTTTGTAGATGCAGATGACTGCCCCCATCCGACACTGGTGGAAAAGCTGTACGGTAAAATAACTTCGGATACCGAACTGATGGCTGTGGGCTGCCATCTGGAGTACATGGATAATGAAGGTCAAAAGATGCAAGGTGGTATTTACCTGGGGGAAACAACCAAAGAAGGTTTTTATGAGAAAGCGGCAAAAGAAAAACTGATCTTCATGCAGCCCACGGCTATTTATGAACGTGAACTGGCCTTGCGAGTGGGCGGACACAACGTGACGGGCTTTCCGGAAGGGAAACCTCGCTACCAGGACTTGTGTGAAGATCTGGATCTGTGGACGCGCATGAGCGATCTCTATGTTGAGGGGAAGGCCATTGTCGTTGTTCCTGAACAACTCTGCCGCTACCGGAAGCATGAATCAGCCATGTCCTCCAATTCTTTGGGGATGCTGTTGCGCATGCGTCACATCAAAACGAATCTCAAGCTCCGCCGCAGGGGGGAGCCGGAGTTAAGTTTCATTGACTTCCGCGCCCAAATGGCGGAGGGAGAGTACAGCAAGCTGGAAAAAGAGGCCCGTGCGGCGGATTCCTTGCGCCGCGCCTATTATTTACTGCGTTCCCGTCACTGGGTTACCGGGGCAAAGAGCCTCCTGACTTCCATCTGCTCCAATCCCGGCTACATCGCGGATAAAATAAAACATAACCTTTTGAAACATAAATGAAGACTTCCGCTGAACTATTAACTTCCCTGTTCGCCCTTCTGAATGAACGGGCGGAGTATGCCGTACTGCGCAATTTTGAAGGATTGCCGGCCTGCAACCCGAGCCGGGATGTGGACATCATTCTGGAACCTGCCACCTATAAAGAGCTGAAACATGCCATGCTGGAATTGGTCGAGTCCTCCGGATGGAAGATCGTTACCTACCTTAAAAGTGATCGCCTGATTACCTGGGTCTGTGGCGGGGTGGATTCAGCATGCCGTGTGGAACTGGTTCAGCTTGACTTCTTCTTTGATACATCCGTGTTCGGCATACGTCTCTTGAGCGCAGCAAAACTGCTTAAAGGCAGGGTGTTCAACGGAGCTATCCACCATGTGAATAAAGAAAGCGAATTCCTGGACAAGTATGTTTATGACCGCGCGGTAGGCGCCTCCTATCCGGAGAAGTATGCTGCCACCCGCGCAGCGGCGGAATCTTCTGACCGCGTAAAAGACACGCTCAGCGAACTCTTCGGCGTAGCCGATGCGAAAGCCTGTGACGAATGCGGCGGTAGAACGCTGTTGCTGCGCGCCCTGATAAGCAACATGGTCCGCCACCCATTTTCTACCCCGTTGCGATTCTTCCGATTTGAGTATTACCGCTTGCTTAACTATATCCGCTCAAACACGGGATTCAGCATCGGCTTTACGGGGCCGGACGGCTCAGGAAAGACGACGGTCATTGATCTGCTGCTGGAGAAACTGGGTGATGTATTTCGCACGGCGCATGTTTATTATCATTTCCGCCCTGCCCTTTTTTGGAATCTGGGGGAAGTGGCCCATTCCGCCGGCATCAAAAAAGAGGTGGACCGCGACTACAACAAGCCTCACCGCGGTGGCCGTACGGGAGCTTTGAGTTCTTTGGCGCGCCTGCTGTACTATTCCCTGGATTATGTGCTGGGCTACTTTGTGAAGGTTAAGAGCGTCACCCGCATCACGCGCCTGGTGATTTTTGACCGTTATTTTACGGATATTATCTGCGACAGCCGGCGTAGTCGCATCTACCTGCCGCCGAAGTTCCTCTACTGGTTCGGGAAACTCTTCATTCCATCCTTGGATTACAACATTCTGCTCACGGCCGGCTCTGACGTCATCCTGGCCCGCAAGCGCGAGCTGGATGAGGATGGCATCCGCTCCATCAATGACCGCATCGACTACCTCACCGGCAAGCCGGGCTATCTCAAGGTACTCAACGAAAGCACGCCCGAGGACGCCGTGAGAACCATTCTGGAGCACGTGTTCGCAGAGCAGCATCGCAAAAATATTAAACGTCTGGGGTGATATGGAAACACGCAACAATAAACTCGACTGGGTAGATGCCGTAAAGGCACTATGCATGATAGGTGTGTACATCCTGCACAGTGAAGCCTATTGCCCCTCATCAGGTCTGTCTTATGGATATATTCTCAGCCCTTTTTATGTCAATGCTTTCTTTGTGGTGAGCGGATACTTGCTATTCCGTCGCTTCATGAATCACAATAAATCCATCATCATCAATAATTTTCAAAATAATGGAAGATGGGAGGAGTATAAACATACCCTGAAAAATATTATTTTCCGGTTAATGATTCCAACCATGCTTTTTTCCACCCTCCTTTACATCCCCAAGGTAAGCTTTCATGGCGGAGCTCTGACTTTGCCGCAATTTCTACAGGAAGTACCCGGGGGAGTCAGCTACTGGTTCACGTCTGCCTTGGCTGTGGCTCAGCTGGTATTTTTGTTTCTTTTCCTGTTTAAGGGAAGAAGTGTATGGTTTTATGTCCTGATCAGTATTGGTTTATTCTCCTTGGGTCTATATCTGAATGGTTTGGAGGAGCGTACCCAAGCCATAGATTACTTTCCCTGGTTTTATTGCACGGGGCTCGAATACACCTTACTCATGGCTTTAGGCGGCTTATACCTGCGCTATGAAAAGTTTATGGAGAGCATGATGAAAGTTTGGGGAACTGTGCTTGCCTCTGTGCTGTATATAGGCTTACTGGTTTACGGCAAAGAAATTTCGCCGTTGCTAATGATGGGAGCTGGCGGCAGGGTAAATCCTCCTGGCATTCTAACGGTGTTCTGCAGCGTACTGCTTGTGTTTCGGGTTTGTAAGCTTTTACCCCACGTGCGCTGGTTGGAGTACATCGGTCAAAATTCCATTGTCTTTTACTTCTTTTCCGGCGTCATGCCGGCAATGGCAGGGAAGTTGATGGTGATGGCTATTCCGTCCGGGTATGGCTATGTAAGCACTCTTGCCGTTGCCGTATTTTCCCTGTTGCTAAGCACTTTGATATGCGAGGCGATCAATCGCTATGCTCCTTTTATGCTGGATGTGAGAAAACTCAAATTATGGAATGTAAAAAACTGAAAATCTTCGTATCCGCCTATGCCTGTGAACCGGGGCTGGGCAGTGAGATTGGCGTGGGCTGGCACTGGGTGCTGGAAATGTCCCGCCGCTTTGAGCTATGGGTGCTGACGCGGGAAAGCAACCGCGCAAACATTGAGCCGTGGATAGAGGAACACCCCGAATATGCAAGTATCCACTTCCTCTATTTCGATTTACCCAAATGGGCGCGTTGCTGGAAGCGCGGCCTGCGCGGCGTGCGTATCTATTACAACATCTGGCAGACGCTGGCCAACGGCATCGTCAAGCGCACCATGCGGCGGAACGGCATCACCATTTTCCACCACCTGACTTACGGCAATGTGCTCTGGAAGGTGAGCCGCTACGGTCAGCGACAGTTTTTTATCTGGGGTCCCGTGGGCGGCTTGGAAACAATCCCGGCGGAGTACAGCCGTCATTATCCCCACCATGCCCGCTGGCTGGAGCGCCTGCGCCGCGCCGTAGTGGCGGCCCTGCCCCTGAACCTCGGGTTCCGCCGTCGTTGCCGCCATGCCGACCTCATTCTTTGCAAGACGGATCTGCTGAGACAGCAGTTGCCGGTCGCAGCCCGGCAACATGCCGTGCTCTTTACGGATGTGGCGGTAGATGAGCAGCTTTCCCCCTTGTCCATGAACGGGAAAGAGGAAACAGGCACTATTGCGGAAAGCGGAGGAAACGCGGTTAAGTTCATCACCGTGGGGCGTCTGGATGCATGGCGTGGCTTTGACCTCGTGCTTGAAGCTTTTGCCAGGGCTCAACGCCGGCATGGCAAGTTGCAGCTGACGATTCTGGGCAAGGGCGGCGACCGCCAACGACTGGAACGGCTGACGGACAAGCTGGGTATTGCCGGACAGGTGGACTTTCCCGGAGCGGTAAGCATGGAGGAGTACCAAAACCGAATGCGGGCAACGGATGTAGTGGTGAACGCCTCTCTGAAAGAGGGAGCGGTAACGGTTTCCTTTGACTCCATGGCACTGGGCAAGCCTCTCATTTGCATTGATACCACAGGATACACGCGTTATTTTTCTTCCGATTATGCGGAATTGATCCAGCGCCGTGGACGAGAGGAAACGATTGCTGACCTGGCGGCGGCCATGTTGCGGCTGACGGATGCCGGCCTGCGGGCAAAACGCGGTCGCCTTGCCCGGCAGGCGGGGCAGGAATTTGGATGGAAGCAGCGTGGAGAGGAAATTCATACGGTGATCATGAAGGCATGGGAGCAGTCCGGAATACCAGCCGGTAAAGGGAAAGGAGGCCCTGCCGATGCCTGATGAGTTGCTGTTTTCCGGTATTTTTAGCCGGAGCGAAAGGGAGGAAGTCTTCTATAGCTTTTCCAATGCGGATGGCAAGCGCTGGCTGATGCCGGCACGCCACATGCACACGGCAATGCAGCTTTACCAGCCCAGCGGCCCCAAGGGAAAGTTGCTGAAAATGCTTTTCCCTCGCTTGCATTACCTGACGCCGGTACAGAGAGTGCTGCATGCGGAGCGCTTGCAGCTTGCCCTGCGCCCCCAGCTATGCGAACTGCTGACCGGGCTTTTCCCGGGGGGGCCTCTGGAGCTTTCCGTCTTTTGCGGGACCCCCTGCGTCCACCGCAAGTTCACCTTGCAACTGAGCAGGGGAAAACGCATTCTGGGTTATTGCAAGGTGACGGGAAGTGATGAAATTGCCACGCTTTTCCGGAAAGAGGCGGCTCTGTTGCGCGAGCTGGCCGAACGGGGAATGACCGCCGCCCAGCTGCCCGGCGTACTTTTCTGCGGGTATCTGGACGGAGTACCGCCTATTTTTGTGCAGAGTACGGTAAAGAGTGAACATTCCCGCGTGCTTCATGACTGGAGTGATGCGCATGATGGCTATCTGGACCGCCTGCGTGATTGTACCAAGCAACTCTTGCCCTTTGAAGAAACGGATTATGCCCATACGCTGGAGGAACTGGAGAAACACCTCTGCTGGGTGCCGGAACTGCCGGGCAAGGACTGCCTGACGCGCGCCATCGACCGTGTACGGGCGGCTTATGAGGGGCGGGAGGTGGAATTTTCCGCCTATCATGCGGATTTTACACCGTGGAACATGTTTATGGAGGGACAACAACTCTTTGTCTTTGACTGGGAGTATGCGCAGAGAACCTATCCGCATGGATTGGACCGCTACCACTTTTACACCCAGACAGCTACCTTTGAACGCCGCATGGGGGCGGAGGAAATTTTGAAGGAGCTTCCTTCCCTTCCCTGGGTGGAACGGAAGTTGTACCTCGCCTACCTGCTGGATGTGGTGTCGCGCTTCACCCTGCGTGAACGTGGTCAGGTGGAGGGGGATGTAGCGCGCTCCTTCGGCGTATGGTTGAAACTGATTGAAGATTTATCACGATGAACAAACGCATTGCCTGTTTCCATTTGTACAATGACTACAGCGGCAGCCCCTCGGTGCTGCGCGTGGTGCTGGAAGGCCTTTTGTCCCGTGGCGGAGTGGTGGATTTATTCACCTCCCGCGGCGGCGTGCTGGATGAACTGCCGGAAAGTACCGCCTTACGCCACATTACTTGCCCCTACCGCTTTTCTTCACATGCCGCGCTAACCTTGTTGCGCTATGCGATGGTTCAGTTCCATACGGCGCTGCTTGCCCTGCGCTACATCTTCCGGCGCGATGTAGTCTTTTATATCAACACGATTCTGCCGCTGGGCCCGGCGCTCGCCGGGCGTTTGACGGGCAAGCGCGTCGTGTACCATTACCATGAGAATGCTTTTATAAAGGGATCCTTCTACAGCATGCTCGCCCGCTGCATGCAGGCGCTGTCCACGGAAATCGTCTGCGTATCCGCCTACCAGCGTTCCTTCCTGAAGCGGCAGGAGAGAGTGACCGTCATCCCGAACGCCATTTCTCCGGCGCTGGCGGAACGTCTGCATCCGGATCCTGAAGCGGCCTTTGAACGGCAGCGTGTGCTGATGCTGGGTTCTCTGAAGCTGTATAAGGGGGTGCGGGAGTTCCTGTCACTGGCTCAGAGTTTGCCTCAGTTCCGGTTTGAACTGGTAGTGAATGACACATGGGAGAATATCAGTGCCTTCATCACCGAACAGAGGATAAGTGTGCCGGAGAATGTAACGCTGTTCCCCCGTCAGGAGGATGTAGCTCCCTTTTACAACCGGGCGTCTCTTGTGCTGAACCTTTCCCGAGTGGATATGGCGGTTGAGACCTTCGGTCTAACGGCGCTGGAGGCCATGACGGCGGGGCTGCCCGTCATCGTACCTCCAACGGGCGGCATTGCAGAGATGGTGGAGGATGGCGTAAATGGTTACCATGTGGACTCGCATGAGGGGGAGCTGCTGGCAGAACGGATTAAGCAAGTACTGGGTGACAGGCAACACTATCTGCGGCTGGCAGACGGCGCCACAGCCACGGCGGCACGTTATGATGCAAAGCGGATGGTCGCGGCCATTGAAAAGATGCTAAACGGAGAAAAGTAAACAAAAAGGAGGGATGAAAAAAGTCGCAATTATAGGCACGCAGGGAGTGCCCGCACAGTACGGAGGTTTTGAAACGCTGGTAGAAAACCTGCTGGGAAAGAATTGCCCGGCAGATGTGCAATACACGGTGTTCTGCAGTAGTAAGGATTATCAGGAAATGCGTTCGGAATACAAGAGGGCGCACCTGATCTATGTACCGCTACACGCCAATGGCGTGCAGAGCATTCCTTACGACATGTGGTCGCTTGCCAAGGCTTTGGGGCACAGTTATGATGCCGTGCTGGTGCTGGGTGTCTCCGGATGCATGGCCTTGCCGCTCTTCCGCGCATTCTACAGGGGGCGCATCATCGTGAACATTGACGGGCTGGAACACCGCCGTGACAAATGGGGCGGTTTTGCCCGCTGGTTCCTGCGTGCGTCTGAGGCAATGGCCGTGCGTGCGGCCGATGTGGTGGTGGCGGATAACCAGGGAATTGCCGATTATGTGAAAGAAACCTACGGACAGCAACCGCGCGTGATTGCCTACGGCGGAGACCACGTCGTCCGCACACTTTCCGAAGAGAGGCAGCAGGAAATTCTGCGCAGCATGGGGCTGACAGTAGGCGGCTATGCGCTTTCCATCTGCCGCATTGAGCCGGAGAATAACTGCCACATGACGCTGGAAGCCTTTTCCTGCAGCGGTCGCCCGTTCGTATTTGTGGGCAACTGGGAACGCAGTGCCTATGGACGGGAATTGAAAGCCCGTTACGCCAACAATCCGCACCTGCAATTCTGTGACCCTATTTATGACCTGGATGTGCTTTATGTCCTGCGTCGCCATTGCTCAAGCTACATCCACGGCCACAGCGCCGGAGGCACCAACCCCTCTCTGGTGGAGGCCATGCATTTCGGCATGCCCATTTTTGCCTTTGATGTGGTCTACAACCGCGAGACAACAGGCCATGCCGCCCACTACTTCTCTTCCGCTGAAAATCTGCGACAACTTCTGGAATCAACGGACGCTGCCGGGATGCGCCGCAATGCGGAGACCATGTTTAACCTCGCTCAAAAGGAATACACCTGGGAGCATATTGCCAGGCGGTATATTGAGTGCTATTATTGAATCAACCATATTTTAAATATAGAAATTACCGATATAATAAATCAACCAGCGATTTTTAAGAAAAGTACATTCCTGAACTTTCGGAATGTAGTGTAAGAATACAAGACATTACTTTTCAAGATAATTGAATAATTAAGGTATTAATTCTATTTTTAATATCAAAAAAAACTTAAAAGACGTCTACCATCATATTTCATTAAATTCCTATAATTTTTCTTGCAAAACAACAGAAAAATAACTACTAATTATCTACACATAATCATGAACTACAAAACTATCATTACCACATGTTCGACCCTGGCTATTTTCAGTGGATTTGCAAACGCTGATATTCAGTTGAATCTCGAAAATATGAAATTTGATGCAGAGCAAGTTAAACCGCTCAGTCTTTCCGCCAAGGTAGCTTACAACACCAAGTACGTCAGCCGCGGCCTGGCTTTTCAGCAATCCGGTAGCGACCATGTGGTGCCCGTGGAAGCCATCGGCGCTTACAAACTTAATAAAAAATATGCCCTCGTGGGTGGCCTCAAGTACCAGTGGCTGACCCAGAATGACTTCACGCATGACAGCACGGGCATCTCTGATGAAGGATCGGCCCTCCTGGGTGTCAGCCGCAAATTCAGCGACTATACGATGGCTTCCCTGAGCTACCAGTTCGTCAACGGCGGCCTCCCCGGCATATTGAACGTCCATAAGGGAGAAGCTCCCAGCTTCCCGGCATTTCATCACGGCCACTCTGAAGAACATAGTTTTGTGTTGGATATCCATCACGACTTTGGCAAGGGACTGGAAAACTTCTTCTGGGATTGCCGCGTACAGTACACCTTCCGCTGGATGTCCGGCTGGTGGTTTACCAACACGCTGGGGTATAAATATGACTTCAACCCGTCTACCTCCCTGGTCGTGGCGGGAACCTGGAACGCCTCCTCCGGCTACTTTGACCGGGATTCCCTGAACTCCAACGGCACACAGGGCATTTCCCTGACCGTGGCCGTGCCCTTCAAAGCAGTGGACCGCGTGGTTCTCACTCCCTTCGTCAGTACTGTCTGGCTGGGCAACGGCGGCATGGCGGCCAACCACCGCGGACCTTCCGACCGTTTCCCCTGGCGCACCCCCTCTAAAGTCTACCGCAACTTCACGTTTGTGGCGGGCGTGGGGGTCAGCTACTCCTTCTAACAACCTTTAACCATCCCTCAGCTCCCGGCGCTTTCCCGCATGCGCCGGGGGTCTGCTTCCTTTTCCGCCCATGCCTCTGTCCGCCGTTTTCCATACCGATTCCCTTCAGGAACAGGTTGCCGCCCTGGGTGACGCCTTCGCCATTGCCGGAGAATTCCTCCATTGCGATACCATCAACAGCGGCCATATCAACATGACCTTCCGGGCCACCTACCGGAAGGCAGACGGCACCACGGACCGCTACATCTTCCAGCGCGTCAATGACGCCGTCTTCCAGTGCCCCAGGGACGTGATGCACAATGTGGAGAAGGTGACCAACCACATCCGCTGGAAAATGCTCCGGGTGTTGAAGACTCCCTTCCGCCAGACGCTGAACCTGTACGCCGCCCGGGGCGGCCGCAAATATCTGGAAATCCCCGGTTCCGGTTTCTGGCGCTGCTACAACTGCATTGAAAGCACCCATACGTTTGACGTGGCGGAACACCCCCGCCAGGCTTATGAAGCCGCCCGTGCCTTCGGCGCCTTCCAGCAGCTTCTGTGCGATATGAATCCGGAGGACATTCATGAAACCATTCCGTTCTTCCACCATACCCGCAGACGCTTTGACCGGCTGGAAAAAGCAGCCGCCAAAAACTCCCACGGGAGGCTGGACTCCTGCCGGAGGGAGCTGGAATTCATCCTCCGCCGCGAGCATTACGTGGACGTCCTTCTGAACCTTCAGGAACAAGGGGAGCTGCCCGTCAGAATCGTCCATAACGACACTAAAATCAATAATGTGATGCTGGACAGGGAAACGGACAAGGCCGTCTGCGTCATTGACCTGGACACAGTAATGCCCGGCAGCATCCTGTACGACTTCGGAGACATGGTGCGCACTATGACCTCCCCCGCGGCGGAAGATGAAGAGGACCTGGACAAGACCTTCCTGCGCATGTCCATGTTTGAAGCCGTCGTCCGGGGCTATCTGGACGCCGTCAGGGACTTCATCACGCCTCAGGAAGTTTCCAACCTCGCCTTTTCCGGCCTGCTCATCACGCTGGAAACCGGCATCCGCTTCCTGACGGACTATCTGGAAGGGGACGTTTACTTTAAAACGGAAAAGGACCTCCACAACCTCCACCGGGCGCGCACCCAGCTTAAACTGGTGGAAAGCATGGAAGAGCAAATGCCGGAAATGGAAGAATGCATCCGGCGCCACGTTCACGCGGCCTCCCGTTGACATTCGCCTAATTGACGGCCACACGATTTTGTGATCGTATCGGAATACGGGTATTTGATATACTCTTCCGCATGTTAAAAAATATTTCTCCCCTCATCAGTCCTTCCCTGCTGAAAATTCTTGCAGAAATGGGGCATGGCGATGAAATCGTCTTCTCCGACGCCCATTTTCCCGGCCATACCTTCAACCCCACGGTGCTGAGGGCGGACGGCCTGGGAGCGGACGCCCTGCTGGCCGCCGTCATCCCCCTTTTTGAACTGGATGCCTATGCCACGCCCGTCATCATGATGGCCCCCGTACCGGGAGACTCCCTGGACCCCGCGGTAGAGGCCAAGTACCGCAAAGCGCTGAATTATGACGGGGACATTGAACAAATGGAGCGCTACGCCTTTTATGAACGGGCCAAGAAGGCCTACGCCGTGGTCATTACCGGAGAAACCGCCAAATACGGCAACATCATCCTGAAAAAGGGCGTTACCCCTCTTTCCTGACCTTTGCCCGCGCAAACAGACCATTCCATGCAGTACGATTTTGACGAAATAATCGACCGCCGCGGCACCGGTTCCCTGAAATATGAAGCCCTGCTGCCGCGCTGGGGCCGGGACGACCTGCTCCCCCTGTGGGTGGCGGACATGGATTTCAAGACGCCTCCGTTCATCATGGAGGCCATCCGCCGCCGCTGTGAACATGAGATTCTGGGATACACCGTCAAGCCCCGCGCCTTTTTTGAAGCCATCCGGAACTGGGTGGACCGCCGTCACGGCTGGAAGGTGCGCGCCGGGGAAATCGGCTTCGCTCCGGGCATCGTTCCCGGCATTTCCAGCGCCATCCAGTGCTTCACGGAGCCGGGGGATAAAATCATGATCCAGCCGCCGGTATATCATCCCTTCGCCATGATCATCCGGGAAAACGGACGGGAAATCGTAAATAATCCCCTGATTCTGGAACATGGCCGCTACCGCATGGACATTGACCATATGCGGGAGGCCGTCCGCGGCTGCCGCATGTTCATCCTGTGCAATCCCCATAACCCCGGCGGCCGCGTGTGGAATCCGGAGGAACTGCGCCGCGTGGCGGAAATCTGCGCGGAAAACGGCACGCTGGTCATCTCGGACGAGATCCATGCAGACCTCACCTTGCCCGGCCACAGGCACACCGTATTCGCCACCGTCTCCGACCAGGCGCGCATGAACTCCGTCACCTACATGGCGCCCAGCAAAGCCTTCAACGTGCCCGGTCTCGGCAGCTCCTACCTGGTCTGCCAGAATCCGGACCTGTTCGAACGATACCAGAGCTTTGTCAGCGGCAGGGAACTGGCGGAAGGCCACGTCTTTGCCTATGAGGGGCTTATCAGCGCCTACTCCGGACCGGAAGGAGAGGAATGGCTGGCCCAGGCGCTGGACTACATTCAGGAAAACATCCGCTACGTAGACTGGGAACTCCGCCGCCGCATGCCCAAAATCAAGGCCATGATTCCGGACGCCTCTTACCTGGTTTTCCTGGACTGCCGGGAACTGAACCTCTCCCAGAAGGAACTGGTGGATTTCTTTGTGGACGGCGCGCATCTGGCCCTGAATGACGGCTCCATCTTCGGTAAGGAAGGAACAGGCTTCATGCGCCTGAACGTGGGCTGCCCGCGCTCCATCCTGGAACGGGCGCTCCACCAGCTGGAAGAAGCGTACCGGGCGCGCGGCTTCTGATCCGGAGAACTTAACGTCCTCCGTAGCAGCACATTTCAGCGGAGGGGAGCTTTCATGCTTCCCTCCGCTTCCTCATGCCTGGGAATATTGGCCCAGGACTGCCTACTCCGCTCAACGGGGGGAACTCCCTTTTCCGTAGTCATTTGCCGGCGTTCATTTTTCAGTTGCCGCAAACTCCTTCCGGGGTCCGGCCCGGGGCCGTCCCTAAGGCATCAAACACTGGCAGGGAATGACTTTGCTTGCAAAATAAAAGGAAAGGAGTATCGTTCCCCGCATGTACTATATCACCACGGCCATTGACTACACCAACGGACCGCCCCACATCGGGCACGCCTATGAAAAAGTCCTTGCGGACGTTCTCGCGCGCTGGCACCGGATGAAGGGGGAGGAAGTCTATTTCCTGACCGGGGTGGACCAGCACGGCCAGAAAGTACAGCAGACGGCGGAAAAGCTGGGCATTACGCCCCAGGAGCACGTGGATAACATCACGGCCAAATTCCTGGCCCTGTGGGAACGCCTGGGCATCAGCAATGACGGGTGGGCCTCCACCACGGACCCGCACCACAAAGCCTGCGTGCAGAAAATCCTGACGAACCTGAAAGACAAGGGACAGCTTTACAAAAAATCCTACAAGGGATTTTATTCCGTGCGCCAGGAACAGTTCCTGACGGACAAGGAACGGGATGCGGAAGGCAACTTCGGCCCGGAATGGGGGGAAGTGGTGGAACTGGAGGAAGAAAACTGGTACTTCCGCCTGACTGATCATGTGGAATGGATGAAGCAGTTCATGGAAAAGAGCAACTCCTTCGTTCTTCCCGGCTTCCGCAAGGCGGAAGTGCTTAATGCCATTGACTTTGACTCGGACCTCTGCATTTCCCGCCCCAAGAGTCGCCTGTCCTGGGGTATTGAACTTCCGTTTGACCCGGAATTCGTTACCTACGTCTGGTTTGACGCCCTGATTAACTACGTCTCCTTCGCCGGCTATCTGGCGGAACCGGACAGCGGCCTGCCGGAGTTCTCCAAGCTCTGGCCCGCGGACTGCGAGGTGATCGGCAAGGACATCCTGGTGCCCGCCCACGGCGTGTACTGGCCCGCCATGCTGCACGCCATGGGCTTTTCCGACGAGGAAATGCCCACCCTGCTCGTCCACGGCTGGTGGAACATCAACGGGGAAAAAATGTCCAAGTCCATCGGCAACGTGGTGGACCCCAACCTGCTGGCGGAACAGTTCGGCCCGGAACCCGTGCGCTATTACCTGGTGCGGGACATCACCACCGGGAAGGACGCCAACTTTGACGCAGACCGCCTGGTCATGCTGTACAATACGGAACTGGCCAACGACCTGGGCAACCTGTGCAACCGTTCCATCAACATGACCCGCCGCTACTGCGATTCCATCGTCTCCGGTGCGGAGGAATACGATGATGAAGCCTCCAAGGCCCTGCGCGTCACCATGGACCAGGCCGTCACCCTGTTCTCCAGATTCATGGACGACAACATGGTTTCCGACGCACTGGCGGCCCTGAACGCCCAGGTTTCAGCCTGCAACGCATACATCGAACAGCAGCAACCCTGGCAGCTTGCCAAGGATGAAGCCTCCGCTCCGCGCCTCCGCTGCGTACTGCGCCACCTGCTGGAATGCTGCTCCCAGACGGGCTACCTCATCGGCTGCGTGCTGCCGGAGGCCTCCGCCCGCATTCTGGACCAGTTGAATGCTGCGGACCTCTTCCAGGGCCGCACACCCGCCACGCTGGCATGGGGAATCCTTCCCGCAGGCCACCGCATCAATGACCCGGCCCCCGTCTTCCCCCGCATCCTCTCTGAAGAGGAAAAAGCCAAGCTGGCTGAAAAAGCGGCCAAGGCGGCCAAAAAACAAGGCTGATTCCCGTGAGTTCCCCCGCATCCTTCGTCAAATCCCTGCTGGCCCAATGCTGCCTGGGCGGCATCTGTGAATGGGTGGTCTGCCCCGGCGCACGCAACATGGCGCTGCTCCAGGTGCTGGCCGCCGCGGAGGACCTGGTGAAATGGACCCACTTTGACGAACGGTCCGCCGCGTTCTTCGCGCTGGGCCGTATTCAGGACATGGGGCTGCCCGTGGCCGTAGTCACCACGTCCGGCACGGCGGCGGCGGAACTGCTCCCCGCCGTGGTGGAAGCCTACTACCAGCGCCGCCCCCTGCTCCTGCTCACGGCGGACCGTCCGGCGGACTACCGCGGCTCCGCCGCTCCCCAGGCCATTGAGCAGGCGGACCTGTTCGGCATTTACGCGCCCACGATTGACCTGGAAACGCCGGACTGCCTGCCGGAAGACATTCTGGAAGACTGGGATTACGCCTCCCCCCTTCACATCAACGTCTGCCTGCCTGACCCGGACCCCTCCTGGAATCCCGGCAGCTGCGACCTTTACCCGGCGGAACCGCCGGAAGAAAACGACTTCCGGGGCTCCCTGGCGGAACTGGCCCGGGCCCTGCGCTTCAAATCCCGCGACGGCCTGGTGGTCATGATCGGCGGCCTGGACCCCACGGAACAGGCTCCCGCCCTGTGGCTGGCCAATGAACTGAAAGCCCCCGTCGTGGCGGACGCCACTTCCGGCCTCCGGGAAGAACTGGCTCCTCTGGCCCTGACGGATGCGGACACCCTGCTGAAGGAAAACCCGCCCGCCGTCCTGCTCAGAATCGGGGACGTGCCCGTAGCCCGCTTCTGGCGTGATTTGGAGGACATCCCCTCCACGGAAATCTTCTCCATCACCCGCACCGGCTTTTCCGGGCTGGCCCGGCCGGCCTATGTCGTAACCGGGGATTTGGAGGCCATCCTGCATGCGCTGGGCGACGTGGACCCCGTGGGGGACGTCAACGGCCTGCGCGCCATGAACAAGCGCAGGAAGGCCCTGATGGAGGAACTGCTCATCACCTGCCCGGACAGCGAACAGGCCATGGTGCGCGCCTTCTCCTGCTTCGCCGCAGACGGAGACTGCATTTACCTGGGCAACTCCATGCCCATACGGTACTGGAACAGCTTTGCCCAGACGGCCGTTCCCACAGAGAACGTGCGCGCCAACCGCGGCGCCAACGGCATCGACGGGCAAATCTCCACCTTCCTGGGCGTCTCCGCCCGGTGTTCCCGTTCCTGGGCCCTCGTGGGCGACCTGACCGCCATGTACGATTCCAACGCCCTGGCTCTCCTTCCCCAGCTGGACAAGGGAACCCGTGTCCTGGGCATCGTCAACAACGGCGGCGGCGGCATCTTCCGCGCCCTGCCCGGGGCAGACAACCATTCGGAAGCCATGCGTAAACTGCTCGTGCAGCCCCATTCCCATTCCTTCAAGGCCATTGCGGAACAATGGGGCATGCGCTATCTGTGCATCCGTACGGCGGAAGACTTTGACCAGCTTGATTCCCTGGAAGAAAACAGCCAGGTTCTCGCGGAACTCATCCCGGACCGGGAACAAACGGAACAGGTCAGGAATGCCCTGGCACAGCGCTGAAAGCGCCGCCTTCTTCTTTCAGGTTCTTTTTGAGGCAAAAAAGAAGAAAGGAAGTTCTTTCTTCCTGCCCCATCCTGCCGAATAGTCGGAAGGAGCGCCGCAAGTCCTTGAGACATTTCCTGAAAGGCTTCTTTTCAAACGAAACGCTTTCCGGAAAAACCCGGACATTTTCCAGAACGGCCATAAAAAAACCGGGGGAACCCTTTGGCCTCCCCCGGTCCTGAATCTTGTTCAACCGTCATGCATCCTTTACGAATGCATTCAATTTACAAATAACTGCGCACCACGCCGGAGACGCGTTCACGGGCGGCGGCAATGCGCTTGCGCAGTTCAAGCGTGTAGGCTTCCATGTCCCGGATGGGGGACTGGGCTACGCCGGAGATCATGGCCGCCTGGGCCACGGCCGGGCATTCCCATTCAATGATGCGGGGATCAATGGGTTTGGGAATCACGTAGTCAATGCCGAAACTGAGGGGGACGCCGCCGTAAAGGTCAATCACCTCCTGCGGAACGGGTTCCTTCGCCAGATCCGCCAGCGCGCGCGCGGCGGCTATCTTCATCTGCTCATTGATGACGGAGGCGTGCACGTCCAGGGCGGCGCGGAAAATGAAGGGGAAGCAGGAGACGTTGTTCACCTGGTTGGGCCAGTCGGAACGGCCGGAACCCATGATGCAGTCCGGCCGCGCCTTCTTGGCGTCCTGATACGTGATTTCCGGGTCCGGGTTCGCACAGGCGAAGATGATGGGGGAAGGAGCCATGAGCTTCACCATGTCCTGCGTAAGCAGTCCCTTGGTGGAAAGCCCCAGGAACACGTCCGCCCCGGTAAGGGCTTCGTCCAGCGAGCAGTCTTCCGACTGGGAGAACTGGGCCTTGGTGGCATGCAGGTCAATGCGTCCGGTATGAATCAGCCCCTTGGAGTCAAACATGTAGATATGTTCGCGGCGAACGCCCAGCGTCATGTAGAACTTGGCGCAGGAGATGCCGGCGGCTCCGGCTCCCACTACCACAACCTTCATGTCTTCCAGCTTGCGGCCCGTCAGCTCTGCGGCGTTCAGGAGGGCTGCGCCGGAGATCACGGCCGTCCCGTGCTGGTCGTCATGGAACACGGGAATATTCATTTCCTCGCGGAGGCGTTCCTCCACCATAAAGCATTCCGGGGCCTTGATGTCTTCCAGGTTGATGGCTCCGAAGGTGGGCTCCATGGTCTTGATGACCTCGATCAGTTTTTCCGGCTCCTTGACGTTCAGTTCGATGTCAAAAACGTCAATGTCCGCGAACACCTTGAACAGAACGCCCTTGCCTTCCATGACCGGCTTGGCGGCGTCCGGGCCGATGTTGCCCAATCCCAGCACGGCGGTACCGTTGGTTATGACGCCCACCAGATTGGAGCGCCCGGTGTACAGGGCGCTCTGGGAGGGGTCTTCTTTAATGCGGAGACAGGGTTCAGCCACGCCCGGGGAATAGGCAAGTGTCAAATCCCGTTGTGAAAAGCAGGGCTTGCAGGGCAGCGTCTCCACCTTGCCGGGGCGGGGCTGGGAATGATACTGCAAGGCATCTAGTCGGATATCGGAACTCATGGTGGGTGGTATGAAAACAGAAAATCGAGCCTTGCTTGCACCACATAATAACAATGCATTCAAGCAAATAATTGATTAATCGCGTCACACGCGGCGTCCGGAAAGCGCCTTTTTACATTGAAAGAGCCCTCCGGATGTGGTAATAGATAGCCGGATTACCAATTGCCACGCGACCATGGAAAACACTCCTCCCCTGCCTTCCGGCTTCAATATCAACGGCTATCTTGTCCAGTCCCTGAAGCAGACGGATTCCCTCTGCCACGTTTACTATGCGTCAGACGCCAATCACGTCCAGTACCTCATCCGTGAATTCTGCCCGCAGGGCCTCGCCGTGCGCGATCCGGAAAGCGGTAAACTGCGCTATCCGGAAACGACGGACATTGCCGGGGAAGTCCTCCCGCTGAAGAACGATTTTGAAGCCCAGTTCCGCACGGGTTCCCTGGGGGAAATCCCGGCGCTGGGCACCCTGTACCTGGTTTATGCCCTGCCCGGCGTCCATCCGGCCGCAGAGCAGCCCCCGGTTCCGGCCAGCCCGGCGGAGCCGCTCCAGCGCGACCAGAGAACCCTGGCCACTCCCGGCACGGCGGCGGCTCCCATCCCGGCATCCCCCCTTCCCCTGCCCCGAAAAAAGAAGAGTTCAGCCGGAATATGGATCCTCATCCTGATTCTTCTGGGGGGTGCCTACGGAGCCTACCATTACACGCAGAAGCCCGCGGAAGCCCCTCCCGCTCCACAGGAGCCGGCCAGGCCGCATCCCAAGAAAGAAAAGAACCAGGAAGCCCCCAAGCCGGAAAAGAAAGCCGCCCGGCCTGCGGAAGAGACGTCAGACCCCTTTGAGCAGGAAACAGCCGGAGAAAAGGAACAGCCGGAAGAAACTCCGGGCGCCGTTTCCCCTGCGGAGGAAGACGGTGACCACGCCGTTCCGGCAGAAGAGCCTGCTCCCGAACCCGAACAGCCGGCTGAAGATTCCGATACGACGGAAACCGACACTTCTGCGGAGGAACAGCCGGAACCGGCAGCTCCCGCCATGGAGAAGGAAACTCCGGCTCCGGCAGCACAGGCGGCAGCCAAGCCGGCTGCCTCTACCCAGCCGCGCAGAAAAGCCGTGAAGCAGACCACCAACATGGGGGACGTCAACGCCTACGTAAAAAAGTACGCCAAGGCCATGACGCTCAACCAATGGAGAAAACAGTACGCCAACATGTACACCAGCTGGTTCGGCAACTCCGAGGAAGTGGCCAAGGGCTGGATCACCACCTTCGGCCCGCTGGGCTTCCGCGCCCGCGGCCTGGATTCCTCCTGGCCGGATACCAATTTCCGCGGCTTTTTCCCCAAGTCCCTGTTGGACCCCAACGGGGAACCCGTCACCAACCTGTACATGGTCACCCAGGTGATTGAAGGCTCTCCCTCTGAAAAATACGTGAAGGAGGGTGATGTGATCCTGGGCATTGACGGCCAGCCCTTCAAAACGGCCCTCAGCCTGGACGTTCCCTACGGCCCCTACCAGCATCAGGACAGGCGGGGCCTGGATATGCACGCGGGCCTGCTGGTGGACAAGGCGGAAGGCGCCGGAAAAATCACGCTGAACCTCATTCCTGCGGAAAACGTGGAAAAAATCCAGGGCATTCCCCCCCTCTGGAAGGAAGTCTTCCGGGAAGAACGGGCCAAACACCCCATCTCCCTCTCCATCCCGGTCAAGGGCGGCCAGCAGCTGCGCCTTCACGTGGATGACGGAGGCAACGGCATCGGCAGCGACGGCTTTGAATGGTCGGACCTGAGGCTGGAAGGTTCGGGCGGCCCCATCCCGCTGACCAAGCTCAAGCCCATTCAATACAGCGTGGGCTACGGGGCGGCCAAATACGACCCCGAACGCAAGGTATGGCTGGCCCATGCCGTCTCCTCCCTGGTCTTTGACATTCCCAAGGGGGACTGGAAGCTGAAAGGCACCGGAACGCCCGGCGGAGCGGCTTCCGTGGGGGTCACGGTGTACGTAGGGGGCGCCTCCTCCCTGCCGGATGCGGTGAAAAAATACGTGAAGAACGTCACCTTTAAAATTCCCCAGCTGGGATCCTATGCCCCCGGCTTCCCCAAAAACTGCGCCAAGAGCAAGGCCGTGGTCCATATGATGAGCGAATGGCTGGCAGCCCAGCAGCGCGAGGACGGTTCCTGGGAACGCCCCGGCGGCTACTGCGGCAACCACTATGACACTGGCTGGGCCGGACTGGCCCTGATGGCCACAGGCAACCCGAAGTATGACCCCGTCATCAAAAAAGCGGCGCAGTACATCGCCTTCTCCGGCTCCCAGTGCTGGTGGGCCGTGCCGCAGGCCTCGGCAGGCATCTTCCTGTGCGAATACTGGCTGCGCTACCGGGACAACTCCGTTCTGCCCGCCATCCGCAACGGCGTCCAGCGCATGAAAAACGAGGTCCTTTACGGGGACTTCGTCACCGGCCACGGCATCCATCCCGGTTATGCGGGTACGGGCGTCAGCATCGGCGGCTCCCACATGTGCCTGTTCCTGGCTCTGGCCAGCAAGACCCCGGCCCGCACGGAAGACGACGTGCTGGACAAGATGATGGACCACGCGCAATCCATCTGCCCCACCGGCATGGGACCGTACGGACGCATGACGGAAACCTTTACCTTTGAACCCAACCGCCAGTGCGGGGGCACCTACTCCGGCCGCCACGGCCCCTATTACATCGCCTCCCTCATTTGCGGAGGACCGGAGCTTTACACCAAAAACAGCCGGATCATGTACAAGGAAGGCCCCATCGGCGGTTGCGACCAGGGCCACTCTTCCGAGACGCTCTCTATGATGTGGGCTCTTCCCGCCTACTGGCGCACGGATCCGGAAGTCTACTATAAAAACATGGAGGCGTTCCGGTGGAAACTTACGCTGCAGCGCCCGTTTGACGGCGGCATGGTCCAGAACCCCAACCGCCTGGAACTGATGACGGCAGACCCCGTCATCGGCACTTACATCCGCACCAGCATCTGGATTACGGCCCTGTGCGCAGAACGCCAGAACCTGGCGATCACGGGCAAGCCGGAATTCCAGGCCAAGACCTTCCGGAAGGTTCCCCCCATCATTGATACGGAATCCCGCTTCCTGAACACCTACGTGCGCAACTGGTCCATGGTCAACGCCGCACTGGGCGCCAAGGCTCCCGGCTCCCTGAAATCCGCCATCCGGGAACTGAAAAACATTCCGGTGGAACAAGGCTGCCGCTTCAAGCTCATCAGCCTCGTCAATTCCCGGGCGCTCCCCATCGCCAAAGCCATCATGGCCATTCCCGGCCTGGATCAGCTGACCAAGGCCACCTGTGCGGAAATGATCCTGGGCATGGACGTGCGCATCTTCTTTGAACCCAAGCGCAAGGATGACAAGGTCCAGCCCGGGGAATATTCCCTGAACGTGGATGTCCAGCAGCCGCTGGGAGGCCGCGCCCTGGGACTCCAGCGTGACAAGGAGCTGGAAGGAAAAGCCAACTCCGCCTACAAGTATGACTTTGCCGGCACGGTGCAATTCAGTGACACCACCACCTTCTCCCCCATGGAAACCATTTCCTGGACGCCCTCTTCCAACTTCGGCGGCCAGTGGAACGTGCACTCCTATAAGAAGGACCTCAGCGGCCCCACCCAGCCGGGCGTGCAGAAGATGAGCGCCAAGGTCAAATGGCGCGTGAACGACCTGGACGTGGAATATGACCGCCCCATCGCCGTAGGCGGCTTTGAAGTGGGCTGCGGAGAAAAGGCCCATCCGGTCACCAACTGCAACCACCTGTGGGTGCCGGGCATCCTGATCCGCGACCACGGCAACTGGGGCTGCTCCTTCCATCTGCCGGACGGCACCTATATTTCCGCCGCTTCCCAGGGCAACCAGATAGAAGTATACGATGAAACGGACAAGAAGAAGGAGAAAACCTGGGTTTCCCCGAACGATGCCTGCCTGACGCAGGGTTCCCGCTGCCTGTTCCGCGTTTCTACGGACTGGCACGGCCTGGAATGCCGCGTGCGCGAACTGAAGCTGCTGGGAAGCGCGACGGAGGAAGTGACGGATTACAAGCTGAAAGCCTCTCCCGGCGGCCATGTAGATACTGGAAAACTGCTGGACCGGGACGCCACCACCGCGGAAGAACTGGAAGCTCCGTCCGGAGAAGACGATCCGCTGGTGCTGGAGCTTTCCCTGAAAAACGCCGCCTCCCTGCGTGCCGTGGATATCAAGCTGGAAAAGGGCAATACCCGCCTCATTATTGAAGCCAACAAGGGCGGCAAGTGGATTCCCATCCACTGGGGTTCCCTGGGAGCTGCCACTGCCGGCGTCAGTGACGCCCAGAAGGCCATGTATGCCAATGAACCGGAGGTGCTGCGCATGCTCCAGCTCCCCGGCAACGGGTTTATCAAGTGCATGAGGACGTTTGAACCCATCACGACCAACAAGCTGCGCGTCAAGCTCTTCCAGAAGGGCGGAAAAATCCGTCTGGCGGAGCTGCACGTGTACAAGGCGGACGCCGCCAAGCCCGCCGCCCCCAAACGGCTGGCCACAGCTCATTAAACGGAATCCCTTTTAAAGCCTTTTACTCAGGCGCTGCCCCACTCATCCGTGCGGCAGCGCTTTTTTATCAAAGGAAACCCGAAAAGCCGCATGCCAGCGAAACTCCTGTCCATTGAACGGCAGCGAACTTTTTTCAATTAAAGAGCATCCGGCGGAGGATCCCTTCTTTCAGTTGCCCCGCAGGCACGCGGCGCTCCGGAACGTTTCTCCCCTTAAACGGAATCAATACTTCTGAACCGGGGAGTCAGGCAGCCCTTCGTCCGCATCCTCTTCCGCCAGGCGGCACAAATCGTCCGCACGGCGCAGGCAGGCGTCCCACAGCGCCCGGTCCTCCCGTAAGGGGAAAGACATGTTGTCCGTCAACTTTTCCACCCGTTTGGCGGAATCTTCCCGTTCATAGGCGTTCAGGCCGTCCAGGCGGGAAGCCAGGCCGTCCAGCCAGGGAAGAGGATCATGGCAGATCAGGGGGAGGTCGCACCCGGCCCGCAGGGAAAGCAGGGCGGCTTCATCCGGAGCATACTGCCCCGCAATCGCCCCCATGCACAAGTCATCCGTAAACACCACTCCCGTGAAATCGAGCCGGTCCCGCAAAAGGGTGCCTATCACCCGTTTGGAAAGGGTGGCGGGATAGTCGGGATCAATCTGCGGCAGCATGATATGAGCGGACATGATGGAGGACAATTCCGGGCATAAGGCCAAGAAAGGCAGCAAGTCCGTCTTAAACAATTCCCGTTCATCCAGATCAATCACAGGGAGGTTGAAATGGGGATCCGCCTGGGCGCGCCCCATGCCGGGGAAATGCTTGCCGCAGCTTTGCACGCCGCCACGGCGCAGATTGGCGGAATAAACGCCGCCGCGCGCGATCACGTCCTGGGCGTTGTCCCCCCAGCAGCGGCCGGGCAGCGCATTGGAAGCAGACGGGTCATGGCAAATATCCAGCACCGGGGCAAAATTCATGTTCACCCCCAGGTATCTCAGCGCCAGGGCCGTTACGGCGCCCAGCTCCACAATGCCGTTAAAACCGCCGCACCGCGCCAGGGATGCCGGAGAAGGCAGATTCAGCCCCAGGGAGGCGGTGCGCACCACCCTGCCCCCCTCCTGGTCCACGGCAATGACGGGATGATGGCGGCAGAGCTTGCGCAGCGTTTGGGTCAGCGCCCGCACCTGGTCCACGGAATCCACATTCCGGGAGAACAGGATGAAGCCGGCCGGCTGCAAGCGCAGGATGGCAGCCGCCTCTTCCGCGCCCACTTCATGGCCGCTTATGCCGATCAGGGCGGGGAGCATGAACGGAAAAAATTATTTGCCCAGAAGGGACGTCCTGGTGTACAGGGCGTAAACGGGAATACCGCGTTCTTCAATTGCCTGGCGGCCGCCTTCCTCACGGTCCAGCAGCACCAGGGCGGCAGCTACGTGGCCCCCTTCCGCCTCAATGGCGTCAATCGCCTTCAGGGTGGAGCCGCCCGTAGTGATGACATCATCCACGACGACCACGGTATCCCCCGCCTGGAAATTGCCTTCAATGCGGCGCCCCCGACCATGGTCCTTCGGCTCCTTGCGCACGGTAAACACCTGGAGCTTCTTCCCGGCCCCCTCCAGGGCGCTGGTCATGCCGACGGCCAGGGAGATGGGGTCCGCCCCCATGGTCATGCCGCCGATGGCCGCAACTTCCGGGAAACGGGGCAGAATTTCCTCCTTCACCCGCTTCCAGCCCAGCGCGCCCACCAGCGTAGCCCCCACGGGGTCCAGGGCGGTCATGCGGCAGTCCACATACAGGTCAGACACCTTGCCGGAGGCCAGCGTGAAGGTACCCGTGCGCACGGATTTTTCCAGAAGAATGCTTTTCAGAAGGTCGTATTGTTCGCTCATGAAGATAGGAATGGATGAAGTGGCTCCGCCGTATATAACAAATACCCCCGGAATAAGCAACGGATAACAGCATGCAAATCTTGACAAAAGAGAGGAGAGGCTCCATAACCTGCCTGTCATTCACCCGTTCCCATGAAACCCGGCATACTGGCATTAGCCTCCATCAGTTCCATCCTTTTTTCCTGCAGTCCGTATGGAAGGCCCCCCCTTCTTGACAAAATCACCGGGAAACTTCAGGGCGTGTCCGGACAGGACACTTACCTGTCCGGCGTGGGCGCCACTTCCGGCGTCAACACGGACCTTCCTCCGGAAGCCCGCCTGGGCCAGGGATACTGGGACCTGCCGTCAGGCATTCAGGGAGAAAAGCACATCATCATTGATCTCAAGCAGCAGAAAGTCTTCTACTACGTAGGAACCACGCTGGTAGGCGTCTCTCCGATGTCCTCCGGCAAGGAAGGCTACGGAACCCCCAAGGGTACCTATAAAATCATTCAGAAGGACGCCAACTACAAATCAGGCACTTACGGCGTTCTGCGCAGCAAGTCCACAGGAGCCGTGGTCAACGGGGACTACAACGCCAAAGGCGGCGGCGCTCCCGCAGGAACGTACTTCGATCCCGCCCCCATGCCCTACTGGATGCGGATCACAGGGGGCTACGGCATGCACGTGGGCTTTGTCACCGGATACCCGGTCAGCCACGGCTGCGTGCGCCTGCCGGCGGACATGGCCAAGACGTTCTTTGAACACACCCCCCTCGGAACGAAGGTCACCATCAGGTAGCTCCTCCCAGCGGCCTTTCATCCCCATGCCTTAGGAAGAAACGCCCTCTCCGGATTCCGGAAAAAAGGGCGTTTCCCATTCCTGCCGGGAGGTGGCATGCCCGCGCGGAGGGCACCCCCTTCCTTTCCCCGTCCATGGCACAGCTTCCGCACTCTGGAATTGACAAACGATTCAGGACCTTTTAAATGAATGAGTCTTTGATCTTTTGATTCGTCATGACAATCCCTCAAACCCCTTCCCTTCCGCCCCATTTCAATATAGGCGGCTATAGAATCGCGGCGCTTATAGAAAGCGGACCGGATTACAACTTGTACCAGGCCCTCTCTCCGGAAGGCCTGGCCGTTCTGGTGCGTGAATTCTGCCCCCAGGGCCTCGTCACGCGCGACCTGGCCAGCGGGGAACTGTCCGCCGCACCGGAAAACCAGCCTCAGTTCGCCCAGGCGCAGGAAACTTTCGAAGCCCAATACTCCCCCAATGCCGAAGGCAAGCTGAAGGGATTCGGCACCGTATTCTTCCTTTATCCGCTGGCGCAGCCGCAAGCCCAGCCCCAGCCGGTCGTGGCTCATGCCCAGGCCCTGCGCCCCTCCAAAAAACCACAGCAGCCCCAGCTGCGGAAGCCCGTCGTCGGAGCAATCACTCCCGGCGCACCGCTGCCCAAGGTAAAGCGCTCCGGCGGCTTTCCCGTCATCACGGTCATCATCACCGGGATGCTCGCCCTCTTCGGCTTCCTGGGGTACCAGATCCTCAAGGACAAAAAGGAACCTGTCGCCAAAACGATCGCTCAGCCGGTGGTCCTTCCCCCCAAGCCCAAACCCAAGCCCGCTCCGCCCAAGCCGGCTCCTGTGGTCGCCGCCCCGGAACCGGAACCCATCGTGGTAGCCCCGGAACCGGAGCCCGAGCCTGAACCGGAACCGCCTGCACCTGACCTTTCCCCCTCTCCGGAAATCATCGCCATGGAAAAGGCGCTCCGGGAAGAGGCGATGGCCTCCAAGGGCAAATTCTCTGAAAAACTTCTGGCAAAATACCCCTATTACGCGGAAGCCTACGTGCGCGATTATGTCAAAAAGCGCGGGGGCGCCTTCTCGCCGGACTTTGAGAAATGGTTGAAAAACACGAAGACCAATCGTGAAGTCTTTGCCATGTTCTTCCCGCCGGACCCCAGCGTCGCCACCAACGTGGCCTTCATGATTGATGAACTGGGCCTGGAAATGACGGAAAAATACAACCAGCTCGTGCTGGCTTTTGCGGTAGGACGCCGCGAATTCGGCATGGGAGCCTTCGACCTCACCCAGCAGGGCCGCTACATTGACGCCCTGGGCAAACTGAACAGCCTGAGGTCCTCCGGCGCCATGCCCCCGCCCGCAGACCTGTACTGCGCAGGAAAGCCCCCCGTGAACTGGTACGGAAACGCTCCGCGCATGGTGGATGAAGAATGCTACAAAAAGGTGGAAGCTTACTTGGACCGCAAAAAAATCACGCCCAAACAGGCTTGGATACGCAAGTACCCCACGGTTTCGGAAATAGGGGACCCCTCCATCACGGAAGGCAACCTGGCTGGCTTCCTCCATGAGTACATGTACCGCCATGACCAGCTGAGACGCAAGAGGGACCCGTTCCCCACGCCGGTGGAATTCTTCACCTACCTGGTGGACAAATATGAAAATTGCAGCAAGCTGCGGGACGTGGACCGCAAGCGCGTGGACTGGACCGGCGTATCCCTGGAAGGAACGCCCTGGCCGGCCATGATGGCCCTTTCAGAAACCCGCCCCCTGCGCGAATGCGACAGCGTATGGGAACGCTACCTGGGCCAGCGCGGCCCGACGCGCCTGTGGCTGTACGGCCCCTACCGCATGGATGACGACAAGGAGCCGCCCATCCTGTTCAGCTTTGACCCGGACCCGGAATGGTCCCGTGAATCCAATGAACGCAAGCTCCATGAAGGCGGCGTGTGCGGCACCATGTCCCTCATCTCCCGCAACTCACAGATTGCCCGCGGCATCCCGGCAGCCCCCGCCGGACAGCCCGGCCACGGCAACCTGATGACGACCAACTTCAACGGCAACGGCTGCTGGCTGAGTGTAGGCCAGAGCGTGGACACCCTGAAAGCCACCACGGGGTTCTGGTACTTCCGGGACTCCAAGGCGCCGCGCACCGGCAATGCGGAATACCAGTCCGGCCTGGCCCTGTCCATGAACATCGACTATGATAAATTCATCGACAGCCGCTTCGCCATGAACATGTACAAGCTGGCGGCCAAGAGCTCCTCCACGGAAGAATCCGAAGACTCTTCCGGCACGGTGCCCAGGGAATTCACCCAGACGGCCATGAGAACCGTCCTCAAGGCCAACCCGTTCTACACGGAAGCCTGGTACACGCTCTTCAAGCTGGCTCCCCAGGACCTCATGGGAGCTACCAAGATGGTGGATGAAGTGCGGGAAGCCCTCCCGGACGGCATGGGCATCAGAAAACTCTGGAAAACGCGCAAATACGTCTCCTCCGTAGGACGCGGGGACAAGAACGGCAAGGAAATGCTGGCGAACCACGCCAAGGAATACGTCAACGTGCTCTGCTCCGTCATTCTGGAAAACGCCCTGAAACAGGAACACGACTACAAGACCTTCCAGTGGGCGGACCTCATGTCCTGGCTCAAGTCCGAGGCCAAGCGCAACTCCTATCCGGAACCCCAGGCCGCCTACCAGATAGCGTATGCCAAGGCCCAGGGCACGGACAGGCTCAAGAGGACCGTGGACAGGGGCTTCAAGAAAGTCCTCAACTTCTACCGGGATGAAAACAACGTTCTGAACGCTCCCAAGGATGTGGACCAGGAAGAAATGTCCTTCGCCCTGGACGCCCTGTGCCTGGCCCTGCCCAAGGAAGAACTGGTGCCGTGGATGAAAAACATGGTGGACACCTGCCCGGACGGCTTCAAGTACAAGCCCAAGAATAAGAAGGAAACGAAAATCCACCCCTTCTACAGCACGCTGACGAAGAACTACATGTCCCTGGCTGACGGCTCGGAGAAATCCCGCGTCAAGACGGAGATGAAGGACGCTTCCAAGAGGATTCTGGAGCTCTCCCAGAAAAAGAAGGGTGACGGGGAAGAACCTTCCGGACGCCGCCGGAGACGCTGATTCCCTCCGCCTCTCCCGTGCATCTTTACGTTCACATTCCCTTCTGCCACCGCATCTGCCCGTACTGTGCCTTTTTCAAGCACACGCCAGGTTCCACGGACATGAAGCTCTTCATCCGTGCGCTGGCACGGGAAGCGGAATCCCGCGCCGCGTCCCTGGCCATGGACCGCGGGGGGGAAACCGCCACGCTCTACTTCGGCGGGGGAACGCCTTCCATGCTTTCCGACACGCACCTGGGCCGCCTCATGGAAACCCTGAACCGTCTCGTGCCTGTGGACAGGCTGGACGAGTTCTCCTTTGAGGCTAACCCGGCCACCTTTACGGAAAAAAAAGTGCGCTTCTGGCGCAGCCTTGGCATGAACCGCGTCTCCCTGGGCGTGCAGTCCCTGGATGCCCGCATCCTGCACCTGCTGGGCCGGGAACACACCCCGGAACAGGCCCTTCATTCCGTGGAAATGCTGAAAAACGCGGGCATGCCCCACGTCAACATGGATCTCATGTTCGCCATTCCGGGGCAAAGCCTCTCCACCTGGGAAGCCACACTGCGGGAAGCCGTACGCACCGGAACGGACCACGTCTCCGCCTACAACCTGACCTATGAGGAAGACACGGAATTCTTCCGGAGCCTGCTGCGTGGGGAAAAAAGGCAGGATCCGGACAAAGACGCCGCCTACTTCGAACTGGCGGAAAACATTCTGGAAGCGGCCGGCATGCGCCACTATGAAACCTCCAACTACGCCAGGGAGGGCTGCCATTCCCCCCACAACATGGCCTACTGGAAGGGAGAGGACTACGTGGGCATAGGCCCCGGCGCGGTCAGCACCATCAACGGCATGCGGTACTCCAACACGCGGGATACGGACACCTACATCCGCAGCACCCTGGAAAACGGTCTGCCCTGCTCCGAGGTGGAACCCGTCACTCCGGAAGACTACCGCCTGGAACGCATCGCCCTGATGCTCCGGACGGACGAAGGACTACCGCTGAAATACATCCTGCCGGAATCCCGTCCGCTACTGGAACAATACCGGGAACTGGGCCTGGCATACATCTCCCCGGAACAAAGGCTCATCCTGAAAGGCCGCGGCCGCCTGCTGGTGGATGCCATTGCCGCGGAATTGTGCTGAGGGGAAGAATTTCTTCCTCTTCAACAACCGCAGAATACAGAATTCATGGGAGGCATCCGGGGAAATATTCAGGCCTGCATAATATTGTTCTTGGCTTTTTAATATGGAAAGGATACAATCTTTACAGACAACGGTGTCTGCTTATTCGGAATTTTGGCTTTTACTCCCGGCTCTTCGGGAATGCATTGAAGAACAATCAGAGCACGTGTCTTTTGATCATATGAACACAAAAATGTATGTAGGGAATTTGTCCTTCAATGCCACCGAACAGGACCTGAGTGATTTGTTTGGCACCCATGGCGAAGTGACTGAAGTATTCATTCCAACCGACCGTGAATCCGGAAGGCCCAGAGGTTTCGCATTTGTAACCATGGAGTCCACCGATGCCATGAACGATGCCATTTCCGCCCTGAACGGAAATGATTTTCAGGGACGTCCCCTGGTTGTCAATGAAGCCAAGCCGCAGACAAACACAGGCGGCGGCGGTTACCGTAGTAACGGCGGTAACGGCGGCAGACGCGACAACAACGGCTATGGCCGTAACCGCCGCTAAAAGCGGGAAAATGGAAGGAAGAGCATTTGCTTCTTCCTGATATCTTCACATTTTCAGTAAGGCCCGGCGCTTTCATGCTCCTGGCCTTACTATTTTACATCAAGACCTCCCGGCAGAGATATTCTCTGCCGGGAGGTCTTTTACATGGCTGCATGACGCTCCCGGTACAGCTGCCTAACGCTACTTGCCGCAGCCTGTACAGAAAGCGCCTTCTACCAGGCCGTCCGTTCCCGGAGGGCCATTTCCTCCCTCAATTCAACAAGGACTCCCTGACATTCAATCTATCCGGAACTGGCGCGCCATTTTTTTCAACCACCAGTCCCGGTGCCTCATTTCATCCCTGCTGCGTTCCAGTTCCCGGAGTTCGCTGCCGCGCAATCCTCCCCTGATGTACCGTTCATCCAGCTTGCGCGCTTCCATCCGTGTATCCTTCCGCAGGGCCTGGTAAAACTGGGCTCCGGTCACCAGGCCGCTGGCCGCCCCTCCCTGGCCCACCAGATTCATGTAAAGCTTTCTCAGCCTGTTGTAATCCTCCACCACCCGGTTGTATTTCAGGGCGGCGTACTGGTAGCGCTCCTTCCAGTCCTCAGGTCCCGGATTGACCAGGCGGTCTTCCAGGGAGCCGGGGTCCGGCGTGGGTGCGGGCACCGCTCCGGAGGGCAGCGGAGGAAGCGGCGGAGGCTGAGGAACGGGGCGACGGCTTGTCCTGGGAATGCCGTTGCCCGTCATGGAAAGAGGAGAACGTTCCGTCAGCAGGCTGTCCATGCGCACCTGCTCCAGGGTTTCCAGCAAATGGGCGCGCTCCTTTTGCAGGGAGACGTTGGAATTGCGTTCTTCTGAAAGCGACTGCTTCAGCGTCTGCATGCTGCCGGAAATCTCCGAATAAACCAGCGCATAGGCCCCGATGCACCCCAGCAGAAAGCCCAGCCCCAGCATGATTCCCCTTTCCCGCCACGGACCGGGCCTGCGTTCCGGAGCCGGTTCCGGAATATCCGGCTCCGGCTCATGGGAAACAGTCAGGTAGTGTTCCAGGGGACCCTCGTCAGGCATGGCTTGATTCAGGAGTGGGACGTAAAAACGCCGGTTCAGGCTTGTTCCGGGCGGATGCGGTCCGCGCCGAAGTACGGCACGAGCGCTTCCGGAATACGGATGGAGCCGTCCGGCTGCTGGTAGGTTTCCAGCAGGGCCACGTACAGGCGCGGCAGAGCCGTGCCGGAACCGTTCAGGGTATGGCAGAACTGGTTTTTGCCGTCTGCGTCCTTATAGCGCAGGCGCATGCGGCGCGCCTGGTAATCCGTAAAGCAGGAACAGGAGGAAACTTCCAGATACTGCCCCTGGCCGGGAGCCCATACTTCAATGTCGTACGTCTTGGCGGAGGAAAAACCGAGGTCGCCCGTGCAAAGCTCAATCACCCGGTAATGCAGCCCCAGCTTCTGCAGAATGGATTCCGCATGGCTCCGGAGCACTTCCAGCTCCCGGAAGGAGTCTTCCGGCTTCAGGATCTGAACCAGCTCCACCTTGTCAAACTGGTGGATGCGGATCATGCCCCGGTTGATGCGGCCGGCGCTTCCCGCCTCCCGGCGGAAGCAGGGCGTATAGGCGGCCATCTTGATGGGCAGCTCGCTTTCCTGTAAAATGGTATCCCGGTACAAGTTGGTCACGGGCACTTCCGCAGTGGGAATCAGGAACATCTGCTGTTCTTCCGTGCCGTACATGTCTTCCTCAAACTTGGGAAGCTGGCCGGTGCCTTCCATGCACTCCCGCTTGACCACAAAGGGAACCCCCACCTCCTGATAGCCGTTCTCCACGGTCTGAGTATTCAGCAGGAAGTTGATCAGGGCGCGCTCCAGGCGTGCGCCCGCTCCGCGGTACACCACAAATCCGGAGCCCGTAATCCGCGCTCCGTCTTCAAAGGAAATCATGCCCAGGTTCGCGGCCAGTTCCACATGGTCCTTCGGATTTTCAATAGCAGGCTTTTCGCCCCACAGCTTGACTTCCGGGTTGGCCGTTTCATCCGCGCCTACGGGGCATTCCAGGTGCGGCAGGTTGGGAATGTTCATCAGCAAGGAAGCCAGCTGGGCGGCATTCTCCTCCGCCATGCGGTCCAGCTCCCGGATGCGGTCCCCAATCTCGCGCACGCGCGCCTCAATGGAGGAAGTGTCCTCCCCCTTCTTTTTAAGCATGCCGATCTGCTTGGAGGTGGCATTGCGCTCGGACTGCAAGGCCTGCTTTTCCGTTTCGGCATTGCGGCGCGCTTCATCGCACGCCAGAACGTCATCAACAAGCTTCCACGCATCCCCGCTACGGGGCTTCAGGCGCGCTTTCACTTCTTCCGGATTTTCTCGTATTACACGGATATCGAGCATAACGCGCACAGCTTGCACTCCATCCCGCCGCCACGCAAGCCAAATGAACGGAGTCCCGGGGAAAAACTTCGCGTGCAATAACCCGTTCTCCGGCATGGAGCGGCATGGCCGTTTCAGAAAAACGTACCGGGAGCGCTACACGCCATGCGGCAACTAAAAGGGTTGATCTTCCGCAGAATGCTTTTCAAGTGAAAAAACAGTCCCCTTCCACTCCATGGACAGGGTTGAAGCAGGAGCAAGCGGCGCTCCTTACGGTCTTTTGAAAATAACCTGCATGGTGAACATCTTTCTCTTTTCTTCTGCTTCAGATTCTTGAATTGCCTTGCATGCCGATTTACAGCAGGATGATAGGCGGCCTATGATAAAACGATTATTTTTCCTGTATGGAATGCTGGCCTTCCCGTCCGGCGTTCTGTTTCCTGCGGTTGAAACGGCATCCGCGATAAACTCTTCTCTTTTTCCCGCCGCCGGCTTTCCGCCCTCTGCACCATTACTGCCGGATCCGGATCAACAGAAGCCCTGTTCCCCTCCCTTCATCCAGCAGCCGTGCCCCCTTCTTCCGGTAGAGATGATGATGGGAGGCTATGCCGGATGCCCGACTGCCGCAGACCTGCTGAACCGTTTCCGGGAAGATCATTGTTTTGTGTCTCCCCATTTCAACAGTTATTCCCTGTACAGCACCAGGAATGTCAATAAGGACGACAGTCCGTCAAAACCCGGCCATTTCTTTTTTCTCCGGAATGACTTCCCGCAACATGCTCCGGAAATTGCCTGCATGATTCACCGATACGGAGACGGACTTTACCATGAAGAAATTTCCTTCTTCCAAAGGATGGAGAAACAAGCTGATTCATGGAGACAAATCGTCCATTTTAATTTGAGTGACCCTGCCCTGCCATGGGGAGGGGCATTCGGGGGAGCCCGCGCACGGCTGGCCGCGCTCACGCCGGATTCCATCATCATTCCGGTGGAATCCGTACGGGACGGCCAACCTCTGGGGCAGATCGTGTTCCGATTCCGTCTAAAAGACGGAATTTACCGAATGCAGTCCCTCCTGATTTCAGAAGCGGCAGAGGAATAGAATGGAGCATTCCGGAATTCTATTTTTATCCCCCATCCCTTGCAAATCCACTGCACTGAAACCGGAAGCCGCTGCCTTGGTGCGTCGTTGCTGATCTCTACAGTTCTTTTCCCGGATACAGTGGCTCCTACCTCTTTTCTTTTTCTGGAAAAACCGGATGACAAGGGCCGGGAGGCCCTTATTCCCAGGACATCCATGAACATTTGACGCAAGGGCCTATTCCCGGACGCCTGCTGCCCTCCCCTGATGGGAATGAAAAGGGAATGCCGCCCCATTACCCCCATTACCCC
>NZ_JAJBTT010000011.1 GCF_020860705.1 Akkermansia sp.
CAACTGATGAAAAACTACCTCAAATACCTCTTCCCACCGATTTTGGCGTTGACCCCTTCAATTCACTGATTTACAAAAAAAAATTGCGGGCAGCTTATCTCGTCTTGGAGAAGAAAGCTGCCCGCGAAAGGAAAATGGTAGCAGGGAGGTGATTTGAACACCCGACCAAAGGCTTATGAGTCCTCTGCTCTACCACTGAGCTACCCTGCCGTTAAGTGGTTGATGCCGTAAGGCGGAGAGATATTTAGCCCGGATTGGAAAGAATGTCCAGATTTTTTTATGGGGCAGGAGCATTTTATCACGACAGCCCGTTTCCCTATCCAGAAAAATCACTGATGATGAATTGTTCTTTCCACCCATTCATTCCAAGGAGTTGCCGTTCCCGGCTGTTTCCTGCGTCCGGACGCCTACGGCGCAGGGCATCCTTATTCCCCCGGTCCGGCGCCATTTACAGAGCGGGACAGGAAATAGAGGCCCATGAAGATTTTCGGGTCCACCACTTTTCCCTGCCCTATCTGGTCCATCAGCCAGCCATGCACCAACGGAAGGGGAATGCGGTGGACGGTGATGTTTTCCTGGTCCACTCCGCCGCCTTCCGATACCTGATGCAGCCCTTCCGCCAGATAGAAGGATACCATTTCCGTGGTCAGTCCGGGGGAGGAAGGACCTGTAAAGAGGCAGGTCCAGGCATCCGCCCGGTATCCGGCTTCTTCTTCCAGTTCGCGCCGGGCGGATTGCAGCGTGCTTTCCTCCCCTTCATCTCCGGAGATGCCGGCAGGCAACCCGATGGTCCATGCGTGAAGGGGAACCCGGTACTCTTCCACCAGCAGGAGTTCCCTTTCCTTCGTCACGGCCACCATCATGACGGCGCCATTGGCATTCACCCGGCGCACGTATTCCCACCTTCCCTCTTTCAAGAGTTCCAAAAATTTGCCCCGGCAGAGGGAATGGCACGTTTCTCCGGATTGTTCCATCTGTTTCATGATGCAGCCAAGTTAGGGTTCCTCCCGCCCCTTGTCAACCATGCGAACCGCCTCCTCCGGGAGCTCTTCCGGCACCGCTCCGGGTCAGTTCCTGTAAGTGCTTGATTTCCCGCGGTGTAATTGTTTCCTTTTCGTCACACAGGATCATAGATGCAAAATAACATATTGATAACAAACATTTTATATAGATACTCACAAGATATAATCAGGAGGACTAAATTATCGGGGGAAGCAAGACTAAAATATTTTTTGATGTGGAACCCCCGTGGAACGTAGCGCAGGGGAACGATGACTCATGCTGCTTCAAAAAGATATTTTTTCCTCCGACGCAAACCAGTACTTTGGCGCTTCCGTCGACCGGGGTGTCGAGCTGAAAGCGGATGAGTTCGCCTTCTCCATCCCGATGGACGCCATGAGCTGTCACGGCTGCGGATGAACCAAACCCGGTTCCATCCTCAGGCGGCCTCGTAGCGAGACGGAAGGCCGTCCGGCCCATTTCTAACCAGTAACATTTTTATTTCCATTACAATGACGCCACCATCCGAATTGTCAGCCACCTGGTCCAGGATCACGGGAGCCCTGCAAACAATTATGTCCCCGGAGGTCTACGGATTGTGGTTCCCCAAGTTTTCCCTGCTGGAGGATTCCGGAAAGACGCTGACGCTGGTGTGCGACGACCCCATGGCCGCCCTCTGGGTGGAGAACAGCTATACGCCGGAGCTGAAACAGGCCGCCATGCTGGCTCTGGGCACGGAACGCCAGGTGAAGTTCATTTGCGCGGACGAGGTTGCGTCCATGCCGGCTGCGGAAGGCCAGCCGCACAAGGCTTCCTCCCGGTCTAAAGCGCCGCAGTCCGGGGATTCCCCGGCCGCCCCGGCAAAAAAACAGCGCACTCCGGGAACCAGGGCCTGCCTGAATGACCTGTATACCTTCGATTCGTTCGTGGTTTATGAGGACAGCCGTTTTGCGTACAAGGCCGGCCTGTCCATCGCCCAGTCGGAACGGGCTCTGTTCAATCCCCTTTTCCTGTACGGAAAATCCGGCGTGGGGAAAACGCACCTGCTCCAGGCCATCGGCCATGAGGTGCTCCACCAGGATTCCTCCGCCAATGTGGTGTACGTCACGGGCGAACAGTTCGCCAATGAGTTCATTGACGCCTCCCGCACCCAGAACGGGCAGAGTTTCGCCAAATTGCGCCGCAAGTACCGCAAGGCGGACGTCCTGCTGGTGGACGACGTGCAGTTTATTTCCGGCAAGGAGAAGACGGTGGAAGAGTTCCTGCATACGTTTGACGAACTGTTCCACGCCCATAAGACGATCGTGATTTGCGCGGACGCCGCCGCATGCGATATTTCCAATCTGGATTCCCGCCTGGCGGCCCGCCTGGAGTCCGGCCTTACGGTGGAGTTGAATCTTCCGGACGACGAAGCCCGCCTGGAAATCCTGCGCAGCAAGCGCGACCGGGCCGGCATGAACGTGTCCGACGAAATCCTCGAGTTCCTGGCCAGCCGCATCCAGAAGAGCGTGCGCCGGCTGGAAGGGGCCCTGCTCCGCGTAGCCACCTTTACTTCCCTGTCCGGGGACATGCCGGATATCGCCAAGATCGAGCAGCTTCTGCGCGACATCCTCCGGGAGGAGAACAGCCGCATCCTGACCGTGGATTCCATCCAGAAGCGCGTGGCGGATTTTTATGAGCTCAAGGTGAGCGACCTGACCGGCAAGCGCCGTCCCAACAGCATCGCCTTTCCCCGCCAGATTGCCATGTACCTAAGCCGGCGCCTGACGGAATGCTCCTTGAAGGACATCGGCAACGCCTTCGGAGGCCGGGACCACGGCACCGTCATTCACGCCAATAAGCTGGTCGCCTCCCGCATGGAGGAAGACGTGCGCGTGCGGGACATCGTCCTGCGGCTGGAGGAAGATTTGAAGGAGTGAGTTCCTTCTCCGGCAGCGCCGCCAACCCTCACCGGAACCCTTCCCGTTCCCTTCCGGCGCATCCCGCCTTTCAAGCGGAGGCAACGCCTTCACAGCACAGGGGAGAATAAGCTTGAGACGGGAGCGGTTTGGATTAGAATCACCCTGTTCCCATTGATTCCATGATCCACGCCGACCAGCTTTCCAAAGAGTTTGGCCGCTTTCAAGCGGTAAAGAATGCCTCCTTTCAGATTGAAAAGGGGGAAATCGTAGGGTTCCTGGGGCCGAACGGCGCAGGCAAGACCACGACTTTACGCATGCTGACCGGCTACCTGCCCCCCACCTCCGGGACCGCCACCATTGCGGGGTTCGACATCGTTAAAAATCCCCTGGAGGCGCGCAAGCACCTGGGCTACCTGCCGGAACACGTCCCCCTTTACGACGACCAGCGCGTGACGGAGTACCTGAAGTTCCGCGCCAGGCTTAAAGGCATCTCTTCCAAGCAGATATGGCCTGCCGTCTCCAAGGTTGTGGAGCAGTGCGGCCTGGATCCCGTGCGCCGCAAGATGATCCGCACCCTTTCCAAAGGCTACCGGCAGCGCGTGGGCCTGGCGGACGCCCTGCTGGGAGAACCTGACCTGCTGATTCTGGACGAGCCCACCAATGGCCTGGACCCCAACCAGATCCGCCAGATACGGGAATTGATCAAAGGTCTGGCAGCCAATCACACCATTATTCTTTCCACCCACATTCTGAGCGAAGTGGAGATGATCTGCAACAAGGTCATCATTATTGACCAGGGAACGATCAAGGCGGCGGACACGCCATCCAACCTGACGGCCAACCTCCGCGCCGCCGGCAAGATTACGCTGGAGTTCCGCGGGGACCTGGCGCTGATCACGGAAAAGCTGGAAGGCATGGAACACGTGAAGAAGGTTATCCATGAAGGCACGGACGCCGACGGCTGGCATACGCTGACCGTACGCGCGGAAGCCGGAACGGATACCCGTGAAAAAGCTGCGCGCCTCCTTGCGGAACAGGGCTGCCCCCTGCGCCATATTTACCGCCACACCCCCACCCTGGAAGAGGTGTTCGTGGAAATGACCCGTAAAGATTAACCTCTCCATTCCGACTAAACCCGCCACCCCGCATTTTTCCTTTTCTCCCCATGTCTCCGGTACTCACCATTTTCAGAAAAGAACTCAGAAGCTACCTGATGACCCCGTACGGATGGGTCATCCTGGCCTTCGTCATGGCTTTGCAGAGCGTTTCCCTGTCCGGCACGCTGAAGGCGTTCCAGCTGGCCCCGCAGAAGGAAGGCATCCTGTTCTTCATCCTGCATTCCCCCATGTTCTGGTTTTATTTCCTGTTCATTTTCCCGCTGCTTACCATGCGTTCCCTGGCGGAGGAGGAGAAGACGGGCACGCTGGAATCCCTGCTGACCACGCCCATCAAGACATGGCAGGTAGTCCTGGGCAAATATTTTTCCGCGTACGCCTTTTATATCATCCTGTGGCTGCCCATGCTGCTGTACCCCCTGCTGGCGGACTGGTCCAACCTGCTCGTGCAGTGGATGTACGGGTATGACGCCGGCATGGTCATTCCCTACCGCCTGGCGGACTGGGCGGGGGCATACGCCATCCTGCTGCTGATCGGCGCCTGGTTCACGGCCATCGGCATTTTCGCCTCCTCCCTGACGGGGAGCCAGATCATTTCCGGCATTATCACGATCGGGCTGCTGATGCTGATTTTCTTCATGGGGCTGATTCCCGTGGTATGGGGGGAATTCCCTGCAGCGGGAATGTTCCACTATATGTCCTGCTCGGAACATCTGGACCGTTTTTCCGCCGGGTTGATTGATACGCGCCCCTTCGTGTTTTACCTGACCATGACTGTCCTGACGCTGGCCGTCACCATCCGCATCATTGACCACCGCCGCTGGAAGCATTGATTTTTACCCCGCCCCTTTCCTCTCACCCCTTTTCATAATTTATCTATGAGCGAAGCACCAGATAACCAAGCCGCGGCCCCGGAAGCCCCCCCACCCACCCAGCGCGCAGATCAACGCACACGGTTGGTCAGGGGGGGGAGGGGGGGTGGTGGTGAGCTGGTGGTGGGT
>NZ_JAJBTT010000014.1 GCF_020860705.1 Akkermansia sp.
CGGATTATCAATCCGTTTTTCATATGAAAAAAGAAGGGAGACGGAACGGAAAAGTCATTTTTTGTTCATTTCCACCCAGTCCCAGGATGTCGCTATAACAGCGGAATAATTTTGCTCGCCTCCATGAGGCCTCCCTGTCATCATCTCTCCGTGAACATCTTGTGGTCCATCATGATTTCCGCGCTCCTCCCGGCGTTCTGCTGGAAAGTTGCGGCCTCCGGAAACGCTCCGGCACAAGCCGTTCCGGCGGAAAAAGCCATGGAGCCCAAACAGGCCATTGAACAATTCCTGGGCCTGACCGCCATCTGGATGCTGGAAATGGAATGGACGCACGCCTATGTCAACAAGACGCCCAAGGCGGAGGACTTCCGTAACGCCATGCTGGCCGCGGGCCTCCGGCAATGCCCTGCGGATTTTCAGGAAGCATGGCTCCGGCAGGCGGCCAAACCGGGCCGCAACTATGCAGCTCCCGTTCTGCGCAAATACGGCGTCAGCCTGAAGGACCTCCGGGAACGGCTCCAGGGCAAGCTGTTCAAGATCAATCCCCGGGTGCATCCGCCCATCCCCCTTTACGACGAGGATGAAAAAATCCCCCGCATGGACCCGCGCGCCTGCGGAGACCCCAAGGCCATTTTGGAAGCCCTGGCCGTTCTCCGCGCCCAGGTCATGGGCCTTACCCCGGACCAACTGGCCCAGGCCCGGCAATCCATCGAACGGGTCATGCTGGAATTCACGCTCGCCTACATGGAAACCGTCATCTGCATGAACAGCGGAGGCATCCGTGAAAGCCAGGTAAAAGAACTATTCGCCCCCATCAGGACGGAGGGATGCCCGGAAGACTTCCGGCGCGCCTGGCAGCACGACCTGCCCTTCTTCCTCAAGGGCCATTTCACGGGACCTGAACTGACCCTCTCCCCCGTCTGCAAGAAATACGGCGCCAATGAACAGGAATTGTTCCTCAAGGTCCGCAGCAAGATGAAGGAATGGGACATCCAGTCCCCCACGCCGCAGACGCAGGCCGCCTTCCGCAGGGACATGCAGGAAATCCGGGAAAACATGCTGGGCGGCCGGAAATAAAACCGCCTCTCCCCGGACCATGGGGGACGGGACGCCTTGCAGCATATGAAACTATGAGAACAAAAAAATGTTTTTTAAGTTCATCAATAGTGATGTTTCCGAATCTCCCGAGATTTGCTGGAAAGCGGAATGTCTGGTCTATGGCTTCCTTGTAGACGAATGTTATTCGTCTAACAGCACTAAAACCTTTGAATCATTCCATGAAGAGGCTATCCGTTTTGCTGACGAATTGTCATCCCGGAATGAAGAGGGCGCGGAAGTTCTTAAAAATGGTATTGACTGGCTGAATGTTTTTAACAGCTATACCCGCTTCATGGAGACGGAAAACGATCTTTCTCCAGAGCATTATTTCTGTTGTGACAAAGACAAGGTGATAAAGTGGATGAAGGAAATGAAAGACCATCCATAAAGCCGTTTCCCATTCGTTTTTACTCAGCCGAAAAACGGAAAGGCCCATCTGCCGCTGAACGGAGGACGCACGGAAAAGGGCCGGATAACCCGGAAAACGTTCCGGGATTTCCGCAGCATGTTCAGCCGAGAAGGCCAGCGTCCATGCCCTCGTTATACTCCCAGATGCCCTGCTCCACCATGAAGGAGCTCCAACTGTTGAGCAACTGCTCAAAGTAGGCGGCATTGACATTGAAATGGTAAAACGTGTGGTCAGCCACATCCAGAAGTTCAAACCGGGTCCGGTTCTTCTTTTTCCGCCACAACTCCGTCAGACGCTCGCTGTTGCGCCACGGCAGCAGCCTGTCCCTCCCGCCATGGCTGGCGAACAGGGGCGGCAGTCCCTTCTGCACGCGCCGCAGGGGATTAACGGCATCCCTCTGCTCCGGGGACATCATGCCGGCCAGCTTGAACGCGGAATCCGCCGCAAGGTCACACACGCCGCGGAACAGGGCCACGGCGGCAGGACCGGGGGGAAGGGGAGCCCTTTTGCGGAACAGGGACCAGCGCGCAGGATGGTCCGGAAGAGCCACGTGAAGGGCCATCAGCCCTCCCGCATCACTCCCGGCCACGGTAATGCGGGCCGGATCCAGCCCCAGCAGGGCGGCATTTTCATACACCCAGGCCCAGGCCTCCCGCCCCTCTTCCAGAATATCCATGGGCTCCACTTCATACGCGCCCCGCGTGCGGAACATGGGAATGACACCCACAATGCCCTGCTGGGCAAGGTGAAGCGCCCACGGCACAAAATCTCCCAGGCTCTTGCCTACCCACATGCCTCCGTGAAAAAACAGCACGGAGGGAGCGGAGGCATCCGCATCATGGCCGGGAGGAAAAAAAACGTAGGCCATGAGCTCCTCCCCGTCTGAAAACCGCTTCCATACAAAGCCGGGCTGCTCCAGCAACAGCTTCCTGTACCGGGCCTCCGCCAAATGATCGGCTTCCGTGAACAATTCCATAAGAGCGGCTTCATGATGCAATTGTGTTGCACTCCACGCAAGTTTGATGTCTAAATAATCGTGTAATGACTTTTCGTTCCATTCTCACCATGGCCTGCTGCGCCGTAGCTCTTCTCACTTCCGCCTCCGCCGCCCCCCGGCTTGGAGACGCCAAACTGAGGGACGATCTGGACGTGGCCTACAACACATGGCGCCTGCACCTGCTGCGCGGCAACTACGACGGCTGGAGGGCCACCACCTCCGCCTACCGCCAGGTGAAAGTACGCAATCTGGCCGTCTCTGAAAAACGTCCCTTCCCCGCCTCCCTGTTCCAGCAGCCCATGGCTCCGCCCGCGCTCGCCCCGCTGATGTACGTGGGCTCCGTGATAGACGGCCCGACGGCCGCCGCCACCTACTACGGCAAGGTGGACCTGGGGCTGGGCCAGGAGCCTACGGATGCAAACGCCCTGGTCCTGCTGTTCACTTATGAAAACGGCAAATGGAAATATGACCAGGCCCGCTTTTTTAACCTCAGCCGCCTGCCTGCCGTCAAGGAGCGCCTCAAGCGCGGAGACGCCACCGTCCTGATGGAGCAGGACGGCTTCCAGCCCCTTGGAAAAATTCCGGCCGTGCCGCCTGTCTGCCCGGCGCCCAGATACATCGCAAAAATCCTGGTGGACTGCCCCGGCCGCACCGTCAAGGCGAACGTCAATAACGTTTCCCCCCATGAATTTGACAACACACGCATGGCGGAAATCATCTCCGGCGGCCTGAGAGACGGCACCAATTCCCTCACGCTGAATTTCTCCGACAGCCCGAACGGCAAAAAAGGCGCCGTCCTCGTGGAAGTCTACATCATGCCGGAAATCCCGGGACACCTGCCCGCACGGGCTTTCTCCTACTTTGTTCCCCCCCAGGCCCATCCCCAAAGCGGCCCCGTTCTGATCAACGTCACGCCGGAGCTGCTCAAGACCATGGACCCGAAAAACACACTCCGGCAGACAAACGCCAATAAATAAAATCGTCATTCTTCAACGTTTCTACCGCGGGTCCGGTCATACCGCCATATGACAACTCAACCTCAAGTCAGCAGCTCCGCGGTATCCGGCAACTCATGGTGGATGGGTATCCTTGGCGTCATCGAGCTATTTCTTGGCTTCATCGCCCTGGCCTCTCCCTGGATTGTCGGGGCCAGCTTCATCTGGGTGATCGGCATCATGCTGATGGTCCTGGCCGTCGTCCGGCTGGTACAGGTCTTCACTGTTCCGTCCTCCCGCTGGTGGAACCTGGTGACGGCCATCCTGTACGGCATCGCCGGCTGGTTCCTGTTCAGAGATCCCAATATCTCCCTGGCTATCACCACGCTCATCATCGGGTGGGGACTGGTCATCGCAGCCGTCTTCCAGGGAGCCATCTGGTTCCAGACCCGTTCCCTGGCCGCCAGCGGCTGGCGCCTGTTTAACGTCATCATTACGCTGATTCTGGGCCTCATGGTCATCTTCGGCTGGCCTGAATCCACAGCCTGGTTCATCGGCACCCTGATCGCCGTAGAACTGATCTTCTCCGGCTGGACCCTGCTCCTGTACGCCTTCAGCGGCAACTCCACCCGCCGTTAATCCTGACACTGCAATGCCTCTCACCCAGGAAGAAACCGAACGCTACGCCAGGAATCTTTCCCTTCCGGAACTGGGTGAACAGGGCCAGCAAAAACTCAAACGGGCGCACGTCGCCCTGACGGGCCTCGGGGGGCTTGGCTCCCCCGCGGCCCTTTATCTTGCCGCCGCAGGCGTAGGCAGCCTTACCCTGATTGACCCGGACGAAGTAAGCCTCTCCAACCTCCAGCGGCAAATCCTGCACTCCACGGATGCGGAGGGAACGGCCAAAACCGCCAGCGCCGCCAGGCGCCTGTACGCCCTGAATCCTTCCGTGCACACCATTGCCGTTCACAGGCGCCTCACTCCGGAGAACGCCGTTTCCCTGCTGGAAGGCTGCGACCTTGTTCTGGACGCTTCAGACAATTACGCGGCGCGCTTCGCCATGGCGGACGCCGCCTGCGCCCTCCGCCTCCCGCTGGTGCACGGGGCCGTGAAAGGCTTCATCGGCCAGGTGGCGGTCTTCGTCCCCCATGAAGGAACGGCCTGCTACCGCTGCCTCTTTCCGGCAGGCACGTCCATGCAGGAGAAAGACACCGCCTCCGCCGCCGGCCTCCTGGGCGCGCAGGCAGGCATCATCGGCTGCATCCAGGCCATGGAGGCCCTGAAATACCTGGCAGGCATCCCCTCTCCGCTGGTGGGGGCCATGCTCTCCGCAGACACGCTGCGCATGCGCTTCACCACCGTTCCGCTGACGCCCAATCCCGCGTGCAGGTGCCGGGAAAACAGAGGCGGGGGAGCCGCAATGAAAAATTGACGGCCCAAGGGGCATCTGGCATCATTTCCGCCAGATATGAATCATTTAACACGCGCCAAATCCGTTTTTGAAATGGAGATTGAAGAGTTGCGCGGCGTCCTGTCCCGGCTGGATGACAATTTCAACCAGGCTGTGGACCTCATGTCCCAGGCATTGGACCGCGGCAACAAGATCGTCATCGTCGGCGTAGGCAAATCCGGCAACATCGGAGCCAAAATCGTAGCCACCCTGAACTCCACGGGAACGCCCACCGTTCTGCTGGATTCCCTGAACGCCCTGCACGGGGATCTGGGCATCGTCCAGGACGGGGACGTGTGCATCGCCATGTCCTTCTCCGGAGAAACCACGGAATTGCTGTCCCTGCTCCCCTTCATCAAACGCTTTGAATTGCCCATCATTTCCATGACGGGCAATACGTCCTCCTCCCTGGCAAAATACTCGGACATCGTGCTGGACACGGGCGTTTCCCGGGAGGCCTGCCCGCTGAACCTGGCCCCCACCTCCAGCACCACGGCCATGCTCGTCATGGGAGACGCCCTCGCCATGGCCCTGGTGGAAGCGCGCCACTTCACGGCGCGGGACTTCGCCAAGCGCCACCCCGGCGGTTCCCTGGGCCGCGCCCTCCTTACCAAAGTGAGCGACATCATGCGGCAGGGGGAGGAAATGGCCATCCTGCCGGAAACCGCCTCCGTGAACGACTGCCTGAAGGCCATGACCACCGCCCACACCGGCGCCTGCATCCTGCTTACGGCAGACAACAGGCTAGCCGGCATCTTCACCCACGGCGACTTCGTCAGGGCGTACGGAGCCAACCCCCTCATCGGGGAGCAGCCTGTCAGCGGACTCATGACCCGCAACCCCATCTATGTGAAGGAAGACGACCTGGCCGCCGAAGCAGTGAAGGCCGTCAGCAACCGCCACATTGACGACCTGGTGGTGCTCAACGCGGAAATGGCTCCCGTAGGCATCATTGACCTTCAGGACCTTGCCAGGCTGAAACTGGTCTAAGAACCTCCCCCACCACTCTTTTCAGGCATTCGTGATCCAAAAGTAACAAATCAATCACGAATGCCTTTTTCATTGAACGGAAGCGTTCATTTTCACAATCTAATTTCCATAAACATGTTCCTGAAATTGACGATTGCCCTGCTTGCCTGCTCCTGGGGCCTCACCCACGCGCAGGACGTCTCCACCCCGGCGGAAGATCCGGAAGCCCCAGCACCGGAGGAAACCCCGCGGGAAGTCCCCCTCCCGGACGGCAAGACAGTCCCCAAATTCGAACCCCTGGACGAGCACCGCATCAAGATCGGCAACGTGATCGTCAACCACAAGGAGCGCACCGTCAGCTTCCAGGCGCAAATCAACATGAAGGAGGGGCTTCTGGAATACGTCTGCTGCATGCCGAACGGCAAGCTGCATGAATCCCTGCTGGTGACGGAGGCGGATCCCCTGCACATCAGCCTGGGCATGACGCTGCTCAAATTCCACCGCTTTGAAAAATTCTTCCCGGTGAGGGATGAAAACTTTGAATGGCTTCCCTTCACGGAACCCAAGCCCGCGGATTATGCGGATTCCTACGTGCAGATCGTCATGACTTACACGGAAAACGGCAAGGAACAGAAAAGCGACTTTTCCGACATGGTTGTAAACTCCCAGACCCACAAGGGACTGGACCCCAATGACTGGCTTTATACCAACTCCTTTTTTTACGAAGGCGCCTACCAGGCCAGCCTGAGCGGTGAAGTGATTTCCATCTTCGCCAGCCGCACTTCCCCCATCAACTACATCGGAGACTTCCATGACGGCGTCAACGATACGGGCTGGATTGTCAATCCAAAGAAAAACCTGCCCGTAGGTACGAACGTCACCGTCACCATTTCCCAGAAACCGGTTCAACCCAAGCAATAGCATATTTATGTTCAAATCCGTACTTTCATTAACGCTGGCCGCCGCGCTGGGCACAGCCGCCTTCGGCCAGACCTCCGTGACAGCCGTGCCAGGAGAAGCGGCGGCCGCCAAATACGCCTCCATCAGCCAGGAAATCCTGCGCGCCATTGAAAAAGGGAACGAATACCTGAAGAGCAAGCAAAATCCGGAAGGCTACTGGGCCCAGCCGTCCTACCCGGCCCTGACGGCCCTGGCGGTCACTGCCTACATGCGTGATCCCGCCAACCAGGGCAAGCCCATTCCGGAGTACATCCAGAAAGGATATGACTTCATCCTGAAATCCCAGAAAGAAGACGGCTCCATCTTCAACCGCGGCATGTCCTCCTACAACACGGCCGTGTGCATGATGGCCCTGCTGGCCGCCAACAAGGAGGAATACGCCCCCGCCATCCTCAAGGGCCGCGCCTACCTCATCAAGCAGCAGAACCACTTTGCGCCGGACAACCCCTACAACGGCGGCATCGGCTACGGAGACAAGCAGGCCCCCCCCATTGCAGACCTTTCCAACACCTCCCTGGCGCTGGAAGCCATTTACTACTCCCAAAAACTCGCCAAGGACGGCAAGTACGGGGAACAGCCGGACCTGGACTGGAACGCCGCCACGGAATTCATCAACCGCTGCCAGCAGAACCCCGCTGTGAACAAGGAACCCTGGGTGTCTGACGACAAGTCCCAGCTCGGCGGCTTCGTGTACCGCCCGGGCGTAGCCAGTGCCAAGGACAAGAAAAGCGCCGCGTTTGACAAGGCGGAACCGCCCAAAGCCTACGGCAGCATGACCTATGCGGGCATGCAATCCCTCATTTACGCCAATGTGGACAAGAATGACCCCCGCGTCAAACTGGCCCTCAAATGGCTGGAAAACAGCTATAACCTGGATGAAAACCCCGGCATGGGCGTCCAGGGGCTTTACTACTACTACCAGGCCATGTCCAAGGCTCTCAGCGCCATGGGAATCGACTCCCTGACGCTGGAAGACGGCCGCACGGTGGACTGGCGGGATGAACTGGCCAACAAGCTCATCTCCATCCAGAAGAGTGACGGCTCCTGGGTGAACACCAACAACCGCTGGTGGGAGGCGGACCCCGTTCTCGTCACGGCGTACTGCGTGCTGTCGCTGGAACAGTTATACCATTCCATTCCCCGGTAATCGTCCGGAACAATGAGACTTCAACGGCCGGAAAGGGAGGCAATGTCCTTCTTTTCCGGCCTTTTCCATTCTCCGGAATGAACGCCGCCTGCAAAAAAGAGGTCTTTTCTTCAAGCATTTCAAATCCATGGAGACCATTGATTCCATCACCATGATTGCAGGGGCCTGGGGCCTGCTGGTCCTCCGGCTTACGCTCTCCCTGATCCTGTGGCCCCACGGCGCCCAGAAGGTGCTGGGCTGGTTCGGCGGAGCGGGATGGGATGAAACCTACCAGTCCTTTACGGAAAAAATGGGCATTCCTCCCTTTCTGGCGAAAGTAGCCATGGTCACGGAATTTTTCGCCCCCATCTGCATGGTGCTGGGCCTCTTCACCCGTGTGGCGGCCCTGGCCGTCATGATCATGATGGCCGTCGCCATGACCAAACACATCAAAAACGGCTACTTTGCCAACTGGTCCGGGAAAAAGGCCGGGGAAGGCGTGGAATTCCACCTTCTTTATGCGGGGTCAGCCCTTGCACTGCTGCTGACGGGACCGGGGCCCTGGTCCGTAGATGCCTGGTTCATGAACATTTTCCACGTTATCTTCGGCTAGCGGGCAAATCGTGTGCGGCATTCATAGGACGTACTTTCCTGTTCTCAAACACGTCGCACTCTGGTACTCATAGGGGAGCGGCCTTCCTGACCGGAAATCCGCCCCCTCCTTTTTCAACCTTCCGCCAGCCATGACCAGTCTGAAACGTTCCAAACTCCGGCAGTGCACCAACTGCGAATGCATCATCAACGGGGTATGGGACTGGGTGGTTGAATGCGCCCGCGAGGCGGCGGAAGAAGAACCTGCCATGCGCGGCATTCTGGATGACGTCTGCCTGTCCCGCAATTCCCTAGCTACTTCTATCGCGGCGCGTCTGGCGCGCAAGCTTTCCCGCCGGGACATGCCGCGGGAATTGACTGAACCCCTCATCCGGGAGGCGCTGACGGAGGACCAGAACATCCTCAGCCAGACCGCCCACGACCTGATCGCCATCGTGGACCGGGATCCCGCCTGCCGCACGCCGCTGGAGCCCCTGCTCTTTTACAAGGGGTTTCACGCCATCACCACCTACCGCATCTCCCACTGGCTGTGGCAGCACGGCCGCACGATCATGGCCCTTCAGTTCCAGAGCCTGGCCAGTGAAGTCTTTGCCGTGGACATCCACCCCGCAGCCACTATCGGGTGCGGCATCCTGCTGGACCACGCCACCAGCTTTGTCGTGGGGGAAACCGCCATTATCCGGGACAACGTCTCCATTCTGCATGAAGTCACGCTGGGCGGTACGGGCAAGGAGGAAGGGGACCGGCACCCCATTGTGGAATCCGGCGTCCTGATCGGTGCGGGAGCTAAAATCCTGGGCCGCGTCACCATCGGCACCTGCGCCAAAATTGCCGCCTGCTCCGTCGTCCTGGAAGACGTGCCGCCCCATACTACCGTCGCGGGGGTTCCCGCCGTCATTGTCAATGATTCCATCCCGGACAACCCGGCGCTGGACATGAACCAGTGCCTTTGCAACTAATTCGGGAACGGATTAGGAATCCGCTGATTATCCCAAGAAAACAGTGGAGGCTCTTTCCCCTTGTAAAAATCAGGGGAAAACATGTTTTAAAAAGACCAGACGCATTGCAATGATTTTAATCTCAATGTATTAAAATTCGCAATACCCTAACCTTCAATATTTTGAATTGAGGCCGGATTCCTAATCCGCATAGTGTCAGAGTATGCGTTTACGATTACCTCTGCCATTAAGGTCCGCCCTGCTCGCATGCGGTGCCTTCTTTACCACTGTAGCTTCAGCTTCCGTTTCAGATGGGAATCTCGGCAACGTCATGTATATGGGGGACTCCATTACCCATGGCGTGAACAGCGGCTCCTACCGGTGGGCCCTTCATAAAATTTTCGCGGACAATGGAATCGCCTATACGGAACAAGGCATCAAGGAAGGAAACTATTCCGGAGGGATAGCCTCAGGTTCAGTGTACGGCGGCAGGGTTTTCAACAACATCCATTCCGCTGAAGCCAGCGCCCGCACCTATGAAATTGCCGGACGGCCAAACAGCGGTGGCAATTACGGCCGCTTTTCAAGTTCCAATATCAACAACTGGCTGGGCCTGAGCGACAAAAAGACCAATGGGACAACATACTCGGAGACGAAATTTACCGGAGACAATGCTCCGAATACCTATTTTCTGCTGACGGGAACCAATGACCTCCTGTCCCAGGGCTGGTACAATAACTCAAACAAACTTAAAGAGCTGGAAGAAGACATGACGAATATCGTCACGGCCATGCACACAGCCAACAGCAATGCGGAAATCTTCGTCCTTTCCATCCCGTGCTGGACCCAGCATAGCAACAGCAATTCCGCTGACATACACCAAGCCATAGTCAAGTACAACGAGACCCTGAAAACATGGGGTGAAAACAATAAGGCAAACGGGGTCACCGTTATTGACATCAACACCGGCATAATCGACGTAGCCTCCTCCACCCCGTTTTACGGAGTCCGGTCCATGTTCCACGCCCCCGGAAGCGACGGCCTGCACCCGAACGCCCAGGGCGACTTGCTGATGGCGGGCAATCTGGCCAAGGCCATGGGCTACGCCGGGCGCTCGGCCGGACAGGCCAGGAAGGCAGCCCATGAACTGGGCGTCAACTTCGGCCAGACGCCCGTCATCACCCAGCAGGCGCTGACGGACAAGGGCTTTACCGCCAACAACGTCACCATCTCCAACAATACGATCAATTTCAACAAGTCCGGCAACAGCACCCTGACCTATAACTGGGGCTCCTCTCAGGGCCAGGCCGGCGGATACACGGTGGACTTCACCCTGCGCCTGGGCAACGGAGGCACGGGCGGCTGGGACACCACGAATAACTTTTCCCTGAATCTGGGCAACGGCACGCTGAACATCAATGAAGCGTACATCCAGTGGGGAAGCACCATTCTGTACTCCAAGGACATGTCCGCCAATACGGACTCCATCCGCGTGGCCTACGTGGCAGGGGACAATGCCAACGGACTCAGCGCGGGCTATTACATCTGGCTGGGGGACGTCCTCATCGGAGAAGCGCAAACGGCGGCGGGCGCCAGCTCCTCCGGACTCACCTTCAGCTACTCCGGCACGCTGGATGCCATCCTGTCCAATTTGGCGCTGGACGGTTCCCTCTCCTATGCTCCCTCCTCCAGCGGCATTACGGGGCCGGAATCCATCTATCTGGTCAATGGAAGCTCTTCTTCCGCTCTTAGACCGGGCATGATTGAATGGACCACGGCTCCCGGCGCCACAGCCGTCGCGCCGGCGGGAGCCGACAACACGTACAACACCCGCAACAGCACCAATTCCAACATCGCCACTATCACCGGAACGGGAAGCACCAAGCTTATTTACGCCAACAACGGCGCCTACGGCAGCGCGGCCAGCCGGCAGGACCTGTGGGTGACGCTGGGTGAAGGAATCAGCAGCAATAATGGTTGGATTGGCGGCCATACTTCAGGCGACCTGTACGGTGACATCCACCTGCGCCTGGCGGAAGGGGCCATCGGCAAATCCACCGTGTTCGGCGTCGTCAACGCCGGAACCGTCTACGGGGACATTTATCTGGAATTCTCCTCCTCCACCGGAACCTATGACACTTCCTTCACCTCCGGAGAGGCGGACCGAACCTCCGTGGCGGGATCCTACGCCTCCGCCGTGGACGGGGATATCACCATGGTGTTCAATGATGGCGTGTTCTCCCACCGCATCTTCGGCGGCGTCTACACGGGAGCCAAAACCATCTCCGGCTCCACCTCCCTTTACATCAACGGAGGAACGTTCATGAACGAGATCTATGCCGGGAACAAGACGGAAGGCACCATTTCCCAAGGTACCAGCCTGACCGTCACGGGCACGGACGCCATTCTGGGCAAGGTTGACGGGGAAAACTGGGCATGGACGCTCCTGTGCAGCGGCAACAAGACCAGCGGCACCATCAACGGAGGCACCACCATCACCCTGAAGGACATTGCCGCCACCACCGGAGCGGGGTCCGAACACAAGTTTGACAAATACGCCGGGACGCTTGACGGGAAGGGAGCCGGAGCGGTGAACGGAGACAAGAAGCTCGTCTTTGACCACTACACCACCAGCTTCCTGGGAACGCTCCAGAACTTTGACAAGGTGCAGGTCACCGGCAACTCGGAGCTCACGCTGGACAAGGCGCTGGGCGATACGGTCGCCTCCCTGTCCGTGGATGCTGGCTCCTCCCTGCGGTTCAACCAGGACCAGGGGGCCACGCTGGACATCACCAACAACGGCACCATCCACCTCTCCCACAACCTGACCCTTAAATCCGCGGACTCCGGAACCGGAACCTACCAGGTGGAGGGAGGAACGCTGGACCTGGCCGGGCAGGCCGTCTCCGGGAAAATATCCATCTCCGCGGGGACGCTCGCCAACACGTCCGGACTGGGGAACAAAAGCGTTTCCGTCTCCGGCGTCACGGGCAACATTAACATGGGCGGCCTGGACGGCAGCAAGCTGAACTCCATCAACATGGGCAGCGGCACCGGAACCATCTCCGGCCTGACGGGAAATGCGGACCTGTCCGCCTCCACCACGCAACTGAGGCTTTCGGCCTCCAACATGGGGGCGGACGGCACGGGGCTCATCCAGTTCAATGACGCGGCCGCTTCCAGCCTCACGCTGGGAGAACTCACCCTGACACTGACGGCGGATGCCGTGTCCCAGCTGAACGCTCCGGGAGACTATGCCTTCCACATCACCAACGCTACACTCCATGCAGACCCCAACAACATCAAGTTGAGCGAATACAACGGCATGGCCTGGGACATTTCCCGGACGGAAAACGGCCAGGTGATCATCTCCTTCGGCCAGTTGGACGCCATGGTCATCGACAAGGAAAATGTCAAAAACGTCACCTCCGCCAGCACGCTGGGGGCAACGCCCAGCGTCACGAACAACGGCACGTTGGACATAGACCTGTCCGGGGGGGTTACTCCGGAAGACAAGCAAACCACCATCAACTACCTGGCCGGGACGGAATCCGACGCCGCCGTGAACACGGGAAACGACAGCGGCGTGATCATCACGCTGCTGAATGAAACCTCCGCAGATCCAGACAAACCGGGCAATACCGCTTACGCGGGCTCCATCCAGGGGGCGGCGCAACTGGTCAAGGACGGCGAACAGAAGCTGACCATTGACGGAAAAGTCACTGCCTCCGCGCTGGATGTGCAGCAAGGAGAACTTGTCCTGCAAAACAGAACGGAAAGCTCCATCATTTCCGGAACACTGGACGTGGGGCAGGACGCCAAGCTGACCTTGAATTCCGCCTCCCTGGCCGCCACGGACCTGACAGGTTCCGGCACCATCAAACTCAACGGAGGGGCCCTGCTCACCATCACCAGGGAAACGCTTTCAGACCTGACACTTAGCGCGACCGTCACCGGAACCGGAACCCTGAAGCTGGACAACTGCAACCTGATTCTAGGCACGGGCAGCAATCTGGGTGAAAACGTGCTGCTCCATCTGGGGGGCGGCAGCCTGCGCCTGCAGGACGGCTCCACGATCGCGCTGGAAGGGCTCCACCAGGAGCAGGAAAACGGCGCGCTCCACCTGGGGACGGACGGCCGCCTGGAACTGGCCTCCAGCGACGGAAAAACCTATTCCTTCAAGGGGGACATCTCCGGTACGGGCACCATCACCCACCGGGGCGAGGGCACGCAGATCATCCTTTCCTCCGGGAACGGCCAGGTGGACGTCAGCCATTCCCAGGCGGGGGGACATCTCGTCCTGGGGGACAAGGAGCTTTCCGCGGACGGCTCCATGGCCTACAAGGACATCTCCATCGGCAGTAACGCCCGGGCAGCCTCCGGCCCGGACGCCACGGCGGACCTCTCCCTGATGAACAACACCACGGCCAATACGCTCTCCGTCGCCTCCAACGGCAAGCTGTACCTGGGCGGCAATCCCAACCAGAGAGCCGTGCAGCTGGTGCTCACGGGCAACAACAACGGAGTGGCGGCGAACCTGGCCTCCGGAGCGTCCCTGGACCTTACCGTCAACACGGAAACCATCGCCAGCAGCGCCAACAGCGGCTGGGCAGCCATCCAGGCGAACGACGGCTCCATCCAAATCAACGGGGCGCAACCCTCCATCAACCTCAACATCTACGGCCTCGGCACCGCAGGGGACTGGGCCATCCTGCCCGAATTCACCATCAACGCCCTCTACGCGACCGGCGGACTGGTCACGGACGGCGGAACGAGCTGGACGGAGGACATGGTCAACCTGACCTATGCCGGCTTCGCCAACCTCGTCTATGACATTGACAAAAAAATCTCCGAGGACGGCAAGAGCTTCCAGGTCCACTTCACCAGGCTGGGAGACAGCCCGCTGAAGGAATACGCCGCTACGGACAACCAGAGGGGCGCGGTAGACAGCCTGTGGGCAGTCCTCTCCTCCCCCCAGAATATCAATTCCGGCATGATGGAATTCCTCAATGCCGTGGGGAACGCCCAGGCCGCGGGAAATGCGGGCGCCATTCAATCCGCCCTCTCCTCCTACGCGGGCAGCGGCATTACCGCCCTGCACTCCGCCCAGAAGGGAGCCTTGAAAGACCAGGTGCTCCATCTGCGCAACCGCCTTACCCAGTCGGGAGCCTCCCTGCAATACGTCAATGACGACCTGCCCCGCTTCAACGCCTGGATTGAAGGGGAAGGCGGCTACCGCAAGCTGAATGACCAGGGGGACAAGTCAGGCTACAAGCTCAACTCCTGGGGCGGCACCTTCGGCTTTGACGTCACCTGCAGCGACAGCTTCGTGTGGGGGGCGGCCTTTTCCGCCAGCTACGGAGACCTGGATGCCTATATGGCCAGCGGAAACCTGGATTCCTACTACGGCAACTTGTTCTTCCGCCTCCAGTCCGGACGCTGGGCGCACAACGTCATTCTCACCTACGGATGGAATGACGCCTCCCTGGACCGCACGGCGGGCATGGCGGGGGCCGGCATGTACTCCATGCACGGCAGCACCAGCGGAAGCAGCTACGGCGCATTCTACGAAGGTACCTATGACCTGTACCTGAACGAAAACAAATCCTCCGTCTTCCAGCCCCTGGTCAATGCCTCCATCTACAAGAGCCGCATGGACGGCTTTACGGAATCCGGGGACCTGGGCATGAGCGTGGAGGATATGGACTCCACCTACGGCACGGTAGGACTGGGTGCCAGACTCCGCGGAGAGCTTTCCAGCAACCTGACGGGCCGCGCCTCCATGGGGGAACTGAGGCTGCAGGTGGTCCAGAACCTGGGCGACCGTAAAACGGCGGCATCCCTGGCGCCTAACGGAACGGCGGGAGCCGGGTTCCGGGTTCATGGAAGCGAAGAAGGAAGTACGGGCGTCCAGATCGGCGCGGGCCTCACCATACCGACAGGCTACACGAGTTCCGTCTTCGCGGACGTCAACGCGGACTTCCGCAGCCGTTCCAGCAGCGTCAACGCAAGCCTCGGCTACAGGTTGACCTTCTAAGCAAAACCTCTTCAGTGTGTGTACAACCGGGAGCATCGCGGCCATGCCGCGGTGCTCCCTTTCTCATGATGCGCGCCTGTTCAGGCACGGTCTTCCTGCGGCATGCGGGAGGGGTCTTTCATCTGCCCGCTGCCTTCAATAACGTACTTATAGGAGGTCAGCTCCCGCAGGGCCATCGGGCCGCGGGCATGGAACTTGTCCGTTCCTATGCCTATCTCCGCGCCAAAGCCGAACTCCTCCCCGTCGCTGAAGCGCGTGGAGCAATTGTGGTAAACGCAGGCGCTGTCCACCCGGCGCATGAAATAATCACGGGCCACCCCATCCTCCGTGATAATGGAATCGCTGTGATGGGAACCGTAGCGGTTGATATGCTCCACGGCGTCCCGGACGCCGTCCACCACCTTGACGGACAGAATCAGGTCCTCGTACTCCGTGGACCAATCTTCCTCCGAGGCCTTTACGGCTTCCGGGCCGAACAACGGCCAGCCCCGTTCGCACACGCGGCACTCCACGCCCCGCAGGCGCATGCGTTCCGCCGCCATCGGCAGAAAACGCTCTGCCACGGCGGCATCCACCAGCAGGGTTTCCGCCGCATTGCAGACGCCCGGCCTCTGCGTCTTGGCGTCGTCCAGCACATTGACGGCCATGTTTAAATCCGCCGCGGCATCCACGTACACATGGCAGATACCGTCCAGATGCTTTAAAACAGGCACCCTGGCATACTGCATGACGGTGCGGATCAGCCCCTTCCCTCCCCGTGGAATAATCACGTTCAGGCAGGAGTCCAGCTCACACAGCTGCCGCACCTCGTCACGGCTTCCGGAATCGAGAAGCTGCAGGACGTCCACCGGAACGGAGGATTCCTTCAACGCGCCGCGCAAAACGTCCGCCAGAACCCGGTTGGTGCGCAGGGACTCGCTGCCGCCGCGCAAGATGACCGCATTGCCGGATTTCAGGCACAGGGCGGCGGCGTCACAGGTCACGGTGCCGCGGCTCTCGTAAATAAAGCCAATCACTCCCAAAGGAACACGCACCTGTCTGATATGCAGTCCATTGGGGCGCGTCCATTCCCGGATGCATTCGCCTGCGGGATCAGGCAGTTCCGCCACCTGTTCCATGCCGCGCGCCATGCGTTCCACGCGATCAGGGGTCAGAAGCAGCCTGTCCAGAAACGCGGCATTGCGCCCGGCGTTCCGGGCCTCCTCCATATCCAGGCCATTCTCCTGGAGAATCTTCCCTGCCGCAACGCGCACCCCCGCGGCCATGCGGCGCAAGGCGTCCGTCTTTTCCTCCGGCCCCAGGGCCAGCATCTCCCGGGAGGCCGCCAGCGCGGCCTGTCCCACTGGTTCAAGAGGATTCTCCGCAGTCATCTTCCTTCCTCCCCGGGTACAAAAAACGTTCCGGCGCCTTCCGCTCCGCCTTCCAGCAGCAGGCTGATGCGTTCCGGATGACGGCCATGCATGATGTACGTGCCTATGCCCGCATTCACGGCCTCCCGCACGGCCTGAAGCTTGGCGCTCATGCCGCCCATGGAAAAGCGCCCCTGGTCCTCCTCCGCAAACGCCAGCACGGAGTCCACATCCTCCACACGCGGAATGATGGCCTCACGGCTGCCTCCGGGGGGATACAAGCCGTCCACGCTCGTCAGGATAAACAGGGCGTCCGCTTCCACCAGGCGCGCCATATGGACGGAAAGAATGTCGTTATCTCCAAACTTCAACTCTTCCACGGACACGGTATCGTTCTCATTCACAATGGGAATGATGCCCCCATGCTCAAACAGGCGCATCACCGTAGCCTGCACGTTGGGGCGGCGGCGCTTCAAATCATCCGCCGTCAACAAAAGCTGGGCCACTTCCACATTAAAATGGTTGAAAAGATTCTCGTACGTCTGCATCAGCCGCGTCTGCCCCACGGCCGCGCAGGCTTGCTTGAGGGACAATTCCTGCGGATAGGACGGCAGCCCCAGCACGGACACCCCGGAACCAACCGCCCCGGAACTTACCAGAACCACCTGGTGGCCCTTCTGCATCAGGTCCGCCAGGGCGCTCACCAGATGCACAATGGAAGAGCCGTCCAGCGTTCCGTTCTCACGGGTCAGGACTCCCGTTCCTACTTTAACTACGATTTTCATGCGTTTCTGCCCCCTATGATACAACAGGCGGTTTCCGCACAGAAAGCAGAAAACGCGTTTTTCCTAACCGTTGCCGTTTCTCCCGCCAGCGGGGATGAGCCGGAACCGCCGCAACAACCGGACATTCAGCTACGGGAACACCCCGCATCCCACTTCCCGGCAGACACCGGACAAGGCGCTCCAACACCAAAACCGGGCGGAAGCTTCCATAACAGGGAGCTTCCGCCCGGGAAAAATTCAGGAATCCAGGTATAGCCTACCTCCTGTGCATGCCCAGGGCTTTGGCCACCCCTTCCCCGTATTCGGGGTCGCACTCCATGCAGTGGTCGATGTGGCGCTGCTTGATAAAATCCGGAGCGTCGCCCATGGCCCGGGCGGTATTGCCGTACAGGGCCTCCTTCTGTTCCGGATTCATCAGCCGGAACAGGGCGCGCGGCTGGGAATAATAATCGTCGTCATCTTCATGAAAATCCCAGTGCCAGGCCGCACCGTCCAGCTTAAGCGGAGGTTCGCGGAATTCCGGCTGTTCCTTCCATTCCCCGTAGCTGTTCGGTTCATAGCCCAGCGTGCCTCCCGCGTTGTCGTCCACGCGCATCATGCCGTCCCGGTGGTAGCTGTGGAACGGGCACCGGGGAGCGTTCACGGGAATCTGGTTGTGGTTCACCCCCAGCCTATACCGCTGGGCGTCCCCGTAGGAGAACAGGCGCCCCTGAAGCATCTTGTCCGGGGAAAAGCCGATGCCGGGCACCACGTTGGCCGGATTGAACGCCGCCTGCTCAATCTGGGCGAAATAGTTATCCGGATTCCGGTTGAGTTCCAGCACGCCCACCTCCATGAGGGGATAATCCCCGTGCGGCCACACCTTGGTCAGGTCAAACGGGTTGAAAGGGCATGCCCTGGCCTGCTCCTGCGTCATGACCTGGATGTACATGGTCCAGCGCGGGAAATCCTTCCGTTCAATGCTTTCATACAAATCCCGCTGATGGCTTTCCCGGTCCTTCGCAATGATCGCTTCGGCCTCCGCGTCCGTCAGATTCCTGATGCCCTGCTGGGTTTTCAGGTGGAACTTCACCCACACCCGTTCATGATCCGCATTCAGCATGCTGAATGCATGGCTCCCGAACCCGTGCATGTGGCGGTAGGAGGCCGGAATGCCTCGGTCACTCATGACGACGGTGACCTGGTGGAAGGCTTCCGGAAGGGAAGTCCAGAAATCCCAGTTGTTGCGCGCACTTCTCATATTGGTGCGCGGATCGCGCTTGATGGCGTGGTTCAGGTCCGGGAATTTCAGGGGATCCCGCAGGAAAAAGACGGGCGTGTTATTGCCCACCAGGTCCCAGTTGCCCTCCTCCGTATAAAACTTGATGGCAAAGCCGCGGATGTCGCGCTCCGCGTCCGCCGCACCCCTCTCCCCGGCCACCGTGGAAAAACGCACCAGCAGGTCAGTCGTCTTGCCAATCCGGGAAAATATGGCCGCCTTCGTGTACCGGGTGATGTCACCCATCACGGTAAACGTGCCGAAGGCGCCGGAACCCTTGGCGTGCATGCGCCGTTCCGGAATCACCTCCCGGTCGAAATGGGCCAGCTTTTCCAGAAACCAGACGTCCTGGAGCAGCATGGGGCCGCGCGGGCCGGCCGTGAGCACGTTCTCGTTATCCGGAACGGGTGCTCCGACGGAGGTTGTCAAATTCTTTGGGTCTTTCATGGCATCTTTTATTTAGAATTATTAAAAACTAATTTTTCAATGGTGTCAATTAAAGTTTCTTCCAAATCCCGGAAAGGAAACAGCGTGCTTCCGGCCTCCTTTCCCGGGGAGGGATGCTTTCACTCCACATGCCGTCATCCCGGTAAAGGCGGTTGTCGGCCTGCAATCGGTTATTACCCAACCCTTCCGGGAGAAATGTACCCTGCTGGCGGGAAACCCGGCTAAAGTTATCAAAAACAGAGGAAAATGAAGCCGTGAACGATCAATGAAGCAAGGGGTCCCCACCTATTCCCAGCGGCTTCATGCCGTAAATCGCCCGGGCATGCCGGGCCGTGTGCCGCAGGGGCCGGACGGGAATGCCGTGCGCTTCCATCTTCAATGCTTTTCCCCGGCTCCACACGGTTGCCGGAGACGCATTTTAGGCTTCCAATATGGGGCTGATCTGCTCATATTGCCCGGGCATGAATCTTGACCTTCTCCAAAAAGCCGCCAACCAGGCGCGGGGCCTCGCCATGGATGCCGTTCACGACTGCGCATCCGGCCACCTGGGCCTGCCGCTGGGGTGCGCCGAAATCGGGGCCGTCCTGTTCGGCGATTTGCTCAACATCTGCCCCTCCCAGCCCCGCTGGCTCAACCGTGACCGCTTCATCCTTTCCGCCGGCCACGGCTCCATGTTCCTTTACGGCTGGCTGCATCTGTCGGGATTCAACATCAGCATTGAAGATCTCAAGGGCTTCCGCCACAAAGGCTCCATCACGCCGGGCCACCCGGAATTCCGGGATACGGAGGGCGTGGAATGCACCACCGGCCCCTTGGGACAGGGGATTGCCAACGCCGTAGGGTTCGCCCTTTCCGCCAGGCGCGCCGCCGCGCGGTTCAACAAGCCAGGCATGGACATCTTCACCCAGCACGTTTTCTGCCTTACGGGGGACGGCTGCCTTCAGGAAGGCGTGGCCCGCGAATCGCTGGCCCTGGCCGCCGTCCTGAAGCTGGACAATCTTATTCTCATTTACGATTCCAACGACATCACGCTGGACGCCCCTGCGGACCGCACCCAGCTGGCGGACCCGCGCGCCGTATATGAAGCCCTGGGCTGGGACGTGCGCCAGATTGACGGGCACGACCTCAGCGCCATCGCGGAAGCGGTGAAAGCCGCCAAGGCGGCCAAAAACGGCAAGCCCCAGCTTATCATCGCCAAGACGGTGATCGGCAAAGGTATTCCCGGCATTGAAGGAACCACGAAAGGCCACGGGGAAGGCGGCGCGAAGCTTCAGGAAGAAGCCCATGCCAACTGGGGTATTCCGGCCGGAGAACGCTATTACGTCTCTGAAGACGTCCGCGCCTGTTTCCAGGACCTCCGCGCCAAACGGGAACAAGCCTTCCAGGCCTGGAATGCCGCCTATCAGGAATGGCGCCAGACTTATCCGGAACTGGCCGCCGAACTGGATGCGGGCATCAGCGCCTGCGCCAACGGCGTCAACCCTGCCGACTCCGACAAGGCCATTCCCGCCTTCCCGCAGGATTACAGTGACGCCACCCGTTCCGCCGGAGCCGTCGCCATCAATGCCATTGCCAAGGCGGATCCCTGGTTCCTGACCACCAGCGCGGACCTGTACAGCTCCAATAAAAACTATCTTTCCGGCGGAGGGGACTTCTCTGCGGAAACCCCGGAAGGACGCAACTTCTGGTTCGGCATCCGGGAACACGCCATGGCCGCCATCTGTAACGGCATGGCCTATGACGGCCTGTTCCGCGTAAGCGCCGCCACCTTCTGCGTCTTTGTGGACTACATGCGCGCCGCCATCCGCGTGGCCGCGCTGAGCGGGCTTCCCGTCACCTACATCCTGACGCACGATTCCGTGGCCGTAGGGGAAGACGGACCCACCCACCAGCCGGTGGAAACCGTTTCCGGCCTCCGCGTCATCCCGAACCTGGACGTCATCCGTCCGGCAGATCCGGAAGAAACCGCAGGAGCCTGGATAGCCGCCATGCAGCGCGCCGACGGACCTACCGCCCTCATCCTGACCCGCCAGAAAGTGGCCACCCTGAATGACATTCCCGTGGAAACGCGCCGTCAGGGCGTTCTGAAAGGCGGCTACATCGCCCGTCATGAACAGGGAGCATTGCAAGCCATCATCCTGGCCAGCGGATCAGAACTTGAACTGGCCCTGAAAGCCGCAGAGAGCATCGGAGAAGGAATCCGCGTAGTTTCCATGCCCAGCTTCTTCCGCTTTGACGCGCAGCCTGCGGAATACCGGGAAAGCGTTCTGCCCTCCTCCTGCATGAGAAGGGTCTCCGTGGAAGCCGGCGTAACGGACCTGTGGTGGAAATACCTGGGCTGCCAGGGTGAAGCCGTGGGCATCAACCGCTTCGGCTTCTCGGCGCCCGGCGCGCAGGTGCTGGAAGAACTCGGCATGAACGTGGAAAACGTTGCCGCCGCCGTTCGGAAGGTTCTTGCCAAATAATCTGCGGCTCTTGCCGTCACCCGTTTTCAGGGGCTGTTCCGCCGCATGTGGAACAGCCCTTTTTGATGTTGCGGGGAGAACATCATACGGAAAAACGGCTCTAACACACCCAGGGGAAATACATACTCAGGAAAAGTGCCCCGTGTATTCCTAGCTGCCGCCGGAAATACACTCTCCCGAGCCGACTGGGAATGAGGGCCTCCCGGCCCTCATAAAACGGCAGCCGGACATGCAATAACAAAGTTTCTCCTGATCAGGGACGGGAGCCCCTAACTCCCAGGGAAGACCCTAATGAACATGCACGGCGTATCATGCCTGCCCTCCGGAACACATCTTCCCGGGCCGGCTGGGAATGAGGGCCTCCCGGCCCTCATCGCCTCGTTTCATCAAAAAACAGCTCCACTTCTCCCTGCCTTCACCGCCCTATTCCCGCGTCACTTTCAATCTCAGGAAACGCCGCGCCGGCGCATGGCCGTCTATCGCCACGGAATCCCGGTATTCCGCATGGTCGCCTTCGGGCTCCACTACGGCCTCCTCCGTCCAGTTGACCAGGTCTTCCGTACTTTCCACGATAAACGTCACATCCGTGGCCGCCGGATTCACCGGCCATTCCAGTACCAGATGCCATTCCCCATTCTCCTGCCCGGTTGTCAGCTTCGTCACGCTTCCACAGGGTTTGGTCGGATCCAGCCCTGTGGCATACTTCATCAGGTTGGTGACGCCGTCGCCCGCAGGACATGCATCCGGGTTGGTCTGATCTTCAGGCGTTCCTTCCGTAAAGTGGTCATCCTTCCATTGGTCATACGGGGAAGGCGTGCGCGTCCAGACCAGCACCAGAGTGCTCTTTCCTGGCGCATCTTCCTGCCGCAGGGAAAAACTGCCCGCCTGTTTCCAAGCTTCCGCACTGGCGGCATCATAGGAAACGGAAGGAAGCGCCGCCATGGAAAGGGAATTTCCTTCCACCAGCTTCCAGCTTTGATACTTCTCCTTCCCTGCCATGGCCGGAAGCGCCACGTGCAATTCCGCCGTACCGTCCAGGGAAACGGGCCCCTCCACGCTCCATGGGGCGGCCTGGCCGGGAGTCTGCGGAAGAGAAAAGGACAGGCACGCGCCGGGGGACACATCCAGCCGCGTCATTCCGCGTATCCCGGCATTTGCGCCCAGCCGGACCGTTCCGGCTTCCACACTCACCGGAAAACGGCACAGGGAAACGCCTTCCCCGAACCCCAGCGTTCCGTCCCCCGTTTTTCTCAGGCTGGACGTGGAAGAGTATCCCGCAAAGGAATAAAGAGGGTCTTCCATGCTGATCAGGCAGTCCCGTTCCGCCTGCATGACCACGCGGACATTTCCCATCACCGTGATGGAATTGGCCACGCCGCCCGCAGAGGAACCCACGGAGCGGCCCCGGTAGTTGCCGCTGAAGGAAATGGGACGGGAAGAATCCGCAGAATGGAAGTTGAGGACGGTTGGGGCCTCCGCACTGTTTCCGGAGACATAAATGGCGCCCCCCAAATTGCCGGCGCCGTTGCCGGAAAACGTACAGCCGCTTTCCACGTTCACCGTGCGCACGTTCTCTCCATCATTGGCGTCCAGGCACACAGCTCCTCCGTTGAGGGCCGCCGCATTGCCGGTAAAGGAGGAACCTGCCGCCACCTGCACGTCTCCACGGCTGTAGAGCGCGCCGCCGCTGCCTTCCTCCGCCCGGTTGCCGGTAAACGAGACGGCATCCTGCTGAACGACGGAACCGGCATAAAGAGCGCCGCCCTGGGAAAAGCCGCGGACCGTATTGTTCTCATAGGAAGCCGTTCCGGAAAAAGTGACCTTCCCGTAATCCAGCGTGCCTCCCCCGTTGCCCGTCTTGTCGGCATTGCTGGCGCCGCCTCCGGCATTGATGATGGTATCACCCATAAGCAGGGCCCCGGAAAGAAGCAATCCGGAACAGAGGGCCAGCCCGGTCAGGCGGCCATGGGATGCGGAATGAAGGAATAGCCGTGGTCTATTCATGAAATTCATCTGCTGGGGAAAAAGTTATTCCTGAATGGGGACCACGGAGGACGAATCATCGGGATCAGTCTCTCCGGGGTCGACGAGTCCGTTGCCATTGGCGTCTTCAATGAGATCAGGCACGCCGTCCCCGTCGGAATCCACCTCCGGCAGGTCCGGCATGCGGATATAGGCTGTTCCTATGATCTGCCCATTTTTCGTGAGAACCGGAAATTGGGCATCCACTTTGTTCAATTCCCGGATCAGGGAACGAGCCATGCGCATCAGGCGTTCCTTCTGAGCGGGATCCTGCGCCAGGTTATTGCTTTCACTGATGTCATCCTTCAGATTGAAAAGCTGCCACGGAAAACGGCCCGCTGTTTGGTAGCCGTTGCCGGCCCACAGGGCCGTATTGGCGTACTGGTCCATGTAATTATAAATGACCTTCCAGTCCCCTTCACGGTAGGTGGAATAGAAATTGGCGTAGGTATGATGGTGCGGGAAGTGGTGGTAGATTTTTTGCGTACGGTGGAAGGACGCGTCATTCCTGAAATAGGGGCTGATGTCTTCTCCATCCACCTGCTGATCCACAGGCACCTTGAGCTTCAGCATGCTCAGAATGGTGGGATAAATGTCCCAGATGGCCACGATATCATGATTGACGGCATTCTGGGGGATAGGGTATTCCTGCTGGACAGGGCTGGAAGGGTCCACTTCCGCCCACCCTACGATCATGGGAACGCGGGTGCCTCCTTCATAACGGCTGCATTTGCGGCCTCTGAGGGGGGCTACGGCGCTTATTTTCTCAACATTGGGAACATTCTGGGACTGGTCCATCTGGATAGGGGAGTCCCCGCCGTTGTCGGACATGAAAATAATAAGCGTCTTGTTAGCCACGCCCAGCTCTTTCAGGTAATCCATCAGGTCTCCCAGGGACTTGTCCATGCCGCCGATCAAGGTGCCGAAGTTGCGGAGATTGGCGTTCATGACCACGCCCGGTTCAAAGGAAGACCCATCGGGATAGGTATTGTAATCCCCGTTGGGGTCCGGCTGGTCATGACGCTGGTGGACGGCATAATGGGTCATGTAGGCAAAAAAGGGCACGTTCTTATCCACGGCATCTTTAATCTCCCTTTTCATTTCCAGCGTCAGGGCGTTGGTCAGAAAGTTTTTCTTCCTGTCTTCCTCCGAGGAAGTTCCGTAGTACTTCTCCAGATCCGGAACATGGGTATTCCCGCTGCCAAACTGTTCTTCCCCCTTGTAGGAAGCCGGCTGGCCGGCGGAACAGCCGGCGATGTTGACGTCAAACCCCAGATTGGCCGGGTTGGAATAGCGCTGGTTGGAGGGAGCAAAGTGGGCCTTTCCCACGCTGATGGTCCGGTATCCCGCGTCCTGCAGAACCCGGGGAAGAGGAATTTCCTGTTCGCTCATCCCCGCCATATTCCACTGGGGAGCCCGGATGTGGGGAAGCGGACCGCCGCCGGACTCATTGAGAGTCGGGGAATCCACAGCCGTCCAGTTGGTCACCCGGTGATGGGCGGAATTTTTCCCTGTCATCAGGGAAGTACGGCCGGGAGAACAGACCGGGCAGGAATAGGCATTCGTGAATTTCAGCCCCTGGGCCGCCAGCCTTTCCATGGAAGGCGTCTTGTAAAACCTGTTCAATTCCGTGACCACCGGCTGGCCGTCCTTATAGTAGAATGGAACGGACGTATCCTGCCAGCCCATATCGTCCACCAGGAAAAACAGAATATTGGGCGTATTCTCCGCCAGAACAGAAACAATCAGGGATTTACTCTTTTTCGTGCCGTCCGCGGCGGCCAGGGTCAGCGTATACTGCGTAGTCTCCGCAGGATTGACCTGGAGGGTGCCGGAACCGGATTCACTGCTGATGGGGATGTCTTTTCCGTTCCCCGTCAGCGTCAGGCTTTGCGCCATGACGGTGCTCCAGGTCAGCGTGGCCTTTTCCTCACTGCCGGGAACAAGCCTTTTTTTGTCCGATTCAAAGAGAAGAATTTCCGGTTCCTGCCTCTTGACGGTCACCGTCACTTCCGCCGTGGATTCCGTTCCGTTTTCATCCGTTGCTTTCAGCACGTAGGTCGTCGTGGTTGGAGGGGTCACTGTAACGGAACCCGTACCATTTTCCGTGGTAACGGGAATGTCCCCGTCATCCTTGATGCTCAGCGTAACGGTATGGCATTTCCAGGTTTTCCAACTCAGGACGGCTCCGGCGGAGTCCCCTTCCATGATCTCTGAAGGAGCCGCCGTAAAAGACATGATGCCGGGGGACGGCGCAATAAGGCGGATGGCGTTGATCGCGGAACGGGTCTGGGCGGCGGCGTTGCCCGTAATCGTGATGGTTCCGTTCGTGACCGGCACATACCGCAGAACGACCTTGTTCCCCCCCTCCTGAAACGTGCCGGAAAACGTGCCGCGGTCCCGGATAGTTCCGGTGATGCCGTTCGCCGTATAAAGCATGTCACGGTTGGAATCATTGCAGTCTCCGTAAATCTCCACGTGGCAGTATTCCGCCATGGAGCCGGGCAAATGGGAAATCACCGCATTTTCCGCCCCCCTGATTCCGGCCCAAGAATCCATCAGCAGGAAATCGCGGTTCCTGCCTGTGGAAAAGATCCCGTTGGTTTTGCAATAACCGGACTTCAGAACGCACCCGGCCTCCGTTGCCGTGCCCTCCGTGGTTTTCAGGGTGGCGGCAGTCGTTGAGACATTCTCTTCCGGCGTGATGAAATTCCAGATCTTTCCTTCCTCCGCCAACGTACCGGGCTCCGCTTTCAGGAACGCCGCTTCCGTGGCCGTAGAGCCATTCAGCACACCTATCCCTATTTCTTCAGCATGCGCCAGGCAACAGGCGGCCAGAACAGTCGGAATCCATCCAAGCCAATGCAGTTTTCTCATCGTGATCTTCCGTTCGCAAATAAGAAAGCGCCGGCCGTTCTTTCCACAAACAGCCGGCGCTCGCGTCAAAAAGGCGTTATGCCCGGCGACGGCGCATCAGCAGAACGCCCAGGCCCAGCAGGCCCAAGCTTGCGGTGGCCGGTTCCGGCACGGAGGCAAGAGCCAGGGCACCGATGTTGCCGGAACCTTCTGATTTCAAATTCAAGGTGGTATTGTCAGCAGTGACGGTAAACGTATACTCCACAAGAGCCCAGTCGCCTTCTCCCCTGCCCAGCGTTAAATCCGTGCCGTTCAGACTGGCAGACATTCCGGCTGAGTGATCCAGGATATTGGCAGACAGCCCTGTGATTCCCGTGCCGTCCAATGTGTAGGTGGAAGAAGCGGTCCCATAAGTAGTGTTGCCGCGGCCGACCAGCATGGTCAGGGTATAGACCCCGGAAGACAGGCCACCCAGCTGCATGGTATAATTCCCGCTGGCAATGTTAATACATCCGCCGTTGTCACCCGTTGCCATATCCGCACCAAATATATCGAAAAATTTATTCGGATTTTGGACAGAATCATAGGAATCCTTGACATTGCCTGTCGTCAGACAGCCCGGTCCTCCGCAGGCGCCGGCTCCCGTTTTGATGGTGATGCCAGTAGAGTCTCCATCAAAGGCCGTAAGGCCGGAAGAGGTATAGCTCTGCCCATTGCTACCTGTCGTGATCAGGTTCACACTGCCTGACTCCCCAAGATAGGTGCCAGTGAAAGTAGACATCCCTCTGTCCAAAGTATTCACCCCGAACGTTACCACCACTGTGGACGCATAGCCCGTGATGGAAGAGAGTACCAGAAATGCTGTTAACAGCAGGGTTTTCTTCATAAGAATAAGAATTATTGGTTAATAAATGCCGGGAAGCATTTCCTCTCTCCTAGCGGATTGTGAATCCGTTACAGATTTGAAAATTTTTTCAAGAACATATTCTATGTAGGAATCTGATAATAAGGTGTTTTGATTTTCGAGTCCGGAAAGGGAAAGTTATTGGTCGCTAAACAATCTGGTCTTACAAATGATGCTTCATTTCGCTAATGCACTTATAATGATAAAATAAAATTCAAATAATGGCTTTTTTGGTTGACCTCGGATTCACAATCCGTCATGCGGCATAAAAATTTTCCATGAACAAAAAAATCCCTCTCTTCTAAAAAGAAGAGAGGGATTTTAAAATGTTTACTTTCAAGGAAAAACAGCTTTTTAAAAAGCCGCTTCGATCTTCGTGATGGTGAACACCTTTTTCTTATCGCCGTCCATCGGAACGATTTTTACCTGGTCTCCCACGCTCTTGCCCGTCAGCTCCTTGCCCACCTGGGAAAGATAGGAGACAATGTGTTTTTCCGGGTTCGTATCCCAAGCGCCCAGAATAGTGTACACCACGGCATCTCCGCCATCCAGCGGCTGCAGGGTCACCTTCGTGCCCATCGCGGCGCGGGAAGTATCCGTCACGACAAAATCCGTGCCGCGGGCCAGCGCCAGCGCGTGTTCCAGCTCTGAACGGCGGCGGTTGAGCACCTTTTCCACTTCCTTGGCGTCCTGGTAACCGCCGTTTTCGCGGAGGTCCCCCTCCGCACGGGAAATCTTCTTGTTGTGCAGGTTTTCCGGAATCTTCACGTTCACCAGTTCTTCAAGCTCCTTCTTCCGGGCTTCCAGGCTTTCCCAGGAAACAAAGATCGGCTCCGGCTTGTCGGAAGTATCCACCAGGGCGTCCAGAACGATGGAATGCAGATCCGGGAACACGCTGATCACGCGAGCCATCAACGCGCCGCGGTCCTGTTCTGAAAAAGCGGAGGTGTTGTACAGCATCTTGGCAAACTGGCGCACCTCCGCTGCGTCCTGTCCCTTGATCATCTCCTGGATGATATTCTTGTCTTCCATGAACAGGTTCTTCAGGCGCAGCATGCGGTTGGGGCCGCCGTCCATGTGGTCCTGTTCAATCAGGGAAAGCATGGCGATGCCTACGGGCAGCCCGAAGAGGGGCTTGGAGGCGTCATGCCTCTGGCGGCAGATCCAGATGAGGGACTCCGCCGGCAGGTTCTGGCGCAGCAGTTCATGCTTCAGATGCTTGACGAGGACCTTGTCCTGCCCTTCCTCAATCAGGAATTTGGCAATTTCCCCCACGGCGCGGGCGCCACTGGCATCAAACAGGGTCAACGCCTTCTGCGGCCATTCTTCGCCAAAAATGTCGGGAAGGACGGCATACACGCGCTTCTGGCGCACGGCCGGCATGGAATTGAGCACTTCCGCGAAACGCTCCACATCCCCAATGCCGGCTTCCACCAGGGAACGGAGGGGATAGCACTCCTGGGCGGCTTCCGTGTTCTTCACGGCGGCAATCAGGTCATCCCGCAGAACGGCCAGCTCCAGCACCTGCTGCAAAGCCAGGCTTCCGCCATTGCGCACATCGGCGTCCACCGCCTGGATCAGGGTATTGACAACGGCCGGCTCTGCGATCACGGCTTCCATCTTGATGCCGTCAAGCACGCGCACCTTGGCCTTCAGGTCGGCGGCCTTGTTGTAATCCTCCAGGGCCGCCTGGGCACGGGAAATAATATTGGAACGGAGGGTAATGCGTTCCCCCTTGCGGGTAGGCATCATGAACTGCACGTTGGAACGCAGCATGGCGCGCACCTTGTCCCACCAGTTCTTCCATTTATCCTCCGCAATGACGGTGCCTTTCAGCGCGGCTTCCAGTTTTTCCGGGGTGAGGGAATTGCCGTAGCCCTGCAGCGTGATGCGCACCAGTTCCACGGGATCATCCGCAGCCAGGCTGATCAGTGCTTCCGTATCTTCATAACGCCTGGCCAGGAAGTGGCCTTCCTCCAGGAACTCCAGAATCCGGGGGGCAAATTCCAGGGCAACTTCATGTTCCGGATTTTCTTCAAAATCAATAATCAGCTTCTTGGCAGGCAGATTCCAGGAAATGACTTTGCCAGCGCCCCAGGAAGAATGGAAGCAGTAACGGCCAGGTGCGATGCGATCAAGTTTTTCAGCGAGAGAGGGGGTGATTTTCCCCAGAGACAATAATTTCTCCAAGTCGGCGTGCATACTAAAGCACATGATACGCCCGCCCCTACCGGTATCAAGACTAAATTCCCGCTTCATTCCGGCTCCCTCCCTTCCAGCTTTCCGGCGCTTCACCGGATTCACCATAGATAACGGCTGCCGAAGTTCCCGAATTCCTCATCATTCCCCCCGCTTCCGGACTGCGGATTCTTCCCCTGGAGCTCCTCATGCATTTTCCTGATATAACAGGCGCTCTCCTCCACACAGGACACTTCATAGGATTCATAGACGGATTCCAGAAATTGGAGCACAGCCTTCGCTCCTTTCTCCCGCGGGGAAATGATCCGCGTAGTCCCGTCATCCCCGCGCACGACAATCATGGAAATATCATCCGCCTCCGGGTTGGCGGGGACATTCGGAGCCGGAATTTCCCTGCGGGCAATCCGATTCAGAATCATGACGGACAGGCTGGACAGCCTGTCTCCCAGCGCCATCCATTCCCGCTTGACCCTGGGGCCGTATTCTCCACTCGCCTCCGGCTCCCCTTCATAAGGGGAAAGACGCCGTTCCGGAACTCCGCGGAAAAAATAGTCCCAGTACACCAGCTCTGGATTAGTGTTCCGGGCAAAAGCCCGGCCCATTTCCGCACCATTCACGTAAATTCCGGTTACTCCCCGCTCTCCAAACCAGAGCGCGGCCGGTTTTCCCCCGGCCCCTTTCGGAAAAAGGTCATGCCACAGGGGATTTTCTTCCAGCGGCTTGAAAAAACGTTCCCGGTATCCCTTGACGAACGCTTTTTGATCCGGCTCAGGCTTTGCCGGCTTCTCCTCTTCTCCCTCCGGCAGGGCGGAACCGGCACCGGAAAGGCCCTCCGCCGTTCCTTCCCTGTCTTTTGCCCTCTCTTTATCCAGGCTTTGGAAATACCGGTCCATCACATCCTGCACCCATTTTTCTGAAACCATGGGAGGGGCCTTGTCTCCCACTTCGGAAGCATGCCGGCGTACCTTGGCGCACTGTTCCATCAGCCAGCGTTCCGTCTCCTCATTCCAATCATCCATCATCGCCATGTCCATCAATCCGTGGACCAGATCCATCATGGAGCACCTCATGCTGCCGGCTCCGGAGCATAAATCTTCACCGACCGGCCCCGAAGCTCCGCGGAAGTAGCAATAATCTCCGTCCAGCCGTTCCAGGTACTCACGGTACAACCTCATGGAAAACGTTCTCTTTGTTACGGTCTCATCCCAGGTCCGCCGAAGAGCCTCCGCAAGAGCGGGCTTCAGCATGACACGCCCTCTTCTCACCTCATTCCTGGAATACAGGTAGGGATTCACCAGGGACTCCATCCAGGCTCCAGCCATCATTATCCCGTCCCGGAAGCCGGGGGCATACCATTTATCCTCCCCCTTTCCCAGAACATGGAAAGGGTTTTCCTCCAGAATCCAGTCCCAGCCGGCCAGCAGGCTGTGCATTGCGGGAGCCCACAGGCAGGCCGCCAGGGAAACTCCGGACACCATGTTCCTCGTCTGAAGATTGACGATCGGCTTCTGGCTCAACATCTGCATGCTTTGAGCCCCTACGGACCGGGCCCAATACAACGTATCCCCATCCAGATAAAACCCGGATTCCTGATCAAAGGAACCCAGGTAAATGCACGCATACTTGAAGGGAGGATTTTCCGGAAACAGGGTGGGCCAGTAAACGGCGGCCGCTTTGCCCCAATAGGCCTCCTTCCATTCCCATGCGAAATACTGTTCCGGAGCAGCCGGACGTCCGGTCACATCTTCTTCGGCACAGGCAGGAGAAAAAACGGCGGCCAGGACAAATACCCATCCGTAAAACCAAAAGCGGAACATAAACTATTCTTTTAACAACATTAAAAAGACAGGTCAAGTTCACAAAAGCAACTAAAAACCAAGATGAAACATAACCCGCTTCTTTCAACTCTCCCACCTATTGAAATCCATCTTATTTTTAAATTTTAATATATTGATTATTAAAATGTTATAATGTATCCAGATCTTCTGGCGCCTGTTTTTTCCCCTGACTTTTACGGGAATGCAGCCATGCTGAAATTTTCTTTTCCTCCCGGTTTTCCGTCCGTCATGTTTGCATGTGCGGCGCCCGGTTTCTTTTTCATGCTTTCTCGGAGATCCGCGGCTGACCCGGAACACGGAAGACATTCATTTGAAGATCGGCAAAACAACTTCACAAAGTAATATTTTTGTCAGAAACGCCATCGTGCCCACGTAACAATAACCAGTTTAACCGACTGACGCCATGATTTTCCGCCGTTTTTTTCTCTCCGCGCTGTTCCTGATTGTTCCCTGTTCCGCCAATTCCCTCGCAGGGGAAACCGCAAGGCTGAAAGGGATGGCCGGCTCCAAACCCAACATCATCCTCATCCTGGTGGACGACATGGGATGGGGTGAAGTGAACGCCTTCTGGGAACATCCGGAGCTTAATGGAAGAACGGTCCCCCGCGAGCACAGCTTTAAAACGCCCACCCTGGACAGGATGGCCGCGGAAGGCATGCAGCTGCGCCGCCATTACACCACGTCTCCAGTCTGCGCCCCCGCCCGCGCCGGCCTGATGCTGGGGGTGCACATGGGCCACTCCCGGGTGCTGCGCAACAAATGCTTTGACGATCCCATTGAAAATTCCCACACGCTGGCCACGGTGCTGAAAGGAGCCGGCTATGAAACGGCCGCCGTCGGCAAATGGGGTATCGGCGGCGGCGGGGAATCCGCAGGCGGCAAGCCAGGCTACCATTACAGCATGAGCGCCACCCCTGACCAGCGGGGATTCGATTACTTCTACGGTGTCGTGGACCACTTGTCCGGCCATTTCCACTACCTCGGGGAAAACATGAAAATAGCGAAGAACCCGGACCTCGGAAAGGTATGGGAATACAACCATCTGGATGACGCCCCCCGGCTGAGGAACGTAAGATCCACCGTCCCGGATACGGCCTATGACACGGACATGTTCGCCGCCCGCGCCAAAAAATGGATCATGGACCACCATGCAAGAACTCCCTCCCAGCCTTTCTTCCTGTACCTGGCGTTTCCCGCTCCGCATGCCAACAGCGTCGTGCCGGCCTGCGCCTACCCGCCCGGGCTGGGCGTGCACGGAGGGCTGCAATGGGTGGAGAAAGACGGCCTGGCCACCAGCAATACGGGAACGAAGGCCCTGGCCGAAGCCGCAGGAGTGAAGGGGAAGTATGAGAAGGATTCCTACATTCATCCGGACAACGCCGCTCCCTGCATTGACCAGGAAGTGGAACGCCGCCACGCCACCATGATACGCCGCGTGGACGACACCATCGCGGATATGATCCAGACGCTCAAGGAGCTGGGCATTGACGACAACACGATGATCGTCTTCACCTCCGACAACGGCCCCCATCACGAGGGAGGCGCGGACTCCAAACACTGGCACGGCGCGAAGAATCCCGCCTATTTCCGGGCTTACGGCATGATGGACGGCATTAAGAAGGATACGTGGGAGGGCGGCATGAGGGAACCAACCCTGGTGCGCTGGCCCAAATACATCAACAAGGGAGGCATTTCCCTGAACGCCTCCCAGTTCCAGGACTGGATGGCCACCTTTGCGGAGGCGGCCGGGGTGCCCGTGCCCGCCCGCTGCGACGGCGTTTCCCTGCTGCCCACGCTGGCAGGCGTTCCCGAACGGCAGAAGAAGAGCAATATCTACGTGGAATACTTTGGAGACCTGGTCACGACAGATTTCCAAGACTTCCTGCCCGCCCACCGGAATGTGAAGGGGGATACGGACATGCAGCAGGTGGTTTACGTGGACGGCCTGAAAGGGGTGCGCCGCCAGGGGGGAGGAAACAATGATGACAGGAAACTCAATCCGGAGAAGGATTTCATGATTTTTGACACGAAAAAGGATCCGCAGGAGGCGAAGAACCTGGCCTCCTCCAGGCCGGACCTTCAGGAAAAAATGAAAGCCCGCGTACTGAGGATGAGGCGCTCTTCCGCGCCACAGTCCGTCCAGGGGCTGGACGCCGCCTGCGTCCCTTCACTCTCTCCCTGCCCTTCCGGCTTGAAACCGGGGCTGGCCTGGCGTGTATGGAACCGTAGCTTTGACTGGGTTCCGGATTTCTCCCAGATGGGTTCTCCGGACGCCGCTGGACACACGGCAGGCGTAAACGTGCAGGTAACGCCTTCCCTGGCCCGGAAAGGCGTGGAACTCAGCGGCTACCTGACGGTGCCTAAAGACGGGGAATATACATTCTACCTGAACACGGACGCCGGAGAAGGCTCCAAGGCCTTCGTCCACCTGCATGACATGCAGCTGATTGACGCGGACTTCAACTACATACCCGGAGAAGAAGCGGATTCCCGCGCCGTGCAGGGCGTGGCGGAAGACGTACTGGCAAAAATCGGCCCCGCCGCCCTGGCCGCCCAGACGGTAAAACTGAAAGCCGGCCTCCACCCCATCCGGATTGGTTATGTAGGAAAAACGCCCTCCTCCTCCCTTTCCCTGAAATGGGAAAACGCTGCTGCGGGCCTCAAGAAGCAGGACATTCCTGCCGAAGCCTTTTCCTGCATCTCCTCAAACCCGGCGGCCCGGCACTGACAAAACGGAAAAAGCCTCCGTTTTGCGCAGCTCATACGGCTACGGCCATGCAGCCCCATAGCCCGGAACGGTCCCTCCTGCGTACCATTTCGGGCAGCAGCCGCCCCATCTCCGGCACAAGTCGGCGCAAAAACGCTCATCAGGATGAACACCCATCTACGAATTTGGGCGTCTCCTGTTCCTCTCACAAACTGGAAAAGGTAGCCCTGACGTTTAAAATTATTTAAAATCAATAAAAAACATTAAATTATCCTCGATTCCAAATTCGGATTTCATATCAACGGATTTCAAATCCGGAGTCAAGTGGGGAAACCATTTTTTTTATTTTCATCAT
>NZ_JAJBTT010000040.1 GCF_020860705.1 Akkermansia sp.
GCCCCTTCCTCCCCCGCCCGTCTCCCCAGGTTGCATTCCCTGGACGCCCTGCGCGGGCTGGACATGCTCATCATCCTGGGGCTGGACGCCCTGATTCTGCTAATGGTTGCCAGAAATCCGGAAAACGCCTTCCTCAGGGAAGCCGGGCGCCAGATGACCCACGCCGCATGGGAAGGACTGCATCTGTATGATCTGGTATTCCCCGTCTTCGTATTCATCTCCGGCGTTTCCATGTCCTTCTCCCTGGCAAAATACATGGGGAGAAACGCCGCCATGGCTCCCGGATTTTTCCGTCTCTGGAAACGCGCCTTGATCCTGGCCCTGCTGGGAATGCTCGTCAATGGAACGCTCACCTGGACGGAGGACATGCGGTACGCGTCCGTCCTGGGGCTGATCGGCTTTTCCTGCGCCATGGCGGGCAGCTGCATCCTGCTGCTCCGGCGGCAGGGGGCCATAGCCGCCGCTGGAGCCGCGCTGCTGGGGCTGGTGGCTGCCCTTCAATTCACAGGCGGCAGTTTCACGCCTGACAGCTCCGTCAATTCCTGGGTAGACACGCACTGGCTGCCCGGCCGACTGCACGGGGGAACATTTGATCCGGAAGGACCGCTCTGCATCGTCTCCGCCACCGCCCTGTGCCTGGGCGGCTGGCTGACGGGAAACTTTTTGAAGGAAAGCCGCATGCCTCCCGTGCGCCTCTGCCTTCTGATGCTGGCCGCCGGCTTTCTCCTGTTCTGCGCCGCCCTCATGCTGGACAACGTTTACCCCATGATCAAGAACATGTGGACCGGCACTTTCGTTCTGGCCGCCGCCGGAATCTCCCTGATGCTCCTGTCCCTGTTCCATCTGGCCATCGACGTATGGAACGGCGGAAAATGGTCCTTTCCCCTGCGCGTCATCGGCCTGAACGCCCTGGCTGCATACCTGATTCACTCCCTGGTGAACGCAGAAGAACTTAACGAGCGCATCTTCAGCGGCGCGGCGGATTTTTTCCCTTCCGCACAACCCGTACTTCTCGCACTATCCTTTCTGTTGCTGCAATGGCTGATTTTATTTGCCTTCTATAAGCGCAACGTGTTTATTAAATTGTAATAGCTTTCCCCTGATTTTTTACTGACTCGATGAAAACTCCCTCTCTCCTGACACTGGCCCTGGCGTTCCTGACCGTATGCCCCGTGAGCGCCCAGTCCCGCACTTCCCTTCTGACGCCCGTTCCCGGCAAAACCTCCCAGCCTCTCACCGTACCTCCCTACCAATCCTTCTGCTGGTTTGCGGCGGACAGCGGCCGCTGGCCCGGAGACGGCAACCGGGTCCTGCCCTGGTTCGGACAAACGGACCCCGGCAAGTTGCTGAACAGCAAGCCGAACCCCAGCACCGCCAAACCGGGAGACCACGCCATGTTTGCGCTGTTCCATCTCAAGGACGGCCGATTCATGGCGGTCCTCCCCGTCGCCTCCCCGGATTCCCTCGCATGGCTGAAACTGGACGGAGACGGCAGCATCCTGCTGGAATCCGGCACACTGGGCGCCCCCTCCACCAAACCGCAGCCCGTTCTGGCCGTCACCGCTGTGGACAAGAATATTTACCGCGCCTGCTCCGGCGTCTGGGGCAAGGCCCTTTCCCTCCCCTTCATCAAAGGCAGAACCTTTTCCCGGGAAAAAAAGGCCTATCCGGAACCCTTCAAGTACCTCGGATGGTGCAGCTGGGAGCAGTATAAAAAAAACATCTCTTCCAAGCTGCTTGAACAAACGGCACAGAAACTGGAGGAATCCTCCGTCCCCGTCCGGTGGATGCTGGTGGATGACGGCTTCCAGACCCAAGAAAACCTTCAGTTAATCAGCTTCCAGCCCAGGAAGGACCAATTCCCTCAGGGATGGGCTCCCCTGATGAAGCACAAAAGCTCCAAACTGAAATGGATGGGGCTGTGGCACTGCTATTACGGACTCTGGAAAGGAATCCACCCCAGGCACCGGCTGGACGCCCAAACGGCTCGCGGCCTGGTCACCACCTCCAAGGGGAAAATCCTCCCCGGTGACGGCCCCGGAGGGGCTGGAGCGTTTTACACCCCCTTTCTCCAATCCGTCAAGAATGCCGGGTTCGACTTCGTGAAGATCGACGTGCAGGCGGAATACCTGAAGCACGCGGACGGCCTGGACAATCCGGTCCGCCATAACACCAAATGTTCGGAAGCCCTGGAACAGGCCTGCCGCCAGACGGGCCTCAGCATGATCAACTGCATGGCGCAGGGCACCGTCAATATCCAGAACACGCGCTACAGCGCTGCCACCAGGTGCAGCATCGACTACAAGCTGGGAGATGAAGCCATGGGCAAGTCCCACATCCTCCAGTCCTACGCCAATACGCTCTGGCTGGGACAGACCGCGTGGCCGGACCATGACATGTTCCATTCCACCGACCCCGCCAGCGCACGCCTCATGGCCGTTTCCAAAGCCGTGTCCGGCGGTCCCGTCTATCTTTCAGACCCTGCGGACAAGCTCAATCCGGAACACATCATGCCCCTGGTCTGGTCTGACGGCCTTCTTCTGCGCCCGCTGGCTCCTGCCGTACCCCTGCCTGATTCCGTTTTCCTGGACGCCCTGAACGAGAACCGCCTGTACCGGGTGATCGCCCCTCTGCCCAACCAGAGCGCCGCCGTGGTGCTGTACAACCTCAGGCACCCCTCCCCGGCAGAACCGGTGCGGGGAAAAATCTCCCTGCCGGATTACAAAAACGCGGCCGCCCTGCTGAACGGCAGGGCGGCGGAAGCCTATGCCAGCCTCCCGGCGGAGGGAATCGCCGCTTATTCCGCCGAGGGAGGCCGCGCCCTGACCCCGGCAGAGCCGGACCTGGACGTGGAGCTGGCGGGGTTCAAGGACCGTCTGTTCATCATGGCCCCCATCGTCCGGGGCTGGGCCGTCATCGGCAGGGGTGACAAATTCCTGTCCACCTGCGCCCTGGCCGCTGCGCCGGAATACGGGGCAGACAGCCTCCGCTTCCGCGTGAAAGAATCCGGCCCTGTAATCGTCTGGCGGGGAAAAGGCGTCGTCAAAGCAGGCAATACCCCCGTCAAGAATCTGGGAAACGGCTTTTATGAACTGCAATTTCCCGTCTCGGACCGACCGCTGGACGCCACGGTAACAGTTGAATAATTTTGCTCGCTTCCAAAAAATGGCGAGCTAGTTGTTAAAATTTTAGTCTGAACATATTCATCCCTTCATGGCGGTGTGGACCCATCTTGTTCAAAATTGTTATTTTCTCTTAATTCCGCCTAATTTTTATTACTCCTCCAGGCATGCCCGGTTACGAAACACTTGGACAGAACGGCGGCAGTATATATTTATTTCTTCATTATTCCGGGAAACAGAACGAATCAGATCATACTCTTTCTTTAACAGAGACTTCATGGCCTTTCTTGAATTTCCCTCTTTTTCATTTCCGTCAAAATAATGGCCAGCCACAACGATATACGGTATTTTCCCTGCTTCAATTTCCATTACCTGATTCATTCTTTCCTTTTCTGCCACATTCTCATTGGAAGCACAAATCGTGAATGTACGAATAGCAGGGATGATATCATTAGCTTGATAAAACCACAGCCCATATTCGCCGACTGCGACACATTTTTCAAAATGTCCAATATTAAGAAATGAATATAATTCTTTCATTTTTCCCTTAAGAGAAAAATTAACGCAATTTAAAATCGTGAAAACCATGGTTCCCACAACAGATAATACAAAAAATGTTTTCCTTTGTTCTTCAGATACACATTCATCAATATGAATCATTTTTATTATAAAGAGACATCCTGCCGTAGCAAATGGAACCAACGTGTGACCGTAATGAGGAAAATGAGTACTGCCATTTCCCTGAACGCCAACACATGTTACCAGAAATGCCGTGACATAGTACCATTTTTCCCGTTTGGGAATCCTGCTTACAACGATACCAACCAAACCGACCACCCATAAAAACATATTGGGATACATCACCTCCCTTTTCAACCATGCGGCATAATTACAAATAACTTCAGACAGAGAAGCAGCCTCTCCTCCATATCCTATATTAAAAATAATATACCCCTCCCAGGCCTCCTTTAAACTATCATAGTATATGAAATAGATCAGAAATGGCAAAATAGATATAATCAGTGCTAATAATAAAGGAATAACAAATCGGCTGAATTTCCTCTCATGCCAGCACAGGTGCATACCATAAACACAAGGAACGCACCAAAATGCTATAAGATTGAATTTCAATAGAAACGCCACTCCAAAACTGATGCCGAATAAAAAACCGGTCCTGGTAAAAACTTTTTCTCCTTTTCTCAAACGGTATAAGTAATATATGGAAGCAAACTGGAAGGGTAATAAAAATTGCGAAGGGTTCCCTCCTCCTGCATAATAAGGGAAACTGCATATGAAAAAAGGAAGCAGCATTGATACAAGCAATGCTTTTTTTTCTGATACAAACAAAGCCGATATTTTATAGCAAAATACCATTGCCGCAGTCATGGCCAGCGCCTCAAAAATAAATATGATTTCATAGGAACCACAGCACCAACATGAAATTGCATAAATCAAAAAAATGAAAGGCCCCTTCTGATCAAATAGGTCGCAATAGGGAACCAATCCCGACACCATGCCTTTACCCATGATTCCATAAATAATGGGATCACCATTTCCTGAAATTTCGTATAATGGGGAGGTATGACTACTTAAATAAAAAACAAGAAAAGGAAAAACAATCCACACAAAAACCTTCCAAGCACTCAGTTGAATTTGCATAGACAAATATATGCGGATTGATAATCCGGAGGAGATTCTCCAGATCGGAAAAACTGTTTTCCACAATG
>NZ_JAJBTT010000052.1 GCF_020860705.1 Akkermansia sp.
TATTTGATGTCCACTTGAACATTTCCATATTATCACGGCACCAGCGAATAGAATTATTTCATTAAGGTGGCATTATGCTAATGCGCATCCAGTATTTGTTGTTGGGGTATCCCCCCCCCCTCAATGAGTTATGATTTAATAACGTAGTCAGTGATTGAGCCATGTGTTTTATATCAACCACTATTCCATCATATTCATGCAACATTTCCCGCACACAAGGAATGTCGTTAGCCACGATGGGCACTTGCAGGATGGCGGCTTCATTGATGACCGTAGGGTAACTCTCATACCGGGAAGTTAATACGAAGGCGTCTGCCTGCTTTAGATAGGGGTATGGATTTACCTTCTCTCCCAGCAAAGTCACACAAGCCTGAACATCCTGCTTACGGATGGCTGAACGCACAAGCTCCTCCTCATTCTTCGGCCCACCGCCAATAATGTACCAGTGGAAGCTACCTCCTGCCTTTTTCAATTCCGCCGCTATGGATGGAATCACTTCAAATTGCTTTTGGGCACAAACACGGCCGATAGATACCAACGTAAATTGAGCGGTACAAAAGTCGGGATCATCCAACGGGTCTTCTGCCCGCGCCCTGATATGTTCCTCATTAATGATATTGTATAATGTCTCCGTTTTGGCTTCCAGATGGGGATAACAGGCAATCCAGGCCTGACGGGCCGCTTCCGATACGCACACCACCTTTTCAAAAACGGGAAAATTGGTTTGAGAGGCTCCGCTGCGGGCGCATTCCCATGAATAATCGTTGTGAATCCACACAAATTTACGGGAACAAGTGATTTGTTCAACCAACTGGGCAGGCATGCCTTCGGCATAGGCAATCACAGCATCATATCCGGAACACTTGCTCGCCAGCTGATGCAGGCGTTCCGTCAGAATATCGCGACGGGTCAGTTTGAGTATAAGAGTGCGCCAGCATTTCAGAGCCAAAGCCGGCAAATGTTTCCATATATTCCTCCATCCTATCTTTTTGGTATGAACCATTAAACGGGAAACAACGTAATCCTCCGGTAAAACTCGGCAATTTTTTAATGCTCCCTTGTAGGGACCATCCTGATATAGGCAGAGAACATCTGCTTTAACAAAAGATGTATCCAATTGTTCCAAAAGAGATTGGAGACAACGGGGAATTCCTCCTTGTTTGAAATCCGACAGACAAAACAAAACACGTTTCATATCATACCGGGCGATTTAAGATTTTCATGAAGATCCGATAGATGGTGCAAATATACCCCATCATCATATCCGGCATTCCCGCTGCAATCATGTTGTGAACGTGTTTCGTGAAACGTGGGAAAGCTGCAATGTTAATTTTTATGGGACGGCGTTTTTTCAGTCGGGTCCGGATGTTTTTGCGGAATGCCGGAGGGAACTCCCATAAGTAACAGTTTTTTTCTATCGCAGTTATCATGAAGGTATCCGCCATATCCTCCCAACACCTTCCGGCAGCATCCATGTGTTTCAGAAGATCCATGGCGCTTTCAATATAAAGTACTGATGCGCGGCTCTTATTGGAGAACGAAGACGGATGGGCAATGTAGTTGTAAGTTGGTGAGGAAACACAGATAATTTTCTGTAGCCGAGGGAAGGCCTCTACATTCCAAAAACGATCTTCATGGGCTTTCCCTATCGGGAAGCGGATATCTTTCAAACGGGAATTAATTAGGCGGTTGTGGGTATAAATAAACTCCAACTGGTCAAAATTTTTTTCAATACTGCGATGAGAACCATACTTGGCATCAGGATAGTTCCGTAAAGATAGAACCTTGCCCGTCCCGTCGCATATGGCATAGCTACCCTGAACCCAATCGACTTCATCCGAAAAGTACTCTGTGAGGCGAGCTAAAGCACCATCCGGGAGATAATCATCCCCATCAATGAAAAAGAAACAGTCTCCTGTTGTATGCTCCAGGCCAGAATTTCTGGCAGATGAAATTCCCCTGTTGATTTCATGGTGAACAATCCGAAGCCGTGAATCCCCATACGACTGGAGAATGTTAAGCGTTTCATCCGGGCTACAATCATCAACAGCGATCAATTCGAGATCAAAATGGCCCTGTTGAGCCAGGATGGAGTCCACGCACTTCCGCACCCAGGCCGCGGAATTGTAAAAAATGGCTATAACACTAATTTTCATACAGACTACTCGCCAAGTGCATTTTTAATTGCTTCCAGATAACCATAGCCGGAGATTTCATCCGGCTCCAGATAGCCCCCTTCCGCCCATTCATTCCAGGCGAATACGAAGATCATGTCAGTGTCATAGTAGTTTTTGGTATTTTCCACCAATTGAGAAAAATAGTTTTTGAATTTTCCGGCAGATACTCCTGAGTACAGATACCCGTTCATACGATGGCGCGGCGTATTATCCCAGTCCGTAAAAGCGCAGGGAATCATCCTGCAGTCCGTTCGTGGGCGTAGTTGAAGAATCTTCCGCCACGTTTCATCATAGTCCGCCTGAACCACTTCCTTTACCTTCCGCTGAGGAAGCAGGCTGCGGCGAATATGCAGTAGCCGCTTCAGTTCACGGGAATACTTCATGAGTTTCGGGAATATTCCGGCTTTTTTCTTCCGAAAGTACATATTGGCGTAGCCGGGATTCATCTCTACACCGTAATCAAAGAGGGATTTATCCCAGGAATCATCAAAGCTGGACGAGGCGCTCTGGTAAATATAGGTCAGCCCCTCCAGCCCGGCTTCTTTTGCCATGTCCGTCCAGAGCGCGAGCATCTTCGGCAGCTTGCGGATCAGGTTCGGTATATAGATGACCATGATAGGCTTGTTGTTTTCCCTCATGTAACGAGGATCCTTGAAGAAGGGCAGCATGTAGTTGAAATGGTTCACCCAGTCCTGCTCATCATCAAAGTCGTGGGCGATCAGAACGCGGGGCGCGCGATCCTTGGCCTTCCATGCATCCGTCCAGTCATGGTTTGCCCATGAAATGCAGTACTTGATGTCAATCTCCGGATGAGCCAGAAGCATCTCCATGGGTTTCTCCAGCAGGAGATGCCCGTTGAACCAGTAATGGTACATGCAAAAGCCGTAGATGCCATATTTTTTCGCCAGTTCGCATTGCCATTTCAGGGTTTCTACCTCGCTCAAGTCATAGTAGTTTCCGTTGAGCGGTGTCCGTGGCTGCTTGTGTCCGGGGAATAGAGGTTTGGCCTCCCGTACATTCGTCCATTCGGTAAAGCCCTTTCCCCACCACTCGTCATTTTCCGGGATAGTATGAAACTGGGGAAGATAAACGGGAATAACTTTAATATCTTTAGTGTTCATGTTGAATATATTTGACTACTTTAGCCGGGCAGCCGGCAACAATGGAAAATGGAGGTACGTCTTTGGTGATCACGGCATTGGCTGCGAGAATGGCGCCCTCCCCAATGCGAACGTTGGGAAGGATGGTCACCTTGTCCCCTATCCAGACATGTCGGCCAATGATGACAGGCCCGGGAGAATGGACGGGGCGCAGCAGGGGAGGGCGTTCACTTTCCTCCGGGAGTGAAGCGCCATGCCCGTTGTCCGTAATCAGCACAAAGCGGCCGGTGAGTACGCCTTCCCCGATTTCAATACGCCGTGCGCAGGTCACATGGGAATATTCCCCTAGGGAAACGCCATCGGCGATGATGAGATTTGACTCCATCCCCTCCGGAGCACAGGTTTCCAACACGCAATGACGCATGACAGACACCCTGCACCCGATGGAAATGTGATGTGGTGCCAACAAGGTCAGCCCTTGAGCCAGCAGTGAATGCTCGCCAAAGCTACGGAAGCGATGCTTATGTCGCGCGGTCACTACATGCCGCCGGAGCAGATAGCCGAGGTACTGCAGACGCGCCGGCCATAAACGGCCCATGAGTCCCAGCAGGGTTCCCAGCATGGCAACACAGCTGAAAATGAAGTTACGCATGTTTCAAAACCTTTCTGTAAATGGAAAGCAGGTTCCGGCCGATGCTTTCCGGGTTATGTCTGGAAAGCGCCTGTTCACGGGCCGCCTGCCCCAGGGAGCGAGCCCTATCCGGCTCTTCCAGCAGACTGGTAATATGAGAGGCCAGCATGTAGGGATCGTTCGCGGGGAAGAGGATTCCCGTCTCTCCCTCCCTCACGATGGAGGAAACCCCGCCTACATTGGTTGCCAGTACCGGCATACCCAGCAGTTGAGCCTCGCAGACGCTGTTCGGGCTATTATCTATATAACTTGGAGCAACGAAACAATGAGCGCTGCACAAGGCCTCTACCAGAGCCTCCTGAGAAACGGCTCCCATGGCGTGCACTCCTACTGCCGCAGCCTTAATGCCATATTTCTTTTCAAAGAAAGGTACGATATCGCTCACGCCGTACACCTTCCATTCCACATCCAGTTTTGTAAAACGACGTAGCAGCTTTGCCGTTTTCAGGATGAGATCCAGCCCCTTGTACCATGGATTCGAAATAACACTGGCTATCCGAACCTTTCCGTCACTCGGTGCGGGAGGGGTCCATAATTTTTCTCCATGGAAGAAGGAGGGGCGTAGAGCTTCCTCACAGTGAAAATAGTTTGCCTGAGGGTTGAAGAGTTTGACAAGAGCCTTGTCCCATGCCGTCCTGCCAAGGAAATGACGGCAGGACTGGATCGTATTGATTTCCCGTTCCGCTTTTTTACGAAAAGATGATTCCGAACGCAGCCCCATCAGGCGGCGATGGCGGCACAAACCTCCACAGAAGAGGAAATCCCAGGAATTCATGCCAACGGGAAATAGGGCATTGTGGTAGGGGGGCAGACTGCCCTGCATGTGGATGAGCACGGGAATATCCGTCAGGGTGAAAATGGCGCCAAAATCATTCTCACTACCGAAAATCTGGATCAAATCCGGCTTGAAATCCTCAATCACCTTGAGGTAGGCAGTTGTTTCCCCCGTCTCGTTCCGCTTGCCCAAGAACCGTGCCCAGCGAGGGTGTTTGGGAGTAGAAAGCGGATAATAGGTGACGCCGGAATCTTCATACTTGAAATCATAGCCGCCCAGTTCGAATGCAATGCCGAGTTCTACTTCGGGTAAAGTGCGCATAATTCCTTCCAGCGACGCCACCCAGCCTCCTCCGTTGTGGGAAACAGTAGAGGGCGCAAACATGGATGGCGTAATGGAAAACCAGAGAACTCGCATAGTTTTATTTTGATGAGGGATTTATTTTCTTAACTTCATTCGTATTCTGTTAAACAAAGCTGTTGGTGAATAAATTACTAAAGCTATAATGGTGAGTAATTTATATTCAACACTTCCCTGTATTTTGATCTGTATCTTTTCCAATGCCGTCTCACCATAAACCATTTTTCTATAATCATCGTACATTCTGGAAGGCAAGAGGGTTGAGAGGAAACGATTTCTCTCCTCAGTGGTTAGCTGATAATTAGTAGAGGATATTCCTGTTATATCATAATCTGCAACAACAAAATGAAGTGGCGCATAGCTTGCATTCAATATAATGATATCATGAAAAAAAGCCTTAGCATCCGCCGCGATTTTATAAGCACGATCATATCCTCCCATAGATTTCAATCTGGATGTACGGATAAAAGTTGCTTGATGAGAAAGACTTCTCTCAAAAAGAAGGCGACCGGTCACTTTTTCCGGGGCATAATCTATGGCCTCCTTTTTTCCATGACGACACAACTGCGTACTTCCCGACAAATAATCAACCCGTCCATAATTCTCGTTGGCAAGAACCCGTTCAATTACATCATTTGCATGCAATGCATCTCCTGCATTGAGAAAAAGGCAGTATTTTCCCTTCACTTTTTCGAGACCCTTATTCATGGCATCATAAATGCCGGAATCAGGTTCACTGACCCAAAATGCTATTTTATCTGAATGAGATTGAATGACATCCACAGTCCCGTCCCGAGAGGCAGCATCGATGACAACCCACTCTATTCGGGAAAAGGCACTTTGATGCACAATACTCTCTGCTGTGACTTTCATTCCGGCACAGTCATCTTTAACCACTGTGATTATTGAAATTTCAGGTTGATTCATGAACTTGATTTATAAACAAATTCGTTTAAAAAGAACTTCCCATTGTTCCGCTATATTGTGAACGTCAAATTTACGGCAGGTCTTCATTCCCTCCTCTGCCATGCGTCTTCTTTTCGGAGCATCTTCCATTAATAAGCGCAAGCGGCTTATGTACTCCTGTTCAGAAAATGGAGTTACAGCGTATCCGTTTACACCATCATCAATGATATCAGCTAATGCAGGAAAAGAGTTATATGCAACAGGAACGCATCCATACTGTTGAGCTTCAATTAGGACCATAGAGAACCCTTCACTGGAACTTGTCAGACACAAAATTTTCGATGCTCGGTAATATGATTCAGAAGATTGGGAACCAACAAAAGAAATATTTTTCAATGAGAGGGATTGCCCTATTTTTTCATATAATTCCTTATCCGGGCCATCACCTACAATAACCAAGGTCCACTCGGGGAAATCCTTCTCAATATCCTTCCAAACCTTCAGCAAACGATCAACTCGCTTCTGCCACACCAAACGTCCCACAAACAGAACTTGTTTTTTCCGAGCTACCTCTGAGTGAAGATTTACATGGAAAGGGATCGGATCCGGAATTACACTTAATTTCTGAGGTTTCTGTACGTTTGCAAAACGGGCAAAAGATGCAGCAGCTGCACGGGAAAGCATAACACATTGATCGGAGTCATCATATAATTTGAGAAAGCGCTTTTTTGTATGAATATGTCTCAAATAATAAGAGACAGGGCTCTTAAGCAAACAACACGTAAAACGCCATAAAGAAGTTATAGAATATCCCAATGCCAGATGTTTTTCCTGATTATCCAAAATGTCTCGCAATGCAACATTTGGATCCGAATGCAGAGTATATACCAATTTAGCGGATGTCCCTTTTTTTGCAGTTACGCATACGTCATGTTGAGCAATGAGAAAAGAATGGTTGCAAATGATATCCACCTTGTAACGGACAAGAAGGTCATGCAAATAAAGTGCATTTCTCTCACTGGCTGCGTCCTCCGTATCAGGAAATTGAAATTGCAGCTCTTGATCATGATCCGGAGCGCAACTCTCCCATAGATAACAACATAAGACAACATGTCCTCGTTTTCGAAAGCATTCGACCAACTGAGAACATACTCGGTCGATACCTCCTTGTGTCACGTTGAATTGCCCGGCGCTGATAAAGCAAATGTTCATATATTATAAAATATAACGCGTGGAATTAAATAGGAAAATTTAATTTTTTCTATAAAAAATTATGTAAAGTTCTTAAATTATGTTTGTTAAATGAAAAAAACATCAAAATGGGTAGGCCTATTGAGAGAATTAAAATTGCTGTCTGTTAATGCTGCCCTCGTATATTACCTGTATGAATAATTTCTCCCACTGCCGGACAATGTAATCAATATTGTGCCGATCGCATGAACGCGTGCCTGCCCTGGCCATTTCCTCCCTTTTCCCTTCGTCACTCATTAGCGTGCGGAGGCGGTGAATGAATTCCTTCTTCCGGAAGGGGGGCACGGCATATCCGGTGATACCGTCTTCCATGATATCATGGAGCGCGCCAAAGGAGTCATACGCTACGGGAACGCAGCCGTGCTGCAAGGCCTCAACAAGAACCATTCCAAAACCTTCCGAAGAACTGGTCAGGCACAGGATGGAGCTTTCCTTCAGGTATTCCCCGGGATGGCGGAACCCGGCGAAGGATACTCTTTCCATCTGCTGTCGTTCCACCATTTTTTCCAGCTCGGGCCGGATGGCTCCGTCACCGACTACCACCAGTTCCCAGGAAGGGAAGTCCCGGTAAAGTTCTTTCCATATGGAAAGAAGCCGGTCCACCCGTTTAAGGCCATATTCCAGACGGCCCACATACAGAAGCTGATGTTTTTTTTCTTCCCTGTTAAAGACGCAGTGATGTTTCCTGACGGGATTGCCGATTACATGCAGCCGTGAAGTGTCGCCCGTCATTTCCACGAATGCTGGTTTATAAGCCTCCGACAGCATGACGACGGCATCCGAGTTGCGGTAACGCTCACGGTAGAAACTGGCTTCCGCGCGCTTCATTTTTTTCTTTTGGTACAGGTGGAAACGAAGCCATAGTAGAATATTCCTGCACCATCTGACAGGGTTGCGCCCTAGAACGGGAAGAATGAAGAAGTTGGCGGCGGCTGCTTGAATGTTGTAAAGGGGGGCAAAGTGAATGGCGGAGACGAGCCGGATATCCGTTCTTTTTTTCACTTCATCCCACAGGCGTGAAAATGGTCCTATATTGGCCGCTTGGTTCAGAACAACGTCAATTGCCTGCTGCCGGATGAGGTCCGCAAGAAAGGAGACATTCCGGAGGCTTTCAGGGTGGCCCCCTTCCGGGAGAAAGAAACTTTCCGCTGCGGGGACGTACCGGGCTTCTTTTCCGGCTCTGGAGTCTGCGACGAAGATGACGCGGTGACCGCGCTCCGTCAAGGCTTGCGCCAGGAGGTGGGAGACACTTTCCACCCCTCCGATGAATGGATTACATTCCCGCGTGTTGGTGATGCAGATGTTCATTGTTTCTCCTCCGTGCAGGTTAACGATTTAAACAGACTGCCCCACTAGTTTACAACGGTGCGGACAAGGTCCTTTTGACGACATGCCTTTACTCTGAATATGTTTTCTCCGTGATGAATGGTATTCGCTGAAGCTGTCATGCTGTCATACACGAAGGAAATGCTCTCATTCTGTTTCTTGCGCGGAATGGTTTCATCCGGGATAGCTTGTACAGGAGTGGAGTTGGAGGGGCATACTCGTCCAAGGCCGTATGCGTCCGACTCATTATGCAATTGACGGAAACGCCTTCGCGCGTTGAAAAGGCGCAGACGATAATTTAAAATAACGGTTATTATGGGGATTTTTTTTTGAAGCAGCATGCCGTGTTTTATTTATTAATTTTCAGAAACTAACAGAGAATCACAGATGAAGAGATTATGAATTTCAGAAAAAATGGAATATCTATGATGAATAGAATAATATTTTATTTATTTTTTAAAATATTCTTGTAATATGAAATTTGAAAATAACGGTTGAGGCGAAATGCCAGGCTCGCATAAATAGATTGTTCTCTTCCCATCCATGTATAGATGTAAATGGGAAGCAGCTTTAAGAACATGTCCCAACGTCTGGCAAGGCTGAATTTTGGACGCAGATAATAATGGTACATGTCGATAATGTAGCGATATGTTTTCAGATGATTCAGTGAAGTGCGCGTAATGGATTGAGAATGGCATCTGTAAAATGCAACAGGTTTATCTATTGTGTTGACATGATAACCTTGTGAGATGGCCTTGCGCACAAGAGGTGCATCTTCAAAATTGATGAATATTTCATCATAATAGTCTATTTCTTCCATCATTTTTTTAGAAAGGAAGAAGGATGGTCCCAGCGTGATAAGAAGAGGATGATTAAAGAGGTAATCCATATCCATGGATACATTGGATTCCAGATCCCAGCGTATATTCAGGTTTGATCCGGATGACAGTTCCTCTGTTTCCGTAAAAATATAGAGGGGAGCTATGATGAATGAACATTGGTCACCAATCAGCTGAGCCTGGTCATATAATATCTCCAAGCATTGATCTATTAATATATCATCTCCTGCGATCGGTTTGATCCATTCCCCTCTGGCAGACCGGCATCCCCGGTTAATGTTTTTTGAAACCCCCGTATTTTCTCTAGCTGTGATGAGTTCTACCCGGAAGAAGCGCTGCTGTTTTTCTTTCAGCCATTCCCGGCAAATGGCTACCGTATCATCTGATGAGCAGTCGTCTGTAATAATCAATTCAATAGGCCCGGAATACGTTTGTCTGTAGGCGCTTTCAAGGGTATCCAGAACATATTGGGAAGAGTTGTAAGTCAATACGACGATTGACAGAAGAGGAAGGGATGGCTGGGTCATGTCGTTGAGGAGTCAGGTTGTTTTCTTCGGAAAAATTTTGACTTTACCTTTTGAGAAATTTCCTTGAGGTCTATTCGTTTATGCAGCTCGTGGAGAGAAAAGAAGCAGGAGACGATAAGCAATACGGCACTGAAAATGTACCCGTAGGGAACGGGAAGGAATTTGACGGACAGAAAAGCCAATATGCAAAGGGTTTGCATGCAGGCAAAGACGCGGAAAAGTGGGCCGGAAAGTGAGAAAAACATGGTCTTCTTGTAAAAAACGACCATGTACGATACATAGAACAAGTATAAGATCACGAAAGCGACTCCCACGCCTTCCAGGCCCCAGAGGGCATATCCACCCATGGTTGCCAGGGTCTGGACTACGGTTCCCAGCAGTTCAAGTCTGAAATATAATCCGGATTCTCCTTTGGCCAGCGCAATGAATCCCAGGCTCCAGCCGACCACTTTCAGCAGCATGCCGATGACTACCCATTGGGTGAAGGGGATGACGCCCAGGAATTCCCTGGTATACAGCAGGGGAATCAGAATAGGCAGCGTCAGCAGGTAAAGCAGCATGATGGGGCCGATGATTAAAATACCTATTTCCGCCTGCTGGTTGACAGTCTCCGTCATTTTGCCATTATCTCCGCTGAATGCCGACAGGCGCGGGTAATAGTCGGCCGCCATGGCGGCAAATACCATGCCGACATAACGTTCCGTAATACTCCAGCCGGAATTGTACAATCCTACCTCGGAAACGCCGCCCATGTGGCTGATGAAGGCGCTCATCCCGTAGGTCACTCCACTTCCCATGAGGCCGCTTAATGTCATCATGAAACCGACTCTGACAAAAGAGATTCCTTCATGGAAAGATTCCCGGTAACTCACGTCCACATTTTTGACGGGCACGCGCCTGGCAAAATACCAGGAAAGCAGCAGGGAGGTGCAAGCCGCCGCAATAATGGCCGGAACGATTCCCTGAAGCCCGTAAAAGTAGTATAATGGTACGGAAGTCAGCCCTCCCAGCACACCGCCTATCATTGTGGAGCGGGCTGTGTCCTTGATTCTGCGCGTACCATAAAGTACGGCCGTTTGTCCACTGGTGACCGCTCCCAGGAAGAATGTGACGGATAGGGCGATAAATGCCCATGTATAATCTCCGTTCCCGAAGCTGGACATGCTGAGGTAGGGGGCGAGGAAAATGGTGACTAGCATGCCCAGCAAGCCCGTAACCCATACCCAGCGGCGGAACGTCTTGACCGTTCTTCCAAACTGATCCTGATTTCCGTCCGCATGCGCTAATGAAATATTGCGAATAGCACTGAAGCCAATGCCCAGCCCTGTTAAGCTGCCGATTAAACCAAGCGGGGCTAAGAGCAGGCTGTTAATACCGTAGCCTGCCGTACCTATCAGGGAAGCCGCCAGCTTGGATCGCACCAGTCCGACAGCAATATTGAACATCTGCACCCCTCCAAAGATGGAAGTTGCCTTAAATACCTGGCGGTATGAATTTTTTGCAGAACCGTTCATTACCTTCTCATCAATTTACGATAAAGAAAAAAGGGAAGGAGCATTACCAATTTACGTTTCCATGAAACATGCGAAGTGAGAATGGCATGTCCTGATAAACTGTTGTGGCATTTCTTTATAATAGCCAGAGCTTCTTCAGGGGAATCTCCATATGAATTATAAATTCTCGTATAATTTGCAAGAGAAGAAATAAAACGAGTAAGAGCTTTTTTATATTCAATGCTCTTTGTTCCATAATTCTCACGGAAAAGGGATACTAGGGCAATATCCGTCCAAAGCGCCTCATACATCCGAACCCCATTATGGGTTATCGATTCCTCATGTTTGCGATAATAATAATGGGCATCAGCAAAGGCTACCGTAGGAGCTTTGATAAGTATTTCCCTTGAGGCATATTCATCAGCGTTCATGTGGAGAAAATCTCTGTTGAGATATTGGGAGCTTGATTGCCAAACGTTTTTGCTTATCAAGGCTCCATTCATGCCTATCGTCCATCCTCCTAGTGTCAGCGTTGCTGCCGCTTTACCAGGTAAAACCTGTGCCATATCAAAATCAGTACCAGGGATGGAGAAGTCACAAGATGAATCCGGATGTTTGAATATCATCCGAGCACAGACAACTTGAGCATCGGAGTCCTGCTGCCTAGTGACTAATTTCATCAGGTAATCCCTCTCAATGTAATCGTCAGAATCAACGCCTACTACCCATTCTGACAAAGCGAGATTAACGGCATGATCCCTGGGATACTTAGCTGCTCCACTATTCTTCTCAAGCTGAAAAGCTCTAACTCGCGAGTCTGCCAAACTATATTCTAGGAGAATTTCCCAAGTAGAATCCGTTGATGCATCATCCACGCATACGACTTCAAAGTCTGAGTAAGATTGTTCGAGGACCGAGTCTAAGCATTTACGTAGATATGTTGCTGCGTTATAGCAAGGTATAACTACTGAAACTTTCATACTTAAATAAAGTTGTTAATGTTCTTCACAATATGAAGAACATCATTTTCCTCCATTACGGGGCTGATGGGCAGGCTTAGTTCCTGCTGGTGAATTTGTTCGGTGACAGGGAAGGAAAGGTGGTTCCATTCCTTATAGCATTCCTGCTGATGAGGTGGGATGGGGTAGTGGATAAGCGTCTGGATGCCCTGTCCCGTGAGAAACTGCTGCAGCTCATCACGGCGATCACAGAGGATGGGGAAGAGGTGGTAGGCATGGGATTCTTCAACTACGGGCAGAGGAAGGCGGACATGGGGATTGGAGATGTTTTCACGGTAGTAGCGTGCGACTTTGCGGCGGGCCTCCAGCGCTGCATCAAGATGGAGCAGTTTCACCCGGAGAACGGCCGCCTGAATTTCATCCAGTCTGCTGTTTCTGCCCTGGTACTGAAAGACGTATTTGCGGGAAGAACCGTAATTAGCCAGAGAACGGATGGCCTTTGCCAGTTTTTCATCATCCGTGGTGACAGCGCCTGCATCGCCTAGTGCCCCGAGGTTTTTACCAGGATAGAAGCTATGCCCCGCAGCGTCGCCTAGCGAGCCGGTTTTGCGGGCTCTGTACATGCAGCCATGAGCCTGGGCGTTGTCTTCCACCAGTTTGAGATTGTACTTGCGGCAGAGTTCTCCGATTTTTTCCGTATAGGCGCACTGGCCGTAAAGGTGAACGATCAGGATGGCACGTGTGCGTTTCGTAATGGCGGCTTCTACGAGGGAATCATCCATCTGAAGAGTATCAAGGGACGGCTCTACCAGAACAGGCTTCAGGTTGTTTTCTGTAATTGCCAGAATGGAAGCAATGTAGGTATTGGCCGGTACAATAACCTCGTCACCGGGCTTCATGACACCCATTTCCATATAGGCACGGAAAATCCAGATGAGTGCATCAAGACCGTTGGCGCAGCCGATGCTGTGTTTGGTGCCGATGTAATGACTGTATTCAGCTTCAAAAGCATCGTTTTCCCGGCCTTGAAGATACCAGCCCGAGTCAATGACTCGGCTTACGGCCTCATGGATTTCATCAGCATAGGCCTGAGTTACTTTTTGCAAATTTAAAAACTTAATCATTGTTGTTAATTGGGTGAGTGTTTCCTTCCTTGTCTTTCATGTCCATGTCCAGCAGGATACCTTCTCTGGTGACGTAGCCACGCATGGTTGCCGGGTTGCCGTACCACACCGTATGTGGCGGAATGTCCCTGGTTACTACACTGCCGGCGCCAATAAGGGAGTAAGCACCGATGATTCGTCCTGCCAGAATAGTTGCATTGGCGCCAATGGAGGCTCCCTGCCGGATTAGAGTTTTTGAAAAAGAATCGGGATAGCGTTTGGACCGCGGAACAAGGTCATTCGTAAAAGTGACGTTTGGTCCGATAAAAACCGAGTCTTCGATCGTAATTCCATCCCAGAGTTGTACACCGGATTTAATAGTCACGTGGTCGCCCACGATTACATCGTTTTCAATCAGCACGTGGGCGCAGATATTGCAATCTTTGCCAATTCTGGCCTTAGGCAGAATAACGCAGAATTGCCAGACATTTGTATCTTCTCCGATAAAAGGAGACCGGACATCCGATAAGGGGTGAATCATGGTCATTGTTTTAACTCCAGAAATTGTTGATAATCCCGGATGTAATCCGCTTCGTCATAGACGTGAGAAGCCAGAACCAGACAGACTGAGCCGGAAGAGAAATCATCCAGAGTACGCCAGATACCGGGAACAATGAGCAGAGCCTGATAGGGGCGGTTGAGCAGGAAGGTGCGCTTCACCTTGCCGTCGTCAAGAGTGACGGTAAAGCTACCGCTGGCTGCTACCAGCAACTGGTGCAGGTTGTGGTGAGCGTGGCCGCCGCGGCTTTCCCCCCCCGGAATATCGTAAAGATAATACGCGCGCCGTATGGAAAAGGGTACGGTTTTATTATTCTCCACCACGGTGATGTTGCCACGTTCATGGTGGTGTTTGTCCAGCTCAATGATGGTGCAATCGTAAACGCTGCTGGTTCTCATGCCATCTCCTTTCTAAATTGCTCGTAGTCGCGGATGTAATCCTCTTGCTCATAAGGGCATGAGGCCAGAACCAGCGCCAGCGAATTGGTAGAGAAGTTTTTAACTTCCCGCCAATATCCACAAGGGACATACAAACCGTAATAGGAACGGTTGAGCGAATAGATTTTACGCTCGTGACCGTGATCCAGCATCACATCGAAGCTGCCGGAGAGAGCAACGATAAATTCTTCATTTTTACGGAAAGCGTGGCCCCCGCGCGATTCTCCTCCCGGTACGTCGTAAATCCAGTAGCAGCGGGCAATATCGAACGGTATATGCCGTTGTTCCTCAATAAAGGACAAATTGCCTCTTCTGTCCAGAAATTTGGGAAGCTCAATGATTCTCGGTTCTGTTTTCCGTGGTTGCATGCTTATCTTCCCTGGTACATTTCCTCGTAATATTTCTCGTATTCGCCGGACGTAATGTTGTCCATCCAGTCCTGGTGGTCGAGGTACCAGCGGACGGTTTTTTCAATCCCTTCCTCAAATTGGAGGGAGGGTTCCCAGCCGAGTTCGGACTGAAGCTTGCGGCTGTCGATGGCGTAGCGGAGATCGTGCCCGGCGCGGTCGGTCACGTAGGTGATGAGGGGCAGGGAATGCCCGGCAGGATTGCCGAGGAGTCTGTCTACCGTGGCGATGATGACCTTGATGATGTCAATGTTCTTCCATTCATTGAAGCCGCCGATGTTGTAGGTTTCCGCAATTTTGCCTTCGTGGAAAATGAGGTCGATGGCGCGGGCGTGATCCTCCACATAGAGCCAGTCGCGCACGTTTTCCCCCCTGCCATAGACGGGGAGGGGTTTGCCCTGGCGGATGTTGTTGATGAAAAGCGGAATGAGTTTTTCCGGGAATTGGTAAGGGCCGTAGTTGTTTGAGCAGTTGGTGACGACGGTCGGCATGCCGTAGGTGTCATGGTAGGCGCGTACGAAGTGGTCACTGCCGGCCTTTGAGGCGCTGTAAGGGCTGTGCGGATTGTATTTGGTGGTTTCCAGGAAGAAGTCTTTTCCGTAGGCGTGGTGATGTTCCGCGGAGGAGGCTGTGGTGGTGAACGGGGATTTGATGCCTTCCGGATGGGTGAGTTCCAGAGCGCCGTACACTTCATCCGTGGAAATGTGGTAGAAGCGTTTGCCCTCATATTTTTCCGGCAGGGCTTCCCAGTAGAGTTTGGCGGCTTGAAGCAGGCTCAGTGTGCCCATGACGTTGGTGCGGGCAAAGGTGAAGGGATCGCGGATGGAGCGGTCCACATGGCTTTCCGCGGCGAGGTGAATGATGCCATCCACCTTGTATTCCGCCATGAGGGCGCTCATACGGTCGTAGTCGCAGATATCGGCGCGCATGAAGACGTGGTTGGGGGCGTCTTCCAGATCCTTGAGGTTGGCAAGGTTGCCGGCGTAAGTGAGTTTATCCACATTGATGATGCGGTACTCCGGGTATTTTTTCACGAAAAGGCGGACAACGTGACTGCCAATGAATCCGGCTCCGCCGGTGACGATGATGTTGCGTTTGAAATCAGACATGGGTTTAATGGTTTTATAGTAAGCTGATAAGGATGTGTGGATATTTACTTGTTCATATTGGCAAGGCATTCACGCAGGGCCTCCGTCCAGTAGGGAATGCGCAGCCCGAAAGCGGCTTTGAACTTGCTTTTATCCAGCACGGAGTAGGACGGGCGGGTTACTTTTGAGGGGAATTCACTGCTGTGGCAGGGCTGAATATCGCAGGCGGCGTGACCGGCGTATTCCGCGATCATTTTAGCGAAGTCATACCAGGAACAGACTCCTTCATTGGAGTAGTGGTAGATGCCTTCATGTCCATGGAACAGGCGGTTTTCCACCAGGTGGAAGATGGCGCGGGCTAGGTCCAGCGCATAGGTGGGCGTGCCGCACTGGTCAAAGACAACCTTAAGCTGAGGTTTATCTGAGGTCAGCGCGAGCATGGTTTTTAAGAAGTTTTTGCCAAACTCCGAGTAAAGCCAGGCCGTGCGGAGGATGATGGTCTGGCAGCCGCTTTCCAGAATGGCTTGTTCTCCGTGAAGTTTGGTTTCTCCATAAACGCCGGTGGGCTTGGCAGGGAGGTTCTCCGTACAGGGAGTGTTGTTGGGGGCTCCGCCGAAGACGTAGTCCGTGGAGATGTGGATGAGAAGGCCGCCTGCGTCAGCCATGGCATCTGCAAGGTGGCGGACGGCGGCAGCGTTGAGCAGCTCTGCCAGTTCGCGTTCATCTTCCGCCTTATCCACATTGGTGTAAGCGGCGCAGTTGATGATGGCCTGCACGTTCTGTTCCTGCACGAGAGAGCGGACGGCATCGGAATTGGTGATGTCCAGTTCTGCAACGTCAGTGAAGATGTAGTGGTCTGCACTGTTCCGGGAGACGAGGCGCATTTCATTGCCAAGCTGGCCGTTGGCGCCGGTGACGAGGATATTCATGGTAGGATGGATGAGGTTTAGCCCAGTTCCGGGTAGAGGTTGGAATGGATGTCAAAGGGGGTATCCGTCTCCGCCAAAAGGGGGTGGCAGCGGTCTTTTTCTGAAAGCTGGATGCTGGCGGCTGGCAGTTTCCAGTCGATTCCCAGAGCGGGATCATTCCAGGCAATGGCTCCTTCACTTTGGGGGGAGTAGAAGTTATCGCATTTATACTGGAAAATGACTTCATCAGAGAGGACGGCAAAGCCATGGGCAAAACCGCGTGGAATGAACATTTGACGGTGGTTCTCTTCCGTCAGTTCCACGGCAACGTGTTGCCCGAAAGTAGGAGAACCCTTACGGATGTCTACCGCCACATCAAGGACTGAACCCTTGATAACACGTACCAGCTTGCTTTGCGCGAAGGGTGGTTTCTGAAAGTGCAGGCCGCGCAGCACGCCGTAAGAGGATTTGCTTTCATTGTCCTGCACGAAGCGGATGGGATGCACTTTTTCTTCAAACTCCCTCTGAGAGAAAGATTCAAAAAAGTATCCGCGGGCATCTGCAAAGATGCGTGGTTCAATGATGACGACGTGGTTGAAAGCTGTGGTGATGATATCCATGGGTTAGTGAAGTTAATGAGCTTTTTCATCAGCCAGGTTCATCAGGTACTGGCCGTATGCGTTCTTAAGCATGGGCTGGGCAAGTTGTCTGAGGCGTTCAGAATCAATCCAGCCGTTTTCATAGGCAATGCCTTCAAGACAGGAGATTTTAAGCCCCTGGCGTTTTTCGATCACCTCAACGAAGGTGGAGGCCTCGCTAAGGGAATCATGCGTACCCGTATCCAGCCAGGCAAAGCCACGGGAAAGAGGTTGTACGCACAGAGCTCCTTCCTGCAGGAACTGCTGGTTTACCGTGGTGATTTCCAGTTCTCCGCGAGCAGAGGGTTTTACGTTGGCGGCAACGTCCACCACTCGGTTAGGGTAGAAGTAAAGGCCAACGACTGCATAGTTGGAACGGGGATGTTCGGGCTTTTCTTCAATGGAGAGGCAATTGCCCTGAGAATCGAATTCCGCCACGCCGTAACGTTCCGGATCTGCAACCCAATAGCCAAAGACTGTTGCTTTTGAATCTTGTTCCGCGGTGCGCACCGCATCTCGGAGCATGTAGGTGAAGCCGTTGCCGTAGAAGATGTTATCACCCAGTACGAGGCAGGCTGAGTCGCCTCCAATGAAGTCGCGGCCGATGATGAAGGCCTGAGCCAGACCGTCCGGAGATGGCTGTTCTTCATAGCTGAAAGATACGCCGAAATCCGAACCATCGCCCAAAAGACGACGGAAACCGGGCAGATCCTGAGGAGTAGAGATGATCAGGATTTCTCTAATTCCGGCCAGCATCAGTGCGGAAATGGGATAATAGATCATCGGTTTGTCAAAGACAGGCAACAGCTGTTTGCTCACTCCTTTGGTGATGGGATAAAGACGCGTGCCGGCTCCACCGGCGAGAACGATTCCTTTCATGATTGTGTTTTTGAACTGGTTATTGAAAGTTGATATTTTTTGTTAAAAACCGTGATAGGGATTAACTTTATGAGAATCCAGATTGTTGCCGCGGATGCCTCTGGTTTGCGGGTCTTTTGGGGGGAGGGCCTGGGGATGCTGATCAATCCCTTCCCGTTTAATCACTTTATAAAAGGTGTAGCATAATATTTTAATGTCTTCTTTTAAGGAGAGGCGGCGTTTGTAGTGCAGGTCGTAGCATACCCGCTGCCGGAAGGTGAGGTTGTTGCGACCGTGGACCTGGGCTAGCCCCGTGATGCCCGGGCGCAGGGACATTCTTTTTCTCCGGGTGGAGGGGGTAAAGATGACCATTTGCTCCGGAATCCAGGGGCGTGGGCCAATGAAACTCATATCGCCCAGCAGGACGTTGATGAGTTCAGGCAGTTCGTCCAGGGAGGTACGACGCAGCAGGGAACCAAGGAAGGTGGAGCGTTGTTCGTCCGGCAGCAGGCGTCCTTCTGCGTCCCTGATATCTTTCATGGTTTTGAATTTGATGATGTAAAAGGGCTTGAGGTGACGGCCGATGCGTTTTTGAAGAAAAAAGGGAGACGTCCATTGAATGACGATCAGCAGGAAGGCCGGGATGGCCAATACAGGGAGCAGACAGATCAAGCTGAACAGCGCGACTGTAAAATCCAGGGCGCGTTTGCCGTATCGGCTGTAAAAGCTGTTGTATTGGGGACTGCGGAGAGAGGCGTTAGTGACAAAGTTAGGCATCGAGAGAGGTTGTGAATAGGAGAAGGTTAGGTTTTAAGAGGCATGTTGCCGGCCATGGCTGGGGTATGGCTGTCTGTACCCCACCAGGCATAGAGATTCCGGTCCCGGAGTTTTTTTGCCAGGACGGCGGCCTGTTTTCCGTAAATGCGGCCCAGCGAACCGACGTTTCCCTGGTATTTGATTCCTTCCTCTTCAGCCATCTGGAATAGTTCCTCCTCTTGCAGAACACGCCCGTAGCGTTCGGGGTGGGCCAGAACGGGGGTGTAACCCCTGTCCCTGACCGCGCTGATTTTGTCTTTCCAGGCGGTGGGGAGGTAGTACTGGGGCAGTTCTATGAGCAGGTGTTCCCCATCATAGGTCAAGGGCGTATATTTGTTCAGTTGCTCTTCAAAATGATCGTCCAGCATGTATTCCGCTGCAAGTTTGAGCTGGAATCCTTCTTCCCTGGTGTCCTTCAGCAGCCGGCCAAAGCGGCGGAGCAGCCGGTCCGGCGTGTTTTCCGGATAGCGTGCTTTGATATGAGGGGTGCAGTAGGCGCCCCGGAGTCCCATGGCCTTGAGCTGGCGGATGATGCCCAGGCTTTTCTGCAGGGAGGAGGCTCCGTCGTCCACTCCCCAGAGGATATGGGTATGCCTATCCATGCCGTCCGGAAAAAGATCGGCGGTGACGTAGCGGCGTGTGAACAGGCTGCCTAACATGAGAGAGGATGATCTGAATAGTTCCCGGCTAGTGTATTTCCTTCTTATCCTGTGCCTTCAGGGATTCCTGGATTTCCTTGGATCCATAACCGTAGTGGTATCCGTAGCCGTAGCCGTAATGGCTGTAGCTGGCGGATTTGAAGTCAACATCATTGATGATGTAGGCGAGGTTGGGGAGTTTGCCGGAGTCCGCCAGGTGCTGGACCTGTGTAAAGTAGCGTTTGTCGATTTTTCCGCTCCGGACCGTGTAAAGGGTAATGTCGCTTTCGGAGGCCAGAATGTCTGTGTCCGCCAGAATGCCGTAAGGCGGCGCATCAATAATGACGGCGTCATATTGCTGCTTCTGGATTTCCAGCAGTTGAGCCAGTTTGGCGGTACTGAGCAGGGTGACAGGGTTGGGTGCGACAGAGCCGGAGTAAAGCACGTCAATGTTCCGGAAAGGATGTTCCAGGGGGTGAATGATACTGGAGGGATCATCCACCTGGTTGAGCAGGAGATTGGTGATGCCCTTGCGGCCACGGCCCCCCAGCAGGCGTGTCAGGGAGAATTTGCGGAGATCTCCATCAATCAGGAGGGTGCGCTTGCCCGCCTTGGCGAAGGCGGCCGCCAGATTGGCGGAAACGAAAGTTTTTCCTTCTCCCGTCATAGTGGAGGTGACCAAGATGACATGGCCGCCTCGCGCTGGTTTGGGCAGCATGGAGTCAACATTGTTACGCAGGATGTGGAGGCATTCCGCCATGATGGAGTGGTCATCCAGGACGAATGGAATGGCTTGTTTGCGTTCTTTTTTGCTCAGGCCAGGCAGTTCACCAATGACGGGCTGGTGGCTTTTTCCCGCCAGGTCATGCTTGTTCATGAGCTTGTTGTTCATCATTCTCACTCCTATGAAGGCAAAGATGCAGATTACCGCTCCGCCGAGGGTGCCGGCTGCTAGGTACTGGGTGGTTTGGGGGGAAATAGGCGCATCCGGGCCGTGTGCCGTTTCCAGTACCTTCGCACTGGGTTTGGCGATTGCCAGAGCCAGATCGTTTTCCTGTTCCTTGCTTAGCAGGGTCAGGTAAAGTTCTTCCATTACTTTGTGTTCACGGATCAGCGGGGTGATTTCCTGTTCCTTGGTGGCGGTGTTTTCCAGGCGTGCCGCCAGGGAATTCCGCTTGTTGGTAAGTTCCTTGAGTTTTAAATCCAGATTGGCCCGGTAATTGGCTAGGGATTTATATGCCGCCGTGCGGATGGAGTTCATTTTGTCACGCAACCCTATGGTGATAGGGTTTTGGGAACCGGCGCTTCCCGCAATTTTCCGGTATTCCAGATAGGCTTCATTGTAAATTTCAAGCTGCTTTGAAATTCCGGGATCGGTCAGACCGGTGTCAACGGAGAGCAGGCCTTCCTTTCGGCCTGCCTCTTCCAGCGTTCCGGCGAGGCTCGCCGCCAGCTTGATCTGGGTTTCAAGGTCAAAGATTTCCTTTTCCAGAGCCTGGGCCGTACTGAAATCCGCACTCATCGTAGTGTCCGTATCCTTGAAGATGTCACTCTTCATTTTGAAGTCGGTAATTTTCTGATCCACCTTGCTGAGTTCGGTTCCCAGTTTTTTCAGGCGTCTCTGAATGAATTCCTTCGTCTTGAGTGCCGCTTCGCTTTTTTCGTCCTTGGATATTTGGTTATAGACCCGGATGAGGTGGTTGAGCACGTCAGCGGCTTTTTGAGGATTGCTGGAGGTCAGGCTCATTTCCAGAAGGCTGGAGTCCTTGACGTCCGGGCGGGTAACAGTCAGGTTGGCGAGTTGGCCGGAGGCGGTTCTCAGGATGGAATCCCGGCGCACGATGACGGTTTTTCCATTCCAATCATCAGTCATCTGGGCAGTAGGATGGATGGAGACGACGGCGAAGGGCAGTGTAACAGATTCACCGTAGATTCCCTCCTGCATGGAGAAGTCTCCCGTGCTGGAGGGATAGGAGAGAATGAAGCGGCGTTCATCCAGGGGGGTGACGTGAAGAAGGCAGGAGCGGGATTCTTCAATCTGCTCAAAGACGGCTAGAAGGGGGCTGCTTTTGTAAAGGTCTATTTCCCGGAAGTCCTTTTTTTGCCAGTAGGAGACATTGGTATGCAGGTCTTCCACCACTTTGATCATCAGGGAGGTGGATTTGAGGATGAAGCTTTCGTTCGCCAGATTGGCCGCGCCCGAATCAATGCCCAGTTCTGTCATGATGCGCTCGGATGATGCACTCGGATCTGTTTTTGAATCACGCATCATGACGCTGGCCGTTTTTTGATAAACGTAGCCCTGTTTGCCGGCGAAGTAGTAGGCGAATGCCCCGCCTGCCAGAGCGGACAGGATAATGATGATCCAGTAACGGCGCAGGATGGCCAGGATCATTTCCAGAGAGAAGGATGTTTCTTCTGCTTCTTCCGTTGTCGTATGGGCGGGGGAGTTGTGGTCTGCCATGAGGGGATAAAAAAATTGGGAGAAGGTGGATCCGGGGCATGGTGGAATCAATCCATGCCCCGGATGAAAGAGGGAATTACAGGCAGAGAGCGATGATGGCCATGGTCACGCCAAGGCCGGAAAGCCCCCACCCGTACCATTGGACGGCGTCACTGCGCGTATTCACCTTCCGGTCTGACGGAGTGACGTAAATGGTATCATTCTGCTGAATATAATAGTAGGGGGAGTAGAACAGGTCCTTGCTGCGCAGGTCAATGTTCGCGATCTGGCGGGTTCCGTTGGTTTCCCGGATCAAAGTGACGTCCCGGTTGCCGTCAATGTTCAGGTCTCCGGCACGGCTGATGGCTTCCAGAATTGTCAGGCGCTGTCCTTCAATTTTGTAGGTGCCGGGAGAGTTGACTTCCCCCAGTACGGAAAATTTAAAATTCGTGATTTGCACGTTGACGGAGGCGTCTCTGATATAGTCCCTGTTCCTCAGAGTGGCGGCAATGTCATCTCCCAGCTGGGAGCAGGTTTTGCCGGCCGCCTTGATTTTCCCGATAACGGGCAGCACGATGCAGCCGTTGGCGTCCACCAGGTATCCTTTTGACGTGGTGGTGTTATTGGTGGTGGATCCTATTTCGGACACGGCGAAGGGCGCTGTCAGTTCAGGCTGCTTGCTGCTGACCGTGATGGAGAGCTGGTCATCCTTCTGGATGAGGGGCTGGTAATTTCCCTTGATCTTTTCTTTAGTCTGTCCGGAGACGTCCTGGATATAAAGGACTTCCTTGGGATTAACGCAAGAAGGCAGGAGAGAGGATGCGGCCAGGACTGCGGAGCAGAGGGCCGCTTTGCTGATGAGGTGGTGTATGTTCATTGGTTGGAGAGAGGTTGGAGAGAGGTTGGATAGATGGAGTTGAAATGAGTTATTGGAAGGAAGATGAAGAGGGCTGGGAAAGGTCGTTATGAATCAGGGTCTGCCCCAGTTTGTTCTGGAAAGCTTCGTTGCATTGCTGGATTCCTTCACGGATCAATACCTTCCGTGCCGTTCGGAAAAGGAGGGAAATATCCAGCCCCAGGCTGCTGTTGTGGACGTAGATCAGGTCGTAGCAGAGGCGGCGGCAGAAGGGAATGCCGTTGCGGCCGTGGATCTGGGCCATGCCGGTGATTCCGGGCCGTACGGAGCAGCGCTTCTGGCAGTAGCTGGGCGGGAGTGCGGCCATTTGGGAGGGAATCCAGGGGCGGGGGCCCACAAAAGCCATATCTCCTTTCAGGATGTTGATCAGCTGGGGGAGTTCGTCCAGAGAGGAGCTGCGGAGAAAGCGCCCCAGAGGAAAGAGCCTCTGTTCATCAGGCAGAAGCTGCCCGTTTTCGGCCTTACTGTCGTTCATCGTCTTGAATTTGATGATCTTGAACGGCTTTCCCTTGTACCCTATGCGCGTTTGAAGAAAAAACGGGGATTTTCCTGTAGAAAGTACAAGAAGTACCGACACGATCAGCAACAGAGGAATGAGAATAATGAGAGCAATTCCGGCAAGAAGGCTTCCAAGAAATGGTTTGCAGATATGTATATACATAAGCGCCGGAGGCAGGATTAGCGGATTGCAAATCCGATGTCAATAGTAATCATTAAAGAAAAATTACTTATTTATCATTCTTGTGTCTTAAAAAAACAAAAGAATTTTAATTCAAACTACCGTTTATATAGGATAATATTTTTATATTAAGTGTATTATTATAAAAATTATCCTATCCTATTATTTTGATAGGATTTGCAATCCGCTGGATTTTTGACTACTAATACCCAAGTATGGAATAACATATCTTTTTATAATAAAAATGCTGTTGAATTAATATGATCAATCAGATAGAAAGAGCGTGTTGGATATTGTCGCATTTGTGTTGGATTTAAAGGTGAATGGTGTTCTTGTACAGGTAATGGAAAGACTATACACGGAGCTGTTCAAAGGAATGAGGGAACGCTCTGTTTCCGGATTTTTCCCTTTTTGAAACCTGTCATTTCTGCCATGGCAGGCGGAGTCCGGCGCCTTTCAGATCCCTTCCTTTTGTTTAGCCTTGAGTTGGGCGCGCGGAGTTGTTAGGATAAAAGGCAGGTATGGCATTGGATGTGCAGGAGCATCATGCATTTGAGCGTGAAGAGGGGCGTCCCCCTGTTTGGTTGGGAATGGTGTGGGGAGTCGTGTCCCTGCTGGGCGGCGCGGCTCTGCTTGCGGCCATGCTGACTTTTGACGTGCAGGAAATAGGCTGGAGTTATTTAAATGACTCCGGGCAGGTGGTGCCGGGAACATCCAATGTGCTGGATGTGGTGGGGTTGTACGGTGCGGGCATTCTTTACTGGGTGCTGGGCGGCATGGCCTGGGTGCTTGTCATTCTGCTGGAATGGTGGGGCCTTTACCGTCTGCTGCACCATGGGAAGTTGCCCCGCGGTGTGGTGTACGGAGGCCTTTTTCTTCTGTTGTGCGGCTGCCTGTTCCTGACGGCTGGCCATGTGCCGGGGGATGAATGGGTAGCGCGCCATCAGATACAGGGATCCGGCGGCCTGACAGGCCATTTGCTGGGAACGCACCTGCTTCTTCCTTTAGCCGGCACGTCCGCCGTGCTGGTTCTTTCCGGGTTAGGTTATCTGCTGGCCCTGGTTTATGCCGCCGGCATGCAGCCTCGTACGCTGTTCCGCGCCATGCTGCGGGAATGGCGCGGATGGCGCATGCAAAGGAAGGAAAAAAAGATGGCTCGTCAGTCCGCCCAGCTTGCCAGGGAGGCGGCGCGCGTAAGGGCCAGCATGGAAGATGCGGCGCTGTCCGCCCCCAGGCCGGATAGAAAGAGCAGGGCTTCTTCCCGCCTGCAACGCACGGGAGATGATTTGGAAGGTTTATATCATGAGGTTGCCGCGGCTTCTCCGGCCAAGTCCGCAGACTCCGCTCCCCCCGCCCGCGCTCCGCGCACGCAGGGACGTCTTCCCCTGGTGCCCAGCCCCAGGATTACCGTGGCTAAACCGGCGGAAATCAAGCCCGCACCTGCGGAGCAGCCTTTTTCCAAATTGTCCACGCCGCCTACGGAGGAATTCCGGGATTACCAGCTTCCCCCGTTTGAACTGCTTCATTATGAGGAAAAGCTGGACGGCCCCACGGAAGAGGACAAGGACGAGATGCTGGAAATCCAGCAGAAGATCATTGAGACGCTGACGACGTTCCGCGTGGACGTGACGCCGGGAGACATTACCCGCGGCCCGACCATCACCCGTTATGAAGTTTATCCGGCGCGCGGCGTGCGCGTGAATACCTTTGACCAGTATGCGAAGGACATTGCGCTGGCCACGAAGGCGGAGAGCGTGAACATCGTGGCGCCCATCCCGGGCAAGGACACGGTAGGGATTGAAATCGTCAACCGTAAAAAGGTTGCCGTGCCGCTGCGTGAATTGTTGCAGGATCCCGGTTTTTGTTCCCCCAAGAAGAAAATACCCCTGGCCCTGGGGAAGGACGTGTATGGCCGCACCGTGATCGGGGACTTGGCGTCCATGCCTCACCTGCTGGTGGCCGGGGCTACCGGGTCCGGCAAATCCGTGTGCATCAACAGCATTATTTCCTCCATGCTCCTGAAATTCCGGCCGGATGAACTGAGGCTGATCCTGGTGGACCCGAAGGTGGTGGAAATGCAGCCTTATTCCAAACTGCCGCATCTGATCGTGCCGGTGGTGACGGATCCCAAGAAGGTGCCCAATGCGCTACGCTGGTGCGTGAATGAAATGGAACACCGCTACCATTGCTTTGCCAAGGTGGGCGTACGCAACTTTGAAGCCTTCAACAAGCGTCCGCCGGACGCGCCCGCGGAAGAGGTAGCGGAACCGGAAAACGGGGAGGGGGATGAAGACCTGGCGGAATCCATCGCCCGGGATTTGGAATCCCAGGGAGAATGGCCTGCGGAAGAGAATGATGAACTGGACCTGGACGATGACGGCGTCATCCCCGAACGCTTCCCCTATATTGTCATTGTCATTGACGAACTTGCGGATCTGATGCAGACGGTGGGCGCGGACATTGAAACGAATATCGGCCGCCTGACCCAGAAGGCGCGCGCCGCGGGCATCCACCTCATTGTGGCTACGCAGACGCCCAGAAGACAGGTGGTGACGGGAACGATCAAGGCGAACATTCCCACGCGAATTGCCTTCCAGGTAGCGAGCGGCACGGACAGCCGCGTGATTTTGGACAGGCAGGGTGCGGAAAAACTGGTGGGGAAGGGCGACCTGCTGTACCTGCCGCCGGGTTCCGCCCAGGTGGAACGGGCTCAGGGCGCTTTTATCTCCGATGACGAGGTGGAAGCCCTGGTGGCCCATTGCGCTTCCCAAGCCACGCAGCAATTCCATGAAGAGGTTCAGAAGTCCCTGGATGAACCCTCCCACGGCGGGGCGGACAGCCCGCTGGATGATGCGGAGGAGGAATGCTATGCCAAATGCCTGGAAGTGGCCGTCATTGAGCGCAAGGTGAGCACGTCCCTGTTGCAGAGGCGCCTGAGCATCGGGTACGGGCGTGCGGCCCGCATGATGGATTTGCTGGAATCCCGTGGAATCATTGCGCCTGCGGACAATACCAACCGTCCGCGCAAAGTGCTGGTGGAATGAAACGACAAGGAAAAAACTTCCCATGAAACGACTCCTTTCCCTGCCTGTTCTGACCGTATGTGCGTTGCTGGCCGCCTCCTGCTCTCAGCAGGTGAAGCCTGTCAAAAAGACCGTCAGGCCTCCTGTCTATGTGGGGAGGGTGGAACAGGTGTACCCCAGTCACCATTACGTGCTGATTGCCCTGGCCGGAAACGTTTATGAGCCGGGCACCGTACTGATTTCCCAGTCCCCGGGCAGGGAGGAGAACCGCCGGGTTGCCAACCTGATCGTGACGGAGGAACGGATGGGCCGGGCTCGTATTCCGGCGGATATACGCAGCGGCGCCGTGGAGGCGGGGGACCTGGTGTTCCTGTACCGGAACCTGGCCGCTCCGGAAAGTTCCGTGAAAAAGGATGACCAGGATCCGGACAATCCGGAGCCGAAGACGGATGAAGACAACAAGGAGATCACCCCTCCGATTTCCCCTGACAGCGGCAAAACGCCGGACGGCCTGCTTCCGATGCCCGGGGAATCTCCCGCGCCTGACCCCGCTGACCAGGAGAGGATTTCCAGGGAGCGGGAGAAAATTCTCCGGGAACTGGAAAGCGTTCCGGACAAGATGGATGACCCGTGGCGTGAGGTTTTTTCCGGAAAACCGGAAGGAAAATGATTTTTTAGATTCATTCAATAAAAGCTTGTTTTTCGGCAGACTCTTATTACGATAATTCCGCTTACACAACCACATGACTCATTTATGAAATCCATTAAAGGAACAGAAACAGAAAAGAACCTCCTCAAGGCCTTTGCCGGGGAGTCCGAAGCACGCAACCGTTACACCTACTTTGCCGGTGTGGCCAAGAAAGCCGGTTACGAGCAGATTGCAGCCATCTTCCTGGAAACGGCCGATAATGAAAAGGAACATGCCAAGGTGTTCTTCAAGCTGTTGAAAGACGCCTGCATTGAAGTGACGCACACCGTCTGCACGGCTCCTCTGGAATCCACGGAGGAATGCCTGCTGGCCGCCGCTGCCGGCGAGCATGATGAATGGTCCGACATGTACCCCACGTTTGCCGAGGTGGCGGACAAGGAAGGCTTCCCCGCCATTGCAGAAACCTTCCGCAGGATCGCCACCGTGGAACAGCACCATGAAGCCCGCTACCTCAAGTTGGCTGAAAACGTGCGCGAAGGCAAGGTTTTTGCCAAGGAAAAGGAAATCCAGTGGAAGTGCCGCAATTGCGGTTACGTGCATACCGGCCCCACTGCGCCCAAGGTGTGTCCGGCCTGCGCGCATCCCCAGGCATACTTTGAAGAACTGGCGGACAATTTTTAATCATCTTTTCGCCAGAAACATGACTGGGGCCGGTTTCACGAACTGATCGTGTGATCGGCCCCTCCTTTTTTTGCATACGGACGCTTTACATTGATGGACAGGGAACACACGGCTGCGGGGTGGATGAAATACGGGGGGCGCCTCTGGAAGTTTTCCGGAAGCTACGGTTTGGGCATTGCCCTGATGCTGGTCCTGCTGGTGTTGACATTTGCCGGTACGCTGCATCAGGTGCGGCTGTCTTCCGTCATGGGATCGGAGGCTGCCATAGAATCCTTCTTTGGCGCGCCGTACGTGCTGATTCCGCTGGGCGGGGAGAATTCCCTGATTTCCCTGCCGCTGCCCGGCATGGGCATTACATGCGCCCTTCTCTTTGCCAATCTGCTCATAGGCGGCATGTTCCGCGTCAGGTGGACTTGGAGGCACGCGGGCGTGCTGGTGGCCCACGGCGGCATTCTTCTGTTGCTGGCCGGCATCATGCTGGGCAATAAAATGACGGTGGCCGTGGACCAGGTGGAACTGCCCCAGGGCGACCGGGTGCATGAGCAGTCCCTGCCGTTTGATATACGCCTGAACCGTTTTGTGCCGGAATTCTATCCCGGGACGTCCAAGCCCAAATCCTATGAATCCCAGGTAACCATTTTCCCGGAATCCGGCGGCCATTATGACGCCGTCATCCGCATGAACGAACCCCTGCGCATCTCCGGCTGGACGCTGTACCAGATGAGCTGGGGGCAGGACTCCCTGCATCCGGGCAGGCTGATTTCCATCCTCCGCGCTTCCCACAATCCTTTGGAGCAAATGCCCAAATGGTCTTCCTACATCATTGCGGCGGGGCTGCTGTGGCACTTTGCCTTCGTCTTTGGAAGATACCTGCGCCGCAAGCCCGGCCAGATTCCCGCCGGAACGGAAGGGGAGAAGGAACAACAGCAGGAGCCGTCCCTTCCGGGAGGGAAACGCCGCCTGCGCCTGATAGGCATTTGCCTGCTGGTGGCGGGGATCTTCGGCATCGGCATGCTGGCGGCCCGTCCTGCCAGCCACCTGGTCCGGATGGAGCATTACGCGCCCTGGTCCTCCTCCCTGGTGGAACGCACTGGCGCCATGGCCGTTCAGGACGGCGGCCGCTTGAAACCCGTTTCCACGTACGCGGGCTTCCATCTGCTCCGTACTCTGGGCAAGAGAAGCTTTTCCATAGAGACGCCGGAAGGGAAAAGAAAGCTTTCCCCAGTGGAATGGATGCTGGACTGCATGTTCCGTCCGGAATTGGCGGAGCAGTACCCGGTCTTCCTGGTCAACCGGGAGGAGGTGGTCAGACGCTTGCATTTGCCGGACCAGGCAGACAAGCGGAAAAAATACTCCTATGCGCAGATAGCGGAACACTGGCAGGAAATGACCCGCGCCGTCCGGGAAATCCGGATGCTGGGGGAGACGAATCTGACGGAGGCGCAGAAGGAAATCCTGGCCCTTTCCCGCAACTTTGACGTGGTGCGCGGCTGGATGCTTGGTTCCCGGATCATGCTGGAAGACCCTTCCGCCATGGAACAGATGGAATTCCCCCGTTGGTTCCCTTCTGGGAATAACGGCGGAGAACATCTGTGGACGGCCTCCCCGGACAAATCGACCGGAGCCTTTCTGGCAATGGCCTCCCTGCTGGAGCGCAAGTCTCTTGGAATGGAAGACGGCAAAGCGGCCGAACTGCGGACGAAAGCGGAAGGACTGCTGCTGGAAAAACTGGCGGAACCCAATGAAGCAGCCTCCGCCGGGGAACGGGCCCGCCTGGAAAGGGAAATCTTTTACTACCGGCTGGACCCGCTTTATGTCTCCCTGGCCGTTTTTGTGGCGGCATTCGTCTGCCTGCTGGTCTGCGCCCTTTTCCGGCCTTCAGTCCATGCGCCTTTCTGGCACCGTTTCCTGCGTCCCGGCGGGTTTAGTCCCGCGTGGCTGCTGGGCGCGGCGGGGACCGGCGTGCTGGTGGCGGCCCTGGCCATCCGCGTACTGATTACCATGAGATCTCCGGTGGGGAACACTTATGAAACCATCGCCTTCATTGCGTGCATGGGCGTGCTCTGCTCCCTGGTGGCGGAACTGTTCAGCAAAAAGGGCATCGTACTCGCAGCTGGGCTTCTGCTGGGGGCTCTTTCCTGCCAGATGGGCATTCTGTATGAATCTTCCCAGGCCGTGGACCACATGGACCCCCTTGTAGCCATTCTGCGCTCCAATTTCCTGCTCTCCACGCATGTGATCACCATTGTGCTGGGGTACGCGGCCGGGTTGCTGGCGGCGGTGCTCTCCCATGTGTACCTGCTGGCTTCCCCTCTGCGCCTGATTGGCAGGAAAACGGAACAATCCCTGGATCGCATGGCTTACGGCATCCTGTGCTTCTCCCTGGTATTCACGCTGGTGGGAACGGTCTTCGGCGGCATCTGGGGCAATGAATCCTGGGGGCGCTTCTGGGGCTGGGACCCCAAGGAAAACGGAGCGCTGATGATTGTGCTGTGGCAGCTGGTGGTGCTGCATGCGCGGAAGGCCGGGTGGCTGTCCCCCTGGCTGCTCCACTTCAGCAACGTGGTGGGCGGCGTCATCATCGCCTTTGCCTGGTGGGGCGTCAACATGCTGGGCGTGGGGCTGCATTCCTACGGCTTCACTTCCGGCCGGGATGCCCTGGACATCTTCTACTGGTCTGAAGCCGTCCTGTGCGTTCTCTTCGTCATCCTGCATTACCGCGCGCTCCGGCGCGTGGACATCCGGTAGGGGGGGGATTTGGAAATGCTTCAACAATTGGTGCTCGGCATCTGGTGGAATCATGCTCATGCTTTTTCCCATTCCCGGACCTTAGGCGGGTAGTTCCGCATGCCGTCAGGGAAGGGGATGGAAACGCATTTTTCTCATTTTCTCCTTGCCGGTCCGGATTCTCCGGTATATATTCCCGCCACCTCATGCACGGATAGCTCAGTGGTAGAGCGGCTGTCTTACACACAGTTGGTCGGGGGTTCGAATCCCTCTCCGTGTACCAAAGACTTTCTTTTTTCAACTAATTGAGCAATAAGCCCGCACTATGAGGTACGGGCTTTTTTGTTCTTTTTAAGCGGGTTATTTAAAGGCTCTTCATCAAAATCGGTGGATGAGCCGTCAACAGAGCCGCAAGCCAAAG
>NZ_JAJBTT010000024.1 GCF_020860705.1 Akkermansia sp.
GTTCTTTGGCTTGCGGCTCTGTTGACGGCTCATCCACCGATTTTGATGAAGAGCCGAAATATGCCGATCCATTGCCGGGAAGATGGTTCCTCCCTTCCCTCTTTACCCCATGTTACTCTATTCTTTAATGATTTTTTCCGGTCTCCCGGATTGCCCACTGACAGGGATTTTATCTTTTCGCATTTCCTCCTTAACTACATGAAAATATCACGTTTAAAACAGGGCCATGAGCATATATGCTTCATTACTTTCTCCGATATTATAGAATCCCTCCATGCAGAACAGCAGTGCAGGATTTGAATGGCCGCAGGACTGGACCCCGGACATCCTCGCCACCTTGATGTTTGTGGTGCAGGACGGCCAGATTTTGTTGATCCGCAAGAAGAGGGGGATCGGAGCGGGAAAGGTGAACGGCCCCGGAGGAAAGTTTGAGCCGGGGGAGACGGCTCTCCAATGCGTCCTGAGGGAAGTCCGGGAGGAACTCCAAATTGACGTGACGGACGCCCGGGAGATGGGCGTGCTGAATTTTTCCTTTGCCTGCGGCACCATTCCGGAAATCCGCTGCCATGTGTTCATGGCTTCCTCCTTCACGGGCACTCCTTCGGAAACGCCGGAGGCGGAGCCATTCTGGTGCCCGGTGGACAGGATTCCCTACCATCAGATGTGGCAGGATGACCGGTACTGGCTTCCCGCCATGCTTGACGGAAAACAGTTTGAGGCGTTTTTCACGTTTGAGGGGGACCGGATGCTGGAGTTTTTCCTGAAGACCGGAGATTGTTCCGGCGGGGAAAACCACTCTCCTGCGACTACCCCTTCCCGCTAAGCCATCCGGGGGCAAGCCGCACGCTTTCCGCACGGCCTGTCCCTGGCGGCCTCAAGGTTCAGAAGGAGATGGAAAGGCCCAGCGCCGCCTGGTGCTCCAGGAACGATTCCCGGAAATGCGCCTGATAGGAGGCGAACACGGAACACCTGTCATTGAAGGCTATTCTGGACAGCAGTTTGACCTTGAAAGACTGCCTTCCGGGAGAATAGCCCTTCCCCTTGTACCGGGATTCATAGTATTCATCCCCTTCCCACCAGCCGTCCCTGAACGTGTAATGGGGATCGTTCCGGCAGATGTCCGGACAGTAGCTCCCGGACAGGGCATTGATCCATACGGTGTTTCCGGAAAAACGGATGACATGTTCCAGCGTTACCCCCATCGCCAGGGACAGGTTGTCAAACGTGCCCCGGTTGTCCCAGCGCCGGCTGTCGTCATCGTCATCCCAGTCGTCATCGTCCCACCAGAAATCCTCCCACCAGGAGGAACCGCCGGACCCACCCCTGCCGTCTTTTTTCACCTTGTTGGAGCCGTGCACATACGTTATTCCGGCAAAGGGAATAACGCTGAAGGAGCTCGTCACCTGGTAGCGCCAGGAGGCGGAAAGACCTATATTGAACGTTTCCGAGTCCCACTTGGAGGCATTCCCCCATTCATCGCTGTGATTGCATTTGTTCTCCATGCTGCCGAAGGCGATGTTTGCGGAAAGAAGGAGGTTGGACCGCGGCCCCGTTTCCCGGAAACAGGCGCCGTACAGGTTGGCCATCCACGCAAACTGGCGGAACCGGTCTCCTTCAATGGGGCCGTCCGGATAGTCCGGCATCCCCTGGATGTTCTGATGCCCGAACAGCTGTCCGAACGACAGCCCCAGAAGGGCGCCTGATTTTTCTCCATAGGTGCCGTAGTCATACCCCAGCGCATACCCGGCTGCAGAGTAGTCAAAGGAAGGCTGGCTGTTCCGGACGCCGGCATCGCCAAAACTGCCCAGGGCGCCCGCCCACAGGTTGGAAGCCCCCCTTTGCTGGAAACGGGAAATGTCTATCTGTGCGGAGGAGGCTTCCACCAGCGTCTGCACATAGGCGGCGGACGCCCACAGGGAGTTCAGCGTGGTTTCGGGACCGCTTTCCGGGAACTGGTTCCAGGATTCGGCGCGCACGGCAGGAAAGCATCCTGCCAGGGTCAGGCTCCATAAGGAAATACGGGATAAGTTCATGATCGGGTATGATGGTTCAATGGCCGGAGGTAGGAACCGGCCCTCACTGTTCAAGCGCGTCAGGACGCCCGTTTTGTGTATCAAATGCATGTTTCTTCATCCGGAGGCCGTCCTTTCCCTTTTCTCAAGTTTGCTCCTGCGTTCCGGCCTCTCGGGGATTCTCCCGCCCTACCGTTTTTCTTTCAGGGAAGGCGCGCTTCCGGTCCTTGTTCATCCCTTTTACAGCGGGATGAAAAGATATTCTCCCCTCCCCGGGGCCGTCCGCTCCCACCCCTCAAGTTGTGTTCTTTAAGCTTTTCTTCACGGCACAATAATGATAGGTTGCGGGAGCAATCGTGTGATCCTTGATCGTTCACTTGCTGGCTATTTCAATTCATATTCCATTATTCGACATGTATACCCCCGAATTCAAAAAGATCCTCACTTCCACCCTGGACGGACTGCGCGCGGAAGGACTGTACAAGGAAGAACGCTTCATCGCTTCTCAGCAGTATTCCCAGGTGACGCTGAAGGACGGCCGTTCCGTCATCAACATGTGCGCCAATAATTACCTGGGCCTCGCCAATAATCCGGAAGTGATGGAAGCCGCCAAGAAAGCCATTGACCAGTGGGGCTTCGGCATGGCTTCCGTGCGTTTCATCTGCGGCACCCAGACCCTGCACCGCCAGCTGGAGGAACGCCTTTCCCAGTTCCTCGGCACGGAAGATACGATTCTGTTCCCCTCCTGCTTTGACGCGAACGGCGGCTTGTTTGAAGGCCTTCTGACCGCGGACGACGCTATCATTTCCGATTCCCTGAACCACGCCTCCATCATTGACGGCGTGCGCCTCTGCAAGGCCAAGCGCTACCGCTACGCCAACAACGACATGGCGGACCTGGAAGCCAAGCTCCAGGAAGCGGACGCCGCCGGCGCACGCGTGAAGCTGATTTCCACGGACGGCGTATTTTCCATGGACGGCATCATCGCCCAGCTGGACAAGATCCATGAACTGGCCGCCAAGTATAACGCCATCGTCCACTTTGACGACTGCCACGCCACAGGCTTCCTGGGCAGCCGCGGCCGCGGCACGCATGAATACCGCGGCCTGTTCGGCAACATAGACATCACTACGGGCACCCTGGGCAAGGCCCTGGGCGGCGCTTCCGGCGGCTACGTTTCCGGCCCGAAGGAAGTCGTGGACGTCCTGCGCCAGAAGGCACGCCCGTACCTGTTCTCCAACAGCGTGGCCCCCGCCATCGTGGCCGCCTCCATCAAGGTGCTGGACCTGCTGGAACAGTCCACGGAAGCCCGCGACCGCGTGGAAGCCAATACCAAGTACTTCCGTGACGCCATGACCGGCGCCGGCTTCACCATCGGCGGCAAGGACCACCCCATTTCCCCGGTTATGCTGGGAGACGCCAAGCTGTCCCAGGATTTCTCCGCCCAGCTGCTGGATGAAGGCGTGTACGCCGTCGGCTTCTTCTATCCCGTCGTTCCCAAGGGCCAGGCCCGCATCCGCACGCAGATCTCCGCCGCCCACACCCGTGAACAGCTGGACAAGGCGATTGAGGCTTTCTGCAAGGTAGGCAAGAACCTGGGAGTTATTTCCTGATTCCCGCACCTTCCATGACTTCGGACGCATCACCCATGCCCGGCGGCCATCTGCCGACGCTGCCCGTCAAGCGGGTGGTGCGTCCCACTCCTTCCATTCCGGACCATGAGGTCGTGCGCCAGATAGGCAGCGGCGCTTACGGGGAGGTCTGGCTGGCCAGGTCCCTGACCGGGGCGTGGCGCGCCGTTAAAATCGTCTGGAGGGAGGACTTTGAAGATGAACGCACGTTCAACCGGGAGTTTGAGGGCATCCTGCAATATGAACCCATCGCCCGCAACCATCCGGGGCTGGTCCACATCCTGCACGTAGGCCGCCATGACCAGGATTCCCCCTTTTACTATTACGTCATGGAGCTGGGCGACGATGCCCGCACCGGCGTTCACATCACGCCGGACGAGTATATTCCGCGCACGCTTCAGACGGACAAGAAGTTTTCCGGCAACAAGCCCCTGCCGCTGGATTACTGCCTGGAGGTAGGCAGCCAGCTGGCCCACGCCCTGCTGTACCTGCACAGCAAGAACCTGACGCACCGGGACATCAAGCCGGCGAACGTCATTTTCGTCAACGGCCGCCCCAAGCTGGCGGACATCGGCCTGGTGGCCCATCTGGACCAGCGCAGCTTCGTGGGGACGGAGGGGTTCATTCCCCCGGACGGCCCCGGCACCCGGCGGGCGGACGTGTACGCGCTGGCCAAGGTGCTGTATGAGATCAGCACGGGCAAGGACCGCATGGATTTTCCCGAGCTCCCGGACGAGCTCCCGGAAGGCACCGTGCGCAAGAAGTGGCAGGCGTTCAACACCATCATCTGCCAGGCGGCGGAACCCCGCGTGGAGGAGTGCACCATAGATTCCGCGGAAGAGCTGGCGGAAAAGATTGACGCCCTCCGGGGCTATGAAGTGCCCTCCCGTTTCCGCATCCAAAAGAAAAAGAAGCGCCGCCAGCTCCGGCGCACCCTCCAACTGCTGGCCGCTGCCGTCGCCGGCGCCCTGACCGCCTACTGGGGGGCCCTGTGGCTCAACAACAGCCAGCATCCCCCGGAGGAACCAGCGGCGGACGTCCACGCAGAATCCCGCGCCTCCGCGCCGGAAGAAGAATCCCGGACCGGTTACGTGCTGGTGACCAGTTCCCCGGCGGGAGCTTCCGTCTACGATGCGGACGGCAATTACCTGGATGAAACGCCCTACGGTCCCATTGAACTGCCCTCCGGCGCTTCCGTGGCCTACACCATTAAAAAATCAGGCTTTGCGGACAAGGAAGAGGCGGGAACCGTGAAAGGCGGCTCCACGCTGGCGCTGGGCGGTATGCTGAAAGAATACCATCCACCCACGGACAGCCAGCCGTGGAAGGATACGGAAGGCGTTACCTACATGCCCGCGGAAACGCGCCATGTGGCGCAAGGCCCCCTCACCGCGGCCCTGTTTAACAAATTCCTGAAGGAAGACCGCCAGCAGGGGAACTACCAGATGAAGCGGGAACAGATGGAACCGGGCCACCCGGAGAAGGATGCGGCCCTGCTCACGCAGGACGGCATCACCGCCTACCTGGCGTGGCTGAACAAGAAATGCGAACGGGAGGGACTGCTGGGCAAGGAATTCTCCATCAACGCGGATCCCCTGCCGCAAACGTCCGGACGCACGGATGGTCACAGCGCGTACGTCCTGAACGTCACCCGCGTGTTCCAGGTTCCCATCACCGTCATCACCAATCCCCCCGGAGCCAGCGTGTTTTTCAATAACAGGCTGATCGGCCGCACCCCCATTGAAGAATACGTCAACCAGGTGCCCTACGTAATTGAAATCAAACTGCCGGGACACGCCACCATGCGGCGCAGGGGGCTGGACCCGCAGGATTTATACCTTTCCCTCCAGCTGGAGCCGGACAAATCCGTGATCTTCGGCTCGCCCTGGACCAACAGCCTGGGCATGGATCTGGCGCCCGTGGGCGGCAACACCCTGGTGATGGCCCATGAAGTGCGCGTCAAGGATTTCCAGCAGTTCCTGAAAGCCACGGGGAGGAAAGCCCCGGCCAGGCCAGGCTTCCCCCAGGAGGAAAACCACCCGGTGGTCAATGTCAGCAGGCAGGATGCGCGCGCCTTTGCCAAGTGGCTCACCAACAAGGAACGGAGCCAGGGCCTGATTGACCAGCACGACTCCTACCGGCTGCCCAAGGACGAGGAATGGAGTTCATGGGTGCGCCTGACGGATGAAAAGGGGGACTCCCCTTATGAAAAGACGCTGCCCCATGAAAATTCCCGGGAAGTATTTCCCTGGGGGTTCTCCTGGCCGCCGCCGGATAAAACGGGCAACTTCGCGGACCAGTCCGCCCTGATTTACCTGCCTTCCTCCCGCGTCATTGTGGGGTATGAGGACGAACAGCCCTATACGGCCCCTGTCAAGACCTTTCCGCCCAACCACCTGGGCTTGTACGACCTGGAAGGGAACGTCATGGAATGGGTGGACGATTCCTATGGGGGGCCGGATTCCCTTCCCATCCGCAACTACGGCGTGGCCCGCGGCGGCAGTTACCTGTCCTTCCGCCCCAAGCAGCTCACCACCTCCATCCGCACCCCCCTGCCGGAAAGCACGCGGGATGACGCGCTGGGCTTCCGCCTCGTCCTCTCCTCCGACCGCCCCGCCATCCCCAAGGCTCCCTGACACCGCAGGCCTGCGACCTCCGGAACAACGGCTTTCTCCTGTTCCCTCGCACTCTGCAACGGGCTACTCCCGAACGGGGAATAACCGCCGGGGCGTCCGGGCTGCCTTCTTCCTCCAGGAAAATGGTTGAAAGGGTCCTCCGTTATGCTACCTTTTCCCCGCACCCTTTTCCCGAATGAAAATCATCGCCATCGCCAACCAGAAGGGGGGAGTGGGAAAAACCACCACGGCCATCAACCTGGCCGCCGCCCTGGCCCAGCTGAAGAAGAAAATCCTTGTCATTGACCTGGACCCCCAGGCCAATGCCACCAGCGGACTGGGCATGGAAGGGAAAGACATGACCAGCCTGTATCCGGCCCTACTCGGCCAGCTTCCGGCGGAAGAGTGCATCCTGCCTTCCGGCAGAAAACGGCTGGACATCATCCCCTCCACCATGGACCTGGCCGGCGTGGAAATAGAACTGGCCCGGTCCGGCAACCACCTGACCCGGCTCCGGGAAACGCTCGCCCCCCTGCGGGAGTCGGAAGCGTATGACTACTGCATCATGGACACGCCGCCTTCCCTGGGCGTCCTGATGACCTCCGCCCTGGCCGCCTGTGACGAAGTGCTGACGCCTCTTCAATGCGAATGGTTCGGGCTGGAAGGGCTGGCTAAAATCCTGCACGTGACGGCCCAGATCTGCGCCAGCGGAGCCAACCCGCGCATCAGGCATGAAGGCGTGCTCATGACCATGTATGACGGCCGCACCAATCTTTCCCGCCAGGTCATTGACCAGGTGGAGCAGCACCTGCCCCAGATGCTGTACAAGACTGTCATCCCCCGCTCCATCCGGCTGGGGGAAGCGCCCAGCTTCGGCCACACCATCTTTGAACACGATCCTTCCGGCACGGCGGCGGACGCCTACCTGAAAGCCGCACGGGAATTCATCAGGCGCCACAAGTCCTGATTCCCGCCCCCGTCACAGGGAAAAGGAGAGCCGCACCTGGAAAACGGCAACAACGGGAGCCTTCAGTCCCAGGGAGAGAACGTGAAGAATAGACAGGGCTTTAAAATGCGGCTGTCTTGATCCCGGCCCTTTTCCCATGAAGCCGCCTTCCTCATTCCTGGCACGCTTCACTTCCACGTCCATCTTTTCTCCTTCCTCCACGGCTTGCCCCCTCCTTCTTCCGGCAACCTTCTCCGAGTGTTGCCCCGTTTTTCCGCCTCCCTTTTTGCCTGGTTTTCCCGGCCGGTCTAACCGGCCGCTTCCAACGGCATCTTTCGTGCCGCTGGCCATGGCAGGGAGGTTTTTCTCTCCTTGTACTCCGCTTTTTTGTCCAAAATAGGATCAACACTTCCCGGAACGGACGCGAAGGAAAACAGGCATTCACCTTGACTTGCAGCACCCGGCATATAAGAATGCCACCAGCTCCGCTTCAGGAATTTTCCCTCATGCCAGCAAAAGAAGGCCAGACCGATGACCAGCCCCGGACGAGCGGGCAAGTGCCGCCTCCCGCACCGTCGACAGGCCTGGAACAGATTCTGCCCGGCCGCCCCCCTCTGCCGCATGCGGAAGAAAAAGGGGCCTTCTTCGTTTACCAGCGGGAGCTGGCGCCCGGCACGCGCCTGGAACAGTATGAAATTGTCCGGGTTCTGGGCAGCGGTGGCTTCGGCATCACTTATCTGGCCAAGGACCTGTTCCTGAACCGCAATGTGGTCATCAAGGAAAACTTTCCCTCCAGCTGCTCCTACCGGGATCCGCTGACCGGCCATATCCGGCCCAACAACGAACACGACCTGGAAAACTACACCTGGGCTCTGAAAAGCTTCCTGAGCGAGGCCCAGACGCTGGCGGAACTCAACCACCCAGGCATCGTCAGGATCCTGTCCGTCTTTGAAGCCAACGGCACCGCCTACTTCGCCATGGAGAACATCACGGGGCTTTCCCTGGATTACCTGGGGGAAAAGCTTCACAGTACCGGCCACCGCTATACGGAAGACGAGCTGAAGGGCCTGCTGACGCGGCTGCTCCGGATTCTGGACTACCTCCATTCCAGACATATCTACCACCGGGACATCAAGCCCGGCAACATCCTGCTGACGGAGGAAGGCACGCCCGTGCTGATCGACTTCGGCGCAGCGCGCCATGCCCTGAAGCTGCACGCCGCCACTGTCCTGACCACCCAGGGATATTCCTCCCCGGAACAGGCGCTGGGGAAAACGAACATCGGTCCCTGGAGCGACCTTTACTCCGTGGGAGCCACCTTTTACGCCCTGCTCACGGGCCATCCGCCGGAACGGGCGGAAGTGCGCCTGGCGGAGGACGGCATGCCGCCGCTGCACAGTGATCCCGTGCTCACCCGCTACTACTCACGGCAGTTCCTGCTGTCCCTGGACAAGGCGCTTGCCCCCCAGATCAATTGCCGCTACCAGAACGCCCGGGAATGGATCCGCGACATCTGCGCCATCTCCGGAGAGGAATCCTCCGCCACCATCCAGATTTCCCCGGCGGACATCGGCCACATTCATCCGGAAGGAATGCCGCGCCCCTGCGCCGAGAAAAATTCCGGAAACAGGAAGGCCACCGCCCATCCGCACGACCTCCATACCTCCTCGCGCAGGCTGTCCGCGCGCACCCTCCGCCGCAACCGCCACATGATGTTTCTGATGGTAGGGAGCGCCGTCACCCTCCTGCTGGGCGCAGGGGCCTTCTACCTGCTGGACTACGTGAAAAAAGCCCCCATGGGCACCACTATCAATACCATCAAGGACGCCATCCAGCAGCCTTCCCCCACTGGAAACGGCAGGGAAACGGCAGGCCCCATCCGGGATCTGGCGGACATCCGCATCCCGGAACTGAAAATGACGGAAGACGCGGCGCTGGAACCGCGGACGCTGCCGGATTTCCACCTGCGCCTTGACGATACGATTCTAACCCGCTCCGGCCTTCCCTCCCCCCTGCCGGAAAAACTGCGCATCTCCTGCATTTACCTTCAGATCACGCCGCCTGCCTCCGGTGGGGAGGAACTGCACCTGACCATCAGGGACTCCAACGGAGCCCTCGTGGACCGTTCCATCAACGCCGTTCCTTCCTTCACGGCGCCGGGGCAGTCCATCACCACATTCTTCTTCCCGGCCCTTCCGGAGCTGTCCACGGACCGCAATTACACCTACACCTTTGAAAACGCCGCCCACAAGGCCGTGCCCATGCAAATGGCCTGTTTCAAAAGCGATACGAAACGCACGGAAGAAATCTTCCCCAAAATCCGCTTCATCACAGCCCCTGCCGGACCGGAACCGGCCATCATGCATGACCCGGCCTACAAAAAACTGGTGAAGGCAGTCACCGCACCCGTTCCGGGGCATGGAAACATCCTCAGCCGCATAGGCATCACGCCGGACATGCTGGCGGCTCTGGAACAACTGGCTAAAGCGGGTTATCCGATTGCCCAGCAGGTACTGGGGAAAACCCTCATGTCTGCGGACTGCCCGGGAGGCCCCAGGCCGGAAGAAGGGGTGGAATGGCTCTACCGTTCCGCCTCCGGAGGATGCTATGAAGCCATGAAGGCGCTGGGCATCCTGCTCATGGACATCCCCTCCTATTTCCCCCGGCTGCCCCAGCAGCCCCCACTGGCTTCCCGGGATTACGCCCAGGCCGCGCGGTTCCTGAGAATGGCGGTCCAGTACCGGGACCAGGAAGCCCTGTACCTGCTCTCCCTGATGTACTCCCAGGGCTGGGGCGTGCCCGCCTCCCCGGAGCTTTCCAGCCTGATGATGGAACGCCTCAACGGGACCGCCTATCTCACGGACAGCCTGAATCCCAACGCGGACATTACGGCATACTGGCTTCCCCTGCCGATTGCCGCCGGAAAATCCACCATCCTGCGGTTCACCATTCCGGGGCCGTTCGCTCCGTCCCAGCTCAAAGGCGTCACGCTGCACAATACCGGGATGAAAGACGCCTTCTCCATCAGTAAAATCAACATTCTCCAGCACGGCCGCCTCATTCTGGACATCATTTCACCTCAGGAAGTGCTGCCCGGCAAAAGCTCCGCGCCCATCGGCATCTCCATCCCGGAAGGACTGCTGGCGGATACCACCCTCCCCCTGGAGGTGGAAATCCTGCTGACTCCCGGAGCCAGCAGCGGCGTAGTGGAAATGCCTTCCCCTGCGGAGAAAAAGCGTTCCAGAAATGGAACTAACTGACGTTCAACATTTTTTCATTCATCCCCGGCAGCCGGAAATTCGTAAAACATCCTTGCTTCCCCTCCCGGAGGTGCTACAAAGGAAGCATGACTACCGTTGCCCTGCTACGCCGCGCGCTCCCCGTACTGGCGGCTTTTCTGATGGCCTCCTGCGGTGATCCCACCGTCTCCTACTGGAAAAAGGCGGCGGACATCAATGCGGAATACTCCGAAAAAAGCGACGCCCTGGTGGAACGGCTCCTGAAGCTGAAAAAGAACCCCACTCTTCCGGGTCTGGCGGAAAGCAGCAAACAGGCGGCGGACCTGCTGCGGGAACGGGATGAAGAACTGGCGGACCTCAGCACGAAGGATGTGGACCCTGCTGTCGTCGCGTATGTGGAAGAAGACCGCAAGCTTTTCGCCAGGGGAAGGGAGCTGGCGGAACATTACCAGCAATACTTTGAAAAATACCTCAAGGGAGGGCCTGAATTGACGCCGGACCCGTCCCGGGCCGTCTCCCACATAGGACGCGGACGCCAGGAAATACGCAAAATCCTCGCTTCCGCCCGGAAACTGGAAGAACGGGCGGAAGCACTGAGGAAAGAAAAATCAGCCGCTTTTGAAGAAGAACTCCCCCCGCTTCACTTCCGACTTCCGGAGATGAAACAATTGCTGTCCAACCGCTGAAACGGCCATGAACCGTCTTTCCAGTGCCGGCTTTGCACGCAAGGCGCTTCTTTTCATTCATCCGCCATCCATGAAGATTCTTGCGGCGCTTCTCCTCCTGCTTACCCCGGCCCTTTCCAGGGGGGAGCAGCATGAAACATTCTGCAAAAAGGCCATCAAGCTTCAAATAACCGATTTCTTTCCCCGATTCCATTATTTCCTTTTCACCGGCCATTACACTTCTCCCCTCGCAGTACTTTCCACAGATGTAAATATAACGGGGCTGGATATCAGAAATAGAGACGGAATTTCTCCGAAAGACATGTCCGTAAGTATTTCCTTCCATTCCTATGAACCGGAAACAGGAAAAGGCATGTTCTGCCTGGGCCTTCTGATCAAGGACAGGCCCTTTCCCCAAGACGGAAGAATTCAGATCAAGGGAAAAGTGCCGGTGAAATGCGCCCAGCTGGCCTCCCTTCCGGAAACGGAAATTGATCTCCGTCCGAATGCTGAGTATTCCATCCCCCTCTACATCACCTCCTTCCTTGAGGAAGAAACGGATGTAGCCAATCTGGAAAAATGCCCGTATCTGGACATACGAGTGAGTCCGGAGCCGGAAACCAATGCATGGAACTTCGGGCTCACTTATCCTGTAAGCTTCCCCTATGTAAGTATGGTATTCCTTGACCGTCAGGGGCGCAGGATTCCTGTGGAAACAGAGATGGCGCGATGTCGTTCAGGCTCGATAGAATTCCACCCCTTTACCTGTACCTTCCCGGAAAAATATGATCGCGTCCGCCTTGTCATTCAATACGCGGAAAATCAGAAGATCAGAAGCTTGCCCATCAAGGCTGCCGTCTCCCGGGAAGACGCAATCAAAGCAATGCCGTACCCATCCGGAACGTGACCGGATTCCCTAACAGCCTTCCGCAGAAACAGCGCATCTTTTCCAAAAACGAGATTGACACCCGCGGTTCTTTCCCCTAGTATCCGCGCACAACATCAGCGGCGGGGTAGCCAAGTGGTAAGGCGACGGTCTGCAAAATCGTTATTCGCGGGTTCGATTCCCGCTCCCGCCTCCAAGATGTTGCAAAAACCGGTTCAAGTCGCGTTCGTCTAGCGGTCTAGGACTCCCGCCTTTCACGCGGGCAACACGGGTTCGAGTCCCGTACGCGATGCCAGTTTTTCTTTTTTGCCTCCTCCGCCTTGAACCGGGATCTTTTTACGCCATCCCCAAGGTATGTTTCTGGATTCTTTCTCCCCTTGTGGTATCATGATCCCCGCCATGGCAGCCCAGAACGACATCATGCTGAACGGAGCCCCGTATGGACTGGCGGAACCCTGTTCCGTTTCCCGGCTTCTGAAACTCTTGAACATGAACGGCCAGCCCGTCGTGGTGGAACACAACGGCTCCGCCCTCCTGCCGCAGGATTTTTCCCGGGTAACGGTCTCTCCCGGCGACCGGGTGGAAATCGTTTCCATCGTCGCGGGCGGTTAATTTCCCGCTTTCCGGCATTTCCTTTCCCCCTCCGTTACCGCCATGCCCTCCATCCACGTCATGTCTCCCACTCTTGCCAGCCAGGTGGCGGCGGGCGAAGTGGTGGAACGCCCTGCCTCCGTCGTGAAGGAGCTGGTGGAAAACAGCCTGGACGCGGGCGCCAAATCCGTGCGGGTGGAGATACGCCGCGGGGGCGTGGGGCTGATCAAGGTGACGGACGACGGCTGCGGCATGTCCCGGGAAGACGCGCAGCTGTGCGTCAAGAGGCATGCCACCAGCAAGCTTTCCTCCCTGGAGGACCTTTTTGAAATCACGCACCTGGGCTTCCGGGGAGAGGCCATCCCCAGCATTGCCAGCGTCTCCCGCTTCAAGCTCTGCACCAGGCGGCAGCAGGCGCTGGAAGGCTGGGAAATACGCATTGACGGCGGCCTGGAGCACGAACCGGGAAGTTCCGGCGTTTCCCCCGGCACCGCCATTGAAGTCTCCGACCTGTTTTACAACACCCCGGCGCGCCGCAAGTTCCTGAAATCCGCAGAGACGGAGGCCTCCCATGTGGAGCACCAGATACGCCTGCACGCCCTGGCCTACCCGCAGGTGCGCTTTATCTACAAGCGGGATGACCAGCTCATTTTTGACCTGCCGGCCACGGCGGACCTGCGCGTTCGCATTTCCGCCCTGACGGACGCGGCCACGGCGGCAGCCCTGATTCCGATAGAAACGACCATCGGCCCCGGTATTTCCGTCACGGGCTTCCTGCTCCCGCTTTCCGAGGCCAGGCGGACCAGAAAGGGGCAGTACGTTTTCATGAACACCCGGCCCGTGGACGACCAGCTCATCAACCGGGCCATCCGGGACGGGTACGGCGGCTTCCCCACCGGGCTGCATCCGGCGCTGTTCCTCTACATGGAGGTGGAGCCTGCACTGGTGGACGTGAACGTGCACCCCGCCAAGAAGGAAGTGAGGTTCCGCCGTTCCGCGGACGTGGTGAACACCATTGTGGAGGCGATCGCCAACACCCTCCAGAAACACGCCCGGCAGGAGATTCACGCTCCCGCCACCGCCCCGGAACCGGATGAACGCCTTCCGGAGCCGCCCTCTCCCGCGCCCCGCGGGAAAACGCCTTCCCGGGCGAACAATCCCCTTCCCGCTTTTCCGGAAAAAGCGCGTACTGCTTCCGCTCCTTCCCCCGCTCTTCCTCCTGCCGCTACCCTCCGCCCCATTCCCCTGAAGCAGGTTCCCGCCACCCAGGGACGGCTGGATTTTCAGGACAAAGCGCCGGAAGGCGGCTCCCCACGGAGTGCCTGCGGAAAGGCAGCCCCGGAGAAGGACGCGTCCGCCGGGTTCACCTACATGGGGACCCTCCGCCAGCAATTCGCCCTGTTTGAAACGCCGGAAGGCCTGGTGCTGATGCATCCCAGGGCAGCCCGGGAGCGCATCATCTTTGAACGGCTGCGCGCGCACCGGGAAGCCCCCATGCCGTCCCAGCAACTGCTGGACCCGGTGATGCTGGACCTTGATCCCCGGGATTTTGCCGTTATCCAGCAGTTTGCCCCCCACTTTGACCAGGCCGGCATGACGGTCACCCCCTTCGGGCAGAACACCATCAGGATAGAATCCCTGCCCGCCCTGCTGGAGCTGGACAATGCCCGCTCCTTCCTGCTGGAACTGGTGGACCGTCTCACCCAGTCCGAATTCAGCCGGAACGCCAAACGCATGGCTTATGAAACCTTCATCGGAGAAATTGCCAGAAAATCAGCCTGGAAGGAACATATCTCCCCGCACCGCGCCCCGGCCATCCTGAAAGAACTGCTGGCATGCGAGGTGCCCTACTGCACGCCGGGCGGCAAACCCACCCTGGTCAATTATTCCATTCCGGAGATCAAGCGCAAATTCGGCATCCAGGCCTGACGGACCGGAAAAGCAAGAGGCTGGCTCCTTTGCCTTATCACCGCCCCGCCCTGTCCGTTTCTCCGGGGTCTCCCCCTGTTCTCCCAACCTGGAACGGAAGACCGGAAGGAGCGTCTTCTTTTTAAAAACGGGGTAGTGCATGTCATCCTTTCATTCCTTCAAACCCACCCGGTTTTAAGGCCAGAACCTCCCCGCCTATCCCATCCTGCACGGAAGCTTGCTCTTGGCAAGGGAGTTTCCTGCGTCTATACTGTGGCGGTCTTTCTCCCATCCAGCCTATTCCAGCCATGCCAGACCCCACCGCCAGCAAGCCTTCCGCGCCCCGCATTGCTGAAACCGTCGCCGGAAAGACGCTGATGGCGCTGCTGGCCCTTTTTTACATTTCCCTGGCTACCACGGCAGCGGGGGGAGAATGGCACACCCTTTTCCTTCCTTCCTGTCTTTTGGCAGCCTCCCTCCTGCTCTTCTGCTTCTGCGTCATCCGGGGAGACAAGATCCCCAGCCCCGGCCTGGCGGGATGGCTGGCGCTCGGGCTGGGAGGCGGCTATTTCTTCCTCAGGGCCTGGTTCTCACCCTGGTTTTATTATGAGAGCGTGGCGGAACTGGGCCTCATCGTCACGGCCATGGTCATGTTCATGGCAGGGGCGTATGCAGGAGCGGGGAACGGGAAAAAAAGCGTTCTTCCCCTGCTGGCGGCGGCCCTCGGGCTGCTGAACGCCCTGCTGTGGGGGTATCAGAACATGACGGGAACGGAAGCCTCCTGGTTCAGGCCGGATTATTCCCTGTTTGGAACGGAGCTGCACAACATCGGCCTGTTCGGGTACAAGAACTTTTCCGCCCATTTTCTTTCCATTACGGGATTTTTCCTTTGCGCCTACAGCATGGCTTCTTCCAGAAAATGGGGTCTCAGCCTGTTCACGGGGCTGGCGCTCATCCTCGTTTCCTTCACCTGCAGCTCCCGATCCGCCTTCCCGAACGCCCTGACTGGCGTCACCCTCTGCTTTTTCATTTATACCTCCAGCGTTTTCCGCAATAATAAAAAATTCTATGCGGCGGCCATCCTGTTCATTCTTCTTCTTTTTTTCGGAGCGGCATACGTCGTGCTGAACCTGGCCAATGGGGCTGGAAAGCTGAGTTCCGTGCTGGATACGTTCTCCTTCGGCAACCGCCTGGACCTGTCCCGGCTGGCGTGGGCCCTGGCGGACCAGGCGCCTCTGTTCGGCCACGGCAGCCGGATGTTCACCAATCTTTCCACGGAATTTTTCACCGGCTCCAACCTGCCCAATTTTGCGCACCATGAATACGCCCAGGCCGCCTGCGACTACGGCTATATCGGCCTGGCGCTGATGCTGGTCCTGCTGTCCCTGTTCCTCGTTGCAGGCTTCCGCAGCGTGCTCAGGCTGGCGGGAGAGCGCCAGCGGGACAATCCCCTGGGCCCGGCGGCCTTCTGCGTGCTGTGCATCGCCGCCTTCCATGCCTACGGGGAGTTTATCTGGCACAATCCGGCATTAATAGGAGCCAGCGCCCTGTGCTGCGGCATCACCTGCACCGCCTCCATCGCCAAAGTAAAAGCTTCACGCCGCGCCGGACGCTGGGCCCAGGCCTCCGCAGCCTTCCTGCTGGCGGCCCTGGCCGTCTGTTACGCCGTGCTGGCTTTCCCAGTCTGGAAGGCCTCCCTGCACGCCACTCCACCCTCCTCCGGCGGACGGCTTCCCATGCTGGAAGAAGCCGCTTCCGCCAGTCTGGACCCGGATCTGGTACGGCGCAATATCCTTCATGCCGTGGGCAGTTCCCCGGCTCCGGATCAGGCCCGGCTCAGGGAACTGGAACGGCAGGAGGAAGCGGCGGAACTTCTCAGTCCCGGCAACCACGGCATGGTGGCGGCCAAAGGACTCCTTTATATCAGCCAGGGACGCTATACGGAGGCGGAGCGGGTGCTGCGCCCCTATGTGAATTCCGGCAGGTTTGACGACCACATGTTCGCCTGGACCACCATTTATAACAACATGCTGTATTCCTGGAGCGTGGCGGTCGCCGCCCATTCCCCGGGACAGGCTCTTTCCATGGCCCTGACAGCACAGCAATTGATGTCCGCCCAAACCAACCAATGGCTGTTTTACAGAGCCCTGGATCCTGCCGTCAGAAAAGAACACCACCAGCGCCTCAACGAGCTCAAGATGCTCATCCTGACCTTGCAATCCCGCGGAGCAGTTCCCGACCCCTCCTGGCAGCAGTAGAATTCCGGGCCGGGTCAACACCGTTTTAAGGCGGTATTCCTATTCTCCGGAGAACCATTGCCTGCGGGAAAAACCCCAGGCAGGCCTTGTACGGACATTCTTTTTCCTGCCATGGAAAAGGGTTCCCGGAGAGACGGCAGCGGAAGGAGTCTTCGGAGAGGTTCTTGAGAGAGCGGCAGGCTCCACGCTGACCGCCCGGGAGCGTGATTTAAACGGCCATGACGTTCCCTGCGGCCAGACTCCACCTCATGGTTGCGGGAGGTACGGCGAGGGCCGCCCACAAGGCCTCCATCAACCTGAGCAACAGCGCTTTTACCGAGAACAACGCTTCCTGTACCGCTGCCCTGACAGGTGCAGTACATGATGCGGCGCATGGTCCCGGACATCCGGAGCATCCGGCATGCCCGCCTCCTGCATTTTCCCGCCGTCTGCTGTGCTTTCCGGCCGGGGCCGCCTTTCCGTTTTACCCCCCTTTTTCTTTCCCGCCGCCGCCCCGCAGCGCATGCCACAGTGGGGCCGCATGACCTGCACCAGCTCAACAGATGCATGCATAGAAGTCTCTATTTCCTTAATAAAACTATTTTTTAACATGAAGATAGCCATCAAACGCATTTACGATGCGCAAGACGCCGAAGACGGATACCGCGTGCTGGTGGACCGCCTTTGGCCGAGGGGCATTTCCAAGGAAAAGGCCTCCTGGGATGAATGGGTCAAAAATGTGGCGCCTTCCACCAGGCTGCGCCAGTGGTTTGCCCATGACGAAACCAAATGGGACACTTTCCGACAGAGATATTTTGAAGAGCTGGATAAGAACACAGAAGCCGTTTCCCACCTGCTCCAGCTCTCCCGCCAGGGAAAACTCACGCTGCTGTATTCCGCCAGAAACACGGAACACAATGAAGCCGCTGCGCTAAAGGAATATCTTCTCCGCAAGACGTCTTCCTGATGCGGAGCCTGTTTTTGCACAGGGCACGGCCGGCACTCCCAAACGCTGTATACGGGGACCTATGAGATGGAAAGGTTTCTTCTCTCGTTCATGCACAAGTGAAGAAAATGGAAAGGAGGTGAATATAACATGGCAAGTAGTTCCCACACGGGTGGAAATCATAAGGGCAGTTCCAAGGGACGCTCTGAAACCACCACGAACAAGACCGGGCAGCGCGTTAAACGCGATGCTTCAACAGGGCAGTTTATGAGTGAAAAGCATAGCTCCAGCTCTAAGGAAAGTCACAAGGAAAAACGCTAATCTCCCTTGCGCTTTCTGCCTAATTCAGGTTCCGGATAAACTCCGGAACCTTTTTTTATACAGGAGTCGCGTGAAGTCCGGGAATGGGGAAACTTCCTCACTCTGCCCCCAGCCTTTCAAAAGCCAAGCGGCCCAGCGCTGCGGGATCTTTCCCGTTCCCGCGGACGACGGTGGAAAAAGGCTCTTCCCGTCCGGGCGCGTAGTAGGAGGCTCTCAGCACCAGTTCGTTCCCTTCCAGGCAGGCATGCACGCCCACGGGCGTGGAACAGCTGGCTCCCAGAAGAACCAGGAAGGTGCGCTCCGCCAGGGCGCAGGCACGGGAGGCCGGATCATTGATGCCTTCCAGGATATCCGCCGTCTCCCTGTCGGAACTGCGGCACTCCATGCCTACAATGCCCTGCCCCACGGCGGGAATGAAGGCTTCCACCGGAAGGGGGCGCATGTAAAGTTTTCTTCCCTCCACCACTGTTTCCGCGGCATACAGCCCCAGGCGCTCCAGACCGGCCTTCGCCAGAATCACGGCGTCCCAGCCGGGATGCTCCACCAGCTTCGCCAGACGCGTGGGCACGTTGCCCCGGAGGTCCTCAAACCGGAGGCCGGCCCCCCAGTATGTACGCGCCATGAGACGGCGGCGCACGCTTCCCGTCGCCAGAGTTCCGGTGCCGTTCCAGTCTGGCTCTTTCGTAATAAGCACGTCCTCCACGGAGGCGCGGGGAAGAACGGCTGCCAGCGTGAAGCCGGGAGCCAGTTCACTCGGTACGTCCTTGAGGCTGTGCACCGCCACGTCAATGCGGCCTTCCTGCAGGGCGGATTCCAGTTCCTTGATGAAAATTCCCTTGTCCACCACGCCGGAAACGCGGGCTACGTCTGCCAGCGGCACGTCCGTACGGCGGTCTCCGGTGGTATGGATGATTTCACGGCGCACCTCCAGTTCCGGATAACGGAGGGCCAGGGCGGCCCGGACCATGTCCGCCTGGGCCAGAGCCAGCGCGCTCCCGCGGGTGCCGATGATGAGGGTATTTTTACTGGTCATAAAGAGCGGAGTCCGGAAAGTGCCTGGAAATGTTGTCCTGGATGATGGCCTCGCAGCGGGAGACCTCCTGCTCCCGGTTGCGCTTGGCTTCATCCGCCAGCTGGGTAAGGGTATCAATATCGTAGAGATACACCTCGTCAATATCCGCCACGTCCGGAGAAATGTTGCGCGGTACGGAAATGTCAATCAGGAAGAGGGAGCGGTATTTGCGGGAGGCGCGCAGCGGCAGCAGCGTCTCCCGGGTAATGATGCAGTGGGGCGCGGCGGTGGCGGCCACGACGACGTCAATATCCTTGAGGTAGTCGCCCCACACGTCGTACCGGATGGCCTGCCCGCCGATCATGCCCGCCAGTTCCACCGCCCGGTCAAAGGAGCGGTTGGCCACATAGATGCCTTCCGCCCCGCGCGCGTGCAGGGCGCGGCCCGTGACGCGGCTCATATCCCCCGCTCCCAGAATAAGGACGCGGGTGCCGGAAAGGTCGCCGAAGATTTGTTCCGCCAGCTCCACGGCCACGGACCCCACGGACGTGGCCCCGGCGTGAATCTGGCTGTCCGTCCGCACCCTCTTGCCGATGGCGAAGGCTTTCTGGAAGGTCTTGTTGGCGCAGGCCGCGGTCACTCCGGCATCCAGCGCCATCTGGTAGGCCGTTTTCACCTGCCCGAAGATTTCCGTTTCACCCAGCACCATGGAGTCCAGCCCGCTCAGGACGCGGCAGAGGTGTTCCAGGGCGGCCGCCCCCAGATGGCTGTAAAAGTGGGAGGCCATGTCCACATTCCCGCGCCCCGCCCCCAGGAAATGGGACAGGATGTGTTCCTGCGCGTTTTCCGGCCGGTCGGACCAGTAGTAGATTTCCATCCGGTTGCAGGTGGAAAGCACCACGCACTGCTCCACGTCCGGCAGGGAGCGGATGCACCGGCCCTCCTCCTGGAGCCTGTGGGACGGCACGGCAAACCGCTCACGTATTTCCACGGGAGCGGTCCGGTGATTCAAGCCTAAACAAACCATTCTCATCAGCTTACCAGGAAAATGCTCATGGATGCAAGAAACAGGGCCACGCAGCAGTAGGCCAGAACTTTCCCCGGCATGCCGCGGCGGTAGCTGAACCACAGCAGAACGGCGTAAGCCAGCGTCAGCAGGATGACGATGGCGGTCTTGGCCCCGTTGATGGGGAGATGCCGCTGCCAGCCGAGCCATTCCCCGGCCAGAAGCAGGAGGAACGCTACCAGGACCAGGCGCTTCATGCTGGCTTCCAGCGTGCGGATGGGGGGCAGAAGACGGCAGGTGCCGGGAATCTGGCGCCTTTTAAGACAATCATTCTGCATGAAGAACGCCACGCCCGCAGCGGCAGCCAGCGCGCCGGCCCCGTAGGACATCATGGCTACTCCCACGTGCGCCGTCACCCAGAAGTCATGCGCGCCCTGGACGTCTGCGCCGGACAGGCCGACCAACAGGGAAAGAGCCGTCAGCACGGCTATGGCCGGGGCGGTGAAGATGCCCAGGATGGACATGCGGTAGGCACGCCCCAGCAGGAGATAAAAGAGGTTGATGGTCCAGGAGAGGAAAAAGAGCACCTCCGAACCGCCGCGGATGGGGCACATTCCCGTCTGGTACGCCTTCACGCAAAGAGCCCCCGTCTGGAGCGCCAGCAGGCACACCATCCAGAGATGGGCATACAAAAAACGGCGCCCGGAAGCCAGCAGCCGCCATCCCAGCCCCGTAAAAGCCAGGGACAGGATGAGAGATGCAATGGCCCACCAGTTGTCGTTCATGAGTCCGGTACGGGAAAACAATTCAGGAGCGCAGGTCGCGCTCAATGACGGCGTATGCCTGGTGGTTGTGGATGGATTCAAAGTTTTCCGCCTCCACCCGGTACCAGCTGAAGGCGGAATGGCTCTGCGTTCTCAGCGCCACGTTGCGCACCAGGTCTTCCACAAAAACGGGGTTTTCATAAGCCTTTTCCGTCACCCATTTTTCATCCGGCCTTTTAAGCACACTGTACAGGGAACAGCTGGCGCAGGATTCCACCAGGTCAATCAGGTCTTCAATCCAAACGGGCTTGGAGGCGAAGCGCACGGAATAGCTTACCAGCCCGCGCTGGTTATGCGCTCCATACGCGCTCATGGCCTTGGAACAGGGACAGAGCGTCGTCACGGGGACGACCACGGTCAGCTTGAAATCCGCCAGCCTGTTATCCGCTTCCGCCTCCATCTCAAACCGGACGACGTAGTCCATCAGTCCTTCAATTCCGGTCACGGGAGCGTTCTTGGCGCGGAAGAACGGGAACTCCATTTCCACATGGGAGCGGCGCGCGGACAGGCGGCGCAGCAGTTCCCGGGGAATGGCCAGCGCCGTGTGCACATCCAGCAGGGGGCCATGCTGGTGCAGGGCCTCCACAAAACGGCTCATGTGCGTGCCCTTGAATTCCTCCGGCAGGTCCACCGCCAGGGAAACCGTTGCCACGGTGGACTGGATGCGGTTGAGTTTGTCCTGAATCTGGATGGGGAAGCGCAGCCCCTTGACGCCCACCCGGTCAATGGAAATATTACGCGTATCCGTCTCGGACTGGGTATCTTTCAGTTCCTGCATGGGGAAAGAGGATGATGGCTGGAAATGAAGCGGGAGTTTGCCCCGTTACCGTACAAACTCCCGCCTGCAAAGACAATTTCTACCGAAAGAGATTTCCTTGGGGCTTGTTACGGCAGAAGGTTGATCGAACGGGCCCGCTTGATTTCACGGGTGACCTTGCGGTGCATCTTGGCGGACAGCCCGGTCACGCGGCGGGGAAGGATCTTGCCGGTTTCAGAAGTGAACTTGGACAGGAAATCGGGGTTGAGCAGATCGACCTGATCCATCGGGATGTCGAGACGACGGCGCGGCATCTGGCGATTGCACGTGCGGAAACGAATACGACGTTCTACAGTCTTGGGTTCAGTGGACATAATAATAAAGATAATCGATGGCTGGCCCGTAATTAACGCATTTCACGATGAAGCGTGCGGCGCTTCAGGAAAGGATTGTACTTAACCTTTTCCAGGCGGCCGGGGGTACGCAGGCTCTTTTTGTTGCGCGTGGTGACGTAGCGGGACGTGGGCTTTCCTTCGGCTTTAGCCTCGGTGCATTCGAGGATGATGATGTCTCTAGGCATGATGAAAATGTGTTACGGGGGAGGATTTATACACTATTCTTCATCATCGTCAAGAGAAACAGATAAATCTACATCATTTTGTCCTCCCGCAAAGCCCAGGGCCACTCTGGGGCGGAACCGGGCGTTCTGCCCCTTTTCCTTTTCCCACTGGGCCTGGCATTCCACGGTAAGCCGCGCAAAGGGAATAGCCTCCAGGCGCAGGATGGGAATGACCTTGTATGACATTTCACAAATGCCGTACGTTCCGTTGTCAATGCGGGCAAGCGCCTGCTCGATCTCATACAGGCCGTCCTGTTCCTTGGAAAGCAGGCTGAGCGCAAAGTCACGGTCATAGGCATCGCTGCCGGCGTCCGCCTGGTGTTCTCCGGAGCCGGAGGCTTCGCTGCCTTCCGGATGGTTCCGGAGGGTGTCGCGGGCCACGCCGCTCATGTTGTCCAGAGCCCTGTCGCGCAGGTCCATCAAATGCTGGCGCTGCATCAGCACAAAGGGTTCCCAGTCCGGATTGGCGGCCAGTTCCGCCTTGGCGGCGGCGATGGCTTCCGTCTGTTCGTCCGTCAATTCATTCTTTGCGGGAGCAGGGGCCGGAGAGGCGGGAGCGGGAGCGGCTTTTTTAGCCGGGGCCTTCCTGGCCGTTTTCGGTTCCGGCTTCTTTTCCACGGCAGCCGCGGAGGCGGTTGCTTTCTTGGCCGGCTTGGCGGCCTTTTCCGGTTCAGCGGCCTTTTTCCTGCAGCACTTCTTTTTAGCGGGAGCCTCTTGCTCTACAGCGGGCTTGCAGGCGGATTTCCCGCAGGTCTTCTTTTTGGGAGCCGGCGTTGCCTTGGCGGCGGTCTTGCTATCGGTTTTCTTGGGAGTAGGCATATGAGGTGTCTCTATGGGCTGAGGTTGACGATATTTCACGAACAGCGGGCGAGACCGCCCAACTGACTAGACTATGAGACACTACAAGCATCCAAATGTTCATTCAAGAAAATTCAGCAATGAAACAAGTCATTTTTTCCCCGTTCCAGCCTGCCGTTTTTTTAACGGAAGCATACTTCTTTTAACCTTTTCATCGACCGGTAAAGTTTTATATATTGAATTTATATGACAGCTTCAACCATCACCTCCATCGGCATTGATTTCGGGGGCACCTCCATCAAGCTGGGGGTCATCAGGGGCACGGAAGTGATTGAACACGCGCCTTCCATCGCCACCCAGGAATATGGCAATCCGGACCAGCTGATTGAAGCCATCGCCCAATTCGTGAATCTGCTGCGGATGAACCATCCGGAAGTGCAGGCCGTCGGCATGGGCATGCCGGGATTCGTCAATTTTTATGAGGGTACCGTTTACACGCTCACCAACGTGCCCGGCTGGAACAACGTTCCGGTGCGCGACATGCTCCAGGCCGCCTGCGGGCTGCCCGTGTACGTGGAGAACGACGCCAACTGCATGGCGTACGCGGAATGGAAACTGGGAGCCGGAAAGGGAAAGAGGCACCTGGTCTGCCTGACCCTGGGCACGGGCGTGGGGAGCGGACTCATCGTGAACGGGGAACTCCTGCGCGGGGCTACCTGTTCCGCCGGGGAGCTGGGGCAAACCAGCATTGACTACCGGGGGCGGCTGGGCCATTACGGCAACCGCGGCGCCCTGGAGGACTACGTGGGCAACCGGGAAATAGCGGCGGACGCCCGCACCCTGTACGCCGCCCACGGCATTGACAAGGCCATTGTGGACTGCAACCCCATCGCCCTGGAACGGGCGGCGCTGGCGGGGGACGAAGTGGCCGCGCAGGTATGGCGCGACCTGGCCGTAAAGCTTTCCTGCGCCCTGATGAACTGCTGCTACCTCCTGAACCCGGAAGCCATCATCATCGGCGGCGGCGTAGCGAAGGCCAAGACCCTGCTCTTCCAGCCCCTGCAGGAGATCATGAAAAACCAGCTCGCCGGACCGCTTGCGGAACAGCTGGAAATCCTTCCTGCCCAGTTCGGTACGGAAGCGGGCATCCTGGGGGCCGCCAATCTGGCGACCAACACCCACTTCGGTGAAACATTCCGGGTTTGATTCCGTGTCTTCCTCTCAAATACTCAGACTTACCCGCAAGCTGGAACTGACTCCGGCACAGGAACAGGATTTTCTGGATGCCACGCAGGCCGGAGACCGATCCAGAAGCGCGCTGGTCATCACGCCGAAGGCTCCGGAAGGCTACATCCCGCCCCTGCCGGCGGATGAGTCCCCGCGGGACTGGGGGCATCCGGCCGTCATCGCGCTTCCGGAAGGGGAGCCGGAAACCAAACCAGGCGCCCTGCCGGATTATGAACGCGGATATTACTACCCCCTGGACCTCTCTTCCGTCTGGGAAACGGCTCCCCTGGAGCAGCTGCCTTTCCGGCCGGAACGCTGCCTGGACATGTGCGCGGCGCCCGGAGGAAAAAGCATCCTGGCACAGACGCGGATAGCTCCGCGGGAACACGTCTCCAACGAAGTGCACCCGAAGCGCCTGGGCATCCTGCGCCACAACCTGCTGCGCTGCGGCTTCACGGGCCTGTACACCCAGCGCCTGCGCCCGGACCAGTGGGCGGAGCTCGCCCCCGCCTGTTTTGACCTCATTCTGGCGGACGCCCCATGCAGCGGGCAGTCCCTGCTGGCCAAAGGCATTCCCAACCCCGGCTGCTTCAATCCCTCCGTCACCGGAGGAAACGCCAAGCGGCAGCGGGGCATTCTGCTGGCGGCGGTACGGTGCCTGGCGCCCGGAGGCTGTCTGCTGTACACCACGTGCACGTACGCCCCGGAGGAAAACGAACGCAACATCCTGTACCTGCTGAAACGCTGTCCGGAACTGCACACCGTAGCCGTTCCTGAATTAGAGCCTTTTCGCTCCTCCCTGACGCAGGAGGCCTGCTACCGTCTCATGCCTTTCCACGGCGCAGGGGCGGGAGGCTTCACCTGCCTGCTGCGCAGGGAGGGGGAACGTGCGCAGCTGCCTCCCCTGCCGGAAGAATTGCTGGCGTGGCCCATCCATGCCATGACCCTCTGAACACCATGAAAATAGGCATTTTTTCAGACATGCACGACCGTACGGACCATCTGGAGCTGGCCATGCACCAGATGCGCCTGCTGGACTGCGGACACTTTATTTTCCTGGGGGACTGCACCACCCCGGAAAGCTTCCTGCGCCTGATAGAACTGACCGGAGGCCTGCCTCTGGACGCCGTCCCGGGCAATAATGACTACGATCTGGACGCCATGCGCCGGATGGCCGCCAACTCCCCGGCGGCGCGCCTGCATCCGGAGCATGCTCTCATCACCAGGTACGGCATGAAGTTTTCCCTCTCCCATTATCCCAGATACGCCATGCAGGAAGCGCGGAACGGGAAGGTGGACGCCGCCCTGTACGGCCATACCCACCAGCCCGTGAGGGAAATAATCGGCGGCTGCCTGCTTGCCAATCCGGGGGAACTCCAGGGAAGGACCGGGCGCATCGGCTTTGGCATCCTGGATACGGATTCCCGCCTCATGAACCTGAACTCACTGGATTTCAACGCCTCATGAACACCCTGGACGTCTGCTGCGCCCTGATTGAACTGCCCTCCGCCCGGGGCCCCCTGCTCCTGGCCGCCAAAAAGGCCGCCGGGCAGTCAAACGGGCTTCTTTATGAATTTCCCGGCGGAAAACTGGAACCCGGGGAGAACGCGCAGAACGCCGTCATCCGGGAAATACGGGAGGAACTGGGATGCGCCATCCGGCCTGTCCGCATGCTCACCCCCGTCCGGCACCGGGAAGGGGAACGCGTCATCCGCCTCATCCCATTCCTGTGCCGCCTGGAACCCTGCACCCTGCCCCGGCCCCTGGAACATGAAAGCCTGGGCTTCTTCTCCCGCCGCAGGCTGGAAGAACTGCCCTGGGCGCCCGCAGACCGTCCCATTTTACGGCAGTGGCTGGAAGAAAAATCCTGACGGAACAGAAGTCCGTTCAGCCTCAATCACTCTGCGGAGGATGACCCTCGCATGTCTGAAAAGATTCTAAAAACACCTTGGATCATTCGCCATCATGCAGTATATAAGGTGTTGGCTGCTGCACTCGTCACTACCTGGCAAAGTGGCCCGAACCGATATTACAACCTAATGGGGGCAGCCCCGACGCAGGGCTGACTACGTCCTATACCGGAAAAGTCAAAACAGCGGCGGAAGTCCCCGCTCTATTGAGGCACGGGAACGTGGCTCACTGCCAGAGACGGTGCAGCGGTGTCTTTTTCTTTCCCCCCGCAGCCGGGAAGACGGCCGGGAAACCGTTTCCTGAAGGCTCCGCCCTGAACGTGCGGCGTGGCCGCCCATTTCCCCGGTGCGGCATTCCAGCCCCGGCTTTGTCCTGCCTCTTTGCGCTCCGCAGCATATCCGGACAGGAAGCGCACGTGCTCAAAAGGAACGCATGCGCGCATGGGCGGCCATGGACTTCAAGTACTTCACCGCCTTCCGCTCACGTTCCTTCTCGTCCCTGCCCGGCCGGGAGGAACGGCAGAAGGAATGGAGCAGCTTGAACATCAAGTCAAATAAATCGTGCTTGTACATACGTTTGATTGGCTATTTCCGGATCTCTTGATCCTTCACCTCTTATTCAGCAAAGATCGTGCCAATTTTTCTCCACAGCCCAAACACAATGGTTATCAACCCATTGTATCCCTGCACCCTTAAAAACGATTCTACCGCCCCCTTACAAATCCGTAAAAAAGAGACAGGGTATTACGATAATGTAATATTATTAGTTGCTATATAATAACTGTTAATAAACGCAATAAACCCTTAGACATTTCCGGAAATAATGGTAGGATCACGCCCCGTTACGAAAAAGTTTTAACATCTGTGCAACTTTTTCATTATTACGAAGTATATTATAGTCGTGAAGGGATTTATCAAACTCATCATCGTCATTGCCGTTCTTGGAGGCGTCTGGTTCGCCTGGGAACTGTGGAAAGGAAACGAAGCGATCCAGGTGGACTACCAGACAGAACCCCTTGAAAAGGGGGATCTGATGATCACCATTGACGCCACCGGCGTCACGGAACCTGATGAACTGGTGGACGTGGGCGCCCAGGTCAGCGGCATCATCATGGAGTTCGGCAAGGATCTGAACGGCAAGGTGGTGGATTACTCCAGCCCGGTGAAGGCGGGCCAGATGCTCGCGGAAATCGATAAACTGCCCGTGCAGCTGGACGTGCAGCGGGCGGAAGCCTCCAAGGCGCAGGCCAGCGCCGGAATCGCCCGTGCCAAGGCGGACATCCAGCAGGCGAAGGCCAAGCACCACCAGGCCCGGCTGGACCGGGAACGCGCGGAAAAGCTGGGGCCGGGGGATGCCCTGTCCAAATCCAGCTATGACCAGTACATTGCGGATGAAGAAACCGCCCGCGCCAACGTGGCCGTGGCGGAAGCCTCCCTGCTGGAAGCGGAAGCCTCCCTGAAACAGGCAGAAGCCGCGCTGAAAAAGGAAATGCGCAACCTGGAATACACCACCATCCAATCTCCCGTGGACGGCGTGGTGGTCAAGCGCCTGGTCAACATAGGCCAGACGGTGGTTTCCAGCATGAGCGCCTCCAGCCTGTTCTACATCGCCACGGACCTTTCCAAGCTGAAAATCTGGGCCGCCGTGAATGAGGCGGACATCGGCAGCATCCGCAAGGGGCAGGACGTCCTGTTCACCGTAGACGCCTTCTCAGGCCGCAAATTCAAGGGAACGGTGGACAAGATACGGCTGGACGCCACCATGACCTCCAACGTGGTCACCTACATCGTGGACATTGACGTGCCCAACCCGGACAAGCTCCTCATCCCCTACCTGACGGCCAACGTCCAGTTTGTGGTGGAGGACATCCGGAACGCCTTCCTCGTCTCCAACGCCGCTCTCCGCTTCCGTCCGGAAATGGAACTCATCAGCGCCGAGCAGAAAACGGTCTTTGAACAGATGCAGCCGGAACTGGCAGCTCCCGCACAAAACAGTAAAGAGAAAAAAGCCGTGGTATGGGAACTGCGGGACAACCTTCTTTACCCCCATCTGGTCACCAGGGGGGAAAGCAACGGCATGCTGACGGCCATTAAGGGGGAAACGCTCCGGGAAGGCATGGAAATCGTTTCCACGGCACAGATCCTGAACCGTTCCAGAAACTCGGAAGACGGGGCGTCCGCCTCTGCCGGCGGGGAAAACCCGTTCGCGCCCAAGATGCCGCCGCGCCGCAAACCGAGCACGGGCAACACGAAGGCCCCGGCCGGCAACGGCGGACCGCCTCCGCGCCCCTGATCCGGGGGAATGCCTCCGCTCGCCTCATCATCCTTTTTTTACCGCTTCAAGCACTACAACAACGTGATCCGCTTACGTGACATAACCAAGGTGTACCACCTGGGAGAAATAGATCTTCAAGTGCTCAAGGGCATCACCCTGGACATCAAGGAAGGGGAATTCGTTTCCCTCACCGGGGCCTCCGGCTCCGGAAAGTCCACCCTGATGAACATCCTGGGCTGTCTGGACCGCCCCAGCTCCGGCCATTACTACATTGCCGGGGAAGACGTAGCCACATTCAACGCGGCAGAGCGCGCCACGCTCCGGAACAAGCGCATCGGCTTCGTCTTCCAGAACTTCAACCTGCTCTCCCGCACCACCGCCCTGGAAAACGTGATGATGCCTGCCGTATATGCACATCCCACCCTCACCATGAAAGCCATGCGTGAGCGCTCCGTGGAACTGCTGAACCTGGTGGGCCTTTCCGACCGCATGGACCACACCCCGGCCCAGCTCTCCGGAGGCCAGCAGCAACGCGTGGCCATCGCCCGCTCCCTCATCAACAACCCCAGCATCCTGCTGGCGGACGAGCCCACGGGCAACCTGGACTCCACCACCTCCAAGGAAGTGCTGCACATGTTCAAGGATCTGAACCGCCAGAAAGGAATCACGGTCATCCTGGTGACGCATGATCCCAAAATAGCCGCCTTCACGGACCGGGCCATCAACATGGCGGACGGCCTCATCTGCGAAGGGATTTCCGACACGCTAAGCAAAGACGACGTATGAAATTCCTTCCCCTCCTCAAAACCTGCATCAAGGCCCTGGTGCGCAACCCCATGCGCGCGGCGCTCACCATCCTGGGCATCATCATCGGCATCGCCGCGGTGATCGCCATGGTGGAAATCGGCCAGGGGTCCACGCTCCAGATTAAAAACACCATCGCCTCCATGGGGGCGGACACGCTGAACATCCGCCCCGGCGCCATCTCCAAAAGCGGGGTCAACACCGGCGCCGGCGGCAGGGCCTCCCTGACCAATGCGGACTGCGAGGCCATCGCGCAGGACTGTCCCATGGTCCTGCGAGCCACGCCCGTGGTGCGCGCCAGCGGCCAGGTCATTTACGGCAACAAGAACTGGAGCCCGGAAACCGTGGAAGGCGGCTCCGTGGAATACCTGAAAATCAAAAACTGGTATGACATGGACCGCGGACAGCCCTTCTCCGAAGAAGACGTGGAGCAGGCCAGGCGCGTGTGCGTCATCGGCCAGACAGTAGCCAAGGAACTCTTTGGGGACGAAGACCCGCTGGGCAAGGACATCCGCATCAAGAACGTCATGTTCAAGGTCATCGGCATCCTCCAGAAAAAGGGGGCCAACATGATGGGCCGCGACCAGGACGACTCCATCATCCTGCCCTGGACGAGCATCCGCTACCGCCTGCAGGGGCTGGGCGGCGGCTCCTCCTCTTCCTCCTCCGGCAAATCCACCACCACCTTTAACCGGGCGGACAAATACACGTCATCTTCCGTGGCCTACTACACGGAAACCACGGACCAGCCCTATACGGACGCCCCCCATCCGCGCCGCTTCAACAACATTGATTTCATCATGGCGCAGATCGCGGACCCGGAACGCTCCTCCGAGGCCATTGACCAGATCACGGAAGTCATCCGCGCCAAGCACAACCTCAAGGACGGCCAGCTGGACGACTTCCGGGTATGGGACATGGCTGAAATGTCCCGGGCCATGAGCAGCACCACGGAAGTCATGACCAACCTGCTGATGATCGTGGCCATGATCTCCCTGGTCGTGGGCGGCGTGGGCATCATGAACATCATGCTCGTCTCCGTCACGGAACGCACCAAGGAAATCGGCCTCCGCATGGCGGTGGGCGCCCGGCCGCAGGACATCATGCGCCAGTTCCTGCTGGAAGCGGTGCTGCTCTGCGTGGTGGGCGGCGCGCTGGGCATCATGCTCGGCAAGGCCATCTCCATCATCGTCAGCCGCACCATGAACTGGGCCACCGCCTCCTCTCCGGAAGCCATGGCCCTGGCCGTGGGCGTCTCCGTGTTCATTGGCCTGGCCTTCGGATGGTACCCGTCCTGGAAGGCGTCCAGAATGGACCCTATTGACGCCCTGCGTCACGAATAACGTTTTACTCTTCTTTCTCCCATGTCATCCATGTTCAAACATCTCCCCCTTCTGGCCGCCTGCTGCCTGAGCTCCTGCATGGTAGGCCCGGACTTCCGGCAACCTGCCCATGACCTCCCCGCCTCCTGGACGGAGGCAAAGCCCCCCCGCAGCTCGGACAAGGACCTGCGCTCCTGGTGGAACATCTTCGGGGACCCCCAGCTCAACCGCCTCGTCTCCACCTCCCTGAACAACAATCCGGATATGAAGGTGGCCCTGCTCCGCATCCGGGAATCCAGGGAAAGGCTGCGCATCTCGCAGGCCTCCCTCCTGCCCTCCGCGGACGCCAGCGCCGGCTGGAGCCTCTCTCCGGACCGGGGATTCCGGAGTTCCACCTCCCAGGACTTCTCCCTGGGGGCCTCCACCTCCTGGGAACTGGACCTCTTCGGCGGCAACCGCCGCTCCATTGAGGCCTACCGCGCCTCCCTCATGTCCACGGAAGCCTCCGCCTGCGCCGTCCGCACCGCCCTGCTGGCGGACGTCGCCACCGTCTACTTTGAGTGGATCACCGCCTGCGAACAGCTCCGCATCGCCCGGGAACAGCTGGAAATCCAGAAAAACACCCTTACCATTGCGGAAAAGCGCCATAAATCGGAATTCGCCCCCCGTCTGGACGTGGAGCAGGCCATCTCCACCGTCGCCTCCACGGAAAGCCGCATTCCGGCACTGGAAGCCCAGGTGGCTTCCGCTAAAAACCAGCTCTCCGTGCTGCTGGGCACGTACAACTCCCGCGTGGAACTGACGCTACCCAAAGCCTCCGTCTTTGAAAAAACGCCCGTCGTTCCGGTGGGCCTCCCCTCCGAGCTCCTGCGGAGAAGGCCTGACGTCATCGCGGCGGAGGCGGATCTGCACGTAGCCGTGGCCAACGTAGGCGTCGCCGTGGCGGACCTGTACCCGCGCTTCAGCCTGACGGGGTCTCTCTCCAGCCGCGGCGGAGACTTCGGCCAGCTCTTCCGGGAAAACAACAACGCGTGGTCCCTGGGCGGAAACCTGCTCCAGCCCCTGTTCCAGGGCGGCGCCCTGAGAGCCGCGGTACGCGCCCAGAAAGCGGCGGCGGAACAAGCCGCGGAAACCTACCGCAAGACGCTCATCACCGCCGTTTCCGAGGTGGAAGACGCCCTGATCGCCTACGGCAACTACACCTCCCAGATGCAATACCTGCACAAGGAAAACAACGCCAACAAGGAGGCCTTCCTGCTCTCCCGCACCCTGTACATCAATGGCCAGACGGACTTCCTGAACGTCATTACTGCCCAGCGCTCCTGGCTCAGCTCGGAGGAATCCCTGGTCACCATGAAGCAGAACATCCGCAAGGCCGTCGTGCAGCTCGCACGCGCCCTGGGCGGCGGATGGTAAAAACCTGCGGACTCTCCAAAACGGAAAACATTCCCCGTTAAAACGGTGGAGTCTCTACTGCTGCACCTCGCCGCATCTCCCTGCGCTGTCCCTTGCGGATGGCAGCGAGATGGTTTTACATATCGGAAAGCATCAAGACATGCTGCCGGAAAACAATGACCAGCATTGGATTTTTCATCATCCCATCCCCGTTTGAAAGAAGCATGAATAACTGTCTTACAAATATCACTATTGTTCTCCTCGCTGCCATCTCACTCGTTGAAGGGAGCATTATCTGGCATGAAAAGAGCATCCACCGCGATTCTCAAAAGGCTGGAACGGAGGAAAAAAGCGGACGGGCTAACTATAGAGATGATGATTTCGTCCCGGATATTTCTTCCCAGTTTCCCCATCTCTATTTCAAAATTCAGGAAACACAGGACTCTCTATCTGCTGAAGGAGGAACTCTTATTATTGAAAGAACCCAATCCAGGCAATCCGCTGGAAATAGGGAATATGCCGAGACGGAAACACATTTTATCAATCCTAATGAAACCGCTCATCTTCCTCCGGAAATAAAAAATACGTCTGTCTTCTCCATTCTCTGGACATCCGACTCCGTCACCACCAAAACGGAAGAGAATTCTCTTTCCATGGAAATCGGCAAAAAATCATTATCCCCCTTGAAACTAACACTCACTTTAAGAGCCAAAGATGGAATGGGCCGGGAATGGAAACTGGCATGGGTGAGAGCAAATGAGGATTAACAAGATATCCGCCGCATCAGGGATACCAATTCCCGTCAAATCATGCCACAACCACTTGAGAGCGAACAAGACTCTATTACCGTACGGAAAAGATCAATTACATACATATAAGAATGGAAACTTTAAAACGATAGCTTCACACAGGACGGAATATGAACATCCCCTCAAACTGGAAACGGGGGAAAGCGTTACGCTGGGAGAAAGAGCGCCGGAGGAAAACCGGAAGGACTGGATTTGGGGGAAAACAAACGTGGCCATGGAGGCTGGGTTCCCGTTCAATTGATTGACTGTCCGGGAGACGAGGATGAGGGGAAGTGTGCTGGAAGATTACAGCGCCAGGGAACTGGTCGTAGACCGAGGGGAAGATATCGTCAAAATCAAGACGCTGAATGGATGGACGTGGGTCAGGAGAACAAACGACGGAGAGGAAGGCTGGATACCCGATGAGGCCATTGGAGAGGGAGCGACGCTAGCCCCTGAAAATAGACGCCCCTGAAAGACGTAGCTCATACGAAAATCCACCCTTACTCAGGAAGAACGGTTTTTCTTCCCCTGCCCTCCGGTTCTTTCCGGGAGAAAGCTCAGGCCTCCGGCTTTTCCTCCATTTCCTTCATCACTGCGTCAATGAGACGGCGCGTCTTCACGCCGGGCAGTACGTTCAGGTCCATGCGGTTCATGGCATAGCCGAAGGAGAGGCCGTGGGCCGGGTCCGCAAAGGCATGGGAGCCGCCTGCCCCGGCGTGGCCGAAACCGTTTAATCCGAACAGATGCCGCAGCTTGCGGCCCGTGGCGGGGTCCGCAGGGTCATGCATGAAGCCGCAGGAAAAGGCGGTGGGCGTTTTCAGCGTCAGGTCCGGCCCGTCAATGACGACGTTCCGCATCCAGCTCCGCACGGTTTCCGGAAAAACCTGAAGTTCATCCAGCCCCAGGCAGGCCTGGTAAAATTGCGCCATGCCGCGGGCGGAAGCCACCCCGCCGAAGGCAGGCGCCCCGGAGGTCCACGCCTCCGGCGTGTTCATCTGCCGCACGCTGTTCAGTCCCATAAGCGTATTGAAGGCACGGTTCACGGGCGTGCCTTTTTTCATGTATTCCAGATAAAACGGCGTGCCCATGTTGGACATGTCCATCTTGCCGGGGTACAAGGTCGCCACCCGGCCGAATTCGGATTCAGGCAGGTTGATGTAAAAATCCAGATCCAGCGGCTTGCGGATGTATTCATCCCAGTACGCCCAGAGGCGTTCCCCCGTCAGGCGGATCATGAGTTCGTCCAGCATTACGCCATAGGTATGCGGATGGTAGCCGTGCTCCGGGGGCTGCCACGCCGGAACGGTTTCTTCCAGGGCACGCACGCAATCCTCATGATCAAACACGCTGGCTGTTCTGGAAAAGGCCGCCAAGCCGCACTGGTGAGACATCATTTGCGCGATGGAAGCATAAGGCAGCGGGAATTCCGGCCACAGTTCCCCCATGCTCATCTCCGGGGAAGCTCCCTGCTGGTGCAGGGCCAGCAGCAGGGCGGCGGAAGCGGGGCCCTTGGTAGCGGAGTAAACGGGCACCAGGGAACGTTCCGTCCACGGGCGCGTTTCATCCGCCACGGCAAATCCGGAATGCAGGGAAACAATTTCCCGCCCTTCCTTCCAGACGGAAACGGACGCACCCAGTTCCCCGTAATCACGGAAGTTTTTTTCAAACGCTTCAGTTATGTACCGCTCGCCTTTCATTCCTCTCAACCGGGCAGGAACACCTTTCCCGCCTTCACGGGAAAGTTTACCCCCCGCTTTCCGGGAAGGCAAGCACGGCACGGTTCATGCCCCGGCCGCCGCCTGAATCCCGTTTATTAACGCCGTCCGCAGGAGCATTCACGGAAAAAATTCCCCCCGCCGGACTACCGGACGGGGGGAAAGAAACCGTATTCCCCCTTTCCCCGGGAGGAACACGGCAGGGCGTTACTTTTCCCGTCAGCTTCCGGGCGCGTCATTCTTGTGCGCGGCCAGGTATTCCCGGGCTCCCGCTTCATCCGGGTCCTCCTTGAGTTCATTCAGGGAGAATCTGATGCGGAACAGTTTCATGATAAACACATAGGAACATGGGATCAGAAAGACGCCCACCAGCGTAGCCACCCCCATGCCGATGACTACCACCGTACCGATGGCGTTGCGCGCCAGCGCGCCGGACCCGGAGGAAAGCATCAACGGAATGCAGCCCAGGATGAAGGCCAGGGAGGTCATCAGGATGGGCCGCAGACGCAGCCGGGCGGCGGCCAGGGTGGCCTCCATCAGCCCCCTGCCGCGCTGCATTTCCAGATTGGCGAATTCCACAATCAGGATGGCGTTCTTGGCCGCCAGCCCCACCAGCATCACCAGACCGATCTGCGCGTAAAGCGTCAGCTCCATGCCCTGCCAGTACAGCCCTGCGTAAGCCCCCAGCACGGCAATGGGCACCGTGAGGAAGACCGCCAGGGGCAAGGACCATTTTTCATAGAGAGCCACCAGAATGAGGAAGGCGAAGATGGCGGACATGGTGAAGATGGCCCCCAGGCCGATGCTGTTGCGCACCTTGTTTTCCTGGAAGCTCATGTCCTGGTAGTCAAAGCCCACCTTCGTGGGGTCCATCGTCTGCCGGAACACTTCCTCCAGGGCGTCCATCACCTGCTGGGTGGAATAGCCGGGCCTGGGCATCACGTTCAGCTTGGCAGCGTTATAGATGTTGTGGTGCATCACGAATTCCGTGTCCTCAATTTCCCTGATATCCACCAGGGCGGACAGGGGGACGCGGGCGCCGTCCGCGTTCGTGACGAAAAAGCCGTCCATCTTTTCCAAACTGGCGCGGTCTTCTCCCTGCGCCTGGATGTATACCTGCCACTGCTGGCCGAAGGCGTTGAAGTAGTTGATGAAGGAGGAACCGTTGTAGGCGGCCAGAATGCCGTTGGCTACGTCAATGTCCACCTTGTGGAATTTGCACTTTTCCTTGTCCAGGTTCACGTACTTCTGCGGCATGTCTGCCATCATCATGTCCATGCACAGGGCTATTTCCGGACGCCGGGAAGCCGCGGCCTGGAATTGCTGCACCTGTTCATGCAGGTAGGCCACGCCCTGCCCTTCCAGGTCTTCCAGCACCATCGTCACGCCGTTGGCGGTGCCCACGCCGGGAATGGCCGGAGGTTCCAGCACCATCCCCATGCCGTCCAGCCCGGCCTGCGCCAGTTTGCCTTGAAGCTTCCGGGCCAGCTCCGCGGAGGTTTCCGGCCGTTCGCTCCAGTCCTTGAGTTCGATGAAGGCGATGCAGGCCCCGGGAGTCTGCACGCTGTTGAGGATATTGAGGCCCACAACGGTAGTCAGATTTTTCACGGCAGGATCCTGAAGGGCCGCTTCAAATTTCTTGTCCTGCTCATAGGCCACCTGCAGGGAGGTATTCGGCTTCAGGATCAGGCAGGCCAGCAGAAAGCCCTGGTCCTCGTCCGGAAGAAAGCCGCCGGGCACGCGTTCCGACACGGGGACCACGGCCCCCCAGAATAAAAACAGGAGGGGGATGGAAATCACCAGCTTGCGAGCCAGGCTTCCGCACACGCGGGTGTAGCCGCTGGCGGCGCGGCCATAGCATCGGTTGAACAGGCGGTGGAACGGGGAGAAAATGCTCTTGCGTTCCGCACTCTTGGGTTTCAGCAGCAGGGCGCACAGCGCCGGGGAAAGCGTCAGCGCGTTAAAGGCGGAAATGAGCATGGAAATGGCGATGGTCACGGCGAACTGCTTGAACAGCGTGCCTGTAATTCCTTCCAGCAGCAGGGAAGGCAGGAACACCGCCGCCAGCACCAGCGCAATGGCGATGACGGGACCGGACACTTCCTGCATGGCTGCGAAGGAGGCCATGCGCGGATTCAGTCCCTTGTCAATGTGCTCCTGCACGGCCTCCACCACCACAATGGCGTCATCCACCACCAGGCCGATAGCCAGCACCATGCCCAGCAGGGAGATGGTGTTCAGCGAAAACCCCAGCACGGGAAACAGGCAGAAGGTGGAGATCAGGGACACCGGCACGGCAATCAGCGGAATGAGGGTGGCGCGCCAGTTCTGCAGGAAGATGTACACGACCAGGGCCACCAGGATGACGGCTTCAATGAAGGTGTGCTTGATTTCCTCAATGGAATAGCGCACCGCCGTGGTCGTATCCAGGGAAACGCGGCCGGCAATGCCTTCCGGCATCAGCGGGGCCTTGGCGTTCAGCAGCTTTTCCACACGGTCAGCCGTGGCGATGGCGTTGGAGCCCGGAGACTGGAAGATGACGATGGCCGCGGAAACCTCCCCGTTCAGGCGTCCGGTGGCGGAATAATCCTCCGCCCCCAGCTCCACCTTGGCAATGTCTTTCAGGTACAGGATTTCATCCCCGTCCTGGCGGATGATGATGTCTTCAAATTCATGCGGTTCCGACAGCCGCCCCTGGGTACGTACGGTAATGGTCTGCTCCTGCCCGTCCGGCACGGGGTCCGCCCCGATCTTGCCGCCTGGGTTGGTGGTGTTCTGGGCGGAGATGGCGCCGCGCACTTCGTTGACGGAAACGCCGTAGTGGGTCATTTTGGACGTATCCAGCCAAATGCGGATGGCGTAGCGCCCCGCGCCGTACACCTGCACTTCCCCCACGCCTTCCACGCGCTTGAGTTCGTCAATGAGCTTGACCTGGGCATAGTTCGCCAGGTCCACGGAATTGTAGCTGCCGTCCGGGGACGTCAGGGAATAAATCATGAGCGGGAGGCCCGGCTGCTGCTTGATGGTCACGCCCGTGCTCTGCACTTCCTGCGGAAGCTGGGAGGAGGCCTGCCCGTAGCGCATGTTGGTCAGCACCTGGTCAATATCCGTATCGGACCCCGGTTCAAAGATCACGGACAGGTTGTACACGCCGTTGTTGGAGGAAACGGACGTCATGTAGTCCATGCCCTGCACGCCGGAAATCTGGCGTTCCAGCGGCGTCCCCACGGAGTCCGCCACCGCCTGCGCGTTGGCCCCCGGGAACATGGCCTGCAACTGGATGGTGCGCGGCGTGATTTCCGGATACTGGGAGATGGGCAGGTTGAACATGCAGACCAGCCCCAGCAGCGTAGTCACGATGGCGATCACGGCCGCGATCGCGGGATGCTTGATGAAAAAGGCGCTCATGGCTTACTTGGCGGTTACGGAAGGAGTGGTGGAAACGGGCGCGGTATAAACAAAGGGGGCGGGAACGACCGTTCCGAATCCTTCCGCAAGCCCGTGTTCCCGCATCAGGCTGTTCGCCTTGGAATACTGGGCGGCCATCATGCCGCCTTCCACGATGACCGGAGCGTCCGCCGGCCTGTCATAGCCCATTTCCTTCAGGGATTCCGCAAGGGGCTTGACCGTCCCCGTCACGATCTGCATCAGCATGGGGGCCGTGCCCCCGGCGCCGTCCGGCATGTCAAGCACCACGGTTTCTCCCGGCTGCACGTCAATGCGGCGCGGCGTGTTGTCCGGCGCCACCACCATGATGTTGCGGTGGTTCATGGAGGAGAGGAGAGCCCGGGCAGGCACCAGCAGGGCGTCCTTTTCCGTTCCCGTCACGGCGCGCACACGCACCGCCATGCCGGAACGCAGCTTCAGGTCCGGGTTGGGAACGTGGCCGATGAAATTCACGGTGCCTGTCGCGCGGCTCACTTCACTGTCCACGGAAACCACTTTTCCCTTTTTCTCAAAGACGGAGCCGTCTTCCAGAATCAGTTCAAAATCCGGCATGTCTCCCATGCGTCCGGTTTTCACGTTCACGGTGCCGTCCATCAAGCGGCTGAGCACCTGCTTGCCCGTCACGGAAAAATCCACCCGGATGGGGTCGATGGAAGACATGGTGGTGAGCGGGGAACCGCTGGCGGAAATCAGGTCCCCCACGCTGGCCGTCGCCTTGGAAGCCAGCCCCCGGAACGGCGCGCGTACCTTCGTGCGGTCCAGGTTGATCCGGGCATTCTCCAGGGAAGCCTCCGCTTGCTTGATGCCCGCTTCCGCCTGTTCCAGGGAAGCCTGCATCTCCTTCAGGTTCTGCTGCGCATCCGTCAGGTTTTTCACGGAGATGGCTCCCGTCTTAATCAGCTTGTCATAACGGTCCAGGTCCTTCCGGACCCTGTCCATGGAGGCTTCCGCCTGGAGCTTGACGGCGCGCGCCGTAGCCAGATTGGCCTCTTCCCGGTCCACCGCAGCCTGGTAGGAGGCCGGATCAATTTCAAAAAGCAGTTCCCCCTTGTCGCAAATGGAGCCGTCCCAGTATACCTGCCGGACCAGCGTGCCGGAGACCTGGGGCCTGATGTCCGCCTGCTCCACCCCCCGCAGATGCCCGAACCATGAGGATTTCAGTTCCACCGTCCTCTGTTCCATGTTCATAACGGAAACCTTGAGCGGGGGCATTTCCCTCCGGTTCACGGCATCCGCCGTTTTGCCTCCGTCCCGGCATCCCGCCAGCCCGCACAGGGCCGCTATCATTATATGGTGTACTTTCATGTTGTTGATTAAATCATTATTGAAGCATGCTTCATATTTTCCGGTATCGCATTTCCGGAAGGCCCAGTGGGACTTTTATTTAATGTTGTCGTACATGCGCTTCAGCAGTTCCCTCAGGCAACGGCGGTCTTTTTCCTCCACCCCGGCAAGGAGCGCATCCTCAATCACGCTGATCTGCTGGCTGATGGTCTCATGAAAGCTGCGGCTCGTATCCGTCAGATACACGTTTTTCAATCTCCCGTCTTCATTGTCAAAGGCCGTGGTCACCCACCCCTTCTGTTCCAGACGCTGGACGATTCCCTTGGCCGTAGTATGGGAGACGCCCAGATACTGCTCAATGTCCTTCTGGGAAACCGGTTCACCGTCACGGGAGATCAGGTAGGCCAGCACCCGCCCCTGGGAAGCCGTCACCTGCTCCAGAGCCAGCCCCCGCGTGATCATCGTGTCCACGCGGTCCGTGATCATTTTCATCAGAAACGAGATGGTAAACAAATTCTCCTCCATATTATGAAGCATGCTTCATGAGTTCCATGAAAATTACGCACATCCCGGGATCAAGTCAAGCGGAATCCCAACGGAGCCGCCACGGGGAAAGAAGATTGGGGGAATGCGGAAAAAGGCATGCTCATCATTTATGCCCCATTTTAAATTCACCAGAAAACTAACGGAGAAACATTTCCTACGCCCATCCGGTGCGGAACAGCAGAACCAGCCTTTCCCGAACGCCGCCCTTCCGGCAATACAAAAGGAATATGCCTTATTTCCTTTCCAGGGAAAGCACATGCAGGCGGCCTTTTTCCACCCGGAATTTTACCTCCCAGCCGGAGAACAGCAGGCCGTAAATCCGTTCCGGGTCATCCTGGTACTGCGGGCGCGGGTCCAGGGCCAGCGTATCCGCCAGCGCTTCCAGCTCCTCCGGCGGCAGGGAACCGCCCAGGGAAGCGGGGATTTCCACTTCCAGCCGCTCATAGGGAGAAGCGGTGAACCCCTCGGAAGCCTCCGGAATGCAGTCCGCCAGCGGGACGTAGGGCTTGATGTCCAGAATGGGCGTGCCATCCACCAGATCCACTCCGGAAAGGTGCAGCACCGGGCCGTCCTGCGGATGCAGCTCCACCTTTTCCAGCCTGACGGCGGAGAGGCCGATGGGGTTGGGCCGGAACGGCGCACGCGTGGCGAACACCCCCATGCGCACGTTGCCGCCCAGGCGGGGAGGCCGGACCGTCGGGTTCCATCCTTCCCGCAGGTTTTCACTGAATACCCAGATCAGCCACAGGTGGGAAAAGCCTTCCAGCCCGCGGACGGCGTCCGGGTTGCGGAACGGCGGTTCAAATACCAGCCTCGCCCGCGCGCCCGGCACCAGGCCGCTCTGGCGCGGTACGCCGAACTTGTCCGGATAACACGTGCTGACGCGGGCGACAGGCTGCAAGAAGAAAGGGAGTTAACAGTTAATAACGAAAAGTTAATAGTTAACAGGGAATGCTAAAAGCTGTAAACCTCGTTCCCGAGCACCACGGCTTCCACCTTCCCCTTCAGGGTTTTGCCCAGGAAGGGGGTGTTGCGGGCGCGGCTGCGGAGCGTTTCATTCGTGACGGGCGTTTCCCCTGCCGGATCGAACACCACCAGATTGGCCGGAGCGCCTTCCTCCATGGAGACGGGAGCCATGCCCATAAGCCTGCGGGGAGCGTCACTGCACGCGCGCACCACCGTCTGCCAGGACATTTTTCCGGGCTCCACCAGGTATTGGTAAATGGCGGGAAGGAACGTATCCAGCGCAATCATGCCCTGGGGCGCCACTACGAAATCCTGAAGCTTGGAGAACGGCGTGCAGGGCGTGTGGTCGGAGACGATGCAGTCAATGGTGCCGTCATTCACTGCGGCGATCAGGGCGTCCACGTCAGACTGGTCGCGCAGGGGGGGGAGGGTCTTGTAACTGGTATCGTAACGGCCCACTTCCTCATGCGTGAACAGAAGATGGTGAAGGGCCGCTTCCGCGCTCAGACCGGCGGTTTTCGGCTTGCAGCGGCGCAGGATGTCCACGCTGCCGGCGGTGGAAACGGTCTGCACGTGCAGGGAATTGCCCGTATCCACGGAAAGGCGGATGATGGTTTCCATTCCTATTTCCTCCGCACAGGAGGGGGAACCCGTCAGCCCCAGGCGGTAGGAGGTGGTGCCGGGGTGCATGGTGGCCTTTGCCGTCAGGGACGGAACGTCCCCGCGCAGCGCGAAGGTGAGGTTCAGGTTACTGGCGTACTGCATGGCGCGGTACAGCAGCAGCATGTTGTCTGGCGCGCGGTCCCCGTCCGTGATAAAGCGCACCCCCTTGGCGCGCAGGGAGTCATAGGAGGCCTGCTCTTCCCCGCCGTCACCCTTGGTCAGGCAACCGGAAGGGATAACCTCCACCAGGGCGTCCGTGCGGCAGATTTCCATGAACGTGGTGATCTGGGCGGCATTGTCCATCACGGGATCGGTATCCGGCATCGCCATCAGGCCCGTCACGCCGCCATGCAGGGCGGCGGCCGTAGCCGTGGCCACACGCTCCTTGTCTTCCCGGCCAGGCTGGCACAGGTGGGCGTGAATGTCAAACAGGCCGGGCAGCACCAGCTTTCCGGAGGCGTCCAGCACCTTCTCTGCGGAATCCGCAGGCAGCGTTCCGGCGGGGGCCTTTCCGGCGATCACCCCTCCGGAAACCAGAAAATCCACCGGAGCGGAACCGTCCGCCAGCCGGGCATTACGAATAAGTACGGAAGTTTTCATGAACGATCAGTGCTGGGTTTGCGGGGTGAGATGGTAAAGGATGGACATGCGGCAGGCGATGCCGTTTTCCACCTGGCGGTTGATCAGGCAGCGTTCGTAATCCATCGCCAGGTCGCAGATTTCCACGCCGCGGTTGACCGGTCCGGGGTGCATGATGTACAGGCCTTCATCGGAAATGCGCTTCAGGCGCTCCTCCGTAACGCCGTAAATCTTGTTGTATTCCCGGGCGCTGGGGAAGAAGGGGGCGTCCTGCCTCTCCTTCTGTACGCGCAGCAGGTAAATCACGTCCGGTTTCCAGGCGAACGCCTCGTTGAAATCGGAAAAGCGGGGAATGCCGGAATGCTCCGTGCGCGGCACCAGGGACCCCGGCCCCAGGTAGGCCACTTCCATCCCCAGCCTCTTCATCAGGAGGGAAGTGGAGCGGGCCACGCGGGAATGAAGGATGTCCCCCACGATCAGCACGCGCTTTCCCCTCACGTCCGGAAACACCTCCCGGATGGTGAAGGAGTCCAGGAGGGCCTGGGAGGGATGGGCGTGCGCGCCGTCCCCCGCATTGATCACGCTGGCGCAGGTATGGCGCGCAATCACGTTCGGCAGGCCGCTGTTGTAATGGCGCACGATCACGTAATCCACCTTCATGGCCTGGAGCGTGGCTATCGTATCCTGCACGGATTCCCCCTTCACGACGGAAGAGGTGGACACCGTAAAGTTGGTCACGTCCGCAGACAGGCGTTCCGCCGCCACTTCAAAGGAGGAGCGGGTGCGGGTGCTTGGTTCATAAAAAAGCGTCAAAACGGACTTCCCTTTCAGGGCTGGCACCTTTTTGACGCTTTTGGTAAAGAGCTCTTTCATCGGACCGGCCGAATCCAGCAGCGTATGAATTTCCTCGTCGGTCAACGAGGAGATGTTAAGTAGGTCCTTGCGGGGATTCATGAAAGTCAGGGGGTGAATTAAAACTGTCTATTTGCCGGAAATGATCACGCGGTCCTCGCCGTCGGCCTCCTTCATGCTTACGATCACCTTGGCCCCGGCGTGGTCCAGCACATGGCCCGTGTAATCCGGCTGGATGGGAACCTCCCGCCCTCCGCGGTCAACCAGGCACGCCAGCTCAATGCGGGCCGGGCGGCCATAGTCAAAGAGGGCGTTCAGGGCCGCGCGCACGGTGCGGCCCGTGTAAAGAACGTCGTCCACCAGCACCACCCTCATGTCGTCCGTGGAAAACGGGAGGTTGGAGGAGCGGAGGGACGGGCGGGCTTCCAGCTTGTAAATGTCATCCCGGTACAGGGAAATGTCAATGGCTCCGTACTGGGCTTCCACGCCCAGTTCCTTCACCTTGTCCACCAGCCTCCGGGCGATGATGTCCCCCTGGCTAAGCAGGCCCACAATGGCGAGCGGTTCCCCGGGAAAGCGGGCCACGATGCCGTGGGCCATGCGCTCCAGCGCACGGGAAATCCCCGGGCCGTCCAACACGATTTCCTGTGACGGAGGAGTCATCTGCCGAATGGGAAAAGAGTGAAAGGTTACAGGCCCGCCAGTTTCAGAATGCGGTGGGCGGCCATGGCGGCGTTAACGGGGGTCTTCTTGTGCAGGCCCACCGTGGTGCAGGGCACGCCGCCCGGGCACTGGGCGATGGCCAGCAGGGCGTCAATGCCGTTCAGGGGGCCGCCGGGAACGGGCACGCCGATGACGGGAAGGGAGCAGCTCATGACCACCACTCCGGGAAGGGCCGCGGACAGGCCGGCCACAGCCAGAATAACGGCCTTTTCCCCGCTGGCTTCCAGGTCGCCCAGGAACTTGACCAGTTCCGGAAGGTCGCGGTGGGCGGACAGGACGGTTTCTTCATACGGAACATTCTCCTGCGCAAAATACTCGCGGGCCGGTTCCATAAAGGGCTTATCATTCGGGCTTCCGTAGATGACGATGACTTTCATGGCAGTGTGTGCGGTTGTGAAACTTGCAGATTATGGCCCCAAGCCCCCTGCCCTGGCAAGACTTAACGTGAAAAAAAGGCAGTCCATCCCGAAATCCGTCACGGCAGACGCCCACGCCCGAATATGGTCAGAAGAAGGAGTCGTCATCCTTATCCTTTTCCCCACTCATGCCGAAGACGTACCAGAGCATCACATTGGCGTCATCATCTGTCACCGTTTCGTAATCCCTGTCGTTCACGCCTTCATCCTCCGGCCTTCCCATCCTCCTGTTCAAATCCCGGACCATCTCCTTTTCAACCTCCACCGTCCAGGCCAGCATCTCCTCTACGGAAGGCAGCGGAGGCGTTCCTGTCTCAAGCCGGGAGCGGAAATCAGCAGCCCGCCTGCGCCACTCCTTTTCGTCCGGATGGGCCACATTTTCCGGATTCAGCACATTCATTACAAAAAACAGCGGGGCCGAAGAAGCTACAAACCGCTGTAGATCATACCTGACCAGCTGCTCCCTGATACGAATCTCCACCTTTTCCAGCTCTTCCGGAGACAGCTTCCTCATGGGAATTTTTCTCCCGGCGCACCAAGACAGCACATCCTTCCAGATTATCCGGAACTCCTCCGGACACTTTTTTAAAGCCTCCGCCGGGAAAGATTCCTGCTCACGCTTCATGGCAGCCGCATCACCGATGGAAAAGCCCCCGGTCCATTTGATAATCATTTGCTCCATCATAATCCACAAGATGAAACTGCGAATCGCTTCGCGCTCCTTCATCTGCCGCCCATCCAAACGCACTGGAACGGATCCGCCCGGTCTGTCCGTATTCTTCCCATCCCGGCCCCAGGCAGGTCCCAGGGAACACCAAACGACCAGAACCGTCAAAGGAATCCAACTCAACGTCTTCATTCTTCCCGCCATTCTAACATTTCCAGACGAGCAGTCCATCTTTCACTGCTGCGCATTTTCCATCAAAAAACTACTTCCCTGTTTTTCATGAGCCCACCTTTTTAACAGGGACCGGGATTCCTTCTCCCTGAATTCCTTCCCTGCCCCATAGTGCATCGACCTCTTTAATGATACGCCACTCGAAAAGCATCTTCCCTATTCTGCTGTTCAATATCCCCCCCCTCCGGAGGCTTCCCGGCATCATCCGGAATGACCGCCCTGCCTGACTCAAGCTCTTTTTTCCACTGTTCAAGACGCTTCAGGAGTTCCTCGTTGCTTTCATTCTGCCTCTTCATGGTCTGCCGGTCCAGCCACTCAATCAAACCCAGCATGGAGCGATCCAAATCATACTGATGGTGAAACCGTTTCCTGGCATCGTCCAGCCTGGACTGCATTTCCGGCCCTTCCGGCTTACCGCTTCTCAGGCATTCATCCATCATGTTCAGCACATCAATGTACGAGTGCCGGAAATCGGGCGGACATTCCTTCTCAAATCTTTCAGGCATCAGGCCAGTCCCTATCCCATTATTCTTCCTCCCATGCACCTGCCCTTCCAGAGAAACAATTTCACAACACAATTCAAGCAGAACGCAATACCTGAGAATGGCCGCACGGTCTTTCCTGAACTGCTGCATCTCCAAATCCACGTTCACCATGGACGATTCCGCAACGTCCTGCCCCCGGGACGAGCCAAGGCAGCACCCCCATGCCAGGCACGCTATGGAAAACCAGTTGGACAGTTTCATGGTCTTTTCATTGGTTAAGAGAAAGGATTCCCGCTTTTTTCCTTTTCCCGTACCGAACATACGGAGGGATCTTCAGTCTACAGCCTCTTCACCAGCTCCTGCGCAAAGACATTCTACAGGAACAGTCCTTTTTCCGGACTCAAGATCATTCTTCAACCGGAACAGTTTCTCCAGTACCATCTCCGGCGGAGCTTGCCCGTGATCCTCCACCTCCTCATCAAGCCACTTAGTTGACACGCTTATCATCTTTTTCAACCCATATGGCTCCGCCAGATGTTTCATCGCTTTCTTCACCGCTTCCATCTGCTTCTTTCCTTCAGGAGTCTTCACCCAATCCGGATTTTCATTCAAGGCGGTTTTTATTTTCTCGAAAGGGGCTATATGTAGTTTCCGGAATTCTTCCGGGCACCCGGCTGAAACATTTTCCGGCATCAGGTCCAGTATCCGTTTAAGAGTCAGGCTCCCTTTGATATTCCCCTGTATATCCGATTCCAGAAAAGCAATCGAGCAGCATAAAGTCCAGAAAAACATGTACCTGGCTACCGCCTCCCGTTCCCCGGCCAATTCCGGCGTCTGCCGGTCATCAACCACGTTCGGCATAGGGGGTGCGGCCACATCCTGCCCCCTGGATGCGCCAAGGCAGCAGCTCCATGCCATGCATGCTATAGGAAACCATTGGCACAGTCTCATCGTCTTTTCATTGGCTAAGGGAAGGGATTCCCGCTTTTTTCCTTTCCCCTACAGGAAATGAGGAAAAACGTTCAATCCACAGTATTTCCATCAACTCCTGCACGCAAATATTCCACCGGAACAGCCACTTTCCCGGACTCAACATCACTTTTCAACTGGAGCACATCCTTCAAGACTTTCTCCGGAGAATCTTCCTTTCTGAATCCCAGCCTGTTATTGAGCCACTCCCTTGACAAACGCACCATCTGCGTCACCCCATAGGGCTCCTCCAAACATTTCATCGCTTTCTCCATCGCTTCCATCTGTTTCTTTCCTTCAGGAGTTTCCGCCCATTCCTCATTTTTATTCAAGGCGGTTTTTATTTTTTCAGAAGGCTCCAGCCATACTTTCCGGAATACTTCCGGACACCCGGCCGCACTATTTTCAGGCATCAGGTTCAACAGGCGTTTGACGACCGCCCCCGGAGACTGGTCCGGCTGCCTATCCGATTCCAGAAGGACAATGCGTTCGCACAAGGTCCAGAAAAACATGTACCGTGCAACGGCCTCCCGTTCCCTGGCCAATTCCGGCGTCTGCCTGGAATGATCCATATCCGGCATGGATGACGGCGTCATCTCCTGCCCCTGGGCCATTCCCAGCCAGCAGCTCATTACCCCCAACATTAAAACCAATTTAATCATCAGCTCATGATAAGCCTCCGCCAAGGTGAAAGTCCATCCTTATCTCCACTTCTTCCCCTTCCGCCCGGATGATTTGTTCCTCCGGAACGGCTGCACCCTGGCTCCGTGCCATTCCGGCGCAACCCGTACGCGGCAGAGCCATTTGGAAATCAAATCCATTAGTCCGTCACTCGAAATCAATCCAGGCTTTTCTTACAGCTTTTCACTTTCTTCAGGAATTTTCAGCTTTCCAGAGAGGATATCCTTCTTGATCCGATAAAGAACTTTCAGACTTCCCGCTTTGTCCAATCCTTTTGTTTCCCGCCTTAAAAAAGAAAAAAACTGCATGGCGCATGTTTCCAGCTGGTACTTCTTCATGATCCCGGCTCCCATTTTCATGCATTCGGCCCCGTGTTTTTCATAGGCTTCCATGAACCGGTCATAATCCATCTTCTCTTTTTCCACCCGTTCCAGCAATTCCTTTGATCCCTTAATGATGTTCAGATGCATATCCCGGTAATCGGAAGGGCATTGATCCAGGGTTTTCAACCATTCGGGAGACTCAACATACTTGAGCATCGCCATCAGCATCTCCCTCCGCCCCATTTCCCCCATTTCCCCCTCGATGATGTACGAACAGACGAAACCCAGCCACAGATGCCTCTCTACCGCCTCTTGATACGCCGCCATTTTTTTCCCCTCCTCCGTCTCCAAATCCACATTAACCATAGAGGGTTCCACCACATCCTGGGCCATGGCGGGGAACATCATCAGAAGAACGGGAAGCACCCATAGCCAGAACTGCCTTATCATGAACCCACGTTACAGGGGCCTTTCATGCATGGTCAACATTATTCTCCCTTCCAGGCTGACGACGGAACAGCCGCCATGCCCGCATCAGCAGACAGTCCATGCGGCACAGCCGTCCTTACCCCTGAATTCCATTGCCCTGAATTTATTGATTCCCCTGCCGTATCACCTCCTCAGGAAGAGCCACTTCTCCGGTAGCCAGCTTTTCCTTTAGCGCCTTAAGGCGGCCAATGGCTTTCCTTGCCTCTTTGAGCCCATCTCCCGCCAACGGAGAGAATCCGGTTTCCTTCGCTACCCAAATCATCCATGGCGTAGAAGTTTTCCGGACCATGTATTTTTTCAACAACAATTTCATGTGCCTGTTCATGCTCCTCCGCGTTTCATCAGAAATCACCCCGGATTCCTGAATGTCTTTCCTGCACGTATCCATCCACCGCCGCACGGCCTGCCTGAAATCTTCCGGACAGAGGGAAAGAGCCTGCTCCGGAAAGAGCCTGCTCCGGAATGGAATCCAAGGCATGCTTCATCATCGCCTGTTCATCCATCCCATTTTCCTCTTCCGCCATCCATATGATTTGTTCCAGAGATTCCAAGGCCAAAAACTTGCATATGGCGGCGCGGCCCTCCCCTATTTTTCCGCCGGCCTCCGTAGTTAAATCAACGTTCGGCCTTGCCGGAGATGCAGCATCATCCGCACGGGAAGAAAAAGGGCACGCCCCGCATAACAATAAACCAATCATTAAAAACCGACTCATGCCAGCCATGCGCGCAATATACCACAAAACCGTTCTCAGGCAATGAGTTTTCACCATTTTCCATACATTTATCCCGCTTTCTTTCGTGTTCCCAGCTGCCCCTGTCTGGAAGCCGTTTCTTTCCCCAACTCCTGCCGGACGGCGGGAAATCACTTCTTCCCCGCCTCCCCTTGTCATCCGCCGGGTACCATCAGCGCCGGACAATGCCGGGGACTCCTTGTTCCCGGATTCACTCTTCCACCATCTCCGGCATCACCTGGCGGCCTGAACGGACGTTATCGCGGAACTGCCGGAATGCCTGGATAAAAGTTTCCTGATCCATGCCGCCGCGGGTGTTGATTTCCCGTTCCATCCAGTCCATGACCTGCGGACACAAGTCCTCCATCCCGTACTCCGCCAGAAAAGCCAGAATCTCAGGATCCTCAGGATCAAACGGGCCAGACTCCAATTTCTTCTTCCCCTCCGCAGCGTCCTTCAGTTCCTGCACCCTGGCATTCATCAGCTTCCGGAGCTTCTGCGGACACGCCTTCAGTTCCTTTCCGGGAAAAGCCGCCAGGATCCGGGGATAGAGGTCTTCCTCCCTGCACATGCCGTCACGGTTTTCCAGGGCAGGCAGAAGAACGGATAAATAAAGCAGCACGAAAAACTTGCGGATGGATGCCTTTTCCGCCGCCAGCTTTTGCCCGGAAGGCGTTTCCAAATCCACATTCGGCATGCCGGGAGCCCCGATATCCTGCGCCGCGCCGGGCAGCACGAAAAGCGCGGGGCACAGCAATAACAACATCCGGGGCGTTCTCATGGTTCATTTTTGGACAGCCGAACACCCCGATCGTTCGAAATCTGCGGGAATCCCCTCTTCCCCCATTATTTTTCTCTCTCCGGCTGTTTTTCACCTGGAAAATTTTAAAAACCTCCATTTTTCAGAATGAAAACGTCAGGGGAGAATATTTCCTTTCCCTTCTTCTTCATACAGCTCCCGGCGGAAGAAGGCCTTTTCCATCCCCCTACAGGGCTAAAACGGAGTCTCTCCGCTTCTTCCTCCCCCATGACTGCCTACATTTCTTCTTCAATCTCCTCAAAATCCATGGGAACCTTGATTTTTCCCGCCTCTATATCCTCCTTCAATTCACGCATCCGCTGGGCTTTGAACGCAGGCGTGTCCTCATCCCCGAAGTTCAACGTTACCGCCGTCCATTGTGAAATCAGCATTTCCTCTCCCTTCAAGCCGTACTTGAACAACAGGGAGGAAACTTCCTCATCTTCCGCATAGGGCCAGACAATGTCCGTTTTAATGCCGTCAAGGTATGCCTGGATTTCCCTCTTTTTTAAAGCGATCACTTCCTGGAAATCCGGAGGGCAGCGCTTCAGGGCGCTTTCAGGAAATTCCTCCAGCATCACCTGATAAAACTCCGTGACCAGCCCCTTGGCGCCCCTGATGACCAATTCAGCGGACGGCAAGTTCCGGGCAACGCAGATCTGGGCAAGAAAGCTCCGGATATTCTCACGATCCTTCTCCTGCAACCTTCCTTCTTCCGTGCCCTCCTTCAAGTCCGGCACGGCGGGAGGCGCAACATCCTGGGCGCATGCCATGCCCCACAAGCATGCCAAGAGCGGAAAACGGGCCAGGTTTTTCATGAAAGCATCATACCAGAAAAGAGCCTTCCGGCAATGCCGTTCATGCCGGACCGCGGCCTTCCGCCCCCCATGCCCTAATCACCTCCGGAACGAAAGGCAGCTCTTATAAGGACAAAAACCGGAAATCCGGATTTACCCGGCAAAGTTTGAAAACCTTCATGGAGAGCCGCAGCTCCCTGCGAGATCCTGACGGCCGGGAAAAATCAACGGGACACCTGCTGCGCCATGGCCTCCGCACAGCGGCGGCCATCCAGGGCTGCGGAAACAATGCCGCCGGCATACCCGGCCCCTTCCCCGCAGGGATACAGCCCTTCCAGCCCGGGATGCTCCAGCGTGGCGGGATCCCGCGGAATGCGCACGGGCGAACTGGTGCGCGTCTCACAGCCGATGAGCTGGGCGGAAGCCCCGGCAAACCCGCGCCATTTGCGGTCAAACTGCCGCAATCCCTCCCGCATGCGCCAGACAACTTCCCCCGGAAGCAGTTCATGCAAGGGATGGGATACAATGCCGGGATGGTAGCTGGTGGGAAGCAGGGAGGTGGAAACGCGGCCTTTCAGGAAGTCCTCCACCTTCTGGGCAGGGGCTTTCTGCATCCCTCCTCCGGCGCGGCTGGAAGCCGTTTCCAGTGCCTTCTGGTAGGCCACGCCCGCCAGCACACCGTGTTCCCTGCGGAAAGATTCCGTATCTTCCGGATGCACGCTGACCACAAAGCCCGCGTTGGCAAAGGGGGAATCCCGGCGGGCCAGAGACATACCGTTGACCACCACCTCGTCATTCTCCGTGGCGGCGGGAACAATAAAGCCGCCGGGACACATGCAGAAGGAGTGGACGCCGCGGTCCTGGATGGTGGCCGTCACGGAATAGCGCGCCGCCGGCAGCTGTTCCGGGCGTTTCCGGCCCGGGCGCAGATGGTACTGCTGCGCATCCACGAACGCCTGGGGATGTTCAATGCGCACCCCCACGGCAAAAGGCTTCTGTTCCAGTTCCAGCCCCTCCGCCAGCATCATGCGGTACACGTCCCGCGCACTGTGCCCGGTAGCCAGCAGAACGGCATCCGCCGCAAATTCCCGGCCATCCGCACAGGCCGCGCCGCGGATGCGCCGTCCGTCCGCAGAACGGAGCAGATGCTCCACACGGGCATTGAAATGGATTTCCCCGCCCGCGCGCAGGATGGATTCCCGGATGGCCTTGACCACGTTGGGCAGCAGGTTGGAGCCGATGTGGGGATGGGCGTCCGTCAGAATTTTCCCCGGTGCGCCGTGAGCCACGAATATCTCATAAATCTCCCGTACCGGACCGCGCTTGGTAGCGCGCGTAAACAGCTTGCCGTCCGAGAACGTGCCCGCGCCGCCTTCTCCAAAGCAGTAATTGGAATCCTCCATCACGATGCCCTGCCGCAGGATGGGAGCCAGGTCAAACCGGCGGGAAGAGACATCCTTCCCCCGTTCCAGCACCACGGGTTTCATCCCCAGTTCCAGGCAACGGAGGGCGGCGAACATCCCCGCCGGACCAAATCCCACGATCAGCGCCACCGGCGCGCCCGGCCTGACGGGCGGATAGTCCCGGGAGGGAAGATGTTCCGGAGGCAGTGCTTCATCCACCCCGGCCAGAAAACGCAACTGGAACAGAATGTTCCTCTGCCGGGAATCAATGGACTCCTTCACCAGCCGCAATTCCCGGATGCGGGAGGGGGAAACGCCCAGCTTTTCCGCCACGGCGGCGCGGCGCGCGCGCTCGTCCCCGGCTTTCTCCATCGGCAGAATCACATCCACCGTCACGCCTTCCCCGCCGCTCATGGGACCTCCTTCCGCGACTGGGGCTGCTGCTGGGTGATGCAGTGGATGGCACCGCCTTCCAGCACCAGCTTGCGGGCATCCACACCGACTACCTGCTTTCCGCTGAAGCATTCCCGCAGAATGCCCAGGGCGCGGTCGTCATTCCGGGGCTGGTTGAACACGGGAACGATCACGGCATCATTCACGATCAGGAAATTGGCGTAACTGGCCGGCAGCTGGTCCAGCCGCCAGTCCTGCGCACGAAGGGGGTCCGGCATGGGCAGGGGAATGACTTCCACGCCGGAGCCGTCCACACATTTCAAATCCTGCAGGCGTTCATTATTCTCCGCCAGGGCGCGGTAATGGGGGGAGGAAGAATCCGGCTCCACGATGGAGACTATGGCATCCCGGCATACAAAGCGCACCATGTCGTCAATATGGCCGTCCGTATCATCCCCCTCAATGCCGGAACCGAGCCAGAAAACGGACCTGACGCCCAGCATGCGCCGCAGTTCCTCCTCAATCATGGTCCGGCTCCATTCCGGATTCCGGTTGGGATTCAGCAGCACGGACTCCGTCGTCACCAGCAGGCCGTCTCCGTTGCCTTCAATGGCGCCCCCTTCCAGAATCATGGAGGAGCTGCGCACGGGAAGCCCGAGAGCGGAGCCGATCAGGGCAGGAATGCCGTTGTCCAGGTCCCACGGGGCAAACTTGCCGCCCCACGCGTTAAACTGCCAGTCCGCCAGTATCAGGGAGCCGTCCTCCACATCCTGCACGAAGACGGGGCCATGGTCCCGGCACCAGACGTCGTTGGCCGGATGGTTGAACAGGCGGTACTGTTCCTCCCGCACCCCGGCATGCTGCATCGCCTGCCTGATGCCCGGGTGAAGAGCTTCCGCAGCATTCACGCACACGAGGGCATGCGGTGCAATGGCGGCGGACACGCATCCGTAGGTCTGCTGCAGCTCATCCAGGCCGCCCTGCCACAAATCCCGGCGGTGAGGCCAGGAAAGCCACACGGCATCCTGCGGTTCCCATTCAGCGGGCCAGCGTACGTCAGGTTCCTTGCTCATGGCGGTATGGGATGGTCAACTGGGCTGATCCTGAAACTCGAACGGGTCTTCAAACGCCCTGCGAAAACTCATGAACCCCTTGAAATCGTCCAGGGAATCTTCCGGCTGCTTGGAAAACACATCTTCCTCAATCAGTAAAAAAACCATCTCCCCCACATTCTTTCCGTTCCGCAGCCCCCACTCCCTCAAGACGGTGGAGGCCATGGGCCCGAACTGGTTCAGGGCGTAATCCCGGAATCCCTCCAGCAATTCCTGTCCGCTGACATGGCGCTGGGAGCCGTCTTCCTGTTCTTCAATACGCTGCATGGTGAAATCCAGCGCATCTTTCAGAAAGGCATACGCCCGTTCCGAAAAACGGGGGTCTTTCCGCACAATGCGGCTCACGGCATCTTCAAACGTAGGGATGGTCATAACGGCTCTCCCCTACCCTATACGGACCCTTGCGGAAATCAAGATTTTTGGCAGCGCGCAAGCTTCATGCACTTCCGGCTTTTTTCCCGCCCTCCGGCCCTGCATAAGTTCCCATGAACAGCACGGCACGGTCCTCCGGGCTGTAAATGAGCCACAGGAAAGGGCGGTTGAATTCTATCTCCGGCCCCTTTCCCAGAGGAAGAGGCCCCGCAAACGGATCCATATCTCCGGCGGAGGAGGCCGCGGCTTCCAAGCCATCCTCACACACCCTGATTGCGCATTTCTGGTACACGTCATGGATTTTCAAAGGTTCCGATGAACAGCTTCCCATGCGTGAAAAATCAGCGCGGCCGGTAAAAGCGTCTTTCATTCCCAGCGTCTCCAGGGCTTCTTTCAGGGAGAGCGTGGGGGGAGAGATGGAAAAACGGGGAAGACGCAAATGGTATCTGGAATACTGCTCCAGAGGTTTTCTTCCGCGCTGCCCCTTCTCTTCCGCAGCAGCACGGACGGACAGGGAGGACAGGAGGCCGTTCCATTCCTCCGCAGTCATGCCGGCAATAAATTGTTTAAGTTTCTTCCCCTCCGGGGGCAGCACGGCCATCAACACGGGAGCCCCCTTTCCACCCGCCAGGAACAGGCTGGCCCCGCGCACCCCATTCTTTTCACCATACATTCCTCCCTGCCTGGGCCAGGAGCTTCCCTCCATGAAAACCTGCTGCTTCATCATGGGAACCTTGCAGGAAGTGCCGTCCTCCCGGACAAACACCCTTCCCACCGTATCCTTCCCTTCAAATTTACTTTCCCAGAACGCCCTCATGTACATGGCATTAACCAGTACAAGCACCGTCCGGTCACTCATCACCTGCGGATCCAGAAGCTGCCGTATCCTGTTTTTCGTATTCCTTGCCGCCCAGGAATTCACCAGCCGCACGGCTTCCGGCATGTTCTCCCGGAAAGGCGCCGGGCTCACATACTCCGGACCCACGGTCCTTTGATAGGCTTCTTTCAGCTTCACGGACCGGTCCGCGAAAATGCGGTTGGCGGAATAACAGCGCAGCGACCGGGAAAAATCATCCGATAAAAAAATCCAGTCTTTTCTGATACCCCCGTCTCCGGGCAATACAGCCCTCATCTGCCTCTCCGTTTCTCCCGCCGCCCCCGGAAGCATGTAACGGAGAACTTCATACAGGGAAAAAGGAGAAACCATTACACTGCCGGAGCTTTTCTCCACGCATGCCCGGAGAAGGCGCAGCTCCGGAGGGTCGGAAACACCGGGAACCGGCGGTGCAGGAACAGCAGCCCATGACAAGGATCCAAGAAAAACCGCACACGCCAATAATCTGAATATCATGCTCATACCTTATCAAATTCTTGCGCCGCTACAAGTTTTACAGGTTAATGCCGTCAAAAAGCCCCCGAAGCAGGAAGGAAACCTTGCAAGCCTCTGGTCTGTTTGTTATGAATCGAATGCTTTATGTTCCGTTCCTCCATCTTGCTTCTGGCAACCATGCTGTGCGCCTCCTGCGTATCGCACCGGCCCATCCAGGACAGCAGTTCGCCGCCCATTGACGCGGCCAACCCGCTGGACGGCACTCCTGTGGCCCTGGCCTGGAGTTCCGGCACCCAGCTGATGATGGGGGTGGATACGGGAGCCGTCCAGACCTCCCTTCTTTTTTCCCCTGCGGTGGAATCCATCGGCGCACGCCTGCGCGGCAGGGGCGCCATGCGCACGGCCAATGTTCCCGTCTCCCTGAAGGAGGACGGAGAACCCATCTCCCGGAAGCAGGACGTGGTGATGGTGGACCAGGCGCCGTATGACGGATTGCTGGGCTGGGAGTGCATCCGCAAATACGTGTGGAACATCAACTATCCCAAGCGTTCCCACCGCTTTTTCAACAAGCTGCCCTCCAAAATACGGAGCTGGCACAAGCTGGCCCTGATCCCCGGTTCCGACTACCCGCAGATTGCGGACAAACACGGACGGCGCATCATTCTGGATACGGGCGCGCCCCACGCCGTCTATATCTCCAAAAAACGCTGGAACGCCATCAAGCAGGCTTATCCGGATGCATTTGTCAGCGTCTATTCCGGCTACAGCCCTGCCGCAGGCGGGTTTTACGCCCATGAATGCATGCATGTGAGCTCCTTCCAGCTCGGCCCCCTGGAATTGAAAAACATCCTGCTCTGTGAAAGCTTTGCCAATCCGGAGGTGATGGGCATTCCCAATGACATTGACATTATCCTGGGCTATGGCGCGCTGGTCGGGCGGCAGTTCTGGCTGGACGGCCCGGGAAACGCCCTTTATTTCAGTTCCACCAGCCACCGGATGCCCGCCCCCTCCTCCTTCAACCTGATGGGCGGAACCTTCATCCAGGATCGCAACGGAAACGGTCCCATGAAGGCATACGTGGCTGAATGGTCGCCTGCCTGGGACGCCGGCCTCAGAACGGGGGACGTGCTCGTTTCCATCAATGGAAGAAAGAATCCGTATCCTGACCTCGTAGAATATGTTACCACCCAGCGGGGGGCTCAGGCGAACGTCGTGGTCCAGCGCAGGAACAAGCTGGTGCGCATCCAGTGGGAAGTTCCGGATGCGCCTCCCGCCGGGGATTATTATCCCACGCCCCAGGCCATTACAGAGCAGGAGTTTGAAAACCACGTGAAACAGCAGGAGGAAAAGCAACAGGCCCAGGACGCCGCCGGGGACCAGCCCTCCGCCTCTTCTCCCACGGAAGCTGCTCCGGAGGCATCCCCTCCCGCTGCCTGAAGCAGCCCCGCCATCTCTCTACAACTGGCATGAATAACGCACCACAACAGAATTCCAAGGACGCCAGGAACGTCGGCGGCATTCCCTCACCCTTCCAGAAAAAAACCTGCTGGTACGCCCTGACAGGCGTTGCCTTCCTGGTGATGCTGAGCATGGCGGCCTTCGTCATTTTTGAGGTAGTGAACGTTCTGGGCTTTCTGGAACCCGTGCTCCTGCCCATCCTGATTGCCGCTGTCATCGCCTACCTGCTGGAACCTATCGTCTCCTGGCTGGTGCACCTTAAATTCTCCCGCCCCTGGGCCGTGGTCACGGTGATGTTTGCAGCCCTGGCCATCCTGGTGGGCTTCGGCGCCACCATCCTTCCGCCCCTGATCCGGCAGACGGATGAATTGATCGACAACCGGATGGAGCTCTGGGACAAGACTTCCGAACTGATCGATTCCACCATTGAAATCCCCTTCATCTCCCGCACCATTGACAGCGTTTACAGCACCAGCCTGCGGGAGCTCAATACCCGCCATTATACGGATGAGGAAATCCAGGTCCTGAGAAACGCCCAAACCGCCAGGGAAAAACTGGGAGCCTACATGACCATCAATTCCTCCTTTTACCAGGATAAGCTGATGAGCTGGCTCACTTCCGGAGGAAGGGCACTCTACAGCACCATAGGCATCATGGTGAGCATTCTGATCACGCCCATTTTCGCTTTCTATTTCCTGCTGGAAGCGGACAAGATCAAGGAAAAATGGCCCAGCATCCTGCCGCTGAAAGCCTCCAAATTCAGAAAGGACGTGGTAGACACCATGGAAGAAATCAACGGGTACCTGATTTCCTTCTTCCGCGGCCAGATGCTGGTGAGCATTATTGAAGGCATCCTGATCGCCATCTGCCTGAAATTTCTGGGACTCCCTTATGCCGTCACCATCGGCGCGGCGGTCTGCGTGCTGGGCATTGTTCCCTACCTGGGCATCATCACCGCGTTCATTCCTGCGGTCCTGCTGGCCTGGTTTACGTGGGGAGACTTCCAGCACGTGCTGATCGTTTCCGGCATTTTCCTGGCCGTCAACCAGTTTGACGGCTGGGTCATCCAGCCGAAAATCGTGGGGGATTCCGTGGAACTTCATCCGCTTACGGTCATGTTCTCCGTGCTGATCTGGACGCTCATCCTGGGCGGATTGATCGGCGCCCTGCTGGCCGTTCCCCTGACGGCAGCCATCAAGGTCCTCTACAAGCGGTACATCTGGCAGAATGCCAGCATGCGCCCCATGACGGAGCCTCTGCCTCCCCCGGACGAACCTCATTAAAAACGCAGCCACATCAGGAAAAACACCCTCTGACAGAAACCAGACCAGCCCTACGACCATTTTCTAAGCACAAACAACCACACACACCTGATACCATGAATAAACCCGCATTACACCTGATGCTCGCCCTGGCGGCGGCAGCGGCCTGCCCGGCCGCCACCACGCCCAAGGTCAAGCCGCCCAAGGCCATCGTCATGATTTACGCTGACGATCTTGGCTATGGAGACGTAGGCTGCTATGGAGCCAAGGGGATTCCCACCCCTTCCATTGACAAGCTTGCCAAGCAGGGTGTCCGCTTTACGGACGCCTATTCCACCACATCCGTCTGCACCCCCTCCCGCTATGCCCTGTTCACCGGAGAATACCCCTGGCGCAAGGAAGGCACGGGCATTCTTCCGGGAGACGCCGCCCTCATCATCGATACCAAGAAGCCCACGCTGCCCAAGATGCTCCAATCCCACGGCTACAAGACCTACATGGTCGGCAAGTGGCACCTGGGCCTGGGGGAAAAGGGAAAGAAAATCGACTGGAACAAGCATATCTCCCCCAGCCCGAATGAAATCGGCTTTGATGAAAGCTTCATCTTCGCCGCCACGGGCGACCGCGTTCCCTGCGTGGTTCTGGAAAACGGGAACGTCCGCAACCTGGATCCGAACGACCCCATTGAAGTGTCCTACCAGCACAACTTTCCGGGGCTGCCCAACGGCAAGGACAACAAGGACCAGCTCAAGCTCATGTGGAGCCACGGCCACAACCAGGCCATTATTAACGGCATCGGCCGCATCGGCTTCATGAAGGGCGGGACCAGCGCCCTGTGGAAGGACGAAGAAAACGCGGACCTCATCACGAAAAAAGCCGTGGAATTCATCAACAAGAGCGCCAAGGCCAAGGAACCCTTCTTCCTGATGTTCGCCACGCACGACATCCACGTGCCGCGCTGCCCGGAAAAACGCTTCGTGGGCAAGAGCTCGCACGGCGTGCGCGGTGACGTGACCGTGGAACTGGACGACTGCGTCAGCCGCATCACGGAAGCCCTGCAAAAAGCCGGCCTGGAAAAAGACACCCTGGTGATCTTCTCCAGCGACAACGGCCCGGTGCTTGACGACGGCTACAAGGATTTCGCCGTCAGGGACAATGCCACCCACTCCCCCGCCGGTCCCTTCCGCGCAGGCAAGTACAGCATTCTGGAAGGCGGATCCCGCATTCCATTCATCGTCAAATGGCCAGGAGTGGTCAAACCCGGAACCACGAGCAAGGCCCTGTTCAACCAGATGGACCTGGCCGCGTCCCTGGAACAATTGCTGGAACCCGGCAAGGCCAACTCCTTCCGCGACTCTGAAAACGTGATGGCCGCCATCCTGGGCAAATCCGCCAAGGGCCGCGACTACCATGTCATCAACAGCACCGGCAAGGCGCTGGCCATCCGCCACGGCAAATGGAAGTTCATCCCTGCCGGCGTAGCCATCCGCGACGGAATCAACGGAGTAGTCGCAAAAATGAGCAAATCCCCGGAAGGCGGCAGCCTGTTTGACCTGGAAAAGGACCCGAAGGAACTCAACAACGTGGCCTCCCAGCATCCGGACATCTGCGAACAGCTGAAAGCCAAGCTGCAGGAAATCCGCCAAAGGCCGGAAACGAAGGCCGACCTGGTGGACCTGCTTCCGCTGGACGACTAACAGCCATTCCTACTGAATCATGAAAGAATCCGCCACATGCTCCCGGTGCGGGCACGGGTACACCTACCCGGCCGAACTGGAGGCAAAAGCCGGCATGCGCTGCACCTCCTGCGGCGCACTGATTCATGTTAAAACGGGGCTTCCCTTCGGGGAAGCCCCCTCTTCCGCCTCCGGGCAGGAGAAGGAAAACGCCATGAAAAAACCGGCTTCCCTACCACCCGTTAAAAGAAAACAGGCCTCCTCCGGAGGAGATGCTGAAGAGCGCAGGTCCGCGGAAAAACTCCGCAGGCAGCCCCTGGCCGCAGAATCCGGAAAACCCATTCCCGGCGTATCTTTCCTGGCATGGGGCCTGGCCCTGATTTCTCTGGTTATGGTTTTCCTCTTCCCTTCCTACGGGAACGACTCCACAGACCCGCTGTACATTCTCCAGTGGATACCCTCCATGATCTTCGGCTGCACGGCAGCCATTCTTTTTATTCAAGGGCTTGCAGCCATGCGCCGCTGACAGGAGGCCCCTTCCGGAACGCCGTGATGAACAATCCGGGAACGGGCCGGTTCAACGGATGCCTGCCCTGGCCGCACGCATTCCTGGCGCCTTCATGCAACGCCGGGCTTTTTAAGCTTGCCTGTCAAATTAGCAGGCTCTAAGTTATTCCCCGGTAACTTATGGAACGGGAGGCAGAGGCGCAGGACACCATGTGGAGAGCCAGACTGGACGCCGTCCTGATGCACAGGATATGGGGTTCCCTTATCTTCCTGTGCATTGTTTACCTCATCTTCTTTCTGAGCTTTGCCATTGGAGACCCTCTGGTCAAACTGATCCAGACGGGAACGCAAATGTTCAGCGTATGGGCGTGCCACCTGCTGGAACCCTGGCCCCGGCTGCAATCCCTGCTGGGGGAAGGCGTGGTGGGCGGCGTAGGGGGCGTGCTGGCTTTTCTGCCCAACGTGGTGCTGCTCTTCGGAGCCATCACCCTGCTGGAAAACAGCGGGTACATGATGCGCGTTTCCCGTCTCATGAGCCGCATCATGAAAATCATGGGGCTGAACGGCAGCAGCTTCGCCCCTCTTCTGCTTGGCTTCGGCTGCTCGGTTCCCGCCATCCTGTCCACCAGAAGGATTGAAACGCGCAACGACCGGCTGGTCACCATCGCCGTGCTCCCCATGATGAGCTGCGCGGGACGCCTGCCGATTTACATGATGTTCGTCTCCGCCCTGTTTCCCACCCGCCTGCAGGCTACCGTGCTGTTCGGCATTTACGCCAGCGGCGTCCTTCTAGCCCTCTTCTGCGCGCGGCTCCTGAAAAATACGCTCTTCAAAACCGTGCAGAGGGATTCACCCCACCACATGAAGCGCCTGCGCCTCCCTTCCCTGCGGAAGGTGGGCGCCCTGATGTGGTCGCGGGCCTTCATGTACGTCCGGAAGGCGGGAACCTTCATCCTGGGCGCCTCCATCATCCTGTGGTTCCTCAACACCTACCCCAGGCCGGAGGAAGGCACGGCGCCCAATGCAGCCGCGGCCATGCAACATTCCTATGCCGGACAAATAGGCCAATGGATGGAACCCGTCACGCAAGTGGCCGGATTTGACTGGAAAATCAACTCCGCCCTCCTGGGCGCTTTTGCGGCCAAGGAAATCTTCGTCACCCAGATGGGCATCCTCTATGCCGTGCAGGACGGAGACTCCGGACCAGCGGCCCAGCAAACCCTGAATGCCCGCCTTAAAGCCAGCTACACCCCCCTGCAGGGTATCAGCATCATGATATTCTGCCTGATTGCCCTCCCCTGCATCGGCACCGTCACCGTCGCCAAAAGGGAAGCGGGCACTTGGTGGTTTGCACTGGCGCAATTCGCAGGACTGACCTTGCTGGGATTTCTGACGGCTACGCTGGTATATCAGACGGGGTTGCTCCTGTAAGAACCGGACGTACAGAAAACGGTGGCAGGGAATATATCCGGCATCAGAAGCAGCGAGGGGAAAATCGGGGAATAACGTATCCCCCGGTACATCCAGCTACCCAGTCTGGGAACGAAGGCCTCCCGGCCTTCGTAATTTGGGCTGTCCCACAGAACAGCGAAAGAGGATTTTCCCTCCTTCCCTTTCCCGCCAGAGTTTGCAAGGGGCGGGAGCCCCTTGCTCCCAGTAACGCGCCCACCATTAATCTCCGAAGAAGAACGTACCCCCGGTACGTCCAGCCGCCTTAACCTGGGAACGAAGGCCTCCCGGCCTTCGTAATTTGGACGGTTCCTCGGAACAGCGGGAGAGAATTTTCCTTCCCCCATTTCCCTCCATGGTTTGCAAGGGGCGGGAGCCCCTTGCTCCCAGCAACACGCCACCATGGACTTCCGGGTATTTTCCCATGAAGCGCCGCAGGCCTCTGCGACTTCTGAAAAACAGGCGGCCGAAGGACACTCCTCTTTCTGCCATCAGAAGCTTCTTTCTTTCCATTCCGTTCTCCCACTCACCGCTTTTTTTCCATTGCAGCAACGGCTTGCAGCGTTCCTGACATTTCAGCTCCGGCTTATACCGGAGGGGCAGGCCTCTTGTTTCCCGCAACAAAGGGTATTCCCGCCTATAAAAAGAAACCGGAGGGATATTCTCCCTCCGGTCCCGGCTACGGCTGGCAAAACCGTTTAAATCGTCTTAATCACGGAAGACTCATCGTCCTCCCGATCATCACGGGAATCGGCCTTTTTGGTGGGAACAGGCGTCTTTTTAACCTTTTCCAAGGCCTTGTCCACGGCCGTAATTACCTTGTCTTCCCCGGTCTTCTGGCTGGCCAGATCATTATAAACCTTTTCCTTGGCTTCATAATCAGCCTTGGCGGCGGCATCGTTCGGGTTGGCCTTGAACTTGTCTTCCGCCTTGAACAGGGCTTCTTCCGCAGCCTGGAACTTGGGCTCCACCTTGTCCCTGTGGTCTTCCGCCGTCTGCTTGATCCGGCCGAGCAAACGAATCACATAGGGCCGGTTGCTCAGTCTCTTGAAGGCGGAAACCAGGAATTGGCGGCGCTCGCTCGTCTTGGCATCCTCAATCAGGGGCTCAAACAGTTTGAGCGTGGCATTGTCATCACGGTCACGGTCCACGGACAACACACGGAGAATGGAGTCATGGGCCTGGGAGCGCACGCGTTCATGCAGGGATTCATCCTTCCACGCCTTGAACAGGTACGGGACGGCATCATCCGTATTCCAGTCTCCCCAGGCGGTGACGATGGCAAGAGCCTTTTTGGGATCTTCCTTGTAACTCTTTTCCATCATATCCAGCACCTTGGGATCACCGGTGCGGGCCAGAAGCTTATAGAGAATCTTGACGTTTTCCTCAGGCATGTTCTTCTGGTACTGCAACAGCTTGGAAGACAACGCTACGCGCCTGGCAGGAGGCGCCTCGTCAATCAGATAACGGGCCGTGCGGAAAGCGGAGGAAACCAGGTCCGCGGAAGCATCCTTCTGCTGGAGAATCTTCATGATATCGTCCAGGTCATCCAGCTTCAGGGAAAAGCGCATGTACTTGAGCACCACGGCCTGCTTATCCTGAATTTTCTTGTTCTTGCTCTCGCTGATGGAGGAGTACAGGTCTTTCAGCAGATCCCGCATGACGGGGCTGGAAGATTTGGCCAGCAGCGTCACCATCATGGAATATTTTTCCTTGCTGTACTTGCCGACGTTCTTCTTCATATCTTCCACCACCTGGCGGGCGATGTTGTCGTCCATCTGGGCCATGATGGAAACCAGGTGCGCGGCTCCTGGCCAGTTATCCCGGTTTCCCTTGGTACCCCTCACATTGGCCAGCAGCAGGGCGGCATCTTCCGCATTGGGCACAACTTTCACGTCCGGAACACGGCCAAGATTCTTGGAATCAAACAGTCGGCTGCGGCCCAGCTTGCCGCCTTCCATCACCAGCGTATTCAAGCGGGCATTTTCCCCTTCCACCTGGTCTTTCTTGCTGTTGGTGTGCCATGCATAAATCCCCACGCCGCCTGCGGCAAGAACCAGAACGCATACCCCGTAAATCACGCCCCTCAGCAGGGATTTGGATTTATCCACGGAGGCGGCCATTTCACGGGCGGTTTCCGTACCGGCTGGCGGCTGGACGCCCCCTGCGCCCGCAAGCGGAACCCCGGTGGAGGGGGAAACAGCCGCGGCAGGCACGGGCTGGGAAGAAGCAGCGGACGCCACGGAAGGAGCCGGAACGCTGCCAAGAGGAGATTTCAGCACTTTCAATTTGGACGCCGGGCTTTCACCAGAGGCGGCGGCAGATGCATCCGCCGCCTTGGCGGGAGCAGCAGCCGTCTTTAAAACTTTCAGTTTGGGAAGGCCGGCCGTGGGAGCAGGAGAAGGTTCCGGAACTGCCGGTTCAGGCGCCTGACCAGCGGAGGGGACTACGCCGGCGGCCTGCGCCATGGCAGCGGCCTGGGCGTCTGCAAGAGCCTTCTGGGCTGCCGCCACCTTGGCAAGGGCATCCTGAATCTGAGCTTCCACTCCGGCATCCGCCTGAGGCTTGGAGGCAGCCTCCTTTTCTTCCTGTTCTGCGGCAAGCCGTACTCTCTCCTCTTCCGCAGCCAGACGTGCCGCTTCCTTCTCCGCGGCAAGCCGCGCAGCTTCCTGTTCTTCCCTGATTCTGGCCGCTTCCTCTTCAGCGGCTGCTCTGGCCGCCTCTTTTTCCGCAGCAATGCGGGCGGCTTCCTGCTCGGCAGCCGCCTTTTCCGCAGCGATCCTGTCCGCTTCCGCCTGCTCTGCGGCACGGCGGGCGGCTTCCTCCTGCTCCTGAACCAGCTTGGCCTGCAATTCCGGAGTAAGGAAACGCGGCTTGGCTACTTCCACTCCTTCCGCGGCGGGAGAAACAAACTTTACCTTGGGCGTCGCCGCAGGGGCTGCCGTTACCAGGCGCCGGTGCAGTTTGGGGGCCTGTGGAGAAGACGGGGTTTCTGGCTGATCGGTCATAATGATAAAATGGCTGGAATATTGGATTGATTCTACATGATCCCTGCCGCCCCTGCAATCTCAAAATCCAGGCTGACGAAGGAACCGGGAAGCCGCGGGAACCCCCGATTCAACAAGGAATTTACAAAAAACAATTTCATGCAAAGTAGAAAATAAAAAGACCTTTAAACATCTAGAAAACATCCGTGTAAAAAACATTAAATAATATCATTTTTTAATAATAAAAAATATGAATCCGGCAAGCAAACCATTACTAAACGGCAATAACATATGATTGTCATTTAAACGGTCTTTTAAATCATGTCAAAATACATGCTCTTTTTTCTTGCTACCCTATAGGGTATTTATTAAACAAAGGACCACTCGTCAATATCATGAATTCCAACGACAGCACCAAAAACAAGAGGCGCTATACGCCTGAAGAAAAACAATCCGTTCTTGATTTCATTGCTGAACGGAAAACCCAAAACAAAAGGGGCGCCCAGAAGGAAGCCGCTGAACACTTCGGTATCAGCACGGTAACCATCTCCAGCTGGATGAAGGCCACCAAAGTCAAGCGCGGCCGCAAGCCGGGCACGAAGAATACAGCCTCCCCCAGAACACAGCCTCTTGCAGCAGCCCAGCCCGCAGATCTGCGCCGCCTGGCTGCAGTGCTGGAAGAAATCGCTGAACTTGAAGCTCAAACAGCTTTGCTTGACACCCTCCGTGCCGAAGCTGAAGAACTCAAAAACAGACTGACGGCCAAACAGGCCTGATTATTTTGATCAATTCTTTTTCCGAATAACCGGCTTTCCTTAACGGAAAAGCCGGTTATTTTCTTTACGGAGATCGCACTTGCCCCTGCGGAATAATTCCTTTAATATTTGCGGCCGTGACTCAACCCGCCCATATTGCTCCCGCGAGCCAGTCCGTAGAAGGCATGTATGCCGACTATTTCCTGGATTACGCATCATACGTCATTCTGGAACGGGCCGTACCCAAGATCAATGACGGGTTCAAACCCGTGCAGCGCCGCATTCTGCATGCCATGGACCGTCTGGACGACGGGCGCTACAACAAAGTGGCGAATATTGTGGGCGACACCATGAAATTCCACCCGCACGGTGACCGTTCCATTGCAGACGCGCTGGTGGGCCTGGGTCAGAAGGGGCTGCTTATTGACACGCAGGGGAACTGGGGCAACATCCTGACGGGGGATCCCGCAGCCGCCTCCCGTTACATTGAAGCGCGCTTCACCTCCTTTGCCCGTGAAGTCGTATTCAGCCCCAAGGTGACGGAATGGCAGCTTTCCTATGACGGCAGGAACAAGGAGCCGGTCAGCCTTCCCGTCAAATTCCCCCTGCTCCTCGCCCAGGGAGCGGAAGGGATTGCCGTGGGCCTTTCCAGCAAAATTCTCCCCCACAACTTCAATGAACTGATTGAAGCTTCCATTGCCCATTTGCGCGGGCAGCCTTTCCAGCTTCTGCCGGACTTCCCGACCGGAGGCGTGATGGACGCCACCAACTACCGGGACGGGGAACGGGGAACGGGACGCGTCCGCATCAGGGCGCGGATTGTCACGGAATCAAAAAAACTGCTCCGCATCACGGAAATACCGTTCGGCGTCACTACGGAAATCCTGATTGACACCATCGTCTCCGCTGCGGAAAAGGGGAAAATCAAAATTGCCCGCATTGAGGACAACACGGCCCAGCACGTGGACATTCTGGTGCACCTGCCGGCCGGAGCGGATCCGGAACAGACCAGGAAAGCCCTGTTTGCCTTCTCCGCCTGCGAAGTCAGCATCTCCCCGAACGCCTGCGTCATTGTGGAGGAAAAGCCCAGGTTCATGTGCGTCAGCGACATCCTGCGCTACAACACGGACTCCACCAAGGAAATCCTGCGCCAGGAGCAGGAAATACGCCTCAAGGAGCTCAACGAGGCATGGCACCAGGCAAGCCTGGAAAAAATCTTCATTGAAAACCGCATCTACCTTTCCATTGAAGATTCAGAAACGTGGGAGGAAGTGCTCTCCACCATTGACCGGGAATTGCAGCCGTTTGCCTCCGCCCTGCGCGCGCCCATCACTAGGGACGACCTGGTACGGCTGACGGAAATTAAAATCAAGCGCATCTCCAAGTTTGACGCGTTCAAGGCTGACCAGCACATCCAGCAGCTGGAGGCGGACATTGAACAAACGCAGAAAAACCTCAGCCAGCTCACCAAATTCACCATCCGCTGGTTTGAAGCCCTGCGCAAGAAATACGGCGCCGCCTATCCCCGGAAGACGGAAATCTCCTCCTTCGGCTCCGTGGACCGCGCCCAGGTGGCCGTGGCCAACGAAACCTTGTACATTGATGAAGAAGGCTTCGCCGGCTATGGCGTCAAGAAGGGAACCCCCGTCTGCAAATGCTCCACGCTGGATGACGTGCTGATCATCGACAGTACGGGAGTGCTCAAAATCGTGCGGATCCAGGACAAATTCTTCGCCGGTAAAAACCCCCTTTACATCTCCGTCATCAAGAAGGATGACGACCCCGTTTTCAACCTGATCTACAGGGACGGAAGGGACGGTCCCGTATACGCCAAGCGCTTCCGCATCGGCGGCTTCACCCGGGACAAGGAATACCCCCTTACCCGCGGCGCGAAGGGAACGCGCATCTTCCACTTCTCCGTGCATGAAACGGAGGAAAGCAGCTCCCAGATCAGCGTGAACGTTTACCTGAAAGCCGTGTTGAAACTCCGCAATCTGGTCAGACCCTTCCACTTCGCAGAATTGAGGATTAAAAACCGCGGCGCCCAGGGCAACATCATCACCAAGCATCCGGTGGAGCGCGTCTCCCGCATCATGCCCGCGGCAAAGTCCGGGGATGAAGAAACGGAAGAAGAAGCCCCCGCCGCTGCGGCGGAACAGGTGGAAACCATGCCCGCTCCGGACACGGAAACGCCGCAGGCCAATCCGGCCTCCGGCCAACAGGAACCGCCCGCCGGTCCTCCACTGGAACAGGGCTCCCTGTTTGACTCCTGAAGCATTTAAATGGCGCGCGCCATACCTGCCTTCCCATTTTCGGCTTGCCACAACGGGCCATCTTCTGTAGATATGTGCCACCTCATTTACCATGCCGCTTTAGCTCAGTGGTAGAGCACCCGCCTTGTAAGCGGACGGTCGTCAGTTCAAATCTGACAAGCGGCTCCATCATAAACCCCTCAAGTTCACCGCTTGAGGGGTTTGCTTTTAAAGGAGAAAAGAAAATCCGCCACACGTCAAGCCACGCGGCGCCGCAAAAACGGTATCCTTTCCGGAGATTGTGGGGAGAAAGCCATTCCATCCCCGGCATAACGTTCCCTTCAATTGCACCTGTCTTCATCCGGACTCCTTCCCTGCTTTCTGCGAATTTCAGGCGTCATCATTTTTGTCGCCAATAATTCATGAATATGTTAAGAGGAACAAATCCCTCATCGCGCAGGAAAGAACAGAGCAGCACATGGCGAACGCATCAATCCGATTTGCGGAGAGGTTCCTAGGGACAAAAATGGACGCTTTAAAAGATCACTTTCCCTCTTGAACATGCATTTATTGCCCCCCATCAACCACCATGAATAGTTGAACCAATGAATACTACAGAAAAAAATATGGCGGCAACCATTCTCCGCCTTGAAGATGACCGCGTTACCGGACCTGATGCTCTCCGGGTTACCCGCCTTCCTGCCGCAGACAAGGGAGGCCAGTGGGAAATCTGCGGCATTTGCGACGGCATTGAACCTGACGTGTTCTACCATCTCAAGTCTTTGCTTGACGCCGGGAAAAAGGAAGAAGCCTGGGAGGGCTGCCTTCAATACGTCCTGGACAATACCGCCATTGTCCGCTCATGGATCGGTTCCGACGCCCACCCCGCCACGGAATTCATCCTGCGTGACCATTATTTTAATTCCGGCAGAAAAAACACCGGAAAAATACTGCAACGCGCGCTTAACGACCACGGAGCGGCCCTGGCCGAAGACGGCATTCCCGGAGAAGCGACCCGTCAGGCATTGCAAACCATTCTTTCACGGGGGAATGAGTCCCAGTTTCTCGCCAGCCTCCATGAGCGGCGCAAATCCTTTTACCGATCCTGCAAGCAATTCCCTGTCTTCGGGAAAGGCTGGCTGAACCGCAGTGAAAATGCCTACCGCTTTGCCAGCTCTCTCGTTTAAAGGCTTCCCCAGCATCATGGAAAAGGAGGCCATCAGCCCCCCTCATTAAAAACAACTTGTTATCAGGCTTGCAGCAAGCCTGACCAAACATCCATGCGGTAGACCGGCATGGATGTTTTTTGTTTCATCAATTCCCCCGGAAACCCGGCCCATCATCCACAGACGACCTTAACAGGCGGCAAAACCGGACAGAAGACAATTTCACCAGGCGGCCATCCCCTCGCTTGCCATGCTGGGTCAGGATCCACGGCAGGGAAAGAATGTCCCGTTCATAAGACAGCAGTTTCCGTACATCCCCCGCCAGGAAATGGAGATGCCAGGCGTCGCACTGTTCCGGGGCAAACCGGCAGCGGACATCCACAATCCTGCGGAAGGGTGCGGAGGAATCCACCCTGCGCGCCATCAGCACAAGCTCCGGAGTACGGATGCATACGTCCTGATGACGGCCGTCTTCCTCCATATCCTCCGCCTTTCTCCCTGCATTCAAGTAGTAGGAAACGGCTGCTGACAGTGCATTCATTCCATTCTTTTTTGTTCACAAGCCGTCCGGTCCGCAAAAATTCCGGAAGAATCCATACCGGAGCGTTTGTCTCCGCCTCTGCAGGGATAAGCCTGCCGGAAAGCGGAGAACAACGGCCGGGAGAAGGAATGGTTCACAGGTCCGCGGACCGGACGGCACTGAGTCACTTGCCTTTCCGAGCGTTCTGGATGACGGGCGGCACGTCCGTTTCCGGCTGGGCCTGGGAATAGGACAGGCGGCCCGGCTCCAGCACCAGGCAGGAGCCGTCCTTGCAGATCTCCGTCCGATCCGGCGTCACCTCAAGGGTATGCCCGCAGCCGGAAAGAAGGGAGGATGCCGCATAAGCCGTGCCCGCCAGCACCACCCACAGGAGGCGTTCCCACCATTTCAATCCGGGCTGGGACTTGCTTTTTTCATAGGCATTCTTCATGCCCTCCTTTCCTGCCTCCAGGGCGGCCTTTTTTTGTTCTTCCGTCAGGTTAAGGTTCATCGGACAGCGGAATTCAAGGGTTCAAGGAATTCATACGCCTTTTGCGGCGCAGCGGTTCCATGGAGGAAGCCTCCTCCATGACAGGACTGGTTGTTACTGTTCATCTTGTTCTTTCGTTGGTTGATCGCCGGAAAAGGCCCCGTACCCGTAAGGGGACGCAATAGCAGCAACCTGCCGGAACAGAGGAAAAAGCAGGAAAGGTTTCTTCCTCTTCCTTCCCCCTCCGGGCTGGGACGCGCCGCCAGGCCATTTCAAGGCAAACCCATCTTTGACCCGTCCGCAGGGTGCGGGACAACACGCCTGACGCGTCCAGGGGGAAAGAACGCCGGAGCCGTCCGCACCTGAAACACGGGACAACATCCTCTCCCCGCAGCATTTTTAAAGGCCTGCTCCCGGCCAGGAAACTCCACTGGACGCATGGAAGGGAATTTCCGCCTCTGGAAACAAATACCCTGTTGAAAACGGAACAGGATCATGCTAGTTTCTTCCCTGCTATGGCAAAATCGGCTCTGGGGAAAGGCTTTGACGCCCTTATCAATCAAAATCTGTCTCGTGAATCCTTGTCGGCTCCCCAGGCGGGAGACGTTGTTCATCAATTATCCCATGCCTCCATCATCCCCAGTTCCCTTCAGCCCCGCGCCATTTTTACCCCGGAGCAGCTGGCAGAACTGGTGGATTCCATCAAGGAGCACGGCATCATCCAGCCGCTGATCGTCCGGAAAACGGAGAGCGGCAAGTATGAACTGATCGCCGGGGAAAGGCGCTGGCGCGCTTCCGGCATCCTGGGCCTGTCCACCGTGCCCGCCATCATCCGGGAAGCTTCCGACAAGGATGTGCTGGAACTGGCGCTCATTGAAAACCTCCAGCGTGAAAACCTCAGCCCGCTGGAAGAGGCCTCCGGCTACATGCGCCTGAAAACGGAATTCCGCATGAAGCAGGGAGACATCGCCAAGCGGGTAGGAAAATCCCGCGCCGCCGTAGCCAACAGCATGCGGCTGCTGGACCTTCCCCAGGCGGTCCAGGACATGCTGGGCAACGCCTTCATCAGCGTGGGGCATGCCAAGGTCCTGCTTTCCCTCAAGAACCAGGATCAGCAGATCCAGCTTGGGCGCGACATCGTCAACAAAGGGTACACCGTCCGCCAGACGGAAAAGGCCATCCAGAAGATTCTCAACCCTCCGGAACCGGCTCCCTCCAGAAAGACTACCTCCCCGCAGTACAAGAAGATTTCCGCCGTGCTCGCCAAACAGTTCGGAACACCGGTAAACATTTCCGGCCAGGGATCCCGCGGCGCCATTGAAATCACCTTTTCCAGCAAGGCGGAATTCCTCCGCATCATGGAACTTCTGGGCCAGGATGAATGGACAGATTCCAAGTAACCTTCTCACCCCGTCTTTTTCCCCTATGACGCCCCGCATTGGATTCATTCTGCTCACGGCCCTGCTGATGCAGTGCGGAAAACCCGTGAAAACGCCCTCTCCCGGAGCGGAGCCCATTCCCGCCCAGCTGCAGGAAACGGACCATTTCAACGGAGGTAACGCCATGTTCCATGCCGCCCGGATAACGGAAATGGGGGACAGGAATGCCGGCACCCCCGGCTTTCGGAGACAACTGGATTACCTGAAGAAAGAACTGGCCAGGTACGGCTGGACCTGCCAGGAACAGCACTTTGAGGAAAAAACGCCCAAGGGCGTCGTCCAGTTCACCAACCTGCGTGCACGTTTTGGCAAGGAGCCGGATTTCCAAACACCGGTCCGGGGCCTGCTGACCTGCCATATTGACACCAAGCCGGGCATCCCCGGATTCACCGGAGCCAACGACGGGGCTTCCGGCGCCGCAGCCATTCTGGAGACGGCCCGCATCCTGGCCGGGGAACCCGCTCGCGCCAGGGAAGTGGAGCTGGTGTTTTTTGACGGAGAAGAAAGTTTTGCCGAACACATGGACAGCGACGACGGCCTGTACGGCTCCAAGTATTACGCCGCCGCCCTTCAGCCTCCGCTCCCCCGCTGGATGCTCAATCTGGACATGGTGGGACGCCAGGGGAAAAAGATACGCATCCCGGCCATGACGCCTCAGTCCATGTACAGCGTCTATTCCCGCGCCATCCGCGAACTGGGCTATTCTCCGGAGGAATGGGGCGTATCCAACTATGCCATTCTGGACGACCACGTTCCCTTCATGGACCGCGGCATGGACACGCTGAACCTTATTGACGATTTCCAGGATGGCAACTGGTGGCACACGACCAGGGACAGCATGGACATCCTGGGGGAGAAATCCTTCAAGACCACAGGAGAAATGACCCTGCATATCCTCCGGCTGCTTCTGCCTGATCCACCCTCTACCTAACGAGTCAGGACTGAAACCCCAACTACCCCTGCCATACCATGTCCTTCACCTCTCCCTGGCTGCTGTGGGCCCTCTTCGCAGCTTCCATTCCCCTCATCATCCATCTGGTCAACCGGTGGCGGCACCGTTCCGTCCATTGGGCGGCCATGGAATTTCTCCTCCGGGCGGCCAGGGAAACCCGGGGAACGAAAAAACTGCTGCACTACCTGATTCTGGCGCTCCGCGTCCTGGCCGTGGCGGCGCTGGTGACGGCCTTTGCGCGCCCCCTGCTGAGCAGCTTTTTCGGCTGGGGAAGTTCCGGATTGAATGAAGTCCTGCTGGTTCTGGACCGTTCCGCCTCCATGGATGCGCGGCCGGACAAGACCAACTCCCTGCGGGACGCCGTCCCTCCCCTGGTGGAATCCACCTTTGCGCAGCTGGGCAGCTGCCGGCTGTCCCTGCTTGACTCCACCACCGGCTCCGTCACCCAGATTCCCGCCCCGGAAGCCCTGGCGGACCTGACCGTGAGCAAAACTACGGACGGCGGCGCGGACATCCCGGCCCTGCTGCAGAAAGCCACCCCTTATCTGGAAGAATCCGGTTCCGGAAAAACGGAAATCTGGATTGCCTCAGACATGCAATCCACCTCCTGGAAGCCGGATTCCCCCCTCTGGTCCAGCGTGCGGCAGCGCCTGTCCGCCCTGTCCATTCCCCCTTCCATCCGCATCATGGCCCTCCGCGACAGGCCGGAAACCAACCGCGGCATCAGGGTCAGGCAGGCCCAGGTCAATAACGGCAAACTGGTGCTGGACCTGGAAGTGCTGCGCCAGGGCTTCAACCCCAACCAGCCGGAGAGCGTTCCGGTGCACCTCTCCGTGGACAATGCCGCCGCCTCCGCCACGCTCCAGCTGGCCGGGGAAAGCACCACCATCAGAAAGGAAATCCCGCTGCCGCAAGGCAAGGAATCCGGCTTCGGCTTCGTTTCCCTGCCGCATGACGACTTCACCAGGGATGACACTTCCTTCTTCACCTTCGCTCCCCGGCCCCTCGCCAACATCCTGATCTGCGGCCCTGCCGGGGAAGTGGGGAAAACCCTCTCCCTGATGTCCGCCCCTCCCGGCCTCCCCAACAGGAAAGCCACCCTCCCCGGCACCCCGCGGGCGGCGCAGGCCAACCTGGCTTCCCAATCCATGGTTGTCTGGTACGGGCCGACGCCGCGCGCGGAAATGGAAGAGAAGCTCCTTTCCTTTATTGAAGAAGGGGGGCTCGTCCTCTTCCTGCCGGATGACACGGCCCACGGCACGCGCCACCCGTTCCTGGGCGTTTCCTGGGGTGCGATGGAAACGGCCCCACCTGAACAGTATTACCACCTAGAAACATGGGACCGCCAGCGCGGCTTTCTCCGGGACGGCTCCGACCAGACGGCCATTCCAGCCAACCGGCTCCGGGCCGTGCGCCGGAAGCCCATGCAGGGCAAATACCGCACCCTGGCTTCCTGGGATGACGGCACTTGCGCCCTGGCGCAGGTCAGATCGGGAACGGGATCCGCCCTGTTCCTGGGAACCCTCCCCAAATATTCCTGGTCCAACCTGGCGGACGGCCACCTGCTGCTGCCCCTGCTCCAGCGCATGGCGGACCGTGGGGCGGAACGCTTCTCCACTTCCATCTCCCTCCGCGTGAATGACGCCGCCCTGCCGCAATCCGCCACGGATACCCCCATGCGCATGGACAACGCCCAGGGCAGCCACCCTTCCGGCTCTCCGACGGACACCGCAGGCGTTTACCGCCTGGGAGCGCAGACCTACGCCGTCAACCGCCCCTGGTCTGAAGACAATCCCGACCAGATCACGGATGAGCAGCTTCACCTCCTTCTGCCGGAAGCCTCCATCAGCTCCATGCAAAGCACGTCGGAAACTCCTTCCCTGGTGCAGGAGGCCTGGAAGCTTTTCCTCATCATCTCTCTCGCCTGCCTGCTTCTGGAAGCTTTCCTGTGCCTTCCCAGGCACACGGTCAAACGCCCCTCCCCCACCACCCTCCCATGAGCCTGAGCCTTCAACCTACCGCGTTAAGCATCATCCTGGCCATCCTGGTCATGGCCGCCGGCATCTGGATGAGCCGCCTTGCCTGCAAGCGCAACCGGCGCCCGCTGACGTTCAAGCTGGAATTCCTGCGCCTGGTGATTCTGGGGGCCATCTGCCTCCTTCTGTTCCAGCCGGAATGGGTCATCACCTCCGCCCCGCAGGAAAAACCCAAGGTCTCCATCCTGGAAGACCGTTCCGGCTCCATGGAAACGCAGGACGTGGAACTCACCCCCCAGCACGTCGTCACCCGCACGGCTTATGTAAGGGAGCTGATCAAGGGCAACAGCACGGATTCCCTGAAAGATACGCACGTCGTGGAGAACGCCGCCTTCGGCACCCCTCCTGCGCCGGATTCCCCGGATTACGCCATGGCCTGCACGGACCTGGCCAAGCCGCTGGAAGACGCCATGAACTCCTCGGACAACCTCCGGGCCGTCATCATGTTCACGGACGGCGGCCACAATGCCTCCTCCTCCGTGCTGACGCAGGCCCAGCGCATGCGTACCAGGGGCATCCCCCTCTTCATCATTCCCGCCGGCAGTCCGTATCCCCTTCCGGACCTGGCCCTTCAGGATGTAAAAGCCCCTACCTACGGCATCATCGGGGAGACGGTGCAGATCCCCTTCACCATTAAAAGCACGCTGGGCAAGGAAACGCGGACCACGCTTACCCTGACTTCCAAAGACACCGGAAAAACCATTACCCGCACAGTCACCATCCCGGCCCAGGGGGAAATCTCTGACACCGTTCTGTGGAAAATAGAAAAGGAAGGGGCGGAAACGCTGGAACTCAAGCTCCCCGTCCAGCCCCAGGAACGGATGCGCAACAACAATGCCTCCTCCTTCAGCATCGCCGGCAGGAAGGAATCCATCAAGGTACTGGTGATTGATACGCTGCCGCGCTGGGAATACCGCTTCATCCGAAATGCCCTGTACCGTGATCCGGGCGTGGACGTGCATACCCTGCTCTTTCATCCGAACCTGGATGAAATGGGTGAAGGCCCCGGCTACCTGGTCAGATTTCCGGAGAAGATGGAAGACCTGGCCCAGTATGACGTCATCTTCATTGGTGACGTGGGACTGGGCCCCAAGGGCCTGACGAACGAACAGGCCGCCCTGCTCAAGGGCATGGTAAAAAACCAGGCCAGCGGCATCGTCTTCCTTCCCGGCTACCAGGGCAGGCAAATGGAACTCCTGAAATCGGAACTGGCGGACCTGATGCCCGTTACCTTCCTCACCGCCAAGCCGGAAGGAACCACCCAGCCCTCTCCCTCCCCCCTCATCCTGACTCCGGAAGGCCGCGGCTCCCTGCTGACCATGCTGGCGGATACGGAAAGTGAAAACGAGGAAGTATGGCGCAACCTGCCGGGCTTCAACTGGTACGCCCCCGTGGAGCGTCCCAAGGCGGGAACCACCGTTCTGGCTGTGCATGCAGCGGACAAGAACGCCTACGGACGCATTCCCCTCATCGTCACCCAGTCCTACGGCAACGGAAAAGTCCTTTTCATGGGCACGGATTCCGCGTGGCGCTGGCGGCGCGGCGTGGAAGACAAGTACCACTACCGCTTCTGGAGCCAGGTAGCCCGCTGGATGAGCTACCAGCGCAACATGGCCGCCGGGGAAAGAATCCGCCTGATTCCCAACCCGGAACGCCCCCGTCTGGGGGATACGCTGACCGTCACCGCCATGGTCTCCGACAAACTGGGGGCGCCCCTCCAGAACGGGGAGGTTTTTCTGGATATCACCGCCCCGGAAGGCACCACCAGCCGCGTGCAGATGGATAACATGGACCACACCTGGGGTTCCTTCACCGCTTCCGTGAAGGTCAACCGTCCCGGCCAGTGGAAGCTGACCGCTTCCTCCTCTGCGGAGCCGGACAAATCCGTCACCCTGCCGATCATCACCATGAATGAAACGCTGGAAAAAACCGGCCAGCCCGTCAATACCGCCCTGATGGAGGAAATGGCCTCCATCACGCGCGGACGCATGGTGAAAGCGGAGGAAATACAGCAGCTCATCAAGGAAATCAAAGACCTGCCCGTGCCGCCTCCCATGGAAACGCGCATCCTGCTCTGGTGCAATCCGTATACGCTCGCCGCCCTTCTTTTCCTCCTCACCCTGTTCTGGATAGGCAGAAAACTCAACGGCACCATCTGATCCGGATTTCCCTGTTTTCCGGTCGGGGAAGTTTCCCTTCCCTTACTTTTCCGCTGCCGTTTCCCCGCTGGCGGCAGGAGAGGACGGCGGGGCGAACTGAAGCTTCACGCCCAGCTTTTTCCAGGCGGCAGCCATCTCCTTCTGCACCTCTTCCGGGGATTTCCCGTCCAGCAGGATGGCGTGCGCTTTGTTGCCGTCTTCCGCATCCCAGGCTTTCAGGTAGCGCCTGAGGCGTTCCGCCTTTCCGTCCCCTTCCAGATGGCTCCAATACACCGTCCACAACAGGTCGGCCCAGTACCGCGCCGCATTCCCCTTCAAGGGACGGTCATGGCCGGAGGCGGAATGGACGGAATCCCGCGCCAGCATGTCCGCCAGCGCAGGCAGCGGCTCCCTGCCTGTGCGCACGGCGCGGGGAAGCATGGAGGCCAGCCTTCCGGGGAGCTTCCGGAACACCATGGCTTCCTTCTCCATGGGGAGAAAAGCCATGTACGCGGAAAAGCCATCCACCAGCCAGTGTTCCAGATCCATGGACTGCGCCACCCAGTGGGTGACGGCAAAACGCGGATCTACCGCATCCAGCTTCAGCGGCTTCCCCTTCTTGTCCCGCAGCAGCAGGACGGTAAAACTGGTGGGGGAAAACTTGAGGCTGCCGTTCCGCAGTCCCGGCACCTTGTCAAAATCCTCCTCCTTAAAACATACGCGCACCAGATACTTGCGGGAGGGGCGGCGCGCCACCGTCAGATTCATGGGAACGGCCGCCAGGGCGGACAGAACGGTCTCAAACCGCCGCGCCAGAGCCATGCGTTCCGGTTCCGCCAGTTTGCCGGGAGACTCAATCATGAAATGGTCCGTTTCATACACGCTCAGCTCATCCGTCTCCTGGACGGTCTTCACCAGCAGGAATCCGGGAGCGGCCGCCCGGTCAGGCCACGGAGCGTCCCAGTTCGGTTCCAGCGGAACGTAACGGGAGCCGGAAGAGCCCTGCGCCGCGGGATTCTCCGCCCCCACATCCGTATCCGGAAGCGTTCCGCCGGATTTTACCCATTCCAGAATATACTCCTGGTCGGCGCCGGAAAAAACGTTTTTAGGAACTGCCACCACCCGGCCGTCCTGAAGCTTCAGGTCCACCTCCGCATCACGGACGGCCACCAGCACGGCCGCCACGGTTGCGCCACGGTCATTGGTCCAGATGCGTGCCTGAATGCTTCCGGCCAGGGTCAGTCCGGCCAATACGGACAATATCTTTACGGGCACGGTCATAGGGCTCCCTTTGTCCGCACAAGCTACCACATTGCCCTGTGGACGCAATCCTTTTTCCAGCCACACCGTCCGCGACGGAACCCGTTCCATCCAAGGAACATGGAGGGCCTCCGCGTCATGCCCCTCCTCCGGAGGGGTTGACACGTCCCGGTAAAACCCATAGTCTTATGGAAGAAAGGAAAAGCAGGCATGCACATCAGACCACTCAGAAAAAACATTCCGCTGACCATCGTCACCCTGATTGCTCTTGGCATCATGTTCTTCCTGTTCTTCATGCATCCCTCCCCCACGGAGGAATCCCTGGAATTTTATGCGCCGGACGGCAACGGGATAGGTTCCTTCCGGGTGGAAATCACGGACGTGCAGGCCAATCCCTCTTACACGGAAATGAAGATCGTTCCGGAGGACATGGAGCCCTTCCAGCGTTTCATGGCCAAATTCCGCAACAAGCCCGTAACGGCCAAAATCCCCTCCTACGGCAACCACGTCGTCGTCCCTGGCCGGGACATGCAGGAGGACGGGATTCTGCGCATGGCCGGTCACTGACCGGACCAACCGGCTCCCCGTCCTACAGCTCGCCGCCCTTTCCCACGCCTTTCGCCCACTTCCGGGCAAGGAAGGAACAGACCATCAGCTGGAGCTGGTGGAAAACCATGATGGGAATCACCAGCAGCCCGATGGGGGCGCCGGCAAAAATCACGTTCATCATCGGGATGCCGGTAGCCAGGCTCTTCTTGGAGCCGCAGAAAATGATCGCAATGCGGTCCTCCCGGGAAAAACGGAGCCTGCGGGAAAGAAACGCCGTCAGCCACAGGACTGCCGCCAGGAGAATGCCGCAGAACACCAGCACCTCCACCAGGGAAAACCAGGGCAGGTTCTCCCACACGCCGTTGATCATGGCATGGCTGAACGCCGTGTAAATCACCAGCCAGATCGTGCTGTGGTCCGTCCAGGAAGTAATATTCCTGTGCGTAATCACCCATTTGCCAATCCAGCGCTGGGCCAGCTGCCCGGCCACAAAGGGAACCAGAATAATATAACAGATGTTCAGGAAGGTGGAAAAATCCACGCCTCCTTCCCCTCCGCGGGACCACACCAGCCCCACCAGGAGGGGCGTAAGAAATACCCCCAGCAGGCTGGAAACGGAAGCGGAACAAATGGCCGCCGCCACATTCCCCCCCGCCATGGAGGTAAAAGCAATGCTGGACTGCACCGTGGAAGGCAGCATGCACACGTACAGCATGCCCATGCACAGATCCGGCCCCAGCACGCCGTTCCACAAGGGAATGCTCAGAATGCCAAGCAGGGGGAAAATCACGAAGGTGCTGACGGCCACCAGCCCCTGGAGCCGCCAGTGCATCAGCCCCTCCCACACGGAGCGGCGGGAAAGCTTGGCCCCGTACAGGAAAAAGAGCAGGATAATGGCCGCATCACTCAGGCGGCTGAACACCGTATCCCACACGCCGGAACAGGGAAGCAGAATCCCCGCGCTTACGCTGGCGATGAGGCCTACGGTAAAGCGGTCCAGTTTGGAAAGGAATCCCGGCATGGAGGAAGAAAGGTAAACGCCGTCCCCGGCCCCTTACCTGAAGCGCACGGCGTGCTTCCTGCTCAGGCGGAGAACGCTGCCGGGAGCCAGTTCCAATACGGCGGCGGGATCCGTCACCTTGACGTCGTTCAGCTGGATGGCTCCGGGAGTGAAATGCTCCTTGCGCAGAATGCCGTTGGACTTCTTGATCTGGAAAACCTTCTCAAAGAGGAAGGATGCCAGGGCCAGCGCATTCATGCCTTCAGGCAGGGAGGAAAGTTCCACTTCCGGCAGCTCTGCGGCCGCCAGGTCCCTTTTGGAAAAACGGGTTTCCCAGTCCGCGCGGGCGGCGTCAGCGGCGGCGGCGTCATGGTAGCGGGCGGTAATCTTCCAGGCCAGCAGCTTCTTGGCTTCCATGGGGTGCAGTCCCATGTCCCGCTTCTCGCCCAGCAGAACCAGGTAATAGCGGTCCATCAGCTCGTCGCTGGCGCTCATCATCTTGCCGAACATCATCTCCGGAGCTTCATCCACGCCCACGTAATTCCCGTAGGACTTGGACATCTTGCGCACGCCGTCCAGGCCTTCCAGCAGGGGCATCGTCATGGCGATCTGCGGAAGCATGCCTTCCTCCTTCTGGAGGTCGCGCCCCACCAGGATGTTGAACAGCTGGTCCGTGCCGCCCAGCTCCACATCCGCACGGATCTCCACGGAATCCCACCCCTGCATGATGGGGTACTGCATCTCGTGCAGACGGACTTCCTTTCCGCCCTCCACACGGGCCTTGAAATCCTCCCGGGCCAGCATCTGCTGCATGGTGACGCGTGAATTGAGCTTCAGCACTTCTTCATACGTCATCTTGCGGAACCAATCCCCGTTGTATACGATCTCCGTTTTATCACGGTCCAGAATCTTGAACGCCTGCTTGGTGTACGTCTCCGCATTCTCCAGCACCTGCTCCCGGGAAAGAGGGGGGCGGGTGACGGAACGGCCGGAGGGGTCCCCGATGGTGGCGGTGAAATCCCCGATGAGCAAAATGGCCTGGTGCCCCAATTCCTGGAACTGGCGCAACTTTTCAATAGCCACGGTGTGGCCCAGGTGAATGTCCGGAGCGGTGGGATCCACCCCCAGCTTCACGCGCAGGGGACGGCCCAGCTTGAGGCGCTCCTTTAATTCTTCACGACTGATCACGACGGCGGTACCGCCCGTCAACAGGTCTAATTGCTCATCTATAGTCATTGATCTGGCGCATAGAGTGCCGGGGGCGGCGCGCCTTTTCAAGCTTATATCCTGTGCGCGAAGCCTCAGGCCCGGCAAAGGGCGCTGAAGCATCCGCTCCGGAACCCGGAAGCGGCCGGCGCCCTCCCGGTTCTGCGCCTGCGGCACGCCCGGAGAACGAAGAACGGCTGCAAGCACGGCCATCTGTCTATGGACATCCCTTCCCTCAACACCGTTCCATGGAGTTGCTCCCTCTCCTTCCGGAAAAGCTGAAGTAACTACAGGAGCTGGTACAGGCGGGGGTAGGAAGGCTGGGTGACGGTGACGTAATGGGGCCGGGGCCGGGGGCCGGGCCTGTTCTGGCCGGAATGCCAGCCGTTGTGGTGGTTGTTATGGTCGTAATGGTGCGACGGGCCGGGACGGTAATAATCGCGGTCACGGTGATGGTGGCATCCTGCGGCCAAAACGGCGACGGAGGAAACGGCAAGAATGGTTATTATGTTCATCTTCATCTTTCTGAATGGACCATTCAGGGAGAGGAATATGAATGAAAAAAGTCTGTCACCCGAGCAACCGCTCCCTGTTAACAAAGAAAACGGCCCCCAGCACGCATAAAAAGGCCCACAGGTAATCCCACTTCCATTTTTCCCCAATGTAGAACAGGGCAAAGGGAACAAACACGCACAGGGTGATGACTTCCTGCATGATCTTGAGCTGGGCCACGTTAAGGCCGCCCGCATTGCCCAGGCGGTTGGCGGGAATCAGGAAGCAATATTCAAAAAACGCCACTCCCCAGCTCATCAGGATAATCAGCAGCAGGGGCTTGTCATCCGCGGGGGAACCCTTCTTCAAATGGCCGTACCAGGCCCACGTCATAAAAACGTTGGAGACGACCAGCATGGAAACCGTTAAAGCGACTTTCATTTGTCTTTTACTTAAAAAACGTCAATCCTTGGAGGACTTGGGATCCAGGGCGTCACGCAGGCCGTCCCCCAGGAAATTCAGCGCCAGCAGGGTGGCGGAAAACAGCAACGCCGGGAACAGGAGTAATTCCGGGCTCACCTCCATGCGGTCCGCCCCCTCCTTGATCAGCGTGCCCCAGGAGGAATTGGGCGCCTTCACTCCCAGCCCCAGGAAGGACAGAACGGCCTCCAGCAGCATGATGCCTGGAACGGCCAGCGTCGTGTACACGATGACGGACCCCAATAAATTCGGCGCAATATGGCGGAATAAAATCTTCATGTGCCCAATGCCCAGGGAGCGGGCCGCCTCCACAAACTCCTGCCCTTTCAGCTCCAGCGTCTGCGTGCGGACGATGCGCGCCAGCGTCAGCCAGCCCAGCGCGCCGATGGCGATGAACAGGGGAATCAGGCCGGTCATGGGACTCACCATTTCCACAGACCACCCCGTAACGCCGGAAACCCACTGCGTCAGCCTCCGGGCGGGTTCTTCCACGGACAGGGAGAAAATAATAACCAGCACAATGAACGGCAGAGCGAAAAGCACGTCCACCAGGCGCATCATCAGGGCGTCCAGCCGTCCCCCGGCATAACCGGAAACCAGCCCGTACGTCACGCCGATCACCAGGGAAACGCCCGTGGCGACCACGCCTACCAGCAGGGAAATGCGGCCTCCGTACAGCACGCGGGCCAGCAGGTCACGCCCCAGCTGGTCCGTGCCGAACCAGTGTTCCCAGGAAGGGCTTTCCGCAATGCGCGCCAGGTTCTGCACATTCGGATGCGGCAAACACGGCAGGAGAGGCCCCAGAAAACAGGCCGCCACAATCAGCGCCAGCGCCAGCAGGGAACACATGGCCGCACGGTTGCGTGAAAGCCGCAGAAAGGCGTCCTTCCACAGGGAAGATCCCTGTTCCTCCGTGCTGTTTTTTTCCCCTCTCTTCATGATTCCGCTCTCAATCTGGGGTTGACGGCCATCTGCACCAGATCCACGGCCAGGTTGGCCGCGACGATCAGGATGCCGTAAAACAGGACGAGCCCCTGGATCAGGAAATAATCCCTGTCCGTGGTGGCGTTCACAAAGTGCTGGCCCATGCCGGGAACCTGGAAACAGGTCTCCACGACAAAGGAGCCGGTAATCATGGCGGCAAAAGCCGGCCCCAGATAGGAAACGGCAGGAATCAGCCCCCCGCGCAACGCGTGCTTCCAGACCATGCGGAAGGGCCCCGCCCCCTTGGCGCGGGCCGTCCTGATGAAATCCTGCCCCAGTACCTCAAGCATGCCGCCGCGCGTCAGGCGCGCCAGATAGGCGGCGTTCACCAGCCCCAGCGTCAGCGCGGGCAGAACCACGCAGCCGGGGGAATCCCACCCGGCCACGCTCAAGCCGGGCACATGCATGCCCAGTCCCACGCCCAGCAGGGGAGCCACCACGAAGGCGGGAATGCAGATGCCGGCCATGGACACCAGCATCACCCACCAGTCCATCCACCTGTTCTTGTACAGGGCCGCCACGATCCCGGCGGGAATGCCCACCAGAATGGAAATCACCATGCCTGCCACTCCCAGCTGGAGGGAAACCGGAAAAGACTGCCCGATCATGTCCGCCACGCTGATTCCCTCCTTCACCAGGGACGGCCCCAGGTCGCCATGGGCCAGCATGTTCCACCAGTAACGGCCGTACTGGACCAGGGAACTCTGGTCCAGCCCGTAGCTGGCCTGAAGCTGCTGGAGGACATGCTCCGGCAGCTTCTTCTCCCCCATGAAGGGATGGCCCGGCAGCAGGCGTATCAGGAAAAACGTCACGGTCTCCAGCACCAGCAGCACCACAATCCCCTGCCCCAGGCGTTTCAGAATCATCCTGGTCAAGGCGCAGCCTCCTTCCCATGCGCCTGCGGCGCCTCCAGGCTCATATCTTCAAACAAATGGTTGTCCAGCAGCAGGGGATACCATCCCCGCACCTCCGGCCTCTTCAAGTAGGAGCGTTTGGCCCAGTACAGGGGAATCACCGGGGATTCCGACAGCATCAACGCTTCCGCGCGGGCCAGCAGGGCCATGCGCTTTTCCTGGTCTCCCGTGGCGCGGCTCTCCGCCAGCAGGCGTTCATACTCAGGGTGGGACCAGCCCGTATTGTTATTGCCGGAAGCGGAACTCCACAGATCCAGAAAACTGGACGGGTCCAGATAATCCCCGGACCAGGAGGAGGAGCTGAAATCATACTGCATGGAATTCTGCGCAAACTTGTACGCCGTCCATTCACAGGAACGTATATCCACGTGAATGCCCAGGTGCCTCTTCCACATGCCCTGGATGGCCTCCGCCATGATCTTCTGAACCTCGCGCGACGTAGTCATCAGCTCCAGCCGGGGAAACCCCTTGCCGCCGGGGAAACCCGCCTGCGCCAGCAGGGCGCGCGCCTGTTCCGGATTGAACTCCACCCCGTGCGGCGTTTGGTACCCGGCCCCGTCCGGCGTAAAGCCGAAGCACGGCTGGCCGCCTCCGCACACCACGTCCCGCACCAGGGCCTCCCTGTCCACGGCCAGGGAAAGCGCACGCCGCACGCGGGCGTCATCCAGCGGAGCGCGGGAAGTATTCAGCCGGTAAAAAATCGTCACGTAATAATCATCCTGGCAGAAATCCCCGCCGCCGCGCCCCCGTGCATACGCCGTCATTTCCGGAGGCACGTTATTGGTGACATGGAGCTTGCCGTTAAAGAACATGCGGGTTTCCGTGAATCCGTTTACCGTGGGAAGGAAACGGACCCCGTTCAAGCGGACTGCGGAAGCGTTCCGGTACCGGGGATTGCGCCGCACCTCCACGTAATCATTGAAACGGTGCTCCGCCATCAGGAAAGGCCCGTTCCCCACGGCCGCTCCGGGCCGTGTCCAGCTCCCCGTCCTGTCCAGCATGCCGCCATGGGCTTCCACCGCATGGCGGGGAACCGGAAACCAGGTGCAATGGAGCAGCAGCAGGGGAAGCTGGGGCATGGGGGAACGCATTTCCAGCTCCAGGGCATGGTCATCCACGGCACGCACGCCCACGCGGGCTTCCTCCCATAAATCCGGATGTCCGGACTGCGCATCCTCCAGCATCCGGGCCGCTATCTTCCGCACGGCTTCCTGCGGCATCCCATCCGGCCACTCCATCAGGGAGGAATTCTCCCGCAGCGTCTCCAGCTCCCGGGCATTCATCCCGTCCAGCCTTTCCCAATCCACCCTCTCCAGCATCCCGTCGTCCACGCCGAGTTCCGCAGACAGCCGGGACCCGGGACCGCACAACAGAAAGCCGCGCCTGTTCCGGTTATAAGCCTCCGCATTCTTCAGCGGATAAAGCATATCTGCATACCTTCCGCCAAACTCCGGATGAAGCAGCCGATGGTAGGCATAAACGAAATCGTGAGCCGTCAGCGGCACGCCATCACTCCATACGGCATCCTTCCTCAGGGAAAAACGCCACTTGTCCGCCTGCTGATTGTGCGTCCAGGAGTCCGCCACGGCGGGATGAAAAACGGCGTCATCCCTGGAATCCCCGCGCAGCAGCCCTTCCATCACGGCATTGATGATCTTGAAATCGGAAACGGAGGTGGCAATGTGCGGATCAAAACTCTGCGATTCCGCATTATTCCCCACAATCAGCACGCCTTCCTCCTGAGCCCGTTCCACACTGGTACGCGTATCGCATCCGGCGAGCAGAAGCGTCACACAGAACATCAGGAACAGGCGCATGGCGGGATTCTGTCAGGTTTCCTTCCCGCGCGCAAGGCTTCACGTCAAGAAATACCACCTCCCCGACACGGCAGCCAGGATACAATCCCGGAAGTCCCTGCCGCCGCGCCCTATGCCGTTCCGTTCACGACCGTTTCCACACCGTGCTGTTCCACATCACGGCGTTCTCCCCGGGCAGGACGGCTATTCCTTGTCCTGAACCGGACCAGCAACAGGCGGAAAAAACTCCCTGCACGGAAAAAGAGCATCCGCAGGGAAAGCCGGACGCCGCAAGCCACCTGCACCAAAATCGCCTCCAAAGGAATACCTGACTACCGCAGGAGCTGCACAAATGGGACGCCTGCCCTCCGCCTCACATTCTCAACGGAAAATATCCTCCCCGCGGAATGTTGACAGAAGAAAATCCGTCAACGGCCTTCACTGGTCTTTTATTAAATGGCTTCTTTTATTCTGTTCCCACCACTGTCCTTCCTTTAGTTTTTTTCCCATGTTCAAACTCAGACACCATGCATTCTGTCTTCTTACCGCGCTTGGGGGAACGCTCCTCATGCCGGCCTGGGGAGGGCCTGTAGCTCCATGGCTCAGAGCTTATATTGACGGCGAAGAAGTAGTCGGCACTACACTGGAAAGCCGCTACAGCACTCCTGACGATGAAGCGGCCAAACCTGTCATCCAGTGGGAAAAGGCGGATTCCCGAAACGGAAAACCCGTTCCGGTGCAGCAGGGCAAGGATGCGGAATCCTACACCCTGACGGACAAGGACGCCGGAAAATACTTCCGGATCATTGTGGGCAAAGGGACCAAGGATGCCATCGCCAGCCAGTGGATAGGCCCGGTCATCACGGAAAAGCAGGCGGAAAGCATCAACAACCGTTTTGATCCCGGTAAAAGCTACCAGGAAAATGTGGATGCACTCCAAAAGGAGCTGTCCGAAAAGCTCAAGGACGCCGTTTACTTCACCGTGGACACGGATAAACTCCACGGCGCGCCTTACGCGATGGCCGGAAACAAGCGGATAGCGCTGCCTGAAGACGCCAGGCCCTTCCGGGAAAACGGGAAAATTTACGTGAACCATCCTTTTGTGCAGGCCGTTTTCAACAAAGAGCTGCCGGACGAAATCATGGAGGAAGCAGGCGGCCAGAAGGCCTATGAAATAGGCAACGTGGCCAAGGCCCTGAAACTTCACCTCTGGCTGGGAGACAAGGAAAAGGCCCCCGTGCCGAACTTCCGCATGCAGCCCATGGCGGAAGGCCTGGTGGTTCTTTCTCCTGAAAAAGACGTTTTCTCTCCCGTCCGGGATCGCGACCTGATCAATGAAGCCATCAACAGGCTCTTTGACTTCAAGGCCAATGACAAGCAGTTGAAATGGTTCCGCGACGCCAAATTCGGCCTGTTCGTGCACTGGAACCCCTCTTCCCTGCTGGAACGGGAAATCAGCTGGGAACGCAATGCGGCGCGCCCCAAGGACAGCGCGAGCGGCCACCAAAACGTCATGGACTTTGAATATGACTCAGCCCATCGCCGCTTCAATCCCAAGCAATACGATCCCAGGAAGTGGATGTCCGTGGCCAAAAAAAGCGGCATGAAATACGCTGTGCTGACCACCAAGCACCACGACAGCTTCTCCAACTTCCCCTCCGACTACGACACATTCACCATCGCCGCCACTCCTTACGGCAAAGACATTGTGGGGCAGTTCGCGGCAGCGGCCCATGCGGCCGGGCTCAGGTTGGGCTTCTATTATTCCGGCCGGGACTGGTACAATCCCTACTACCTGACCAACCAGCACTACCGCTATCTGGAATACTACTTCGGCCAGCTCAGCGAACTGCTCACCCGCTATGGTCAGGTGGACGTGCTCTGGTTCGACAGCTTGGGCAACAGTTCCCTGAACCAGTGGGACCCGCGTACCATGATGCGCCGCATCAAGCAGTACCAGCCGGACATTCTGGTCAACAACCGCATGAACGGCACGAGGGGAGGCAACAAGGGCCCGCTGGCCGACGACCTGAAAGGCGACTTCCTGACGCCGGAATGCAAACTGGGGCCGTTCAACGACAAAACCCCCTGGGAAAGCTGCATGACCGTGGCCGACATTCCCGGTACGCGCTGGACGGGCAACTGGTCCTATACCTCCAAGGCCAAGGTCAAACCCGTTGAAACCTCCATCAAATTCCTGATCAACAACACCGTCAAGGACGGCAACCTGCTTTACAACATCGGGCCCACGCCGCTGGGCACCATGGTTCCGGAACAGGCGGAAACCTTCCTGGCCATGGGCAAATGGATCGCCCCCTACCGGGAGGCTATCTACAATACCCGCGGAGGCCCCTACAAAGACGAGCCCTGGGGCGGCAGCTGCTACAAAACCACCAGCAGCGGTAAAAAAATCGTTTATCTGCATATCAGCCCGCTGATCGCCCAGAAAGGGAAAGAGCTGAAAGGAAGCGAACCACTCTTCATCAAAGACCTCGGAGAGAAATTCACGAAGGCAACCATCATCGTGAACGGTAAAGGAAACGGAAAGACCGCCAAGCTTGAAAAAATAGATGACCAATACAAAATCACCCTGCCCGCAGGCGTAACCTGGGACAGCATTGATACCGTCATCAAACTTCAATGACCCCCTTTCTCCTAAGGAGAGAGAGATAGCATGCAGCGCGCCGGCCCCGGTATTTTACCGGGGCCGGTTTTCTTTTCCGGCAGGCAGGCGCATTCGCACCACGGCATCACTTCCCCTTCCATTACCGTCCCCGGGAATACAGGCATGCAGACTTTTCCCCCTCCCCCCACCCCGCGTACAAGAAAAACGGATCCTCCCGGAGAGATGAGGCCACGCATAACCCGCAAGGCATTCTCTCCATAGCGGCAGTGCCGCACAGACGGCGCTCTCCCGGAAAAAGAAAAACCCCGCAGCGGCGTCAAACCGCGGCGGGGCCGTATTCCCCATCAGGGGATAAGGGAAAGAAAGGGAGCCTTTATTACTTGCTCTGCGCCTTCCTGGCGGCTTCAATCTGGGATTTGATCTGATCCTTGTTGGCAAGAATACCGGCTTTAATGCGGGGAGCCCGCTGTCCGGCTTCCGTACCCGGCATCAATTCGGCCACCTTGTCCAGAATCAGCACAGCGCCATCCACGTCACCGGTGGAATTCAGGTAGGTTCCGAATTCCATCATCAGCAACTCCTGCTGGGTTTCCGGAAGAAGCTTGTCACGGTCAGGATAGCCTTTGACGACCTGGAGGGCTTCCGCGGGCGTCGTCTTGTCCGTCAGCTTGCCGGCCAGATAGTCCTGCACCCCCTTCTGCTCCTTCTTGAGCTGGTCCGCATGGGCATCCGCCGCTTTCAGGCCGGACTTGTCATCCTTGTCCAGCTTCTTGATTTCCGCCTTCACGTCGCCGTAAAAATTGTCCACATACTCCTGGGGAGCCAGTTTGAGCACTTCCATCAGCGCGGCAACTTTCGCTTCATCCGTGGTGGCCTTGGCTACATTTGCCTCGGCTGCGTTCAGGGCTTCCTTGTTCTTCAGGGCGTCCTGCATGGCCTTCATCACGTCATCCTTGGAACGTCCGCCCACAAACCCTCCGAAGGGCCTGCCTGAAGCATCCGCAAACACTACCGTCGGAAATCCCTGCACACCATACTGCTGGGCCAGCTTGTCATTGGCGGCTTTCATTTCCTTGGATTGCTCCTTGCCGCGCGGATAATCCAGTTCCACCAGCACGAAATTCTTCTGGGCATCCTTCTGGAAATCAGGCTTGCTGAACACGTTGGCACGGAGCTGCATGCAGGGAGGGCACCAGTCGGAACCGGTGAACTCGATCATGAGATCTTTCTTCTGTTCGGCGGCCTCTTTTTTGGCGGCGTCCATATCGGTAAGCCATCCTTCCGCAGCAAAACAGGGAGCAACGCAGGCGGCAACAACTATTGGCAGAATTTGTCTAATCATATCTACTATTCAATACTGAATATTCGGACAGCCTGCGTCAATCTCTTGTTCAATCATTTTTAGAAAATTTCCAAAATGGTATCTGCTCGCCGGGTAAAACGGCAGATGCCCCGGAAGACATCCGCCAAACGCCCTTCTCTCTCCTTTTTTCAGAAAAATGCGGAACCAATCTGCAAACCGCCTTCCTTATTTTCTTAAAAAAATGAATCAGAAGTTTTTCTCTTTTAACATGTTTTCGTGAAATCCACGGATAAAAAACTTATCCGCCACTGTCATTTTCCGTATCTCATGATGAATCGAATGACGCTGCCATCCACAACAAAAGCCCTGCAACAGCGCAACCGTTGCAGGGCAATTCCCCAAGCCTTACAAAGAAATGAATTATTGGCCTTGTTCTTTTCTCATCGCCTCAATCCGGGACTTGAACTTATCCTTGTCGGCACGAATAACCTCTTTGAATATAAAAGCTCTATGGGAGACTTCCGTACCTGGCACCATCTCGATCACCTTGTCCAGAATCAGCAAACCTCCGTCCACGTCACCGGTAGAATACACATATGGTCTGAATTCCTCCATCAGCAACTTCTGCTGGATTTCCGGAAAAAGCTTGTCACGGTTGGGATAGGCCTTGATCGCCTTCAAAGCTTCCGCGGGCGGGGCCTTGTCCGTCACCTTTGCGGCCAGAAAATCCTGCAAGTCCTTCCGCTCTTTCTTGAGCTGGTCCGCACGGGTTTCCGCCGCTTTCAGGCCGGACTTGTCATCCTTGTCCAGCTTCTTGATTTCCGCCTTCACGTCCCCATAGAAACTGTCCACGTAATTCTCCGGCGCCAGCTTGAGCACTTCCATCAGAGCGGCAAGCCGGGTTTCATCCGTAGTGGCTTTGGACACCTTTTCCTCCGCTGTTTTCAGGGCAACCTTGTTCTTCAGGGCGTCCTGCATGGCCTTCATCACGTCTTCCCTGGAACGGCCGCCCACAAACCCGCCAAAGGGCTTGCCGAAGGCGTCCGCAAACACTACCGTCGGAAAAGCCCGCACCCCGTACTGCTGGGCCAGCTTGGCATTCGCGTCCTTCACTTCCTTGGGCTGCTCCTTTCTGCGCGGATAATCCAGTTCCACCAGCACGAAATCCTTCTGGGCTTCCTTCTGGAAATCAGGCTTGCTGAACACGCTGGCGCGGAGCTGCATGCAGGGAGGGCACCAGTCGGAACCGGTGAACTCGATCATGAGCTCCTTCTTCTGTTCGGCGGCCTCTTTTTTGGCGGCTTCCATATCGGTAAGCCATCCTTCCGCCGCAAAACAAGGAACGACGCAGGCGGCAACAACTATTGGCAAAATTTGTCCAATCATATTTATTATTGTTATAGAATATTCGGGGCCAATCCGTCAATCTCCTTTAATCATTCCTGGAAAAAATCCAACAGGACACATGGGCCGTCTTCCATGGAGGAAGACAGCTTCCGACGGGACCAATCCTGCGTACGGCCAAGGGGGAGTGACACTATTGCACCAATTCCGAGATTGCGTTTCAGCCTGTTTTCACTTATGTACTGGGCACATCATGAATACGGTTTTAATCATTGGAGCAGGTGGCGTAGGACATGTGGTAGCCAATAAATGCGCCCAGCTGCCGGACATCTTTCAACACATCCATCTGGCCTCCCGCACAAAAAGCAAATGTGACGCCATTGCGGAGGACGTGCGCGCCAGGACAGGCGTCACTATCACTACCCATGCCGTGGATGCGGACGACGTGCCCGCCACCGTGGCTCTCATCCGCGAAGTCAAGCCGCAGCTGCTGATTAACGTGGCGCTTCCCTACCAGGACCTCACCCTGATGGATGCCTGCCTGGAAACCGGGGTCAACTACCTGGACACGGCCAACTATGAACCCAGGGACGTAGCCAAATTCGAATACTCCTGGCAGTGGGCCTACCAGGACAAATTCCGCAAGGCCGGACTCTTCGCCCTGCTGGGCTCCGGCTTTGACCCCGGCGTCACCAACGTCTTCACGGCGTGGGCGCTCAAGCACCACTTTGATGAAATCCATACGCTGGACATCATTGACGTCAACGGAGGCAACCATGGCAAAGCCTTCGCCACCAATTTCAACCCGGAAATCAACATCCGGGAAGTGACGGCCCCCTGCCGCCACTGGGAAGACGGAGCCTTCCGGGAAACGCCCCCCATGAGCATGCACCAAAGCTTCAGCTGCCCGCAGGAAGTGGGCACCTATGAAATCTACCGCATGTACCATGAAGAAATGGAAAGCCTGGTCAAGCACATCCCCACCATCCGCCGGGCGCAATTCTGGATGTCCTTCTCCCCGAACTACCTCAAGCACCTGGAAGTGCTTCAGAACGTGGGTATGACCCGCATTGACCCGGTCATGTACAACGGCGTGGAAATCATTCCGCTCCAATTCCTCAAAGCCGTTCTGCCGGATCCCGGGGACCTCGGCAAAACCACCAAGGGAAAAACCTGCATCGGCAACGTCATCACCGGCGTCAAGGACGGCAAATTCAAGGCCGTGTACATTTACAACATCTGCGACCATGAAAAATGCTTTGAAGAAGTAGGCTCCCAGGCCATCTCCTACACCACGGGAGTTCCGGCCATGATCGGCGCGGAAATGATCCTGACGGGCAAATGGTCCGGAGCAGGCGTTTTCAACATGGAGCAAAACGATCCTGACCCATTCATGGACGAACTCAACAAACGCGGCCTTCCATGGCAGTGTGTGGAGCTCACGGAAGAACAGGCCAAAGCCCTGCAAGTCCACTGATCACCAGCTCCATCCGGAGCTGGCCGCCTCATCGGAAGCCAGGCTTTGAATCTTCAAATGCCTGGCTTTTTGCTCTCTTAATACTTGCCTGTGCTCGGAAAAGAAACGGTCCCGCTCCATGGGCGTTCCCTGGCGGGATGCTTTAACAAGAACAACCCCATGAAAGCATACTTCATCCTGCTGCTGGCTATTGTCCTGGAAACAATCGCCACCTCTTTCCTGAAACAGAGCGAGCAATTTACGAAGCTTCTGCCTTCCATCGTGACCATAGCAGGATATGCCGGTTCCTTCTATTGCCTCAGCATCGTATTGAAAAACATTCCGGTAGGCATCGCCTACGCCATCTGGTCGGGAATGGGCATTGTACTCATATCCGCCATCGGGTGGGCGCTATTTAAACAGCATCTTGATTTGCCGGCTATTTTAGGCCTGGCGCTCATCATCACCGGGGTTCTGGTCATCAATGTCTTTTCCAGCTCCGTCTCCCATTGACAGGAAAAAGAAGGAAACGCGTTTTTGCCGGAGGAAGAAGCTCCTTCTTTCAGGAGGCGTCCATGCGCCAGAAAAAAATCACGGCTTTCCGCCAAAAAATGACGGGATATCCCGTTCACCAGAAAGACGAATCTTCAACAGGACTCATGCCATCACTCCTAACGGCGGCGCTGACGGAATGCGCCCTGGCGATGAAAAATTATCTCGTTTTCAATGGATTCCACCGATCCCAACTCCTTGCCGACAGGAATAGCAACTGACCATTTCCGAAAAAAGAAAAGCCGCACGGCGTTTTTCTTCACCATGCATAATTTTCTGGTCCGGAAAGCAGACGGGGTGTAGAAACGGGAAGTCATGAAATACCTTGTATTATTTTTCATCTTTCTGTTTCCATTGGTACAGGCGGATGAACCGGCCCCATGGAAAATCGCCATCATCGGCGACACGCATGACTCCCCCAAGCGCATCGAAGGAAGCGAAGGGGTCGCCGTCAATTTCATCAAAACCCTTTATGGAGAAATCCTGAAGCACCATGTGGACATGGTTGTGCAGGTGGGAGACCTGGCGGACATTGAAGGAAGCGCCCCCGTGAACGGATTAGCCAAGCGCAAGGAACTCAATAAAATACTGGAAGAAAAAGGCATTCCCTTCTACGCCGTGCGCGGCAACCATGAATCCCTCCCCTTCCGCGCGAAACAATTCAGGGAACTCTTCCTGCCCACCCGGAAACAGGGAGCCAAAGGCCTGGCTACCAGAAAGCTGAACTACGGCATCCGCCATAAAAACGCCTCCCTGTACTTCATGGACATTGACCTGACCCCGGACCAGCTGGTGGACTTCAGCGCATGGATCAAACGAAACAGGAGCAAGGCCAACACGGTTCCGCGCCATTGCCTGGTCTTCACCCACCGCACCCTGCAAACGCCCATGCAATTCCGGGAATGCCTGTGGGGCCGCTATAACGACAGCGCGGCGGAACAGCAGAACATCTTTTACCGCAACCTCCGGGACGCTGGCGTCCGGCTCGTCGTCACCGGGCACCTGCACGCCCATGATTTATACAGGATCACATCCCCGGACGGAAAAAACACGCTCACTTCCCTCATCTGCGCCCCAGCGGGAAACAAGGTGCTCCCCCTCCCTTTCCTCTTGCCTGCCAAATCCAGGGTAAAAACGCTGCAATACCGCTCCGGCATCACGGCCTACTACATTCTCACCATCCACCCTGACTCTATAACCCTGGATACCTATTCCGCCCCCAACAACGGCATCACGGACCAAGGCCCGCAAGGCGGCGAATTTAAAAAACTGCACTCCTACGACATTCCGATAAATTGAAAAATTTCCTGACCATTTCTTCTTTCCATTTCGGAACAAATTAGCCCCCCCCACGCTTTCCGGGTTAGCATGAAAATACTCCTGCCCAGGCAAAGAATAGGAGCTTTCCTCCTTTCCGGATAGTTCCTGTTCCCGCGTATTATTCCAGACGCCCGGAACCACGAGACTTCACCTTTTTATTGTGCTGACGTCCACGGTCTCCCTTATATAAAAATTCCGTTCTGCCATCACGCCCTACAGTCCGGTCAATCAGGTCTCCGATTTCCTTATCAGCGTATCCGGCCTTTTTAAGATACTTGACCACTTCTCCGGCCTGACCCGGATAAAAACGAACCAGCATCTCCACAAACGCAGGCTCCAGCATCTTTTCCAAATCATACTTGCATGAACTATTCCTGTTTTCATTAGACAGCAGTTTATTGTTGTAATAGATCGACCGAGGCTCCGCCCCTCCAAATAGACTCAGTTTCCGCTCCTGTACCAGCCTCCAGGTCCTTTCGGCGCTCATTTTGTCGTATTCCTCCTTCATCTTGGCCTGTTTCCGGTTCAATTCCGGATCATACCCCTCCCGGAATGTTTTTAACACAGCCGCGCCATACTCTGACCATATCCCGGTCAAATCCTTTCTTTTCACACGGCATCGGGTGACAATTTCAGATATATCCAAGGCTAAACTGTTCATCCACCTCACAACTCTGGTCTTCAATTCATAATCCATGTTGTCATACAGACCATCTTTAGGGGTATTTTCATCGTAATCCCATGGGAACGTATCCGCCGAGGCTACAACATAAAAAATCCAGGACAATACTCTCACGTCTTCTGCGTTCACGTCTCCAGCTCCCTTGGAACTAAAAGCACCAAGCTTCTTGCGCACCTCCCGGTAACAATCCGGTAGTTCCTTTTCGTGCAGCAGGGAAAGAAACTCCTTCTTTTCCTGAGGAGACGTTTTGAACGCGGAGATGCTGTCGGGCAAAGGAAGCCGGAGCAGAGCAGGATTTCCTTCACCATACAAGATGCCGGCAGAACAAACGGTTAACAGCACTATTTTAACGAACGGATTCATGATTGTAATAATATTTATTGCGATAGGTTACGGTATCCCGGTCCACACAGCACCCAAATTTGGTAATCGTCACGATATGATACCGCTGCGGTCCCCAAATTTCCTGCCTGTAAAATTCCGCAAAACAAAAATGGCATCGCACTTCCACGATCTCGTGGCCGTCAAGGCTCTCCGTGCCCTCTCCACCCTCTCCATCATGGATGCACCAGGAACACACCCAGTCCCACGCTTGCGGAAAATGGGAATGCTCCACGTCAACGGCAAAAATCCCTCCCGTGACATTATCCTCCAATTGATTCGTTGCAGATACTTTGATAGCTTCATCTGTACCATTCCTAGAATGACCTGGGTCAAAATCCGTACCGGAAGGCTCCGACCCTTTGTCCCTCTCAATAATTTTGACATTTTTGAAGCTGACATCGGTCGGGTACAGCGTCAGCTTCAGGACGGCGGAAGCTCCTATAACGGTGGTCACTCCTTCCGGAAGTCTCTCCGTCGCCATTCCTCCATTCTTATGTTCTGCCCTGATCTCTGAGGGGACCACCACGTTCAGTGTCGTCTTTACTTTTCTCCCCTCACTGGTAATAGCCTGAATGGTCGCGGAACCACCCTGTTGAAGCCGTTTCTTTGCGGTAACCGTAATAGACAACTCTCCCTTTGTTTTTTGAGGGATTTCAATGTATTCCTCCCCTTTTTCTTCCACTTTCCATTCAACTTCTTTTATATTCCCCAACGGTTTTCCCGTCAAAGTCAACGTCACCTTTTCCCCCACACCAATCGTCTTTCTTTCTTTGTCAGCCTTCCGATCAGTAGTGTTTCCCAAATATATATCAGCGGAATATTCCTTTGTTTCCGTTTCAATGCTCAACCCACCAGCGCCCTCCTCATCCGTTCCAGCACGGGAAAAGCTACACAGAAAAACCGCGCAGCATATTAAAAGAAATCTTGTACTTTTAAAGAAGCCTTTCATAAACTAATGGAGATACAATTAACACCATTCTTCTTCAAGTGACAACAAAAAAATCTAACATTTCATTAATTTATCTGCTTATAAAATTCTGACACTGTTTACGCCATAATACATCGCCGCGCCCCGGTTGACGTAGTCATCCGGATTTTGCGACAGATCCACCCAGAAGATGAAGGAACACCAGGGAGAAGGTCGCTTGAAGGGAGGAACGGCGATTTCCTGAATACCTTCTTTTTTCCGTTCCAGAATCAGGCGGACGCGCTGTTCATGCTGCCGGAACATAAGCAGGTGGTCGTGAAGGGTGGAAAGAACGCATATTCCAGACAGTGTCAGAAAAACGGCCACCGTTATCCGCGGACGGGGCACGGCAGCAGGAACGCCATACCATGCCTGGAGAAGAGCCAGCACGCCGATACCGAACAGCAGCGTGGAAGAGAACATGGCATGGTCCGCCGGAACAACGGCGGCGGCAAAGGAAAGGGCCATGGCATACGCCGTCAGGATATACGCTGCGGCTATCCCCATCCGGATTTTCCATGGCTGAAAGGCACTCCGGTTTCTCCGGAAACATCTCCACAGAACCCAGGCAGCTACGAACCCCAGCAGCACGGGAAGAAACAGGTACTCATGCATCCGGAGCAGGAGCGCAGGCACCGCTTCCAACCTGTCCCACACGCCGGAGAGGGGTTCCGCGCAGCCGGGCGTGGCGGAGTGCATCCGCGCGGAGACGCCGGGAGCAAGCAGCATGCAGAGGGCGCCCGCCACATGCGCTGCAACGCCCGCATAAAACCACAGGGGAAGTTTTTTCTTCCGTACCAGGCGGACGAATACAAACACGGCTCCCAGCAGCAGCCAGGCTCCCGGAATGTTGTTTTCATTGGTCATTCCCGCTAGAAATCCCAGCGCCAGCACGGCGGCCCACCATCCCCAGCCGTTTTTTCCACCACCTGCTTTTTTCCCTTCTGCCCCGCTTTCCAGCAAGCCACGGTACAGGCACAGGAAACCGAGCCAGAGGGCGGCGCCCCAGGAGTAGTTGGTCGCGCCGGAGAGCCAGTAAATCGTGACGCCGGGCCGGGCCGTACAGGTGAAGAACAGGAGGAGGCCTATCCCGAACAGCCGCACATCCGGCCAGGAACGGGGATTGACCCTTCTCCCGGCAGCCAGATAGAACATCATCAGCGCGATGCCGACCTGCACGAAGGGGTTGACCAGAATGAAAAGCCATTTCCCTGCCGTCGCCACGGCAAAGGCCAGGTATTCCCCTATCCTGGGGTTCCAGTTCATATAGGAGGCCACACAGCGTTCCCACACCAGGCCAAAGGAAAAACGGTGTTCCATGCCCGTCAGGGCATGATGGTACGTGTCAGAGGTGAACGGACTCCACCAACTGACCAAAGCCACATACAGGAGGGCGGCAACGACCAGCGCCCAAAACCACACCCTGGACGTACGGGGAGACGGCATCAGCTCGGGTCCTGTTTCTTTTTCCGCAAAGCCGGAGGCAGATCCAGGTCTTCACCATCCAGAATGAGGGGCCTCACACGGGCAAATAGGCCGTGGCCCGCGCGTTCTTCCTCTCCTTCCTCCGGAGGAGTTCCTTCTTCAAGTTCCTTGATGTCCGGAGCTGGAATCAATTCTTCTTCCGGCTCATCATCCTCAACAAATTCTTCCGCAACAGGTTCCGGGCATGGTTCTTCCACATCAGGCACGGCAGGAACAGGCCTGACCGGCACCAGTTCCTCTTCCAGCTCATGCTCATCCCTCCTGGCGGAAGGAACGGAAACGGAAGGCTCCGGTTCCGGAAACAGTTCCGGTCCGGAAACGGCTGCGGGAGCCACAGGCTGAATCATGGCCTTCCCCTCCCCGATGAAAGGTTCTTCCTCGGGAACGAGAACCGCCTGAGCTTCCGGCTCCCGGCGGAGAACGGGGGAAGAAGAAATCTCCGGCTCATCCACAGGAACCACACCCAGCACGGTCAGGAACAGGCGGTCTTCCGCCTGTTCCGCCACGGAGGCGCCGATATGGAGACGCACTCCATTCCCCAGCATTTCAGCTACACCGCCCACTAGCGCTTCCAGCCGCTGCAGAGTCAGGGAACTTCCGCCACGCACCAGCACCAGCACGTCATCCACTTCCCCCAAACGTTTTTCCAGGAACAGAGGAGAATGACGCACCTGGTCCAGCATCTCCGCCGTGGAAGCGCCCGCAGACGCTTCACCCACGCCGAAGGAACAAATTCCCTTCCCTGTCCCGGCCACCCGGATCAGGTCGTCCAGCCCCACGCGGAGCAGGCTTCCCGAAGAGTTCAGCAGGGACGGTACAATGAGCACGGCGCGCGCGATCAGGGCATTGACGACGGAAAAGGCTTCCAGCACTCCCTTGTCAGAGTCAATCAGGCTTTCCATGGCGTCATTGTCAAATCTCAGCACCATGTCGGAATACAGGGCAAGCCGGGACAGCGCTTCATCCGCCAGGGCGGCGCGCCGCTCCCCTTCAAACCGGAAGGGGCGGATAACGACGCTGACGACGTAGGAGCCCTGCTCCTTGGCCAGCCGCGCCACCTCCGGAGCCACGCCGGACCCTGTCCCACCACCAAGACCGGCCGCAAGAACCGTCAATGCACTGCCTTCCAGCGCCCGGAGAATGGAGGATTCACTTTCACAAGCCGCCTGCGCCCCCACGGAGGCGTCTCCGCCGGAGCCGAGTCCGCGGGTAAGCCGGGCGCCCAGGTGAACCTTGCACGGAACGGCACAGGCATTCAGCAGGCGGGCGTCCAGGTTCATGGCGCACACGGAAGCCGCCTGCGGAGCCAGCAGCAGAACTTCCTCCATCACCTTGGTGCCTGCGGCGCCAATGCCGCACAGGGAGATTTTTCCGGGTAGTCCGGATGGGTCCTGGGGAGAAAAGTCCAGCATGGTATTTGATTTGGGTAGAGTTTGATCAGGCACGCTTCCCGGCAAAAAGACCCAGCATGCGTCCCAGCCAGCTGCGCTGCGGCGGCAGCTCGGCATCCAGAATCTGGGCGTACCGTATCAGGCCGATGGCCGTGCAGTAGCGCGGATCGTCCAGGTAGGAAGGCGCCCCGTTCTTGACCAGCGTGGGGCGGCTGATCGCCACGCCGAACACGTGGGAGGCCAGTTCCCCCACGCCGCGCATCAGGCTGGCTCCGCCGCACAGGTAAACGCCATGGCAGCGGTTGCCCTTGAAAGTGTCCTTGGGCAGGGAGGATTTGACCAGGTTGAAAATTTCCAGCAGGCGGGAACGGATGATTTCATTCAGCACGTTGCGCTCAATGACCGCGTCCTTCATGTTCCCTTCCCCGCGCACACGCACCATTTCATTGGTCTTTCCGGAAAAACTGTTGGCGTCTCCCTCCGTCTTCTTGAGCAGTTCCGCCTGCGCCAGCGGAATGCCGGTCATCAGCGTGATGTCATTGGAAATATGGTCGCCGCCCAGGGGCACGCAGCCGGAGGCCACCAGCTGGCCGTCCAGGTAAAGCACATAATCCGTGGTGCCCGCTCCCATGTCAATGAGAAGGGCGCCCGCCTGCTTGACCTGCCTGTTGAGCACGAACTGGGCGGTGGCGATGGGAGCAAAAACTACGTCCGCAATGTCCAGAGGCACTTCCCGCACGCAGCGGAAGGAGTTGGTAATGCGGGATTTGATGCCGTGAATGATGTGGCAGTCAATGTCCAGCGTCCTTCCGGTCAGGCCGGCGGGATTGGTCAGGTTTTCCTGGCCGTCCACGGAAAAGAGGCCGGGCACACGATGCAGAACGAATTGTTCCGGCCCGAGGGCAATGTCACGGGCGATTTCCGTCACCTCGTCCATATGCTCCTGGGAAATGATGCTCTCATCCGGGGGCAGCCGGAAGGTTCCCCGGTTGTTCTGTCCCACGATGTGGGCGCCCGTCACGGACAGATAGACGGTCATGATGTCCACGTCCGCATGGTCCTGGGCCATGTTCCAGGCATCGTAAATGCACTGGATGACCTTGGAGGTGTCTTCAATCTCTCCGCGAACCACGCCCTCACTGGGAACCTCACCCACGCCGATGATCGTCACAGTCGCGTCCGGCTTCACTTCGCCCACGACCATGCAAGTCTTGCTCGTCCCTATCTCAAGTCCTACGTGAATTTTTGTCTTAGCCATGAAAATCAAGGAACTATCAACGTCCTCACACCTGTTAGCACATTAATTCCCGTTGATCAAGAAAGCCTGCGCGCGCATACGCAAAAACTGCGTGCTTATACGCAAAAAACGCGGTTTTCCGCCGCGCCGGACCGGATCAAAGGCCCGTGGGATGGCGCACCAGGAAATTCCGGGCATTGCGACCGTCCACCCTCCAGCGGGGTCCTTCGCCGCGCCGCCCGCTGCCGGTGGTGTCAAACCGGAGGCCGCAGATGACCATGAAAACATGCCCGTTCTTCGCATAGATGGAAATCCAGTCCCCGGCCCCCTTCTGCCCGTAGTTCAGGAAGAGCTTGGAATGGCGGGTGGAAGTGAGCAGGCCGGCTTCTTTCAGCACAAAGGAAGTGCTGCCGGAGCAGTCATAATGGGTATCGTAATGTTTCCTGTGGCCGCCTCCCAGACGGTAGGGCTTGTTGACCAGGGAATTGGCGGCCGCAATGGCGCGCTTTACCTGCGCGGGGGCATTCCTGGGGGGAATGGCCTTTCCGTTGTGAAGAACGGCCGTCTTGCCGGGAACGAAGTGGTAGGCCGGAAGCCGTGCCGGAGCTTCGACTTGTTGCTGGGTGGAGCAGGAGGAGAGAAGAAGGCCGGCCAACAGGGCACCGGCCACGGAGAGAGTTTTGTGGACCGCAAATGTCATAAGAACTATAAACTGCGGAATTCGTTCTTCCTTGGCAAGAAAATAAATTTCCCCCGTCCACATTACATGGTAGACGGGGGAAGAAAATCAACAATATTTAGCCGTTGGAACGGGCGTGGGCATCTTTCTCCACGGCCGTCCACAGGGAATCCAGGGAGGCCTGGACTGCCGGCAGGGCGTCCTTCACGGGAATACCCGGTTTCCCGTGGCCAAAGAGGTAGTACTTGATCTTGGGTTCCGTTCCGGAGGGGCGCACCGCAAAGCTGCGGCCGTCCGCCAGGTCCACAAAGATCATTTTTTCCGCCGGAATGGGATCGCCTTCCACATCCACCATGTCTCCCCTGGAGAAATCACGGATGCCGCTGACGGCTACGCCGTCCACCTCCGTGGGAGGATTGGCGGAATAGGAGGCGGACAGGGCGGCGATTTTCGCCGCGCCGTCTGCGCCTTCCATGACCAGGGATTTTCCCATCTCCAGGTACACGCCGAATTTTTCAAAGAGTTCATGCAGCAGCTCCAGAAGGCTCTTGCCGATGCTTTCCGCGTAGGCCGCCAGTTCCGCAAAGATGATGGCGGCGGAGTTGGCATCCTTGTCCCGCACAAAGTCCTGGGCCAGGTACCCATAGCTCTCTTCCCCGCCGAAGACGAAGTAGCGGCTGTATTCCAGGCGCAGGGCGCGCGTCTGCGCCTCGCTCATGCGGCGGTAGCCTTCCCGTTTTTCCGCAGGGATGGCTTCTTCATACTTGCCGAGCTTCTGGGCAATGTACTTGAACCCCGTAAGAACGTTGACCACTTCATAGCCGAAGTGGTTGCCGATGGCGTCCTGCAGGCCGGTCGTCACAAAAGTTTTCACCATCACGGCGCGGGAACGGTTGGAGTCATTGATGATACCCAGCTCAGACATGCTCATGCAGCGGTACCACGCCAGCAGGGAACCGATCTGGTTGCCGGTCAGCAGGTGCATCTTTCCGTCTTCCCCGCGCACGGCCACGCCCATGCGGTCTGCGTCCGGGTCCGTGGCAATGACGATGTCCGCGCCGGAAGCGTCCGCCTGCTCAATGGCCAGCGCCAGGGCCGGAGGATTTTCAGGATTGGGAGAGGCTACCGTGGGGAAGCGGCCGTCCTGCACGTCCTGCGCCGCCACGGTCTGCACGTTGCAGCCCAGTTCCTTCAGAAGGGGCACAATGATATGGCCGCCCGTGCCGTGCAGGTTGGAGTAAACGATTTTGGCGCCGCCACGGCTGAAGAGTTCCGGACGGAGCAGCACGGTTTTCAGGCGGTCCATGTAGATGCGGTCAAAGGAGGCGTCCAGCACGTGAAGGGATCCGCGCCGGTTTTCCGGGAGCGGTTCATATTCCTCGGACGTCAGGGAGTTCACTTCCGCAATCACGGCCTTGTCATGGGGGGGCACCAGCTGAGCGCCGTCGCTGAAGTAGGCCTTGAAGCCGTTGTCATGGGAAGGATTGTGGCTGGCGGTCAGCACCACGCCGGAATCCGCATTCAATTCACGGATGGCGAAGGAGACCTCCGGGGTGGCGCGGGGACTGTCAAACAGATAAATATCACAGCCAAGGTCCGTACCGATCCTGGCGCAGAATTCGGCAAAATCACGGGAGAAGTGGCGCGTATCGTGACCGATGACCAGGCGCGGTTTTCTACCCGGGTCCGTGGCTTCCACATGCTTTTTCACATAAATGATCAGGCCGCGCATCGCACGCCCCACATTAAAATAGTTCATGCAGGCGGTTCCCACGCAGGGATATTCCGGGCGGCCGTTCACGCCGCCGTTCCCCTGCTCCGCCAGGGTCACGATATTACCGATGGTGCGGCCGCGCAGCCCCCCCGTGCCGAAAGCCAGGGTCTTGTAAAAACGGTCATTCAGTTCCTGCCATTCCCCGGCGGAAGCCAGTTCCTCTACAGCCTCCCGCGCTATGGGGGATTTGGTTCCGGCCAGCAAAAGGCGGATATTGGTCAGGGAAGATTCCAAAAGCTTCCCCTCGTTAACGGCATTCGTCAGGGCTTCATCCAGTGTGTTCATGCTGGCGGAATAGTACATCATGGCCCTTGTTTGACAATAGCTCTTTCCACCATGGCCTGAGAAAAAATCGCCATCTCCGCCCGAATCCGGACGCAGGAAAAAACCTTCCGCTCCCGTCCCTCTTTTACCTAGAGAGACTGGCGGTCATACAATTCCCGGTACAGCGGGCAGGATGCATAAAGCTCCCCATGGGTTCCGTCCCCAATAATGCGGCCTCCCTCAAACACCAGGATGCGCGTCGCTACGCGGATGGAGCTGAAGCGGTGGGCCACGATCAGGGCCGTTCTTCCTTCCACCAGACGGTCCAGCTCATGCTGGATCTGGGCCTCGCTCTCCGCATCCAGAGAGGCGGTGGCTTCATCCAGAATCAGGATGGGGGCGTCTTTCAGGAAGGCGCGGGCTATCGCCACGCGCTGGCGCTGGCCGCCGGACAATCCGCTGCCGCCATCGCCGAGCATGGTCTGGTAACCGTCCGGCATGCCCATGATGAAATCATCCGCGGCGGCGGCGCGTGCCGCTGCCATGACTTCCTCATCCGTAGCTTCCTGCCGCCCCATCCGGATGTTTTCCATAATCGTCCCGTGAAACAGCACGGGATGCTGGGAAACGAAGGCAATATTCTTGCGCACATCGTGCAGGGAGGCGGCTCTCACATCCACTCCGTCCATGCGCAACGCACCGGAACTGACGTCGTAAAACCTGGGCAGAAGGCTGGCAAACGTGGTTTTCCCGGCGCCGCTGGGCCCCACGAGACCAACCACTTCCCCGGGCCGGATGTGAACGTCAATGCCGGAAAGCACCTGGCGGACGCCGTCATAGGAGAAGGAAACGCCGTCGTAGTCCAGCCGCCCGGTGGCGCGTCCCAAAGGAACGGGATGGGCGGCTTCCGGCATGGTGTCCGGCTCTTTCAGAAGGTAATTGATGCGCTCCAGGGAGGCATGAGCGCTTTTCAGGTTGGTCAGCGTTACGCCCAGGCGTTTGAGGGGATCGTAACACATGAACAGGGCCGCAGCCAGGGCGGTGAAATCAGCCTTGGTGATGCCCATTTCGTGCCCCCTGACCAGCAGGATGCCAAGGCCCAGCGCCGTCACCATTTCCAGCACCGGCACCAGGAAGTGCCTGTACTTCACTGTTCTGAGATTGATCTTGAAAAATCGCTGAATCAACCCCAGGAAGAGCCCCACCTGCTGATCCTGCATGCCGTAGGAACGGATTTCACGCTGGGACGCCAGGTTTTCCTGGGCGGCGGCCGTGATATTGCCCAGCTCGTCCTGCGCCTGCTTGGCCTTTTTCATCACGCGGTTGCCAAAGAAACGGATGGGCCATATCGCCAGAACGACCAACCCCAGGTTCATTAACACCACCGCCGTATTGGGATCAACAAAGACCTTGTATACCAGGAAGGCGAGGGCAGTCAGCAGGGTGAAAGGCTGTTTGATGATGTCATTGGCCGCTACCACCAGCCCCCCCTGAACGCTGGCGGCGTCATTGATGAGGCGGCTGATCAGGTCCCCCCGTTTCTGACGGTCAATGAAAGAGAGGGGCAGCGTCTGTAATTTGGAAAAAGCGTCCAGCCTGATTTCCTCCAGCACCTTCATGCTCACGATGCTGATCCAGTACACATTGAAGAACGTTCCTATGCCGCGGATGGCGAAGATCAGCGGAAGCAGGGAACATACGATCAGAAGCACGGCGATGTGCCTGTGCTCCGGGTCCACCATACGGGCGATCAGGTCCTGAAGCTCCGGAGGAATCTGTGTATTGTCAAACACCACCGGGAACACCTTGGCAATCATCAGCGGAAAGCCGAAACCGCTGGCAGCAGCAGCCAAAGCCCCAGCCGCCAGCGCGGCGATGAATAGTTTCATCACCGGTTTCAAATACCGTGCGTATTCAAAAAACTGTTTTAACATGAAGCGCCTCCTTCCTCTTCCGCAACCATCTGCTGCTTATTGTAAAGTTCCCGGTACAAGGGGGATGAGGCCATTAGCTCCTCATGCGTGCCATCCGCAATGATGCTCCCTTTTTCCAGCACCAGAATGCGGTCCGCCATGCGGATGGTGCTGAAACGGTGGGCAATGATAAAGGTCGTGCGTCCGGCGGCCAGCTTTTCAATCTCCCTCTGGATCAGTTCCTCACTCTTCATGTCCAGGGAGGCGGTCGCCTCATCCAGCACCAGAATGGGCGCGTTTTTCAGAAAGGCCCTCGCCAGGGAAACGCGCTGCCGCTGTCCTCCGGAAAGCCCTTCTCCCATTTCCCCGATCATCCGGGCATAGCCTTCCCCCGTCTCATTGATGAAGCTGTCTACGGCGGACATGCGCCCGGCTTCCTCCACCTCCGCGTCGGAAGCATCCGGACGGCCGATGCGGATGTTGTCCGCCACAGAACCACGGAACAGCACGGGATACTGGGAAACAAGGGCAATGTGGGAAAGCAGGTCCTTCTTGCCCATTTCACGCACGTCAATGCCGTCCACCTTTACGGTGCCGGAAAGCACGTCGTAAAAACGGCACAGCAGATTGATGAACGTGGTTTTCCCGGCTCCGCTGGGTCCTACCAGGGCCACCACCTGCCCCGCCGGAATGCGGACGTCAATGTTTCTCATGACGGGGGCGTCCTCCTGGTAGCCGAAACAGACATTCCTGAATTCCACGTCACCCTTCCATTCTTCCGGGCTCCTTGGGACTTCCGGTTCGGGGACGTCATCAGCGGCATTCAGCACATGGTTGATGCGTTCCAGCCCGGCGTTCAGGGTTTCCGCCTTATTGTGGACCGCGCCCAGCCTTTTCACCGGTTCATAGCAAAGGTACATGGCCGTAGCCAGCGCGGCGAAATCTCCCATGTTCATGCCGTTCATGTTGCCGACGAAAAGAGTGGCGGCCATGGCAATGGCGCTGACGAATTCGATTAAAGGCGTCAGCAGGCTCTGCCACCTGACCGCGCTGATGGAAGCCTGGATATAGCGGCGAATCCTGCTTCTGAACAGATCTGTCTGCTGCTGTTCCAGCTCAAAGGCCCGGATATCCCGCTGGGAGGAAAAGTTCTCCTGAAGCGTGGAAGAAAGATCGCCCTGGCTCGCCTGGACTACCCGCGCGCGGGAAAGCATTTTCTTGCCGATGTAACGGATGGGAACCACGCAAACTCCCACCAGAAGCATGTTCGCCAGCAGAATGAGAAATTGCTCGCTCACGGAAGCCCTGTAAATCAGGAACCCCAGCGCTGCCAGAAGAGTCAGCGGCTGGATAATCAGGTCATTGGCTATCTGCACCAGGCCTCCCTGGAGGAACTGGGTATCCTGCATCAGGCGGCTCAGCAAGTCCCCCTTCTGCTGGCGATCATGAAAAGCCAGGGACAAGTCCTGATACTTTCTGTACACCTTGAGGCGCAGCGTTTCCAGCACGCCCAGACCAATCTTGGAAAGCAAATAAACATTGACGAAAGAGGACAGGCCGCGCACCACCACCACCAGAGGAAGCATGGCCGCCGTGACCCACACCGTCACCCAGGGCAAATTCTCCGGTCTCACGTACCACAGAAGAAAGCGTTCCGCCCATGGAGGCAGCGGCTTCCCGTCAAAAATCACGGGGAACATCTCCTGTAAAATAACCGGAATGCCAAAGCCGCTGGCAACAGCGGCCACCATGCCGCCGATTACAGCCCACACCAGCGTGCCTTTATAGGGGAGAAGATACTCGCGCCATAAAGCCGCGGCGCGCTGCAGGGAGGAGTCCTGCCCCTGTGTTGACTGTTTCCTCATAAGTAGTTCCGGATTGATGCGCCCGAGGACGGACGGAGTTCAATCGGGGCAGATCATACCATGAAAACCGTCGATGACAAGCTCCTTGCGACAAAAACTCCACAGGAACGGTCCGGGAAGAAAGGCCGGGGCATCCCGGCTTGCCCGACTCCCCGGAATGGTCTACCCTGCCGGCGCATGCTGAAGACAGGACTGATCCAGCCGGAAACCATTCCCGGCCATTTCCCCCGGAATCTCAGAACCATTGTGGAACTGTACCGTTCCTGCCTGGACGGAGGGGCGGAGCTTGTCCTTTGTCCACCCCGGGCTCTCAGCGGCATGTACACCGGAGAACTGGCCCTCCGCAGCGGCTTCTGGTCCCAGTACCGGGCGGCTCTGGCGTATCTGGCCCGGGAGATAGGAGAAGTTCCCCTGCTGCTGGGGGAAGAGGACGCGGAAGGCCTCCGCTTCCATCTGCTCCGGAACGGCCTTTCCTTTCCCCAACCAGCCTTTATTCCTCAGACAGTCCAGGGAATGGAAACCGTTCCTGTCTTCGGCATTTGCCGGACGGCGGATGAAGCGTTTTTTTCCATCACTCCATGGTCGGAATCCTTCCCTGCCCCTTCTGCCGTTCCGTGCCTGCTGCTGCGCACGCCTGCCGATGCGTGGCACGAAGGGCTGATGGAACAGGACGAACAGGAAGCCTGCCGCCTGGCGCGGGAAACAGGGCTGCCCGTCTTCACCTGCCGCCTGGCCGGAGGTGAAGGTCCTTTCCTGCTCCCCGGGGCGTCTTCCGCCTGGTCAGGCAACGGAACCTTTCTCGGACGGCTGCGCCTTTTTGAGAGGGATTCCGCCATCATTTCTCCGGAACATTCCACGGGAGAAGACTCTTCCCTGCCCGCACCGGAAGAACAGCTCCGGCATGCCCTCAGGAAAGGCATGACGGACTTCATCCTGAAAACCGGCCATGCCTCCGCCTGTCTGAATCTGGTGGAAAACTCCGCCTCCCTCCTTCTGGCGTATTTGTTAAACCAGGTACTCCCCCCGCTGGCCGTAACGGGCATCATTCCCCATCTTCCCGGTTTTCCGGAACAGGATCTAGTGCGGGCAAAAGCCTTTGCCGGCAAAATGGGCATTCCCGTCAGGGAGTTGCCCTTCCCTGCAAACAGGGCCGCCGAAGAATTGGATAGCCGTTTCACGGCTGCATGGCGCATGCGCCAATGGGCGCAGGAGGAAGGTTCTCTTCTGCTGTCCTCCCTGAATGGAACGGACATGATGACAATCCCGAAGCTTCTTCCGGCGGCCCTGGCCGCAGACTTCATGCCGCTGGCGGATTTATATGAGACGGAACTGGCGGAACTGTTCCCCGGCTTTCTTGCGCCGGATCCGGATGCAGCCATGCGGGACAAGCTCCTTATCCGCCTGCATCGGGAGCATGAAGCCGCTACGCCGCTGGCGGACCTCATGCCGGAATCTGAACAGGAAATCCGCCGCATGCAGCGCCAGGCCCGCGCCTCCGAGTGGATGCGGCGGAAACTACCGCCGCGCCTCATGCTCCGCTCCGTTCCCGGCGCACCGGAAACGCCTTACGTCCATCGGCTGATGGACTGACGCAGTACCTTCCTTTTCTTCCCGTGGCGCACATTGCGCTTGCTCTTGAAGAGGAAGAAGTGATTAGTAGAAGCCATGCAATTCCACTTAGCCACCATGGTCGGCCGCGCCGCTCTAGGGCTGATTGATCATCTGGGATCAATCGGATTGCTGCTTTACAAGGTAACGGCAAGCATGTGGTCCGGAAAATTCCGGATGCGCGTTCTTGTGGAACAAATTGCAAAAATCGGGGTGCAGTCCCAACCGGTGGTTATTATCACCGGTGCATTTACCGGAGCCGTGCTGGAAGCCCAGACCCTGTTCCAGCTCCAGACGGTAAGAATGGAAACCATGGGTGGCGCCGTTGTAGCGGTGGGCATGTTCCGGGAATTGGGCCCCGTCATTACCGGATTGATGCTTGCGGGGCGCGTCGGGTCCGCCATGGCCGCGGAAATAGGCACCATGAAAGTCACGGAACAGGTGGATGCGCTTAATTCCATGAACGTGGACCCGGTGGATTATCTGGTAAAACCACGCATCCAGGCCATGCTCATTTCCATGCCCATCCTGATGATGGAAGCCGTGCTGGTCGGCATCGCCGCCGCTTACATCGTCAGCATTACATCTTTCAATGTGGACCAGGCCTACTGGATGCACTTCATGAGCAAATTCGTCACCATGGGGGATATCATCGTATCGCTGGTCAAGGCCCTGGTCTTCGGCCTCATTATCTCCACCATCTCCTGCCAGGAAGGCCTGAACACCACGAACGGGGCCGTAGGCGTGGGCAAATCCACCATGCAGGCCATGGTATACGCTTCCGTGGCCCTTCTCATTGCCAACTTCATCCTGACCATGGTTCTCAACTCCATCTTCCCCATGGGATTCATGAGATAACCCTTCCGCGCCGCCATGCAGCCATTCATCCGCGTTCACCAGCTCAGACAAAGCTTCGGCACCCAGGAAGTGCTGAAAGGCGTGAGCTTTGACGTGGGGAGGGGAGAGCTGGTGGCGCTGATCGGCGGATCCGGCGCCGGTAAAAGCGTGATCCTGAAACATCTGGACGGTTTGATGGATCCGCTGGACGGCTATGTGGAAATAGATGGCAGGCGCATCAGCGGCGCGCCGGAAAAAATCAAGAAACAAATCCGTGGCAAAATCGGCTTCATGTTCCAGCAGGGAGCCCTCTTCGACTCCCTAAGCGTCGGGGAAAACGTTGCATTCCCCCTGCTGGAGGAGGGAATCAAGGATGAAGATGAGCTGAATGCCCGGATCTCCGCCGCCCTGGATTCCGTAGACCTGCTGGGGCAGCAGGAAAAAATGCCGGCCAATCTCTCCGGAGGCATGATCAAGCGCGTAGCTGTAGCAAGGGCCATCGTCATGATGCCGGAATGCCTGCTGTATGACGAACCCACTGCGGGACTGGACCCCATCGTCACGGACAGCATCAGCTTCCTCATCCGGCAAATATGTAAGGACAAGGGCATCACCACCGTGATCGTCTCCCATGACATGCCCAGCGTGATCCGCATTGCGGACAAGATCGTCTATCTCAGAAACGGAGAAGTTTACTGGACGGGAACCCCGGAGGAATTGCTGCATTCCAACGATGAAATCCTGCAAAGATTCCTGTACGGGGATTCCGGAGAAAACTGGGCATCCCTGGCCGGCAGTCATGAAAACTTTCAACGGGTTCTGCTGGAACGGGCGGAACGGGAACGAAAACAATAATCATTTTACCACAGTGCCATGAAGCAGAAACTTAAACCGGAAACCTGGGTGGGCCTCTTCCTGATTGCCGGAATCCTGATGATCATCGGCGTCATCCTGGGGTTCGGCAACATCAAAACCACCAAGGAACAAACCTACCCCATCAACATCATCTTCAAGGATGCGGCAGGCCTCATCAAGGACTCCCAGTTACGCCTGGGAGGCGTCACGGTGGGAAAAGTCACCAAGGCGCCTGAACTGCTGCCTTCCGGAAATGAAGTCATGCTGGAAGCCAACATCCAGAGCGATGTGAAAATCCAGGAAGGCTCCGTCTTCCGCGTAGACATGCAGAACATCCTGGGTGACAAGTACATTGACATCGTTCCTCCGACACGTCCCACCCATAACTATATCCAGCCCTATGCCACCATCATCGGACAGCCGGAAAGCGATTTCAGCAAGATCAAAAACAACGCTGTGGGCGCTACGGAGGAAATCCTGAAAATTCTCAAGCAGATTGAAAAAAATTCGGACAACATTGATGATGCCATTTTAAACATCGGGGAGGCAGCCAAGGGCCTCGCCCAAACTACCAAACTGATCAATGAAAGCATTCTGAGCCAGGAAAACCTCCAGCATGTCAGCAGTATGCTGGCACAGATGAACCAGGCCGGAAAACAGCTGCCCGCCATCATGGAAGAAACGCGAACCTCCGTAGCGGCCATGAAGGACACCATCAAAGACGCGCGCAAGATCATTGCCGGAGCGGAAGAAAAGCTCAACAGCCTGGACCCCGCCATCAAGGAAATCCCCCCCACGCTGAGCGCCCTGCGCAAGGCGTCCGAGCAAATCTCTTCCGTCACGGCGGACGCGCGTAAAAACCAGGGGTTCCTGGGGCTGCTCCTTTACGACGCACGTTTCCGTTCCAATGCCCAGGAATTCATCCGGAATCTGAGGGACTACGGCATCCTGCGATACCGGAATCCGAACGAACCCCAGGCCAAGCCGGATCCCCGCGGAGGTTTTTCAGGAAGCCGCCGCTGAAGAACGCGAACAATTCCGGGTGAAGCCGCTTTACACACTTGCCAATAGTGGGAAGCGTGCTAAATAATCCCTAATGTGAGAGGCGAAAACATGTAAGCCGACATGTTTTTCAACAGGAACCAACCCTTAACACTCTAATCAACCATGCAAGACAACCAAACCGAACTTGAACCGACCGCAGCAGCAAATGACACCAATTGCTCCTGCCCTTCCGCCCGCGAGCTTGCCGTTACCAGATTTCAACAAGCCAGGGCGTTCGCCGCGGCTAAAGTAAACCAGATCCGCAAGGCAGCTACGGAACAGGCCGGAACCATCCGTGACTACGCCCAGGAAAAGGGAGAAGTCATTCGTGACCAGGCCAAGAAATTCCATGAAGCAGGCGAAGAATACGTGAAGGAAAAACCCACCCAGTCCGTGCTGATCGCCATGGGTGTGGGCCTTCTGATCGGTCTTCTGATCCGCCGCCGTTAACCCTCATTCCGCGCCATGCGCTTTGCCAGCGCATGGCGCCCCTCTTCAAGCCGAGCCATGGGACTGATTGACAAATTCAAACGCACCTTCGTCACCCCCATTGTGGAGGAAAAGGAAGAAGGCGTAGCCATGGCCCGTTCCCTCCGGGAAACCGGAGAGGCCGCACTCGCGCACATGGAGGCGCTGTGTTCCCTGCTGAAACTGGAGCTGGAGGAAGCCTCCCAACGCCTGGGAAAAAAAATGCTCCTGCTTCTGGCGGGTGCCTTCATGGCCGTCTTCGGCTACCTCTTCCTGTGGTGCCTGCTGACCATGGTCATGGCCCACTTCTGGGGAGTCATTGCCGGATTTGCAGTAACGGCCGGTTTTCATCTGCTGGTTGCCGCCGCGGCGTTCATCATGTTCAGCCGCATCCACGTCACGCCCATCGCGCCGGCCACGGCGGAAGAACTTAAAACGGATTTATCATGTCTGCAAATGGCTCTCAAGAAAAGCTCGCACTCCTGATGCGGGTGGCCTCCTCCCGGCTGGACATCGTCAATGAGGCGGATACGCTCGTCCAGAAGACGCAGCAGCAGGTGGACCATTTCCGGCACTTGAAAAAAAGGGCCATGTCCCTGCCTGTCATCGGGTCCATCATCGGCACCGTGGGCGGCATTCTGCTGATCAGGATGTTTACGGGGAAAAAGAAGCAACCGACAGCTCCGCCGCATCCGCGGACGTCTGGAAGCTTGATGAACTCATCCCTGTTCCGCTTTGTCATTGAAATCCTGATTACGCTGGCGTTTCCTTCCTTAAAAAAGATGGGAATTGACCTAGCCGGCAAAAAAATTCTCAACCTGTTCAAGTAACAGGTCATTTTCCGGGTGAAGAAAACCGGGATAACTGTCGGAATGGTTCGGAGAACCTTCCAGAAAGTGGGTCGGAATACTGGCGTCGGCTTTATTTTCCACACGGAATACCTTTACAGGGAAAGAAAATGCCCTTCTGGAACAAGGAACAAACGTCTCCAGACAATCGAAAACTTGGTTAAAAGAACGTTCCCTTCCTTGTTTCCAATATCTCCGGAATAAAATATCTACTAATTTCTCACGGCATCCCGACAAACATTTTTTGCAACCTCCGCCACCATTTTCTTTAAAAGGGACCGTCCTGCCGGGGCACCGGAACAATGGATGCACAGAAATCATTTCCCAAGCATTTTTTGCTGGTCAAAAAAGCCCCGTTTCCGTTAGTATGTAGCTTTATCAGTTTGCTGCATTCACAACATGAGCGAATACATTTTGCCCCACGTCGACGGATATCTTAAGCTTGGACAGGATTTTGACTGTTCCGATATCCACCTTGCCGTCAACAGCCGCCCCACCTGGCGCCGGTTCGGCCAGCTTCTCCCCATCTGGGACGAAGCGCCCAATCTCACGCCTCAGGACACGGAAGTGCTGGCAAGGGGCTTTCTGGAAGACCCGGAATGGAACCGCCTTCAACAAAAAGGAGACGTGGACTTCGCCTATGCCAATGAGTTCGGCCGCTACCGCGCTTCCGTGGTCAAGCAGCGTCTGGGCTATGACATCTGCTTCCGTATCATCAACACACGGGTGCGCACCATGGAGGAAATCGGCCTTCCGACGGAATATGTAATTCCCCTCACCCGCTATACCAACGGCCTCATTCTGGTAACGGGCTCCGTGGGTTCCGGTAAATCCACCACGCTGGCCTCCATCGTGGACTTCATCAACCAGGACCGCCACGACCACATCATCACGCTTGAAGACCCCATCGAATACCTGATCCCCTCAAAAAACTGCCACGTCAACCAGCGTGAAGTGCACAAGCATACGGAATCCTTTGCGCGCGCTCTCCGCGGCGCTCTTCGTGAAGACCCGGACGTCATCATGGTGGGTGAAATGCGCGACCTGGAAACCATCTCCCTGGCGCTCACGGCGGCGGAAACCGGCCACCTGGTTCTGGGCACCCTTCATACGGGGTCCGCAGCCCGTACGGTAGACCGTGTGCTGGACGTCTTCCCGGTGGAACAGCGCGACCAGATCCGCATCATGGTCAGTGAATCCCTGCGCGGCATCATCTCCCAGCAGCTGGTGCCCAGGGCGGACGGCAACGGCCGCGCCCTGGCCATTGAAATGCTTGTCAACACACCGGCCATTGCCAACTGCATCCGTGAAGGCAAGACATTCATGATCCCCGGCTGCATCCAGACCGGGAAGGCCCAGGGCATGATCCTGATGGACGACTCCCTGAGAGCCCTGCACCAGGCGGGCCTCATCACCACGGACGACTGCCTCTTCCGTGCGGAAGACAAAACCATCATGAAATCCTTCCTGGGAATCAAGTAACCTTTAATTTTGACACACTCCTGTTATGGCTGTTATCGACCAATACTTTAAATACCTCGTAGAATCCGGAGGCTCCGACCTCCACCTCAGCGAAGGCCAGCCCCCAAAAATTCGCGTCAACGGGACTATTTCCGCCATTTCCGACGAAAACCTGGAAGGCCAGTCGTTCAAAAACCTTCTTGCGGAAATATGCGATCCCCAGGCCTTCCAGAAATATCTGGAGGAAGGGGATCTGGACTTTGCCTACGAAATGGATGAAACCTCCCGCTTCCGTTGCAACTACTTCAGACAGCAGCATGGTCTGGGAGCCGTCTTCCGTCTCATTCCCACAAAAATTGCCACGCTGGAAGAGCTGGGCGTGCCTACCGTCGTGAAGGAATTCGCCCACATGAGATCCGGACTGGTGCTTGTCACGGGCCCCACGGGTTCCGGCAAATCCACCACCCTGGCCGCTATCATTGACTACATCAACAGCAACCAGTCACGGCACATCATCACGGTGGAAGAACCTATCGAATTTGTCCACCCCAATAAAAAATCCATCGTCACCCAGAGGGAAGTGCCTCTCCAGACGCCCTCCTTCGCAGACGGTCTGCGGGCTTCCCTCCGTGAAGACTCTGATATCGTCCTGGTGGGTGAAATGCGCGACCTGGAAACCATCTCCCTGGCGCTTACAGCGGCGGAAACCGGCCTTCTGGTGTTCGGAACCCTGCACACGAACAACGCCAGCAAGACCATTGACCGTATCATTGACGTATTCCCGTCCGACCAGCAATCCCAGGTGCGCACCATGCTTGCGGGTTCCCTTCGCGGCGTCGTGGCCCAGCTCCTGATGAAACGCAGCGACAAGCCGGGACGCGTAGCGGTCAATGAAATCCTCTTTGCCACGCCTGCCGTGGCGGCCATCATTCGTGAAGGAGCCACGCAGAAAATCCCCGACGTCATCGTCGGCGGCAAGGCTATGGGCATGCAATTCATGGACGACGCCATCTGGCAAAAACTCCAGCAGGGCATCGTCTCTCCGGAAGAAGCCTACATGAAGTGCATTGAAAAGAAGAGGTTCCGCAACTTCCTTCCTCCGGAATCCGCCCGCCTGGCAGACTCCGGCGGTGGAAACTAGGCCCTGTGCCCCTGATTTGTTCTTCCCATGTCCCCCACTGGAAAATTCACGTTCAAACTCGTGATTTACGGAGCGTTCCTGCTCTATCTGGTGGGGGACCTGTTTCTTTGGCATGGCTTTCTGGCCGGCAGAATGGATGCTTATCTGAAACCGATGCCGGGGCCGCCCGGAGACAACTCCGCACGAATTGCAGAAGTCTACGGCGAACCTGTCACCGCCAACCAGATCTCCCGGAGGATCACGGAACTCCAAATCCTCCGCAAACCTCCCGTGCTGGACTTGGATGGAGGTATCAGGCTCACCCATGAACCGGACGTAGCCAGCGACCTTGCTCCACGGGCCACGTACGACCTGATCGGCTCCTCCCTTCTACGGTTGAAAACCAGGGTGAATGACCTTCAGCTGCCCAACCGTAATGCAGAAGCCACACGCGCCGTGGAACAAATTCGCTCCCGCTTTGATGGAAACACGGAACAATACCTGAAAACTCTGCATGACCAGAAGATTAATCAAGAACAGCTCCAGGAAAAAATAGCGGCTCGACTCAAGCAGACAGAACAGATTTACCGGGCAACGGCCCAGGTAGCAGATCCGTCTGACGAAGACTTGAAAACGTATTACCATCTGATCCGTGATCAGCTTAAAACACCTGATCTCCGAAAAACCAGACATATCTTCCTTGCCACCTTGCACAAGGATGGCGCCCAGGTCAGGCAAACGGCGGAAATGTTGCTGGGACGCCTGCAATCAGGGGAATCCTTCTCCCGGCTTGCCAGAGAATTCAGTGAAGACGAACGTTCCGCACCGGCAGGAGGAGAACTGGGATGGATCAGCCCGTTACGCACATTTGAAACTCTGGACCTGAATCTGGCAGACGTTCCCGACAACAAGCCGGTACTCCTTAAAAGCCGGTGGGGATGGCATATTGTGGAAGCTTCCCCTATAAAAAAGGGACGCATCCCTTCCTATGAAGAAGCGCTTCCAGCCCTGAGGAATGCGGCCCAAAGTTTGAGAAAAGCACAGGCTGTAGGGCTGTACATGGATGGCCTTTTTGAAGAAGCCCATCTCAGAAACCGTATCAAAAACAAGCAGGATCGTTGATACTTCAGTTCCAGCCCCTCCTACACATCTCTTCCCATATCTATTGATCCGGATTATCCCCCTCCGATAATCTGTTCTTTTCACAGGATGCGCTAGTCCATCCCTATGGACTTCACAGCATAGATTGATTCATCGTCCTTTCCTACCTCTTGAGGAGGTCACGCTTGAAGGGGTTTCATCCAGCCTATATATCCTGCTACATTTTCCTATTTGTGCTTCTGTAGCCTCCCTCTGCTATTCACAATTATCCACCTGCATCCGGGGGACAATGATGCCTTATGGCACATGGAACTTGCCTCCCTGTTATTCTCTTCCTTCTCGTGGCGTATCGTAAAAAATACTTCTCCTGCCTGGGCTAGTTCTATAGTCACAAATCACACAAATTACTCACAACCAAAATATTACACATACTTCTTCCTTTAATTATAGTTTATGACAATCTCTTGCCGACTTCTGTACAGTCCGTCTCGGCAAAAGCATAAAAACTTCTTCCGGGGAATCCAGCCCTTGGTCTCCTTCAGCGAGTTCTACCTTCTCAACTAAACCTTCATAGACAGTCCAAAGAAAAAATTGGGGACCACATATTTAACTAACCAAACGATTTTCCCGCTATCCTCTTTTTATCTGCACTTTATGCACTACTTCTGATTTCGGAATCAGTACGGAATGATTCTGCCATTCTCTGGATAGGCTCTATTCTACTATTAATTGCCGGGGAAATCATCCTTCATTATGGCAAGAAACATCCGTACGGAAAACGGTTCTCCTCCAATTTGAAACGAACTTCCCCCACAGTCAGAAACATCCCTATGCCTGTCATTGAAAATAAGATCTGTTTTTCCGGGAATACAGGTATCCACCCCAACTTCCAGCTTTTTCATCTACCTTCTTTTCCCGAAAAGAAGAACTGCCCTCTAAAAAATTCTCTTCCAACTATAAACCGGAGGCCTGCGGAAAAGAGAAACAAAATCCTCCATCTTATTTGCCTTATCTGACGAATTCCGCTTGCTTTCAAGCTGAAGATGGACTAGATTTTTTCCGGTATTTCCCACGGGGTATTAGCTCAGCTGGTAGAGCGTCTCGTTCGCAATGAGAAGGTCAGGGGTTCGAGTCCCCTATACTCCACCATCCATCTCTCTTTCCTGTAACTGCATTTCAAACAGGAATCAAGGATCGGCCCTATGAATGGTAATCTGTTTAAAATTGTACTGATCTCAGTCATTGCCATTCTCTTAGCGATCATAGGCGGTGTCATGTCAGCGGATGGGGATCCCGTTTCCATTGCTCTGGCCATTTCCCCCTTTGCTCTGGCCGGACTGCTCCTGATGAAAGAAAAGGTGTGGTATCTCTGGATATTATTTCCCATCCTGTTCATCCCTTTTCCTCTGTTGAAGGACTATAGTCTGCTGTTGATCTACAGTGCCACTATTCCCTTCTATTTATGGAACGTCCTGCTCAAACGCTCGTCTCTGACATGGAATTCCATTCCGTTGCTGGACGTCGTTATTCTGATGATGTTCCTCCACGTGGGCTATATTTTCCTAACCCATCCCTTTGGTCTGGGGGTAAATATCTTGAACGACTACTACGGAGGCAAGGGATACATCCTGTTTCTTCAGGCACTCCTTGCCTACCTGTGCTTTTCCTCTTTAAAAACCAATAGCAGAGAGTTGGGCAAGGTGTTGCAATGGAGTGTTTTCCTGACTATCGTCTTTACGCTAATAACTACAGCGAAAAACATTATCTCACCTGATTCCGCGGGTCTGGACCCGGCGACAGCTTCCGGAAACGTTTCGGAAGAAAATATGAGAAACGCCTCGTTCCTACCTCTTTCCCAGCTGGTACTTCTACTGCTCATTCTGAATTATTCCGTATGGCAGATGTTGAAGCGCCCGTGGTGGATCATCCTGGCAGGTATTGCCGCCGTAGGCGTTATGATCAGCGGCTTCCGTTCTGCGATTGCCTATCTCTTGTTACTTTTCTTTACTGTCTCCTTCCTTTACCGGAGATGGTTTTTCTGTATCGTAGCACCTCTTCTGGGGCTGCTTGCCCTCATTATCATGTCCTCCGCCGGCATGTTGCATTCCCTGCCCTTCAGCATACAGCGCACGTTGTCCGCTGTGCCTTTCCTGGACGTCAGCGTACAAGCTAAATCAGATGCGGAAGGATCTATAAACTGGCGTCTTGAAATGTGGGAATGGGCACTTGACGACCGTGAACATTTCATTCAAGACAAGGTATTCGGGGACGGATTTTCACGAAACATTAACATCGTGAAAGCCAATATCTACGAAGAAGCATACAACCTCTCCCATGACCAAACTTCCTTTGCATGGAACGGCCTGTGGCACAGTGGCCCTATTTCCACCATTCAAACGCTCGGCTACATCGGTTTATCCCTGTATTTCATCTTGTCTATTATCGGAATGACCTATGCATGGATCGTTAGCAGAATCTACTGTCATCATGAATACAGGCTGGGCATTCTGTACGTTTCAACCCTCTACTTCATCAGTCCGATCTCCTTTTTCGTGATCTTTGGGGACAGTATTTACATCGCTCACAACATTGTTTCCCTGAGCGTTATCAAAGCATTATTCTCCTGTGCCAAAAGGGAAGGTCTGTACATATCCCCTTACGCCCGCAGGGAGTATATGCCTCTCATCATCCAGAAGACAGTGGAGAAAAAACAAACTGACGAAATACCTGTTATTTCCAGCTAACTATTCCATCTCTCTCCGAAAAACAGGTGGTTCTAATGCTTGAGGCTGGACTAATCCAAAGGGAGTTGCTACTTTTCCACAGCGTTTACTCTTTCCATGGCATCAGCTCCTTCCCATCACATCATCGGCCTTATTCCTTCACGCTGGGGATCTTCCAGATTTCCGGGTAAACCTCTTCACCTCATTGCAGGTAAGCCGCTTGTCCAGCATGTATGGGAACGCATTTCCCACTGTTCCCGCCTTGATGACATTGCCATTGCCACGGACGACCAGCGCATCTTTGACACCGCCATTGCTTTTGGCGCCAGGGCCATTATGACCTCCCCGGACCATCCCAGTGGAAGCGACCGTCTGGCGGAAGCGGTCCGCTCTTTCCCCTCTGCCACTCATGTGGTCAACATCCAGGGAGATGAACCTCTCATTGACCCGGCCCTGATAGACAACCTGGCAGACGCCCTGGTTTCGGACACAGCCCTGTCCATGGCTACCGTGGCCTGTCCTATTAGCCAGGAAGAAGATCTGAACAACCCGAACATTGTTAAAGTCGTTCTTGCGGGCAACGGAGACGCCCTGTATTTCTCCCGTTCTGTCATTCCCTATGCACGCAATCCCCGCCTCTCCCCTCCCTTGCGCCATTTAGGCATTTACGCCTACCGTCGGGATTTTCTTGAAAATTACGTGCGCTGGAATCCCACCCCTCTTGAACAAACGGAATCTCTGGAACAATTACGCGCCCTGGAAAACGGTGCCAGAATCAGAGTCATCCTGACGGACCATGTCAGCGTGGGCGTGGATACTCCGGAACAGGCTGCCCAAGTGGAACAAATTTTATTAAACATACATTAGGAACCATAACCATGAAATACATCTTCGTCACAGGTGGTGTCGTCTCCTCCCTCGGTAAAGGACTGGCTGCTGCATCCATCGGTACTCTGCTGGAACGTTGCGGTTTGAAAGTCACCCTCCAAAAATTCGACCCCTACCTCAATGTGGATCCCGGCACGATGAGCCCGTTCCAGCACGGGGAAGTGTACGTCTTGAATGACGGTGCGGAAACGGACCTGGATCTGGGCCACTACGAACGTTTCGTCCACTGCAGCCTTTCCCGCCTCAACAACCTCACCTCCGGTCAGGTCTTTGAAAACGTGTTGAGGAAGGAACGCCGGGGAGACTATCTGGGAAAAACAGTTCAATACATTCCGCACGTCACGGATGAAATCAAAAACCGCCTTTATGAAGTCACGGACAAATCGGACGTGGATATCATTATCACGGAAATCGGCGGTACGGTAGGCGACATGGAAGGCCACATCTTCCTGGAAGCTCTGCGTCAGTTTGCCCTTGAAGTGGGCCGCGACAACGTTTGTTTCATCCACGTCACTCTGCTCCCCTACATCAAAGCGGCAGGGGAAATGAAAACCAAGCCCACTCAGCAATCCGTCGCCAAGCTCCGGGAAATCGGCATTCAGCCGGATGTGATCATCTGCCGCACGGAATACGACATGAGCGAGGACGAACGGCGTAAAATCGCCATGTTCTGCAACGTGGAAGCCAAAAACGTCATCGCCTTCCGCGACGTTAAAAATACCATTTACGAATGCCCCCTGGATCTTAGCCAGGATAAAATAGACCGCATCGTTACCAAGCGTCTGGGATTGGACGTCCCGTCTCCCAACCTGGCGGACTGGCAACGTTACGTTGGCCGTGTCATCAGCCCCAGCCACTCCATACGGATTGCCGTAGTGGGCAAATACATCGCCCTTCAGGACGCTTACAAATCCATTTACGAATCCTTCACTCACGCCGGTGCGGAAAATGACGCACGCGTGGAAATCCTGCGGGTGGATGCGGAGGAACTCGAGGAAAAAGGCGCTGCCGCTCTGATCGGTTCCGTAGACGGCATCCTGGTGCCGGGAGGTTTTGGAGATCGTGGCATTGAAGGGAAAATACAGGCGGTGGAATATGCACGTACCAAAGGTATTCCATTCCTGGGCATCTGCCTGGGCATGCAGGTGGCAGTCATTGAATACGCCCGCCACATCTGCGGCATGGACGATGCCAACTCCACGGAATTTGATAAAAAGACTACCCATCCTGTTATAAGCCTTCAGGAAGAACAAAAGGGAATCAAAGCTATGGGGGCCACCATGCGGCTGGGAGCCTATAAAGCCTTGATTCAGCCTGGCACGCTGGCATATAAACTGTACGGCAAGGACAACGTCACGGAACGCCACCGCCACCGTTATGAATTCAACCCGGCCTACCGTGAAGAACTGGAAAACGCAGGGCTGGTCATCAGCGCCGTCAATGATGAACACGGCCTGGTGGAAGTTGTGGAACTTCCCGGCCATCCCTTTTTCATCGCCTGCCAATATCATCCGGAATTCCAGTCCGCCCCCAACCGCGCCCATCCACTCTTCTCCGGTCTGGTTTCAGCGGCTCTGGAACACAAAAGTCACTCCTGAAACATTCATTGAGCCAAGGGCCTTTTCTGGAATCCTCGTTCCGGAAAAGGCCTTCTCTTTCCAGGCATGGTTACAGACCTCTTCGTCATCGTCATTTACTTTCTGGCTATCTTCTGCATTGGCATTTATGCAGGACGCAGGCAGAGCTCTCTGACGGACTATGCCCTGGGCAACCGATCCCTGCCCTGGTGGGCTATTCTGGCCTCCATCCTGGCGGCGGAAATCAGCGCCGCCACCTTCCTGGGCGCTCCGGGGGAAGGCTTCCATACCCGCAACTTCACTTACGCCCAGCTCTGCATCGGCACCATCCTGGGGCGCATTATTGTAGGCAAGCTCTTTCTCAAGCCCTACTATGACTACAAGGTGGTCTCCATCTATGAATATCTGGAAAAACGATTCGGACTCCTAACACGCCGCACGGCCTCCATGGTCTTCCTGATCAGCCGTGTACTCGCCAGCGGAACAAGGCTTTATTTTGCAGGCATTCTTCTGGTTATTGCCTACCAGTTCATGACGAATACTACGGCGGACTCCAACCAAATAGTCCTGCTCTATATTGCAGCGCTGGTCCTCATTTCCATTGCCACCACTATTTATACGGCCATAGGAGGATTGAAAGCCGTCGTTTGGACGGACGTCCTCCAGGCTGTCGTGCTGGGGATCTCCATGCTCTCCGCCATTTGGATTCTGCTCTCTCACATTCCCGGAGGATGGACTTCCATTTCTACCGCCATGGATGGAGGGGACGATTGGAAATTCTTTTCGTGGGGGACAAAGGAAGGCTTGAACTTCCTTCAGCAATGCTCCCACGTGCTGGGTCAGGAATATACGGTATGGGCCGCTTTCCTGGGGGCCACCTTTATCACCATGGCCACACACGGTACGGACCAGGATATGGTCCAGCGTATGCTAGCGGCAAAAAACAGCAAGGCGGGAACACGGGCTGTCATCGTATCCGGCTTGCTGGACTTCCCCATCGTCATTGTCTTCCTGTTTACCGGCATTCTTCTCTACGTTTTTTACCAATACAATCCGGCATCCCTTCCCGCAGACACTCCTCAGCTCCATGTCTTTCCCTACTTCATCATTCATGAACTGCCCAACGGCATCCGGGGGCTGTTGATTGCCGGTCTGCTGGCTACCGCCATGGGCTCCCTGTCCACAGCCCTCAACTCCCTGGCCACTACCGCTACTAAAGACTGGTACCAGGGAGTACTCAAACCAGAGGCTACGGAACGGGAACTGCTCCGCTGCGTGCGCTGGGGAACGGCGGGATTTTCCCTGCTCCTCATCATCGTCGGATCCATTACGGCATGGTATGTGGTGCATCATCCGGACGTCCGTATCATTCAAATTGCCCTAGGCATCTTCGGCTATACTTACGGCTCTCTGCTTGGCATCTTCCTGCTGGGAATGCTAACTCGTACCAGAGGAAATGACAGGGGCAACATTATTGCCATGACGGCAGGATTCCTGGTCATTGCCTTCCTGACGGAACTCATCCCTCTTCCCTCTGACTGGAAACAGTATATTCCGGAAATAGCATTTCCGTGGCGCGTGACGATCGGCACTCTGATAACCTTTGCCGTCGGTTTCAGTTTCAAGCGTCGCCATCTTATTGAGCGTTGAACGTTCTTCCTACTGAGATCCTATCCTTTAGTGAGGGAAGCAGAAGATAGAAAAGATAGGGATTAGGGGGGAGATGGGGATTATAGGGGCAATAGGGACTGCCCTATCCACCCTATTCTTCTTGTCCCCTATCTTCCCCTCTAAT
>NZ_JAJBTT010000038.1 GCF_020860705.1 Akkermansia sp.
CGGATTCCTAATCCGCCATACTTTCTTTACGTTCCTGATATTAATTTAACCTTATTTTTCATGTTATGCGTAAAACATTATCTTTTATTTTATTAACTTTAAGCGGAGCACTTTCCGCCCAAGCTGCTACCGTGATCAATCCCCAGCCCGGCTCCCTTCAGGAAGGACTGGCCTTTTATTGGGACTTCAACAACGGTTCGACCGATTACAAAACGGCAACAGGAATGAATGCTTCCATCAACACCGGAATCGGAGCCGCCAACCAACACGCTACCGGTGGCATTGATGACAGCGGCTATATTTCCTCCAACAGCGGTTCTTCCCGCATTGACTTTTACAATACTCTTTCAGGGGCGGGAATCAAAGCAAACTCATTCACCATCAGTCTCAAGGTTTCCGCTTTAACTGCGGATTACCGGAATATGCTCGGTTTTACACTGGGTAGTGAAACTTTTGATCTCCAAACCACCAATTCCGGAGCTGGCAACAAGATTGCCTTGTATTCCAGCGGTTCCCACACCATCCAGACGGGCAATGATACCAATAGTGCCCTCAAGGGAGCGGACTGGGGAAATATCGTCATTACTTCAGACGGAACCAACCTGACTTTGTATATCAATGGAATCAAGGCAAGCATTGCATTCACTCCGGATGAGAGCACGACGCTGTCCAACTTCCAGCTTTCCAGCAAATGGGGGGACAGCGGAAGAGCGGCAGATGCCAATTATGATGACCTGGCCATCTGGAACAGAACACTGAATGAACAGGAAATCAATCATTTGGTTTCCGGTGGTACTGCAGGGGATTTGATTGTTCCCGAACCAACTACCGCCACATTAAGCTTGCTGGGACTGTCTGTCCTGATGGTGCGTCGGCGGCGCATTGGTTGATCCCATTTATTCATCTCTTCATATCCCCTTTAGCGTATAAAAATGCGCTAAAGGGGATATTTTTATGAGAATGACTAGAAATAATTTAATGTCCCTCCCAAGTGCAGGCACCGCGTGCCTTTCATTGCCAAGCGTTGCCCTCCCCATCCATATACAAATCCAACCCTGCCGGCATTCAAAAACGCTTCCCACTGCCGGATTCTCCCCTGAACAGGATTCCTTCTAACCGTCGGACGGCGGAAGAATGAACCCCAGACGGTCAATCCCGTATCTGGCGCATTCCTGCCACAGGGATTTTTCCAGGGCCTCCGCGGTGCGGCGGCGCTCTTCCTCCGGCATGTTTTCAAAATATTCCGGTCCCAAGTGTTCGCTGATAGCCTTGTCCGCCATGCGCGTCACCAGGTCCGCCCAGAAAATGTTGTCCCGGTATTCGTCCAGGCAGTCCTGAAAAAAAGCGTTTTCCTCATATTCCCGGGTGAAGGCGTATCCTCCCAGATCTTCCGCATAGGCAATACAGCCTTTCAGCCGCGGAGTGGCGGAAAGTTCCTCCATCAGGCGGGAAACCAGTTTCCCCCATGCAGCCAAGCGCGCTTCCGCCCCGTCCTGCTGGTTGGAAGTGGCTACCGTGGCAGCTGTAGAGAGCATTTCCGCCAGATCGCGCGCCTCCTCATCGGATAATCTCAACGTCACCGGCATGGAATCAGATTAATCCAAGTTTCATTTTACCTTCCTCACTGACCATTTCCTGATTCCAGGGCGGGTCCCAAACCATTTCCACATCCGCGGCTTCCACGCCTTCCAGCGCTTCAATGCGGTCCTTGGCCTCCATCACCAGATGGGGGCCCATCCCGCAGCCGGGCGCAGTCAGGGTCATTTTAACCGCCACGTGATGCAGTCCGTTTTCCAGCTCAATCACGGTCACGTCATAAATCAGGCCAAGGTTGACGATGTCCACGGGAATTTCCGGATCGTACACGCACTTCAGCGTATCCCAGACGCGTTCTTCAAGCGTGGCGTTTTCATCCAGCTCAGACGTCTCCGGAGAGGCTTCCGCCGCTTCCGCGCCCAGGGCGTCCGCATTCTCCCTGGAGATGCGGGCCAGACCATGATCCGTAGCCACGGTATAGGAACCGCCCAGTATCTGGGTGATATACACGCGTTCCCCCTCCGGCAGGGTGAGCACATCCCCGCTGGGGATCTGGACCGCCGTCACTTCTCTTTTGAGTTCTACTACCTGGTTTAGCATAAATCCTTGTGATTAAAGGAACATCCGGCTACGGACGAACGACGGAAGGATCCATACCACGGGGCTAAATCCCCCCCATGGCGTCCGGAACCTTCCGCGCAGGAGCAACATAAGGGGTATTTTCACCATCGTCGAGGTCAAAAACTGTTCTGCTCTCACCGGAAACGCTCTTCATGACAGGAATGAGCATGCCGCAATGTTTTGGAAACGCAGCCGGACACGGAAAGCTTCGTTCTTGCCTAGTGGCGGGAAAAGGTGTAAAAAGTCCGGGCTGTCCAGGCTGCCGTCAGTTCGGGACCGATCACACGCGCATTTTCAACTAAACATTCCATGTTAGATTACTTACGTAAACATACAATCGTCATCATGGCAGCCATGGCCCTGGTGTTTGTGGGCCTCATGTTCATCGGCGGGGACGTAAGCGGCGGCTCCATAACCGGCATGTTCAAGCAAACCTTCGTTTCCGTGGACGGCAAGTCTTACGGAGAAAAGGATTATAACAGCATGGGCAAAACCGGCCTGTCCGTAGCTCTTTCCTTCCCTTCCACGTTCGGGCCCCTGCTTCAGGACAATTTCAGCTCGGAAGACAATCTGCGCGAACTCTGCCATCTGCTGAAAACGAATAATCCCAACGCAGCGTTCCTGGCCTACCGCGGCATCATCCGCAGGGAGGCCTCCCGCCTGGGCCTGACACCCAATACGGCGGAAATCGACGAAGCCATCTGCAACATTCCCGAATTCCAGGATGAAAAGGGCGTCTTTGACCCCCAGAAGTACGATAATTTCATTTCTATGCGCGGCAATATGGGCAAGAAGATGCAGGAGGAACTTCTGCGCGGCCTGATGGAAGATACGATCAGTCTGGTGCGCATCAAGGATGTGCTGACCGGCGGCATTTCCGTAGAATCCGGCTTTTCCGAAGCCGTGGCCGAATCCCAGAGCCAGCAAATTACGATCAATACCGCCTTCCTGGAAAAGAATGCCTTCCGCCCCAAGACGGACCCGGGAGAAGAGGAAATCAAAACCTTCTGGGACAAGCACAAGGAAAATTACAAGAATGAGGAAGCCCGTTTCTTCACCGTTTACACCTTCACTCCGGAAGGAAACCCCCAGGCGCCCAAGCCCGGCGACATTTCCAACGCCACCATGGAAACCATGAACCTGGTGGAAAACGATATCTGGGAACCGCTGAACGCCACCAACGGCAGGAACATGGACCAGGTCATCAGCGAAGCCATGGCCAAGACTCCCGGCATCTGCAAGATGGAGAAGAAATCCTATGCGGCCGTGACGCGCAAAAATGCTCCCCAGGAAATCAACCAGCCGATCAACCAGTCCGCTTCCGACGGACGCAGCGCCACCCTGCTGGACGTGACCTTCTCCCTGGCGGGTGCCCCCGCCCTGCATGCAGATGCAGACTCCAAGGCCATCGAAGAAGCGCGCGCCAAGACGGGAGCCGAACAAATCAGCACCATGCAGGTTCTGGAAAACGGCCAGGTGGTCCTGGTCCGGCTGGAAGGCATTACTCCGGTGAAGGCCCTGCCCTATGAAACCGCCCGCAACAGCGCCCGCGCCGACCTGCTGGAAAGCATGACCGTGGAATCCATGAACAAGGCTGCCGCGGAACTCAACGCCCAGCTGCAGAAGGCCGAGAAACCCGTGGAACAGTTCAACGCCATCGCCGGAAAAGCGGGAGCCAAGACCGCTGCCTATGGCCCCTTCATCAACCCGGACACCATTCTGGAAAACGTTATCCGGCAGAACGCCAAAACTTCTGAAGAGTTTCAGGCCCGGCTGGACCAGGCCTTGAATTCCCGCCTGGCCCCCCCCAAGGAACTCCCTGCTCCGGCACAAGTGTTTGCGGCATCCAGCGTTGTCAACCCCGGCCAAATGGCCCAGCCCATCAACACGGGAGACGGCATTCTGCTGACCCAGCTGGTCAAGCGGGAACTGGAGGATACGCCGGAATTCCAGATCAAGGCTACCCAGGAAGTTGCCCCGGCCCTGACCGCGGAAGCCAAATCCATGATCATGCTGGACTGGCTGAAGGCATGCATCGCCCAGTACAAGGTGGAAATCGCTCCCATCCTGAACCAGGAACGCTAAAATCCCTCCCTTTTTCCATGACAACTGTCATTCCCCCCGTGTTTTCCCGCACAGGGACGGAATGCCGCCAAAGCGCCTTTCCCATGATGGCCCCGCTCCGGGGCCATCATTTTTATTGCCCTTTTTTCAACCATCCCTGACCAACGCCCTTTTCCTCCATGAGCGCCCTCCCTGCCCAATCCAGGTACATTATCGGAACGGAAGCCTGCGAACGTTTCAGCTTCTACGGCATGAAGTCCATCCTCATGCTGTACATGACCGGCCATCTGCTGATGAGCGAAAACTGGGCCACCGCCACCCTCCACGTTTTCGTGGGGATGGTTTACCTGCTCCCCCTGGCGGGCGCGTGGCTGGCAGACAAGGTATGGGGACGGTACAAGACCATTCTTTATATTTCCCTGCTTTACTGCGTAGGGCACGGAGTCCTGGCAACGGCGGACCTCTTCCATACCATTGAAGCGCGCCGTTACATCCTGATGACGGGGCTCTTCATCATTGCCCTGGGGGCCGGAGGCATCAAGCCCTGCGTATCCGCCTTCATGGGGGACCAGATTCCGGACAAGTCCCCGCAGCTGATGACCAAGGCCTTCAATGCCTTTTACTGGGCCATCAACCTGGGGTCCTTTTTCTCCTTCCTGGTCATTCCGGCCATGGAACAGCATTACGGCTACAGCTGGGCGTTTGCCGTTCCCGGCATTTTCATGGGCATCGCCACCTTCGTCTTCTGGCTGGGCCGCAGGAAATACCACAGAACGCCGCCTGCCCGGAACAGTGGCCGACCCGGTTTCTGGAAAGTGCTCTTCACCGTCCTGTTCCACGGGGGCTGGAACAGTGCTCAACAGCGATGCGGCACAGCCGCTGTGGAGGATACCAGGCACATCCTGAAAATCCTTTCCATTTTCGCCTTCATTATTCCCTTCTGGTCCATTTTCGACCAGACGGCCTCCTCCTGGGTGGCCCAGGGCAACAAGATGATTCCGCTTCCCATTCCCCTGCCGGGCGGCGGCACATGGTCCATCGGTCCTGAAGAGATCCAGGCCGCCAATCCCGTTTTCGTGATGATGTTCATCCCCCTGATTACCGTTTTCGTTTATCCGAAAGTGGTAACCCTGGCCCGTCCTCTGGTGCGCCTCGGAACGGGTCTTGCCCTGAGCGCCGTCACGTTCCTGATTGTGGCCTTCCTGCAATACAGGCTGGAAGGAGGCGCTTCCATGTCCATCGCATGGCAGCTGATCCCCTATTGCGTGCTTACCGTCTCCGAGATCCTGGTCAGCACCACCGGCCTTGAATTCGCCTACACGCAGGCCCCGGCGCATTTGAAAAGCGTTATCACCAGCTTCTGGAACCTCACTATCTTTGCGGGCAACATGCTGGTGGCCGCCATCACCTTTTTCCTGTCCAACGGAGAGACCGCCAACGCCATTTCCACGGACCGCTTCATCCTGTACGCCGTGCTCGCCGCCGTGGTGGCGGTGGCCTACTCCTTCCGGGCGCGCAGGTACGGAAAAACTGAGTAAAGGAAGTATCACCGGCACGCGGCAAATGACGTTTTTTTTCCGGCTCCGGAGAACAGCGGACGCAATAATGTCTTGAAGAAGATAACCGGACCGTGCGAAATACAGGCACGGCCCGCCCATCCTGTCCGCGGGCATACTTTCGGGAAAGTATTGGAAATACAAATTACAGAGAAGATATGAGGCGAACGGGGTTTTGCCCCTGTTCCCTGCCGTACCGGAAAAGCTGCTTACAAAACAATCTTATCGGCTGCGCGTTTCCAGTCCGGCACAAGACGATCTATCTTTGCTTCATGTTTAATACTTCATTTAAATCGGCCTCGGTCTTGTAAACAACCGGTACTTTTCGTAGCGGTTGTCCCCTTTTGTTTGCTCCCGGATTATCCCTTCCGGGAAGAAGTTCCGTATAATGGAATTTCAACGTTAATCCATCTGCCGCGATGATGGCGCCATTGTGCCCTCATGGCATCCAACATTTACTAATGTAATGAACAACAAAAACAAAACAATTCACGAATTCGATTTCAATTTCATCTGCGACTATTTCTCCCGCCTGGAACGGCAGGGCCCCGGCAGCCCGGAGGCCACCCTCAATGCCCTCGGCTTCATTGACAATCTGACCGGACAATCCCGAATCGCCGACCTAGGCTGCGGCACGGGCGGACAGACCAGGACGCTTGCCGCGCACGTTCAGGGAAGCATTACAGGGCTTGATCTGTTCCCGGATTTCATCCGCATCTTCAACCGTCAGGCAATGCAGTCAGGCTTGCAGGACAGGGTAAAAGGCATCGTCGGCTCCATGGACAAGCTCCCTTTTGCAGAAGAAGAACTGGACCTGATCTGGTCGGAAGGGGCCATTTATAACATCGGCTTTGAACGGGGGCTGAACGAATGGCGCAAGTTCCTGAAACCGGGAGGCTACCTGGCCATTTCCGAAAGTTCCTGGTTTACCGCGGAACGGCCGGAAGAGATTCACCGCTTCTGGATGGACATGTATCCGGAGATAGACACAGTACCCAATAAGATAGCCCAGATACAGAGGGCCGGGTACGTGCCTGTCGCCTCCTTCATTCTGCCGGAAAGCTGCTGGACGGAGCATTACTACGCCCCACAGCTTCCAGTTCAAGAAATGTTCCTTCATCAGTATCCGGGAAATGAAGCCGCCGCAGAATTCATCGCCTTCCTGCGCCATGAAGAGGAATTATACCGCAGGTACAAGGAATTTTACGGCTATGTATTTTACATCGCAAAAAAAACGGAACAATGATTCATTTAAATACTTACGGCTGGAATGACAAGTTAAGTCGGCTTAAACGGGAATCAACGTACAGCGCCCTGCCCCATGGCCGCATCGCCATCGTGCACAGGACGTGTTATGAAATCGTTGCCGAAAACGGAGTGTTCCAGTGCGAATTAAGGGGAAACCTGATGTACGAAAAATCAGCCTTTGAACTGCCCTGCACGGGCGACTGGGTGATTTTCCAGCCCTTCGATGAAACGAAAGGGCTCATCGTGGATATATTGCCCCATGAACGGACCTTGTACCGCAAGAAAAGCGGAACGGTTTCCGACAGGCAGGCCATCGCCTCTTACGTGGACAAGGCATTCATTGTCCAGAGCCTTGATGATCATTTCAATATCCGCAAAGCCGAGCGTTTCATGGTTCAGATATTGGTGGAGGGGATCAAACCCGTACTGGTGCTGAACAAGGCCGATCTAGGGTTTGACAGGCAGGTCATTGAAGAACAGATCAAACACCTGGGCCGCCGGATGCCTGTATTTTTTACAAGCATTCATGAACCCCAGACGATTCTCCGGCTGCGGGAGTCCATCCCGGAAGGAGAAACGGTGGTGTTTGTCGGTTCTTCAGGCGTCGGGAAAAGTTCCCTGGTGAATGCGCTGTGTGGAAAACCGGTCCTGTCCACGTCACCCATAAGCTCGTCCACGGGCAAGGGACGGCACACGTCCACCCGCCGGGAAATGGTATTGATGGACGGTTCGGGCGTTTTAATAGACACTCCGGGCGTCCGGGAATTCGGCCTGGCGATCGGGCAGCCCGGTTCTCTTGCAGAAGCACTGGATATTTCCGACTTGGCGGCGGCATGCCGTTTCAAGGATTGCGGGCATATCCATGAACCCGGCTGCGCCGTCCTGGAAGCGGTGAACACCGGCCTGCTGGACCGTGAGGTTTATGAAAGCTACCTGAAGCTGCGGCGGGAAGCGGAATACTTTTCCACGTCGGAACATGAAAAGCGCAAAAAGGGAAAATCCCTTTCCAAACTCGTAGAGGAAGTGAAGAAGCGGAAACCCAAATTCTAGCTTCCATGGAAACGGTGCAGGCATTCCTGAAACGGGAATGCCTGCACTCTTGTTTTAGCCGCAACAGCGGTCAAACCAATATCCCTTTTAAACCGCACCCGCGATCCTATTCCCTGATGTCTATGTCCAGATGGGCGAGCAGCCCCTCCAGCCCATGCCGGGAAAAGACCGCCTTTTTCAGCTTGCACATGGCGGGATTGATCGAAAAGTTGAAAGAAGTGGAAAAATCAGCCTTTTCCAAATTGGTTCCGACGAAAGAAGCCCGTTTCAGGTCACAGCGGTCAAAAACGGATTCCGCCAGATCGGCGTTATCAAAATATCCTTCATCCATTTTACAGCCACGGAAAACGGTTTTCCGTAACCTGGCTCCCACAAAGCTGGCGTAATCAAGATGCGAGTTTTCAAAGACCAGTCCGTTTGAAAACCTGTCTATTTCCGTAAAATCCGCCCCAGTCATTTTGCAATCGGCAAAGGTACTGTCCCTGAGAGCCGTCCTGAACCTGGCCAATGCAAAGTTACACGTCCTGAATTCGCACTGGTCAAAATCAGTATTCTGGATGGCCTTTCCTGAAAAATCACACGCGATAAACACACAATCATTGTATTCATCATCCAGTTCCATTTCCTTGAAATCCACCTTTTCAAAAGTCTCTTTTTCAGTCATATCATTTCCAGCCGGATTACCGGTCCGTATTTATTCCAATATTCCTGGCGCATGCTCTCCATCACGGAATATTTCCTTTGTTCCCTTACAGCTCAAGGGGATGCACGCATGGCCATGGATTTTCCCGGAAACCGCTTTGATTATCTCTCAAGCAAGCTTCCGAAGCTTCATGAATAGCAGAATATTCCCGGAAATAAAGGCAAGAAATATGTTGATACTTCCCCGAAGACATTAGTCCGCTTTCTTTCGCTCCCTGATTTGAACCGGAAAATCAACCGGAACCTTTACGGTCTGCAAATCATCCCACATCCGCGCATGCACATATACCCGCCTGACGCTCCGGGGGAAAAGATAAAACCATTCCTGATTGTCCCTGTCGCCCCCAAAACATGAGGTGCCCCGGCACCGGAAAGGAACAGCCGCGCCCTCAGCATCTGTAAACCACACGTCCTTGATCCCCATATGATCCGGCTGCCAGAGAGCAACCATCTTCTCCGGTTCCTTCCGCACCGCTTTCCTGCCGGCCATTTTTTTCTTCAGACGTTCCCACACATACATTTTCCGCCGGCACGGCCATGTATCCCGAACCCTGAGCACCACGCCTTCTTTCACCACAGCTTCAGCCCCTTTTTTCAAATCCAGGGGAACAGCACTGGTTTCCTTGATAGTACGGGAAACGGTCACCGCAATTTCCCCGGTCAGCCGGTATCCCTCCCCGGATCCCACCTCCGGCGGCACTCCAAATGCAAGATGGCACAGTGAAGAACGGAAAGCCTCATTTTTTCCGGAGCCGTCATCCGAAGGCCACACGATTCTGACGCTGCAAGGCGAAATCTTTCCATCCCTCCCCGCCAGCCTCAGCTTTCCCTCGGGCATCGTCCTCACTGCCCTCCAGGGAGCATTGAGTTTCCAGGTCATTATTCCCTCCATTAAAAATTCCTTTTCAGAAAAGGGATTTCTGGACCGGGCGTCCGGATTCACGCTGACCGACTCGGGAACGAAAAGAGGTTCACCGGGGTCTTGCGCCATCAAGATACCGGATAAGGCAAACAAGACGCACGACAACAATAGACGGGTAGCCATTTCTGCACACCCGGCAAATCAATTGGCCGCCTCAGGAAATCCTGCAATCGTTGAGCAGCTCGTCCATGTAAAAGGTCATCTCCGCCAGGGCTTCACGGTATTCCGTCTGGGGAAGGAGCCACAGGATTTCACGGGCGGCCTCATTTTTTTCCAGAGCCACCTGGATCGCCTTGTCCAGGGCCTCCGCAAAGACAGGATTGTCCTGGAAGGAGGAATAATCCACCACTTCACGGTTTTCAATGGCGTCCCTCAGCGTAGCTTCCACGTTCCTGTCCCCGCATTCCAACAGGTTGAAAATGGGAAGGGTCAATTTGCCCTTGGTGGCGTCCGTGTGGAGCGTCTTGCCGGCGTCATCCTCATCTCCCACCATGTCCAGGCAGTCGTCGTAAATCTGGTAGGCCACCCCCAGCAGGTCACCCAGCTGGTAAAGTGATTCCTCCACTTCCGGAGCCACTCCGGATATCCAGCCCGCCCCACCCGTGGCTGCAGAGAACAGGGAAGCGGTTTTTTTCCGGATGATTTCAAAGTATTCCTCCCGGGTCATGCTTAGGTCATACAGACGGCTGGACTGGGCCACCTCTCCCTGGCATACGTCCCGGACGGTGTTCGCCAGCCTGCGGCAGAATTCCGTGCTGCCGAATTCCGTACCCAGCACCATGGCATGGGAAAAGAGGACGTCCCCCAGCAGCACGGCCAGGCTATTGCCCCACAGGGCGTTGGCGGTGGCCTCGTCACGGCGCTTGTCGGCCTCGTCAATCACGTCATCATGCACGAGGGAGGCCAGATGCACCATTTCCAGCAGAGCGCCCAGCCGGATATGGGCCGGCTTGATGCCGCCCGTAGCCCCGGCTACCAGCAGAACGAGGGCTGGCCGGAGCATTTTCCCCTTGGACTGGCACACTGTTTCCATGTAATCGGTTACTTCCGGGTCAAAACAGGATGCCTGGGCTTCCACAAACTCAGAAACTTGCTTCAATTCAGGCTTTACCAGTTGAAGATAGTGTTTCTGGGATCGTAATTTCGAAAAGAACGGGATGGACATGATATAAAACGAGAGCCGGCACTGGTCAGCGCCGGAACAATTGTGGCATATTTGAAGTTCTCTAGCAATGTATTTCACAGGTCATCGTTGCATGGCCGCAGGGAATTTTGCCAAACCCGTGCCGCCGGGCGCTGGCGACCCTCCGGAGATAAGGCTCACTTTGACCTTGAGCCGGGATGTTTTCCTTCTACACTGGTTCATCATGAGAGTCTTGGTCTACGATTGCAGCGCAGGCATCAGCGGAGACATGAATCTGGGCGCCCTGATTGATTTGGGCGTGGACCGGGAAATCCTGGAACGGGAGCTGTCCAAATTGCACGTGCATGGGGAATGGAAGCTGGAATGCCGCCAGGCGCAGCAATCCGGCATCCAGGGAACGCGGGTTGACGTGCTGACGCCGGAGGAAGCCCATGCCGCCCATGGCCATGCACACCACCACCGGACCATGGCGGACATACGCAGACTGATTGAAACAAGCGGCCTTTCAGATACCGTTAAGCGGACGGCCCTGTCCATTTTCTCCCTGCTGGCGGAGGCGGAAGCCCGGGTGCACGGCACCACTCCGGAGGAAGTCCACTTTCATGAAGTGGGTGCGGTGGATTCCATCATTGACATCACGGGGGCCGCCATCTGCCTGGAAATGCTCCGGGTGGACGCCATTTTCACCGGCCCCGTGGAGCTGGGTTCCGGAACCGTCACCTGCCAGCACGGGACGATGCCCGTTCCGGCGCCCGCCACGGCTCTGCTGGCGCGCCATTTCCAGGCCACCCTGAACGGAACTTCCCATGAAGCAACCACTCCCACCGGAGCCGCTTACGTGGCAGCCATGGCCCAGCCCGTCCCATCCCCGCTGTCCGGCCGCATTACCGGAACCGGCTATGGCATAGGCCACCGCCAGGGGCTCCCCCTGCCGAATATTCTCCGGGTCATGCTGGTGGAAACGGAGGACGAGGCCCCTTCCCCGGAGCTGCTGACGGAGCTGTGCGCCAACATAGACGACATGACGCCGGAACAGACCGCCTACCTGGCGGAAAAGCTGATGGAGGCCGGGGCGCTGGATGCATGGCAGGAATCCATCTGCATGAAAAAGGGCCGACTGGCGGCCAAGGTCTGCGCCCTGTGTCTTCCGGAACAGGCGGATGGCGTCCGGGAGGCGTTTTTCCTGCACAGCAGCACGCCGGGCATCCGCCAGCATGACACCTGCCGCCACATCCTGCGCCGGGAAAGCGCACCCGTATGCACGCCCCATGGCACAGTCCATGTAAAAACCTCTTTCATGAACGGGCGCCCCCATCACAGGAAGGCTGAATTTGAAGATTGCCGGACTCTGGCGGAAACCACCGGGCTTCCGCTGGAACAGTGCCAGTTGATGGGGCTTTTCCCCAATCCTTCCCATGACGACGCTCCCACAGATTCCGTTTGAACGGCTGCGCGCCGTCCTGCTCCGCGGGGAACGCATCGCCATAGCCCTGTCCGGCGGCCTGGACAGCAGCGTGCTGCTGGCCGCTGCCGCCGACATTCTGGGGGCGGAGCATTGCCTGGCCCTGACTGCACAAACGCCTTACGTGATGGAGGAGGAAATGCGGGACAGCGCGGAGCTTTGCCGCCGCCTGGGCGTACGGCAGGAAAAACTTTCCTTCCCCATCCCGGCCTCCATTGCAGACAACCCGCCCCTGCGCTGCTACCTGTGCAAACACGCCCTGTTTTCCGCCCTGAAAGCCAGGGCTGCGGAAGAGGGCTTCCCCCTGCTGGCGGACGGCTCCAACATGGACGACCTGAGCGATTACCGCCCTGGACGCAAAGCCTTGCAGGAACTCGGCATCGTCAGCCCCTTTCTGGAAGCCTCCATGGACAAAGCGGACATCCGCCGGCTGGCCCGTGAACTGGGTCTGCCGGAATCCATCAGCGGCAAGCCGGCCTATGCCTGCCTGCTCACCCGGCTGGAGCACAACCGCCCCGTGACGGAAGCCATGCTGAAACGCGTGGATACGGCGGAAACCTTTCTCCGCTCCCTGGGCTTGAAAGGCTGCCGCGTCCGGGTCCACGGGGAAGACCTGGCACGCATTGAACTTCCGGAAAAGGAACGCCTTTTGTTCCTGAACAGGGAGCTTGCCGCCCCTGTGGCGCATCGCCTGCGCGAACTGGGCTTCCGCCACATTGCCCTGGACCTGGAAGGATATTCCAGAGGAAGCATGAATGAACCATCATGAATGACATTACCGCCATCCTGCACCAGCTTGAGGAAGGCCGCCTTTCCACGGAGGAAGCGGCGGAAAGGATCAGGAACGCCCTCGCGCCCGCGTCTTCCCATACGGACATTGATTATGACCGCCTGGAGCGCACCGGATGCCCGGAAGTGATTTACGGGGCGGGAAAAACCCCGGACCAGATTGAAGAAATAACCCGCAGCCTGCTGGCCGCCGGACAGAACGTGCTCGCCACGCGCCTGAACGCAGATGCGCTGGACCACCTGGCCCAGGCTTTCCCGGAAGCGGACATGCACCCGGAAGCGCGCCTCATGCGCATTATCCCGCGGCCCGTTCCACCAACGGATGGTTTCATTGGCATCGTCAGCGCGGGCACCTCAGACCAGTCCGTGGCGGAGGAAGCCGCCCTGACGGCGGAATTCCTGGGCAGCCGGGTTCTCCGGTACCGGGACTGCGGCGTGGCGGGACTGCACCGCCTGGTTTCCCATCTGGATTCCATCCGCCAGGCCACCGTGCTGGTAGCCGTGGCGGGCATGGAGGGGGCGCTCCCCAGCGTCCTGGCCGGGCTGGTGAAAGCTCCCGTGATTGCCGTGCCCACCAGTGTGGGTTACGGAGCCAATTTCCGCGGCGTAACCACCCTGCTTGCCATGATGAATTCCTGCGCCAACGGCGTCTCCGTGGTCAACATAGACAACGGATTCGGCGCCGGATTCAACGCCCACCTGGTCAACAGCCTGGCGTCCCGGTCCCGCTGAATGCCGCAGGAAGCCGCTTTTCCATGACGGAACCGCAGGCATCCGCCATGGACAGATTCCCCTAATAGGGGTTAAATGGCCCGGAAGCATCCCTTACCATTCCGTCATGACCAGATTTCCTCTTCTCCATTTCCTCTCCTGCTCCCTGGTGGCCCTGGCCTCACAGGCGCTGGGGTGGCAGCCTTCCGGAGAAACCGTCCCCCCCGCTCCCCAGGAATTCCGCGCAGCCTGGATTTCCACCGTCCATAATATTGACTGGCCTTCCCGCTCCGGCCTTTCCGGCGCGGCCCAGCGCGCGGAGCTGCTGACGATCCTGAATACCTGCGCCCAGCTGAAACTGAACGCCGTGTTTCTCCAGGTGCGGCCGAACGCGGACGCCCTGTACCAGTCCTCCCTGGAGCCATGGAGCCAGTGGCTTTCCGGTCCCGGCGTCAATCCGGGGTATGATCCCCTGGCCTTCGCCATTCAGGAAGCCCACCGCCGCGGCATTGAACTGCACGCATGGTTCAACCCTTTCCGGGCGAAGGCCAACATCAAGCATGCCGTGGGCCGCAACCATATTTCCCTCACCCGTCCGGACCTGATGAAGCGCAACGGTTCCGTGCTGATCATGAATCCCAGCGCCTCCTCCGCCCGTGACCACGCGCTGAAGGTCATTCTGGACGTCGTACGCCGGTACGATATTGACGGCGTGCACCTGGACGACTATTTCTACCCCTACCCCACGCCCGGCCGCGCCTGGTCCCCCGCCAGTTTCGGCGACGGCAAGACGCCCTCCCAGCGCCGCGCCTATATTGACGATTTCGTGCACGATATGTACAAATCCGTCAAATCTTCCAAACCCTGGGTGCGCGTGGGAATCAGCCCGTTCGGCATCTGGAGGCCGGGCGTGCCCGGAGGCATCGAGGCCGGCGTAGACGCCTACGAGCACCTGGCCTGCGACGCCCGCAAGTGGCTCTCCCGAGGATGGGTGGATTACCTGGCTCCGCAGCTCTACTGGCGTTGCAGCCCGGCCAAACAGAGCTTTCCGGCCCTGATGCAGTGGTGGGCCGCCCAGAATACGAGCCGCCCGGTATGGCCCGGCATCGCTACGGCGCGCATCATGAGCAGCGAGGATCCGGGACGCCCCGCCTCTGAAATCGCCGCTCAGATCAATTACTCCCGGACCCTTGCCAGAACCGCCGCCGGGCAGTGCTTCTGGAGCGTCAAATCCATCATGAGGAACGCCGGAGGCATCCAGAAATACCTGAACAAGCTGTATCCTGCCATGGCCGTTCCTCCGGCGATGCCGTGGTGCGGAACCGGCGCGCCCGGCCAGCCGCAGAATTTTTACGTGGCGGACAACGGTTCCACGGTGACCCTCTCCTGGCAGCCGTCCGGCAATCCTTCCCGGAAGTGGGCCGTCCAGGCGCGCTACGGCAGCCAGTGGGCCACGCGCATTCTGCTGCCGGGCAACCAGACCCGCGTGACGCTGCCCAAATCCTTCCTGGGAGATGCGGCGTCCATCGCCGTCAGGGGCGTCAGCGCCTACGGAGCCCAGGGCCCGGCGGTGGCGGCCAGAAGATAGAAAAGTCCCTTTTCCGGAGGCTTCCGGTGAAAAAAGAAAAAAATGCCTGATGACCGAAGTTTTTTGAACGATTCAAAATACATCCATGTCCAAACTTCCATGAATTCCCATGGCGCGGACATGACCAGAAGGTATTTCATCGCTCTCTCTTCATTGGCGGCGCTCGGAACAATCAGCCAGGCCCGGGCAACAGGGCCATCCATACAACCACAGCACAACATGACTAAGAATCAAAATCCCTCCACGGTCGGCTATGCCGACGGCAAGTACGTATTACCGCCCCTGCCGTACGCTTACGATGCCCTTGAACCCATGCTGGATGAAAAAACCGTGCGCATCCATCATGACAAGCACCATGCGGCCTATGTCGCCGGCGCGAATGCCGCGGCCGAAAAGCTCCGTGAAATTGCGGATGGCAAGCTGGACGCCTCCGCCACCACCAATTGGGTGCGCAACCTGTCCTTCAATGTCTCCGGCCACGTGCTCCATACCATTTACTGGACCAACATGACTCCCGATCCCAAGAAGGAACCGCAGGGTCCGCTGGTGGACGCCATCAAGGAAAAATTCGGTTCCCTGGAAGCCATGATGAAAGAATTCAAGGCGGCTTCCCAGGGCGTGGAAGGCTCCGGCTGGGGTATTCTGGGCGTGGATCCCGTCAGCAAGACGCTGGTGATCTGCGGCGCTGAAAAGCACCAGAACCTGGAAATCCCCGGCCTCGTCCCCATCCTCGTCTGCGACGTCTGGGAACACGCCTATTACCTGAAGCACCAGAACCTCAGGGCCGACTACATTGAAGACTTCTGCCGCCTCATCAACTGGGACGACGTAGAACGCCGTTACCAGGATGCCATGAAGTAATATTCATTTTCAAAATCACTCAAACTATAAAAACCAGGGCGGGATTGTATTAATCCTGCCCTGGTTTTATATTAATTTTCAGCAATCATTCTTTGGGTGTGAGGATGATCACGCATCTGCTGATCAGGCTTTTTTTGTTTTTTATAAATCCTCTTGCCTAAAATATGAGTGATAGTGCAAAATTGATCACTATCATATTTTGGATATCAGAAGATATTCCAGTCTTTCCACTACATCAAAAAATACAGTAATACCTGTTTTATCAATAATCCTTGGAAAAATAGATTTTGATATTTTCCTTTCCATATATAAATTATAAAGATTAACCTATTTTGATACCGGCCTTCCCGAGTTCCAGCCAACAACATATATAGCCCCTTCATTCAGGCTATTTTTTGCATGGATTCCAGCCCGCTCTTGCATCTGGAGCAGTAATAAGGCATACTGCGGCGGACTAATTATCTATCTCCACGCGCATGAAAAAAGTTTTCGTCTCAGGCTGCTATGACATCGTTCACGCCGGACATATCCAGTTTTTTGAAGAAGCCCGAGCCCTGGGCGATTACCTGATTGTCTCCTTTGCCTCGGAACCCGTGCTGTGGCATCACAAGCAGCGCAAGCCCTCCATCCCGGACGAGCACAAGAAAGTCCTGCTGGAAAGCCTGCGCATGGTGGACAAGGTCATTCTGGGGACCGGCATGAAGAAGGGGCTGGATTTTGAAGAGGAATTTCTTCAGGAAAAACCGGACATCCTGGCCGTGACGGAGGACGATCTTTACAGCAGCATCAAGAAAGAGCTGTGCGCCCGCGTTGGCGCGAATTACGTGGTGCTCCCCAAAACGCCACCCAAATTCGCCCCTGTTTCCACCACCATGCTGGTCAACCGTATCAAGGCCCCGTCTTCCGTGCCGCTCCGGGTAGACTTCGCCGGAGGCTGGCTGGACGTCCCCCGGTACGCCAGAAAAGGTTCCTATGTGGTCAATTGCGCCATCACTCCCATGGTTTCCCTTTGCGAATGGCCGTATGAAAAACGTTCCGGACTGGGAGGCAGCGGCGCATGGGCCATGCTGGAAGGGCGCGACCCGGTTGCTTCCGAACTCGCCCTGGGCGTCGGCTGGCAGGATCCCGCCGTCATTGCGGAAACGGGGCTGTGCGTATGGCGCTCCGGCAGTTCTCCCGTGCTGGACGTCAAGGGCACGGGTGACTTCCTGGAAGGCAGAATGGCCATCCTGTACACGGGAGAGGAACACGACACCCCGAAGATGGCGGACGAACAGCGCGACTACGTGCGCATTTCCCAGTCTTCCCTGATTGCCCGCACCGGCGTGCTGGAACGCAACATCAACACCCTGGCCGCAGGGGTGGCCCTGTATTACAGTGTACAGCTGGACGAAGGAATGCGGCCTTTGCCGGATATTCCCAATGCGCTTGCCAAAAAGTACCTGGGCGGCGGCTACGGAGGATACGCCCTGTACCTCTTCCCCTGCCGGGACGACCGCGACCAGGCCGTCAAGGATAACCCGGCCATGAAGCGGGTGGAGCCGTACTGCCGTCAACTGTTCAATTAAACCGCGTTTTTTCATGTCCCTGATGCGAAACAGCCTGGTAGCCTCCGGCGCCATTCTTGCCTGCCGGCTGACAGGCATGGCCAGGGAGATCGTATACACTTCCCTGTTCGGAGCCACAGGCGTGATGGACGCCTTTTATACGGCCTTCCGTATCCCCAACCTTTTGAGGGACCTGTTTGCGGAAGGAGCCCTTTCCCAGTCCTACACCAGCGTGGCCTCCAAAACCCGGGAAGCGGAGGGAGACGCGGCCGCCTGGGATCTGACCAACAAGGTAGCCACCCAGCTCTCCACGCTGATGGTCGCCATCGTCACGCTGGGGATTCTGTTTGCCGGCCCCGTCATGGAGGCCCTTTACAGCGGGGATCACTCCCTGACGGACCAGCTGTTCGCGACAGACCTGAGCCGCATCATGTGGCCGTTCATCGGGTTCGCCTCCCTTTCCGCCCTCGTCATGGGAGCGCTGAATATGGTCGGCGTCTTCGGGCTGCCCATGCTGGCCTCTGCCGCCTTTAACGTCACCTCCATCCTGTTCGGGCTGCTGATCGGATATTTCATTGATCCGACCTTTGGCCCCAGAGCCCTGTACGGCTTTGCCTGCGGCGTCACGATCGGGGGAGCGGCCCAGATTGCCGTGCAGCTCCCCAAACTCCGCAAAACCGGCTTCCGCTGGAAGCCGGATTTCCATTGGGATGACCCCAAGGTTCGGAAAATCTGGGGGCTGATGCTTCCCTCCGTGCTGGCTTCCGGCGTCACGCAATTCACCATCTTCATCAATACGGGCTTCGCCCTGGACCTGCAGAAAGGCTCCGTTACGGCCCTGACCACGGCATTCCGCCTCTGGCAGCTGCCCGTGGGACTCTTCGGCGTAGCTACGGGCATGGTGGTCCTTCCCGCCGTTTCCCGCATGATGGTGGGCGACGGTAGAAAGGACGTGGCCGCCCATATCGCCAAGGGTCTGCGGCTGGTGGCCTTTTTTGCCGTGCCCGCTTTCCTGATTCTCTATATCCTGGGCACGGAATTCGTTTCCTCCGTATACCAGTGGGGCCGCTTCAACCAGGATGCGGTACGCTACACCGGGGAAGTGCTTGGAGCCTATTCCCTGGGCCTGCTCGGCTATGCAGGAACCAAGGTGGTGCAGCCCGTCTTCCTGGCCCTGGAAAAACGCTGGGTTCCCCTGATCGCCGCCGCCGTAGCTCTGGCGATCAGCATTGGCCTCAACTACTATTTTGTCTATGAGCTGCATAAAAATGCGGCATGGCTGGCGCTGACCACTTCCGTGGTCACCACCTTCAACTTCCTCTTCTACTTTTTCTACTTGCGCCGCCAGCTGGGCGGCGTGGACGGCCGGACGCTGGTTTCCGGCCTGGGCAGGATTCTGGCAGCGGGAGCCTTGCTGGGAGCCGTCTGCTGGGCAGGTAAAACATGGTTCCTCCAGGACTTCCTGAACTGGTCCTTTCCGGCCAGGATACTCGGCATCTCCCTAGTCTGCGGCTGTGCCGGGGTTGTTTACCTGGCGGCGTCTTTCCTGCTGAAAACGCCGGAACTTGACGCTGTGCGGGCCAAATTCATGAAACGCTGACGAAGGAATCCAAGGTTCACGGGGAGGAGCGCCCCGTCCGGAAGAAAAAGAACGGCTTCCACAAGCATTCTCCTTGCCAGAAATGCCCTCAGTGAGTAAAGTTTTTCCGCCTGTGCGGGAAATAGCCTGTTTCCCGTCCGGCATTCAAAAATCTACGATCGCACCACAATGGACATGATTTCCCCCAGCATTGCTGCATTGACCCCTTCCCTGACCCTCAAGGTGACTAACCGGGCCAAGGCCATGAAAGCCGCCGGTGAAGAAGTTTACGGTTTGGCAGGCGGTGAACCGGAAATGGACACCCCTGAAAACATCAAGCAGGCAGCTATCACGGCCCTGAACAACGGAGCCACCAAGTACACGCCTTCCGCCGGTTTGCCCGCACTCCGCCAGGCCATCGCTGAAAAGCTCAAGAGGGAAAACAACCTGGAATACGATTTCACCCAGATCACCGTGGGCGCCGGCGCCAAGCACGCCTGCTTCAATGCCATCATGGCTACCGTTTCCGAAGGAGACGAAGTGATCATCCCCGCCCCGTACTGGGTCAGCTACCCGGAAATGGTCCGCATGTGCGGCGGCATCCCCGTCATTGTGGAAACCACGCAGGAAAACGGCTGGAAGCTCACGGCGGAACAGTTTGAGGAAGCCATGACCCCCCGCACCAAGATGGTGATCCTCACCACGCCGAACAACCCGACCGGAGCCGTTTATTCCGAAGAGGAACTGCGCGCCCTGGGCGAAGTGGCCCTGAGCGAAGACATCCTCATCCTGGCTGATGAAATCTACGAACACCTCGTGTACGGAGACACCAAGCACGTCAGCATCGCCTCCCTTAGCCCGGAATTGTACGACCTGACCATCACCATCAACGGCTTCTCCAAGGGCTATGCCATGACAGGCTGGCGCATGGGATACTCCGCCGCTCCGGCCCCCATTGCCAAGGCCATCCAGATGATTCAGGACCACACCACCTCCAACGTCTGCACCTTCGCGCAGTACGGCGGCATTGAGGCCCTCACGGGAGACCAGAGCTTCATCAGCGACATGCGCGACGAATACGACATGCGCCGCCAGTACGTCTACTCCCGCCTTTGCGCCATTCCGAACGTCAGCGTCGTAGAACCGCAGGGCGCCTTCTACTTCTTTGTAGACACCAGCAAGCTGGGACTTACCTCCCTGAATCTGTGCGACAAGCTTCTGGAACGCTACAAGGTGGCGGCCGTCCCCGGCATCGCGTTCGGCAATGACAAGGCCATCCGCATCAGCTACTGCACCACGCTGGACATTCTGAAGGAAGCACTGGACCGCTTTGAAGAATTCTGCAAGGCGCACTAAGCGCTAACTCAGTTACAGTTATTTTCCCACTTTTCAAGGATCGCCTCATTCATGGGGCGGTTCTTTTTGTTGCAAACGGGAAATACTATGCCACTTCTTTGCCATTAAAACACCATATCTAACATATTTTTGAATTCATTGATATTTGAATGCATAACAGCCTATCATAAATACTCTTTCCGTTAAGTCCTTCATCTGCAGGAACTCTACCACCTTCAGCATCTCCTTTTCCGGCCTCCTTCTGTATGCCCTGATTGTGCTGACTCATGCAGAAGATATTCCAGCCACGGATGACCGCGCCCTGTACATCGAATCGGAAACTAAAGCAGTCTCCCCTCAATGTCTCATGGACAAAGGAGACCAGGATGAGGACAAGAAACGTACCGAAGTCGGAATCGGGGAAGTGGTTATATTAACCTTGAACGGCAAGCGATTAAAGGAAATAGATATGGACTCTATTGAATGGTCCCTGGAGCCGGAGAAGGTAGCCACCATCGAGAAATCGGACCAAGAAAAAAATCAGGCTACGCTGACGATCAATAAAGACCTCACTCAGAACACCACGCTGAAGATCCGGGTAAAAACCAATCTTGACGAAGAATTGCCGGCAAGACCTCCCTCCATTTTCACCATTCTTGTTCCTTCCGACATCACCGCAGAGCATTCCGGGGAACGGGACAAGGAGCATCCCCAAGACAAGGAAAAAGACAGACCGGGGGCTTCCTCCAAGCTTGTTGTCACCTTTCTGCCCCTGAATGTCAGCTTCAGCAATATTTCCATCATGGAACGGGCGGAAGATCCGGAAGGATTCACTCCCGTGCATGTCCCGGGAAAACTGCTGATAAGGCCCAACGCCTTCAACATTCACCGTCATGATACCATTGGATGGAGATGGGACAAAGAGCAGGATATTCGTTTGCAGCACTTGCAGAACATGAAGCTTCCCAGCTCCTTTTCATGGAGCTGTGGATGGTACATACGCGCCGACGGCAAAGACCACTGCAAGATCAGCAATGACACGTGCACCCAGGATTTCAGTTTTAAATATGAAGACGGCATAGAAACCGATGAGAAATCTCCCACCAGGGGATTGAAAAACATCAAGGTCACCATCACCATATTCGGATGCACCGTCACACGCAGCACAGCAGGGGATGCCTTGCATGTCAACTCTACAACTTCTCAATAACCCCTTTTTACAACGCCATGAATCATTCCTGCCGCCACCTCCTGCCGTACTTTCTTTTCCTGCTGTCTTTTACCTGTTCAGCTTCTCCGCCCCAGGAACGGCTCCCCCTCCCCTCTGTCATAAGGAATCCGGACAAGCAGAATCCGGAACTCCTCCGGCTTCAGAAACTGCTGGACAACGGCCAGCTTATCCTGTTTTACCAGGGGGCCGACAACATGCGGAAAGAAGCCAAACGCTACAGGAAGAAGGACGTTACGCCCCAGGAACTGACGGACGGACTCTTTCTGTGTTACATGATTGCCAAGGCACCGTTCCTTGACCTCAACGACTACAACAATGTCGAATGGGTTTCCGAGTATAGTGATCTGGATCACACCGTAAAAGAATTCATGTCCAACAGCATCCCGTTCATCGCCCTGACGGACAAAAACAGCAAGCTCCCGAACAAGGAAGAAGCCCTGCGGTTTTATTTAAGCGCCGCCGCACTGGTGCTTAAACAATTCCACAGCCAGGTGGACTACGCTTTTAAAGCTACGGAGATTTGCGCCGACATGCTCATTGATTACGCCTCCGACATGTCCGGCGAGCAGGAAACCAGGCTATTCAACACTACAAGCGCTCGCGGAGCGAGAAGCAACAACGCCCAGTACATCATCAAAAGCAAGGAACGCGGATTCATCAGGGAATTGATGACCTGCTTCCCGACCAAGGCACGGGAAGTCAGAAAATACCTCAACCTGGCCGGATATGAAGACAAAGAAATTCCGGCCTTGCTGGACAGAACCGTTGGAAGGGTTCCGGAAGCTGACTATTTATACAAGGGTTTGCCCAAACGCAGTGACTAAAAAGACAGTATTCCGACCGTCAGCGTCGTGGAACCTCAGGGCATCTTCTACTTCTTTGTAAACACCAGCAAGCCGGGGCTTACCTCCCTGAACCTGTGAGACAAGATTCTGGAACGCTACAAATAGCGCCCCATAAAGGATTACTGCGGATTAAATCGTACGGATGATTCTTAACGGATTTGGAATCTGTGAGATCAGCCAGAGCTGCCATCAAAAAGGTCTATTGATAGGGAATAGAAGGATAATAGGGGCAATAGGGCAAATTCTGCCGACCCCTATTATTCCTATCATCCTTATATTCCCTATAACTCCTACCCAACTTTTCCACAGATTTTCCCTTTGACTTCGGATTCCAAATCCGCAACAGCCAGTGACAAGAAAAAAACGCATCATGCCTCGCAACCGGGTTGCCCTGTCTTGAAAGTCATGGTTGAATGAACCTCATATGAATACTCCCGTTCTCAATGACAACCTGCGCGCCGCCACGGAAGCCCTTTGCAACCTTCTTGCCAAGGAAGACCAGGTTGTAGCCTCCAAGGCGAAAATCGGCCTCTTTTTCCAGAATCCGGAGGCAACCAAGCTTTTTGAAGAAGTGAACGCTTACGGTGAAGAATTGCGCAACAAGCACCTGGCCGGCATGCCCCCCACCGAAGAGGAAATTTCCAAGTTCGATACCCTGCGTGAAAACGTGGTCAAGAATGATGCGGCACGCGGCTTTCTGGAAGCGCGCCAGACCATTGACGAACTCCTGAACACCATCAATCATTACCTGGGCATGTCCATTGACCTTGGCCGCGCGCCCACTCCGGAAGAGATTGAGGAAGCCCGCCAGCGCGCCATGAGCGCCCAGTCTTCCTGCTCCTGCGGAGGAGATTGCAACAAGGAAAACTGCGACTGTGACGGCAACTGTGATCATGATCACAAGGACGGCGGTTGCGGCTGCGGCAAACACTAACGCTGCACACTTTTTTTCGCTACGCGGCTTCATCTTTCGGGATGAAGCCGCTTTTATTTTCCCGGTCGACGCCGAACAGAGCCGTATTTACGGGATGAACACCGTATTTTCCAATTCCGGCAGGTCTGAACAGACGGTTTTATCGTGCCGAAAAAATAATATCAGGAGAAATAACTCGTTTTCCAACGGAAATAAGAATCTCCGCGTACAAGGCCATTACAACCCTGCACGCGGAGATCTTTTTCCAATAATGATCTTTTTATCCTTGCCGGCGGCGGCTCCACAACAAACACCCAAGACCCAAAAGGCTCAAAGAGGCGGTGGCGGGTTCCGGAACCATGTACTGAACCCAAAGTTTTGTACTATTATCTAAACTTCCTTTGGTGACGACAAGCCGATACTCCCCTTTATTCAAGCTCCCGAGACTGCTCGGATTTTCAATAGACGCATCCTTCACTCCGTCCACCTGGGTCAGCCCTTCCAAGGAAAGGCTCAGCCTGCTTAAATCAAGAGTAGCCGAACCAGCTGTAGAATAAGTAAAATAGGCCAATTCCCTGGTCACCATTCCGGTCTGGGAAGAATCCACGGACAAAGTGAGGTTAAGATTCACACCGTTCGTCCCGGACCATGGATTGCCAAATTGAATTTTCCCTGAAGAATTGAGATTCAGATTGAGTGTACAACCATTCAAATTTGCCCCACCCTTGAGGAATAAGGTGGACCCGTCACCGATGGTAAAAGTCGTAGGGGTAACATTGCTGAAAGAAGGACCATGATTCTCCCCTATCCTGACTGTGGAATTGTTTCCAAGAACAACCGTGCTTCCGGAAAGATTAGGGCTGGTAGGAGTATCCAAGCTACCCAGGGACAAACCGTCTCCAAAGACAATCGTGTCACCAGCGGAAGGAGCGGAACCGGAACTCCAATTGCTCCCCTCATTATAATTGGGAGAGCCGGTAGACGCTCCTGTCCAGGTAACCGTAGCGGCGGAAGCAAGTCCGCTCAGAAGGGCTAATAATAGAATGGATAATTTCATTTCAAAAAACAATGTTGTTATGTGTTCATATGAATACCGGATTTATAATTCGTAATAAATCAGCGTCGCTATCCAGGATGCCTATGATAGGAAATATAAGGATAATAGGGGCTATAGGAAATTTTACGGGCCCTGTTATCCCTCCCGGCCTTATATGCCCCTATTGACTCTAACCAACTTTTCCACAGATTTTTCCTTTGACTCCGGATTATAAATCCGGTTCACACCCTTTCTTGAATGAAAAAGGATTATTTTCCTACCCTTCCGCAATTCTTAAATCCGGCTCCTCTTCCAGGGATTCCCCCCTTTTTTCCTTACTTCCATTTTTAACAAATAAAATCAGCCAAGCTACAAGAAGGTTATACGGTCCATTGCCCGGCAGGACGGGCAAGACGCTTGAACAGGACACGGCCGCATGCTAGCTTCATTCTAAGAGGCCATGACTTTCTCCAGACGCCAGCTTTCCCGAACCCTGCCGTTCGTCAAAACGGATTTCCCCCTGTTCCTGGCTCCGATGGCCGGCGTGACGGATCCTATTTTCCGCACTATTTGCAAGGAACTGGGAGCCGACGTGATGGTCACGGAATTCGTATCCGCAGAGGGCATTCTCCAGGCCTGGGAGAGAAACCGCAGGTACACAAAGATAAAAGATTCCCACCGTCCCATAGGTATTCAGCTTTTCGGCGCTGACGGGGACCACATGGGAGAAGCCGCCAGAATTATCCTGGACCATGAAAAACCGGATTTCATAGACATCAATTTCGGTTGCCCGGTTCCAAAAGTAGTCGGCAAGAATGGAGGGTCCTCCCTGCTGAAAGACCTGCCCCTGCTGGCCGCCGTGGCCGGGGGGGTGGTGAAGGCGGTGGGGGACCGCATTCCCGTCACGGCCAAAATACGCATTGGCTGGGATTTCCAGAATTTATGCGCCATGGATGCGTGCCGCTTGCTGGAGGAGGAAGGCATTTCCATGATCACCATCCACGGGCGCACCCGTTCCCAACAGTATTCCGGCACAGCCAATTGGGACATCATTGACGAATGCGCACGGGCCATGGCCGTCCCGGTCATCGGGAACGGAGATATTTCCACCCCGCAGGCAGTAGCTTACGTGAAGGAAAACACGGCCGTCAGCGGTGTCATGATCGGCCGGGCCGCCATGAAAAATCCCTGGATTTTCAGAGACGCCAAATATTACCTGCTGCACGGAACCATGCCACCGGCCAGAGCCCTTCAGGAAAAGACGAACCTGATCCTGCGGCATACGCGGATGGCTCTGGATTCCGGACATTACGGGGATGAACTCCACACCATGCGCCACATGCGCTCCCGCATTCTGGCTTATACGAAGGAATTTCCCGGCGCCAAGGAAATGCGCTCCCGCCTGGTGCGCGTTTCCAGCATGGCGGAGCTGGAAAACCTGCTCTCCGCCCTTCCCCGCCAGGGAGCCTGAAAGAAGGGGAAATCCTGCCCGTCAGCACATTCCCAAGGACCTGGAAGCGGCATATGCGGAATCCCATCCTGTCATCCTCCGCTTCCTGCTGAAAAAAAATGCCCTTTTGAGGGAAGCTAAGTTGACTTTACGGCCCGAACCTGTCAGAAATAGGGGAGTATCCTGCCGCTCCGTTTCGGCAGACTTCCAACCATAGACTCCAGAGATCGACGTGTACTCCAACGAATCATATCTCATCGAACTTCTTACGCAGGCCGGCTATCTGAATGAAGAGATTCTTCAATACGCACGCAGTCAAAAATCTCCCACCCAGGGCCTGGTTGATTTTCTTATCCAGGCCAATTACCTTACGGAAGACGTCATTGCCCAGGTGACGGCCTCCACTTCCCTTCTGCCCGTTGTGGATCTGGGTTCCATGCACATTCCCCAGGAAGTGCGCGAACTCATCACGCCGGAACTCGCCAGGCGTTTCCGGGCCATTCCCATTTCCGACGACGGCTTTTCCGTCAATGTCGCCATTGACGACCCGCTGAATCTGGAAACCATGGACAGCCTGCCTCCGTTGATGGGGCGCGACGTGATTTTCAGCGTCGCCACTCACAGCGCGGTGGAAAGCCGCCTGAAAGAATTTTACCGTGACCTGACCGTTCCCGGAGAAAACAGCGGCATTGAAGGGGAAGACGGAGACGCCCCCATCATCCGCCTGGTGCAGCAGATGCTGACGGACGCCTTCAAGATGCGGGCGTCCGACATTCACATTGAGCCCATGGAAAACCGGCTCCGCATCCGCTACCGCGTGGACGGCAAGCTGGTGGAAGTGGCCACCCATCCCAAGAAGCTGCTCAGCCCCATCATCGCACGCCTGAAGGTGATGAGCACCACCATGAGCATTGCGGAAAAGCGCATGCCCCAGGACGGCCGAATCCAGATGAGCATCGGCGGCAAGCAGATTGACCTTCGTGTATCTTCCGTCCCCAGCAACCACGGGGAAAGCATCGTCATGCGTATTCTGGACAAGTCAGCCCTGGTGCTGGGTCTTCCCCAGCTCGGGTTCTTCTCGGATGATGAAGCCGTGTTTGACCGCCTCATCACCCTGCCGGACGGCATTATCCTGGTGACAGGCCCCACCGGTTCCGGTAAGACCACCACTCTGTACGCGTGCTTGAACCACATCAACCGCCCCGACAAAAAGATCATCACGGTGGAAGACCCCGTGGAATACGAACTTTCCGGCATCAACCAGGTGATGGTGAAGGCGGACATCGGCATGACCTTCGCCGCCGCGCTGCGCGCCATGCTCCGCCAGGCCCCCAACATCATCATGATCGGGGAAATTCGAGATATGGAAACGGCCAGCATCGCCATCAACGCCTCCCTGACAGGCCACCTGGTGTTCTCCACCCTCCATACCAATGACGCACCCAGCGCCGTAGCCCGTCTGGCGGACATCGGCATCAAGCGCTTCCTGATCGCCTCTTCCGTCCGGGCCATCATGGCCCAGCGCCTGGTGCGCAAGCTGTGCGACCGCTGCAAGGTGGACGGCATGCTGACGGAAAAGCAGGCCCACACGCTGAACATCGACATGTCCCGCGTCACTCCGGGCCAGATCAAGGCCCCCCACGGCTGTGACTTCTGCCGTGGCGGAGGGTTCAAGGGACGAATGGGCCTCTTTGAAATTTTCGAGATTGACGACGAAGTTCGCCGCATGATCAACGAAAATCTTACCTCTCCGCAGCTCCGCAAGCGCGCGCGGGAACTGGGCATGAGAACCCTGAGAGAAGACGGCGTTCGCAAGGTGCTGGCCGGCCTTACCTCTCCGGAAGAAGTGCTGAACGTCACCATGGGAGACGCCAACTGATTTTTCCCCGCAATCCACTCAGAACATTATGGACACCAATCTTACACTGGAACTTTTCATCGGCCGGGGAATGATCGACAAGTCCCTTGCCAAGGACATCAAGGAGGAAATGGCCGTCTCCGGCAAGGAACTGCCGGAAGTGCTCGCAGACTTCGGCATCATCGGCAACAAGGACGATATCTGGCAGATGATCGCCAGCGACCTGGGAACGGAATTCATCACGCTGGACAATTTTAAGCCGGATCCGAACGTGCAGAACATGATGCCAGCCACGCTCGTGCGCCTGCACGGCGCCCTGCCCGTCCGCTACGGGCCGGAAGGCCTGTACGTCTGCCTGGTGGACCCTCTGAACCCCCAGACGGTGGAAGACCTGCGCTTCGCCCTCGGCCAGGACATCCACGTCCTGATCGCTCCGGATTACCAGATTTCCGAGCGCATCAATGAGCTGTACGGCGGGGAATCCGCCGCCATGAAGGACCTGATGCAGGAGCTCAACAACATGGAAGTCAGCAATGAAACGGAAGATTCCGCCGCTGCTCCCGTCATCCGCTTCGTGGACCTGGTTATCACCCAGGCCATCAAGGAAAAGGCCTCCGACATTCACTTTGAGCCCTTTGAAAACGAATTCAAGATCCGCTACCGCGTGGACGGCGCTCTTTATGAAATGCAGCCTCCGCCCGTGCATCTGTCCGTACCGGTCATTTCCCGCGTCAAGGTCATGTCGAACATGAATATCGCGGAACGCCGCGTGCCGCAGGACGGCCGAATCGTGAAGCAGATAGGGGACCGGTCCGTGGATATGCGTGTTTCCACCCTTCCCACCCAGTACGGTGAATCCGTGGTGCTCCGCGTTCTGGACCGCTCTTCCGTGAACCTGAATCTGAACAACCTGGGCCTGCCCCCCCATATCCATGAATACATTCTGGACACGGTGCACAAGCCCAACGGCATCTTCATTGTCACCGGCCCCACCGGCGCCGGTAAGACCACCACCCTGTATGCGGCACTCCGGGAGATCAATACGATTGACTCCAAGGTGCTGACGGCGGAAGACCCGGTGGAATATGACATTGACGGCATCATCCAGATCCCGATCAATGAGGCCATCGGCCTGGACTTCCCGATGGTTCTCCGCGCCTTCCTGCGCCAGGACCCGGACCGCATCCTGGTGGGGGAAATGCGTGACATGGCTACGGCCCAGATCGCCATCCAGGCTTCCCTGACAGGCCACCTGGTGCTTTCCACCCTGCACACGAACGATTCCGCCGGGGCCATCACGCGACTGGTGGACATGGGCTGCGAGCCCTTCCTGGTGGCCGCCTCCCTGGAAGGGGTTCTGGCCCAGCGCCTCGTGCGCACCATTTGCCCGGACTGCCGCACGCCGTATGAGCCCTCCTCCAGCATCCTCTCCCAGCTTGGCGTATCTCCCTATGAACTGGGGGATAAGCACTTTTACACGGGCCGCGGCTGTGACAAATGCTCCAATTCCGGTTACAAGGGCCGGAAGGGGATTTACGAGCTTCTGGATATCAACGATACCCTGCGGGACATGATCACGGACCGCGCCCCCTCCGTGGTGCTGAAGCAGAAGGCCATTGAAATGGGCATGTCCACCCTCCGCGAAGACGGCTTGAGAAACATTTACAACGGCAATACCACCATTGAAGAAGTGCTGAAGTACACTTAATGGACAGCCGGACACCGCCCCCCATTTCAACCACCAAGCAGAGAACACTTAAAATACCACATATATGCCTAAATATCAATATACAGCACTTGACCATAAAGGCGACCAGAAGACAGGTACCCTGGAGGCCAATTCGGAAGCGGAGGCCATGGAATCCATCCGTGCGCATGGCCTGTATCCCACCCAGATTGTAGAAGCCGGAAAAGGCAAGCTCCAGCAAACGCCCGCCGCCAAGAAGAAGGCCAAGGGAACCAAAGGGCAGAAAGGCAAGCTGGGGGGCAGAATCAAGGCCAAGGCCCTGATGATTTTCACCCGCCAGCTGGCCACCCTGATTGACGCCGGGCTGCCCCTGCTCCAGAGCTTGAACGTGCTGGCCAAGCAGGAGGCAAACCCCAACCTGCGTGTGACTATTGAAGCCCTGGGCGATTCCGTGCAGGGCGGCTCCACGTTCTCCGAAGCGCTGGCGCAGCACCCCCGGATTTTCGACCGCCTGTTCGTCAACATGGTGAAGGCCGGCGAACTCGGCGGTGTGCTGGAAGTCGTGCTCAACCGCCTGGCTGAATACCAGGAAAAGGCCCAAAAGCTGAAAAGCAAGGTTATTTCCGCCATGGTGTACCCCTCCATCGTGCTGTTCATTGCAGTAGGCATCGTGATCTTCCTGATGTTGGTCATCGTGCCTAAGTTCAAGGCCATGTTCGCGGAACAGAATCAGGAATTGCCCGCCATTTCCGAATTCGTGTTCGGCATCAGTGACTGGTTCATGGCTGCTCCCTTCTTTGTGCCCAATGCCGTTATCCTGGCCGCCATCGTCGCCATCCTGTACGCCGTCTTCACGGCAATGAGCAAGACGCCCAACGGCCGCCGCAAGATTGACTCCGCCCTGCTGACCATGCCGGTCATCGGCAATGTGCAGAGCAAGAGCGCCATTGCCCGTTTTGCCCGCACCTTCGGTACGCTGGTGACTTCCGGCGTGCCTATTCTCCAGGCGCTCACCATCACCAAGGATACTGCCGGCAACATGATCGTGGGAGACGCCATCGGCCTCATCCATGATTCCGTGAAGGAAGGCGAATCCGTGGTGACGCCCATGTCTTCCTCCAAACTCTTCCCGCCCATGGTGATTTCCATGGTGGACGTGGGTGAAGAAACCGGCCAGCTGCCGGACATGCTTCTCAAGATTGCGGACGTATATGATGATGAAGTGGATAACGCCGTGGGGGCCATGACCTCCATGCTGGAACCCATCATGATCGTGTTCCTGGCCGTGGTCGTGGGCGGCATCGTGTTCGCCATGTTCCTGCCCCTCCTGCAGGTTATTGAAAAAATGGGTTAACCTCCCCAAGCAGAACCAGATGAAGATTCGCTCCGCATACAGCCGCCTCCGGGCGGCACAGGGCTTCACCCTCATGGAAATCCTGGTGGTGATGGCCATCATCGTGGTGCTGGCCACGCTGACCATCTCCATCTATACCTGGCTTGAAACCAGAAAGAACGAGCAGGCCACGGAATCCATCGTCCGCAAGATAGAAATGGGGCTGGAAAGCTACCACAACGACCACGACCGCTATCCCTACGGAACGGAAGCTCCCTTCAACAACCACGGGGTAGCCGTTGCAAACGGGGAGGAGTACAGCTCCAACGTCGTTTACATGGCCCTGTTCGGCGACCACAAGAATGAAGGCGTCCCTTCCCGGGATACCACCATTTACAATGATGAGCTGAATCCCGCCACCCAGCCCAAGAGCAACCCGACCGTCCGGGAAGTCCGTGTGAAAGGAAAGGACGGAAAGCCGGTCACCCTCTATATTCTGGCTGACCCGTGGGGTTCTCCCTACCGCTACCGCCTTGGCAACGGGCAGGCTATTCCCACCAAATCCGCCAGTTCCAAGAACCTGAAAATGGGCAACGGCCTGAATCCGGATTACGACTTCTGGTCCTTCGGCAAGGATGGAGACAGCGATCTGAAAGACCCGCACGCCCCTGAAAACGAAGATGACATCGGCAACCTGCCGAAATTCTGATTTTTCCGGTTTTTCTGCGCGCAGCGACTTTTTCCGGCAGCCTTCCTTCCCACTTGGCGGAGGAAGGCTGTTCCGCGCACAGGGCACTATTTTCTGGCATCAGCACAGCTCCTGACGTATGATCCGGGCATTGCCATGAAACGCATTTCCCTGATCGTTCCCTGCCTGAATGAAGAACAGGCCATACCGGCATTTAAACAAGAAGTAGACCGGGTTTTCAAGGAACGCTTGGAGGGTTACGTCCCGGAACTCATTTTCGTGGATGACGGCTCCACGGACCACACCCTGGAAATAATCAAGAAACTGGCGGAACATTCCCCGGAAGTGAGGTTCATTTCCTTCTCCCGCAACTTCGGGAAGGAGGCCGCCATCTATGCCGGGCTGGAAGCCGCCACGGGAGATTATGCCGCCGTCATGGACGTGGACCTTCAGGATCCTCCCTCCCTGCTTCCGGAGATGGTGAAAGCCATTGACGAGGAAGGATACGACTGTGCGGGCACGCGCCGCGTCACCAGGCAGGGGGAACCGAAGCTGCGGTCCTTTTTCGCGCACGCCTTTTACAAGACGATTCACTGGATATCGGACACCCATATCGTGGACGGAGCACGGGATTACAAGCTGATGACGCGTCCCGTGCTGGAAGCCCTGCTTTCACTGAAGGAATACAACCGTTTTTCCAAAGGGCTGTATGAATGGGTGGGCTTCCGCACCAAATGGTTTGAATATGAGAATGTGGAACGGGTGGCAGGAGAAACCAAATGGTCCTTCTTCAAACTGTTCCTGTATTCCATTGAAGGCATTGTGGCTTTTTCCACAGCGCCTCTGGCTCTGGCTTCCATCATGGGAGTCCTGCTTTCCTTCATCTCCTTCCTTGCCATCATCATCCTGACGGTCCGTGAATTGGTCTGGCCCCATTCCGCTTATGGATGGACTTCCATGGTCTGCGTTTTCTGCCTGATGGGGGGCATTGTGCTGCTGTGCCTGGGCATTCTGGGCCAATACCTGGCCAAGACCTATACGGAGGTTAAAAAGCGGCCCATTTATATTGCCAGGGAACGTTCCATTGATCCTTCCAAGTAATTTTTCCCATGGATACCGAACCGGATTTCAGCATCGTCACGCCCAGCTATAATTACGCCAGATACGTCAGGGAGTGCATTGAGAGCGTTAAAAACCAGGAGGGCGTCACTTTTGAGCACATCATCCAGGATGCGGGTTCCACGGACGGAACGCTGGATATCCTGAACGCCTATCCCCATCTGCAATTGCATGTGGAGAAGGATTCCGGCATGTCGGAAGGCATCAACCGCGGCTTCCGCAGGGCGCGCGGCAAGTGGGTCATGTGGCTGAATACGGACGACCGTTTGCTGCCGGGCGCCCTGGCGGCCGTCAAAGCTTTTGCGGATTCCCGGCCTGATGCGGATATCGTGCACGGAGCCTGGAATTTCATCGGACCGGACGGAGACATCCAGCGGCCCATGAAGGCCCTTCCCTACAGCCTGAACATGCACATCTGGTACGGAACCTACCTGGCCTCCACCGCGCTGTTCCTGCGCAGGAGCACCACGATTGAAGAAGGATTCCTGCTGGATGAAAGGTTCCACTACGACATGGACGGGGAGTATTACGCACGCCTAGGCCGCGCCGGAAAGAAATTCGTCCATTACAACAGGCTGCTGGCGGATTTCCGCTGGCATGGCGACAACCTGAGCGCCCCCAATGTGGAACGCCGGGACATGGATGCCGAATTAAAGCGCCAGAAACAGCACAGTGAAGATGCCGCCATCAAACGCGTTTACGGATATTCCTTTTCCACGCATAGCTGCAATAATATTATGGACGGCTTCATGCGGGAGGCCTACCGCATGAAAAAGGCCTTCCTTTACCTGACCACCCCCTGGGTAAAGTAATCCGCCTTTTTCCGGGCGTCTCCGTTCTTCCTGCGAGCGCATGAAGTTTTCCCCCCATCCCGCGCCCCTGTTTTCACGGAGATATTTTCCGGCACGGAAAAGGCCGCAGCCGTTAAACGCCTGCGGCCCGTAATAAACCGGATGGAAAAAAGGCAAAGCCTCAGTTCAAGCTGTCAAACAGCTCTTCTTCCCGGAAGAACCTTGCCAGTTCCACGGCGGCGGATTCGCGGCTGTCGGAAGCATGGCAGATGTTCATCATGCTGTCCGTCCCATAATCTCCGCGGATGGTGCCTTTGTCCGCCTTCTGGGAATTGGTGGGCCCCAGCAGTTCGCGCACGCGCACAATCACGCCCGGCCCCTTCAGGGCGATGGCGATGACCGGAGAGCTGGTCATGAAATCAAGCAGTTTGGGGAAAAGCGGTTCTCCATTGACGACAAGGTCCAGAATATGGGCGTAATGTTCCCGGAGAACCGGTTCGTCAAGCTGAATCATCTTTATGCCGCGCAGGCGAAACCCTTCGGACAAAAAACGTTTTAAAATGGTGCCGGAAAGGTTTTTCCGCACGCAATCGGGTTTCAGCAGAATCAGCGTTGTTTCTTCTTGAGTGTTTGGCATAAAATTAGCGAAGTTTCAGGATGAGTGAGGGAATTACACCCTAATCCGCGGCAGGTCAAGGATAATTGCGCAACTGGTCTTTTCCTCCAGACAAGGAATTCGTCACAGACTTCTCTTGTAGGAATCGCACCGGTTCCTCCATCCGGCAAGCCAGCGCGCCTCTCCACGGCCCGGAGGGCTGTTGTCCACGCGCCGCTTCAGCACCCTTTTGGCAGCTTCCGCAAACTCCGCCGCCGCAGGCTGTCCCGGAGAAGCCGAGCGCATCTCCTCCAGCACCTGTTTGAGGCCCCAGCCCTGCCCCCGGTACTGTTCCGCGGGGTTTGTCCCCTCTCCCTTGAAATTCACGTAGTCAATCAGAGCATACATGCCGTTGGGAGCCGTCGCCACGGCATTGTACCTGGCCGCCATCTCCTCCGGACGCCGGGACTGGCTCTTGATGCGCCCCAGGGCAGCCACGGACCTGCCGATGATGAAGTCCGCCTGCATTTGAAGGACGGCAGGGCTGGAAAGCCACTGGCGCATCCGTTCCGGAAGGCCGCCCCGTACATCCGCCGCTTCAAATTCCGCCCTGGTGCGCCACGGCGCCGCACCGGAAAACCATTCCGGAACACGGGCTCCCCTTTTCCGGCAAAACTGGATGAAATGGGGGAAACTCTCCTCAAACCTTTCCGTAACACCGGCAGGGAACCAGATGAAATGCCCGATGCCCAGGGAAGGAAACGCCTCCCCCCGGTTCCAGGAAACCAGCCCCCTGACTGTTCCGGCGCATTCATTCTGCCAGATTTTCCTTGCGATTTTCGCCTTCACTTCTCCCGCATCCGGAGCTGCCTGAACCCAGCCGGGCAAGCAGCACGCCAGCACCAGAACGCAGACTGCCATTTTTCCATGCATGGAAGTACTTTCCTTCCCCGCCGGGGGCAAGTCAAGCCGCTTCAATTTCTCGTGCCAAAGCCGGCGGCCCATGCTACCTTTTCCCTGCACGGCATGATTCTGGCGTTCAACAAACCTTACGGCGTCCTCTCCCAATTCACCCAGGAGGCTCCCCACCACCGGACACTGGCCGAATTCGGCTTTCCGCCCGGCGTGTATCCCATCGGCAGGCTGGATTCGGATTCCGAAGGGCTGCTGCTTTTATCTGATGAGAAATCCCTGGTAGACCGCCTCCTGAACCCAGCCAACCGGCATCCCAGGACTTACTGGAGCCAGGTGGAAGGCATTCCTTCCGCCGGGGACCTGCTCCCCCTGGAACGCGGAGGAATCCCCATCCAGGGGTACCGCACGCTGCCCTGCCGGGCGCGCCTCATGCCTGGAGAAGCGGACGTACCGCCCCGTCATCCACCCGTCCGCTACCGCGCTTCCATTCCCACCGCGTGGCTGGAACTGACCCTGGTAGAGGGAAAAAACCGCCAGGTACGGCGCATGACCGCCGCCATCGGCTTTCCCACACTCCGGCTTCTGCGCGTCAGAATTGGAAAATTCTCCCTGAACGGCCTGGAACCCGGTACATGGAAGGAACTGGGCTCCCGGGAACGAAGGGAGCTCATGCCGTAATATAGTCTTGATTATAGACAGGGAGAGACTTTATATGTCTTTCCGCATCAGGAGATCTCTACCTAAACATTTTTACATGAAAGCTGAACTCGTCGAACAAGCCGCTAAAATCATTCCCGAACCCCAGATGCTGATCAACGTGGTGTCCCGCCGCGTCGCCCAGCTCAACAATGGCCGCGCTCCCTTGGTTCCCACCACTCCCCACATGGGCAACGCGAACATTGCCCTGACGGAGATCGTTGAAGGCAAGCTCGTCTATCATGCAGAATCCGACAGTCTCCAGGAAGACAACCAGTAAAAGCATATTCCATCCTATTGCCGTTCCGGCCCGGATTTCCGCACGGAACATCCCCTTTTCCAACCAGGCCCCGGCTCTTCCAGTCCGGGGCCTTTTCATCCCTTCACGCCACAGCCATGAGCTCCGATATCTCCACCAACAAAAAAGCCCGCCGGGATTATGAAATCCTGGACACCTACGAATGCGGCATGGAACTCAAGGGCACGGAGGTCAAATCCATCCGTGCCGGCAAGGTAAACATAGCCGATTCCTTCGCCCGAGTGGAAAACGGGCAGATGCTCCTGTACGGCTGCGACATCCAGCCGTGGGAAACCGCCGGAGAATTCTTCCAGCACCAGTCACGCCGCCCGCGCCGCCTGCTGCTTCACAAACGGGAAATTTTCAAACTGGAACAGCAGACCTCCCAGAAAGGCTGCTCCCTGGTGGCCCTGAAGCTGTACTGGAAAAACGGCAAGGTGAAACTGGCCCTGGGCCTTGGCAAGGGCAAGACCCACCGCGACCAGCGCTATGACCTGAAGGCCCGCGTGGAAATGCGGGAAGCCCAGCGGGAAGTGGCCCGCATCAACCGCCGGTAATCACTCCGGAATTCCACGCTTGCCCTCTGCTCCTTTCCGGAGCATGTTTTTCATGGGCATGCTCTCCGCAGCGGCATTTATCCCGGCCCCGGCAACAAATTCAGTAACCTGAAAACGGAAAAGACAACCGGGACCGCCGCCACTAGGGAAGGAAGGGACCATGCAGGATGTCGCCCCCCTTGCTTATCATGACGCCGCAGAAGGAAGAAAACTATAACTTCCAATCCACAGGCAATTCCACCTGGCCGCCCTTCTTGTCATCGTAGCGGATGAAGCCATGTTCCGCGCCGTACCAGTGTACGTCACGCGTCACCTTCACGTCAAAGCAGCAATAGCGGGCAATATCCATCAGCAGGTCCGTATTGCCCGTCTGCACGTATTCCGCCCACCACTTGAGGGCCTGGGTTCCTACGGCCGTTTTTGAGGAGCCGATGGAAGCGGCCGCCACGGAATCCAGCTTGACGCGCACGCCCCCCCGCTGCTCGATGTCCTTGCACAGGTCAAGGTTGTTCGTGATGTCAATCATGTTCCACATCGTATAGCGCTGAAGCACGCCGTAGTCGAAATGCTCGTGATTGTACCCTACCACCAGGTCGGCCTGGCGGAGCTGCTGGATCAGGTCATCCACCATTTCCTCGGAATAAATCGTGTACTTGCCGGAAGCCGTGGAATAAGTCACCCCCACGGAAACCCGCATGTCGGCCGTGTTGTGCCAGCCGCCCACCTCCGCCGCGGAATGACGGGTTTCCAAGTCAAAATACACGATGTCTCTCATCGGAAGGAAACGTACATTATTTGCCACTTTTGGACAAGTCTCACTTGAACGGAAGGCGCGTTTGTGGTGAGAATAGGCGCATGCAGCCCCGTTTCCATATTGTCATGTTCCATCCGGAAATTCCGCACAATACGGGAGCCGCCGGGCGGCTGGCGCTGGCTACGGGATCCAGGCTCCACCTGATCAGGCCGCTGGGGTTCAGCCTGGATGAAAAGCACGTGCGCCGCACGGGCCTTGATTACTGGAACAAAGTGGACCTGCATGTCTGGAACACCCTGGAGGAATTGCAGCAGGCGGCGGAACCCTCCGCGCGGTTCTGGTACCTGAGCACCAAGGCGCGCCGCTCTCACTGGGAGGCTGATTTCCGGGAAGGGGATTATCTGGTCTTTGGTCCGGAATCCCGGGGACTGCCGGAAAGCATGCTGAAGGAACATGCAGATTCCGCCCTGACCATTCCCATGCCGGGAGAAGGTTCCCGCAGCCTGAACCTTTCCACCGCCGTGGCCATTGTCCTTTATGAAGGGCTTCGCCAAACCGGAATTTGATGCGTAAAACGCCGAAATTCCTCCTGCCGGGCTGTTTCAACCACGGGATGCGGAACAGGAATGTTTTTGCCGGACAGCAAGAGCGGACCAAACAGCAGCGGCAGGGGAATAGCGCGTCAGGACAAAACAGAATCCGCACTCTTCCTGCGCCAGGGCCGCACCATGTAAAAAAGGATCAGGGAGGCGACAGCTCCGCAGGTATCACAGAACATGTCCTTCTGCGCATCCCAGATGTCTCCCTGGGAACCTAGAAAATCATTCGCGTCATTCCCGCCAACAATGACCGCGTACTGCCATTCAATGATCTCATAGGCTGCGGCCACGGCCATCACGAAAAAGAGGCCGAAAATCCCCGCCAGCACCTTCCCGGCATATTGCTTGCGCACCAGATATTCCGCCACGGGAAAGGCGTAAAAACCCACCGTAAAATGAGCTACCCGGTCAAACGGGTTCCGGTGGGCGCCCACCAGCTCCCGGAACCACTCGAAAGGCACTTCCGCAAAGGTGTAATGCGCCCCCACCGTGTGGCAGACCAACCAAAAAAACATCAGCGTGTAAGACCAATTGCTGAAACGGAATTTCCGGAATGCCGCCACCAGAATAATCACCACCAGCATCACGGGAATCACCTCCGCCACCCAGACGGAGCGGGAACACGGAGAAATCCCCATCACAAGGAACAGCAGGGAAAATACCACCAGCAGATAGAATGGATAGTTTTTCATGAGAAAGAAAAGGTAGGAGTGGATAACGCAGGAAAGGCGCCGGAGTATATCTCCGGCGCCTTTCCACTGGAAAAACTTTATTACCGCATGTCAATGGTGGGAACGGGAATGCGGTCCTTGGGCCCCGTATAAAGGGTCAGCGGCCTGTACAGCGTATTGTCCTCCATCTGTTCCAGCACCTGGGCCACCCACCCGCAGCAGCGGGCAATGGAGAAAATGGCCGTGAACAGCCTGGTGGGAATGCCGATGCTGTAATAGACCGTGGCGGAATAAAAATCCACGTTGGCATTAAGCCCCTTGCGTTCCCGGACGAGCTTGGCGATGCGTTCCGACATGCGGATCCACTTGGGTTCCCCGATTCTGGAGGAAAGGCGGATGGCCATGCGGCGCAGATGGGGGGCCCGGGGGTCCAGCACGCGGTACACGCGGTGGCCCATGCCCATGACCTTTTCCTTCCGTGCCAGTTTGTCCTCAATGTAGGAATCCACTTTATCCTCCGAGCCTATTTCCTTGAGCATTTCAATTACGCCTTCATTGGCGCCGCCGTGAAGCGGCCCCTTCAGCGTGCCGATGGCTGCCGTAATGGCGGAATACATGTCTGAAAGAGTGGCAATGCAGACGCGCGCCGCAAAGGTGGAGGCGTTCATGCCGTGGTCCGCATGCAGAATGTAGGCCACGTCCAGAATATGGGCTTCATCCGGATTCGGTTCCTCCCCTTTCAACAACCACAGGAAATGTTCCGCCTCATTCAGATCCTCCCGTACGGGCGGAAGCTCCAATCCCTGGCACAGACGGTAGTAGTACGCCACCATCACGGGCACCTTGGCGATGAGGCTGAGGCCGATCTCCTTCAGCTGTCCCGGGTCCTTTGTCCGGTCGTCGTACATGCCGAGCATGGAAACCGCCGTCCGGAGGGCGGACATGGGCCGCGCAGACTTGGTGGCCGTTTTAAAGAAATCCAGAATGGGCTGGGGCAGGTCGCGGTCGGAACGGAGGCGTTTCTTGATGCCCTCCAGCTCCTCCCGGTTGGGAAGGCGCTTGTTGAGAAGCAGGTAAACCACTTCTTCAAAACAGCACATTTCCACCAGATCATCAATATCGTAACCCAGGTACAGCAGGCGTCCTTCCTCACCGCGCACGTCACTCAAGGCAGATTCATTGGCGATGATTCCTTTTAAACCTTTGGGATATGTGGGCCGTTCGGAAAAAGTGTCATTGCTCATGTTTAAAAAAATGCTACTAGTGATGAAGAGTACCGGTTAAAAGTCTAACAATCTTCCAGAAAGTCAAACCTTAATTACGCCTTCACGGCCCAGGCCGGACGTTTGGCGCAGGTGATGTGGGGCGCCCTTACGTACAGAGGCTCCGCCGGACCTTCCAGAAGTTCCTTCCTGCGGTCTGCAGCCAGAGCCTGCCATGCGGCCCCCAGAGCCTCTGCGCCCGGGAACACGGGAACGATGCCCGCCATTTCCCTGGCAGTCAGGGTTTCCTGCGTTTCCGTAGAATAAACGGGCACGCCGTTTTCCAGGCATTCCGCCACGCGGGCACGCACCTGTTCCGCAGGCAGCACGACGGGCGCTTCTGCCAGAAAACCGTGCTCCAGCCGTCCCCACGTCCAGCCTCCGCGCCGGGCGTCCGACATCACGAAGGCCTTCCCGTCATCAATGCCCAGGCCGTTCCAGGAAGGAAACGCCGCCACGCCGGAACCGTGCACCAGGGAAATGCCGTCCGCCACGGCCAGCGCTACGCGGATTCCCCCATAGGCCCCCGGGCCGGAACCGACCACTATTTCTTTCAAGCGCCGTCCTTCCAGGGAATCCAGCGCCTGGCGCAATGCCTCAAAAATGGCGGAGGAATGGTTGCGCTCAGCTCTCCATTCCACCCGGCACAGCAATTCCTTTCCGTCCCATGCCGCAGCGGAAGCCTGCGCACAGGAAGTTTCCAGAACCAGCAGAGCATCTTGCATGCGGGGATTATACAGGAAGTTCCGGCACTCATAAAACATTTTTTCCCCCGGTTTCCGGAAGCAGCAAATTTGGTTCGCATTTCTTATGAAGTCCCCTTATGCTGGCCCCGCACCTCACCACCGCATGCCCAAGGCACCCAAACACACACCGCCGCGCCAGGACTGGCGCCGGTATGCAGAAACCGTCCGGAAGCCGCGTTCCACGGCCAGCCTTGGCGACATGATGAGGCAATGCAACCGGGACGCCTGGGACAAGACCTACCGCGCCCAGGTCTCCTCGGAATGCTGGGAAGACGAATGCCAGGAATTCACCTTCATGGACCTTCCGCGCAAAACCCGGTTCATCAGGCACGCCGTCGCCACCTTCCTTCTTCTTCCTCTGGCCCTGATTACGGCCATGTCCCTGTGCGACCAGCTGGCCCATGCCTCCGGCAGCCTCAACATCCTCTTTTCCATCCCCGTGTGGTACGCCCTGATGGGGGCGACCGTCTGGGTGGTGCTGGGCAGCAGCAGGCTGTTCACCTCCTCCCTGCTGTACCTGTACGTGCTGGGCCATGAGCTGACGCACGTGCTGGCGGTCTTTTGCAGCCGCGGCTCCGTCCATGAGTTCAAGGCGGATCTGGACGGAGGATACATCCAGACGGATAAAAACAACCTGTTCATCTCCCTTTCTCCCTACTTCCTCCCTCTCTGGGCTCTGCTGTGGGGATTGGTCTGGGGACTGACGTACATCTTCTGGCCCACGGTCACCTGCCAGGCCCTGCTTTATTCAGGCCTGGGCTTCTGGTGGTGTTTCCACCTGTTCTGGACGGCATGGATCATCCCCAAGGATCAGCCGGACCTGGCGGACAACGGAACCTTTTTCTCCCTCATCCTGGTTTACTTCGCCAACCTGCTTCTGTTCCTGGTGCTGCTGCGCCTGTTCAACGCCGTGAGTCTTCACCGCTTTTTGGAAGACTGTATCTACAATGCGGAAAGGCTGTGGGATGCGCTCCGGGACCTCGCCATGCTAACGGCCGGCCTGTTCCTGTGAAAAATATTCTTTTCCTTACCGGGAATGATGAACGGCAGAAGGAGAAAAGGAATCCAACCTTTCAGCAAAAAGGAGTTTCCATGCATACCACGCACTTGATTATCCTGACGATGGGCGCCATTTCCCTGATGGGCTGCAACCCCAAGGAAACCGTGAACGCCCTCACTTCCGATCAAAATGTCACCCAGCAGATGGCCGTGAGATTTGCGGAAAACATGGTGGGCCTCCCGAGAGCCCTCGTGGTTTCCGACGCCAGAAAAGCCGCCCCGGGAGATAAAATCACAGTCAAGGGAGCGGTGATCGGAGACGACCCCGTTTTCTCACAAAATATTGCCTCCTTCACGATCGGGGATCCCGCCCAGCTTCTGAACAACATGAAAGAACATGGAGTATGGGCCTCCGATACCGTCCCTGTGGAAATACGGAAAAACAATACGATGACCGTCCAGTTTGTGGATGACCAGGGCCAGCCCATCAAACACACCGCCAAGGGTGTGAACGGACTGAAGGAACGCGATGCCGTGATCATTACCGGAACTATTGATTCCCACTCCACTCCGGACCATCCGGTGCTGAACATTGAAAGCATCGTGATTGAATAGACCCCTCTTCTGAGCCAACCCTGATTCATGTCAAACGGTTCAGGCGTTTTGCGCCTGGACCGTTTTTCGTATCAGGATGCGCGCATGGGATTTGATCCAGTATCTTTGGGAATGATAACGCTGGCAGCCACTTCAGTGGCAGCGGGAGCGGCTTCCGCCTCCGCCCAGAAAAAAAGCGCGGACGCTACTAAAAAGGCGGCGGATGCCAATGCAGCCACCCTCAGGAATGAGGCGGAACTCCAGAAACAGACAGGCTTGGAAAACGCCAAACGCATGCAGCAGGACGCCGCACGGCAGATGGGGGACGCCCGTCTGGATGCCGCCAGCTCCTCCCTTCTCCGGGAAGGGTCCATACCGGTCAGGGAACAGGCTCTGGCGACGCGCCTGCAAACCCGGATTCAGGATGAAGCGGCGGAAGCCATGAGAAACGCGCAATCCCTGTACAACCGTGCGAACATGGAGCAGTACATGGGACATGCCAACGCAAGGGCCCAGAAAACCGCTGCGGCGGGCACCCTGCTTTCCGGGTTCGCGCAGGGAGGCAATACCCTGCTCAAATGGTAACGCAGCAGGGGGCGGCCAGTCAGCGGGCTCCGGCATCCGGCTGCGGAACTTCCTGAGGGGGAGGAAGAACCTCGGGCATTGCCCCTCCCACCCCTATTTTAATATCCACGGGAATGGACTTGATCCGGGAAGGCCCCTGGTACAGTACGGCCACCTCTACGAACCGGGGGGAAGGATGGAACAAAAAGGATTTTCCCTGGTCCTCATTATAAGAATAGTGACAGGTAACGCGGGGCTTCAGGCGCGTTCCCTTCAGGTCATGAAACACAAAATCCTCCGCCCGGAACATGTTCTCGGAACTCATCTCGGCATATACCATGAACTTCCATTCCACACCCGGTTCTTTTGCCGGTGCATGGCGGGCGCTCCCTTCCTGCCTGGTCACTTTCAACGTCACGGTCTCCAGCTTGGACATGTCCGCTATCTCCACCCGGTTACTTTCCTGAGCCCTCCGCACGGCAATAGGATCCGGCACCGGAATGGAAACGCCGTTTTCCTTCAATTCCACCCTTCCGAAATCCAGGGATTCCAGGCCCTGGCACAAGGGGAGAAAAAGAGTGCCGCTCACCCGGATCCAGCGGGCGCCGGGAGAAGGAACATCTTTTAAATCAATGTTCACATCCACCCTTCTGAGACGTTTGTCCTTGATCGCCCCTTCCCGCAAACGGACGGAACGCACTCTCAGGCGAACTCCATTGGAATCAATCGCCTTCAATTCCTGCGCCGGCTGTTCCGGCACCAGCATTTCCGTACCGGGAAACACGCAATACAGGGAGATATGGGTTTGAACGAAATTAAAAGGCTCTCCCATCATCAGCCCCATGGAAGACAATCCGATGACCGGTCCCGTTAAATTGGTTCCGGAATAGGGAACACTCTTCACAGGCATATCTGCCGCCATGAGTATTCCCGCACACCAGCAGGCAATCGCAACAAAGCATTTCATACACTTATTCGGGGTCGGCTACGCCGGGAACAACTGCCCCACCCAGGCTGATTTTCATATCCACAGGCACCTTGCGGAACATCCGCTTATTCCAATAAGAGACTACCACGCGCACGGAATGGCTGCGGGAAGAAACGCGGTAATGCTTGCCCCACATGCGCTTCTGCCCGCTCCGGGAATTCAGGTCTCCCCGGCCTTTCAGGACCACACCGTCCTCATCCCTGACATTCAGGGAATTGAAATAAAAATCACTCTTCCCCTCCACCTCCAGCTTCCAACGCTTGAAATACTTTTTCAAGGTAAGCGTCACCTTGTCCCTACGGGGCTTCACCAGAGGCAGTTCTACCTTTTCCCCTTCCTCCCGCAACGGCAGAACCACGGCAGGCAGCTCTACCAGGTCATCTGCAAAAGCGCACAGGAGAAATCCCCGGAGGCGCACCCATTCCGCCCCGGAATCGGGACGCTGAACGGAAATGCCCAGCCAGACGGGATCGCCGTGGCCCGCGTCAAACGCCTTGGTTGCATCAGCCGAGACCTGGTAGACCTTCAGGTTCTTTCCCGTTGAATCCGTACAAACAAGCTCCTCCGGGGCCGCTTCGTAAAAAACGGGGCATCCCAACTGGTCCTCATACGTGCACAACACCCCCAGCAACAGCTGGGGAACGATTTTGTCCATGGGGTCTTCCACCAGGATTCTCAGAAAAGACAAGTTCAGCACCGCATTCCGGAGCAGAGGAACGTCCGTTGCAGCAACGGCAGGCTGGACAGCAGCACACATGAAAAACAGGCACGCGGAAAAACACTTCATGGGGGTAGCGACGAAGGCAATCTAACAAACGGCTCCGCCCACGCAAGGAAAAAGGAACGCCTTGAAGACAAGCCGAACATCGCGATTACCCAGCAGCACTTCTGTACCCCGCCGGATATTTGCGGATTCCTTTTCCGCCATGCAGCATTCAGGAACGAACGGGCAGACGAACATGCCCATGCAATAATGAAATACTCCAAATGAACAAGCGCATTGTACAAATACAGCAACTCTTGATGTGACAGGAACTGGTCATCCTGCATATCCAAAACAGGAAACCATTCTGATGCTATTACAAAATTTGGAGTTCCATTTTCTAGAAAAGCTGTAGAATAAATACTATTAATTTCTATACAACATCATGAAGTTGCTCATATCGGTTGGGATTCTCATTTTTTCCATCTATCCCACCCTGGCAAAAATACAGCTACTTGACTCCGGCCTCATCAAACCGGATTCTCCTGACGTTCTAAAAAACATTCAGTCAACTCCGTCAAAATTAAAAAAAATCCTCGATGATGGACAATCAGGAGAATTTTTCAAGGAAGCAGGAATGGAGCTTGATTATATGAGGAAGCTTTCAGTGGAGAACAAATCCCCAAGTGAAGAAACCCGTAAAAACGTCGCGTGGATTTTTTATTTCATCGCCAATACTCCCCTTGTTGCCATAGATTCAGCAGAGCAGGCAAGATGTGCCATAAACAGCCGTCACGTAGATCTTTATCTTAAGGAGAAAGCCCTGGCAATGCTCGCCATCTCCACTTACCGTGACCTTTTTCCTAAGGGCAACGCATCAAGAGAGTTGATGGCGTCCTACGGAGCTGCCATCATGCGTAGCTTCCTCAACGGCACAAAATCAAAATCCTATTCGGACAAGCCGGTATTCGTTTCCGAGGAGGAAAAAACATCCATGCTGAAGAGAGACATTGAGATCATGAAAAACGCATTTTCTGAAATTGATCAAATCCAAAGAAAAGGAACGGGACCAGAAACAGATAAGAAAATAAATGACCTCTATCAAGACATGAACAAACGGATTCATGACAACGGCAGGCAATTCCAAGATCACACCGTTGTGGTCAACACGAAAACCTCCCGAAAACTCCTGCTAAAGAATATTTTGGAACGGTCAGAGAAGAATTTCATGGTCCTTCTTACTGATTTATTTCCTAGGGAAAAATCCGAAATTGAAAAATATATCAAAATGGCAGGATACTCAGACCAAGAGATTCGCAAGTTTATCGATCGCACCCTGGAAAAAGATTGAAAAGCTAAACTGCTTTAGAGAAGACCTGACACTGGAAACCAACCTGAACCCGGAGTTCATGTAAAACCACCCACCTTCACAGCTGCATCAAAAAATCTAACCCAAGCCGGATCGCCCTGATGACGGAATAAAAGACCTGCTGCCTCTCGGAAAAATTCCTTCACACTTCTAATGCAAAGGGGATACAAGTAAATAACTTGCAGAACTTTATAAGTGGCGTCCCCGGCAGGAATCGAACCTGCATCTAGTCTTTAGGAGAGACCCGTTCTATCCATTGAACTACGGGGACCGGACATTGTCCGTGCAGGACAATAAACGGGAAGATTCCAAGGCTCAAGCAAAAAGCGGTACTACTACGCTACAAACCTTGATTTTGAAGAGTTATTCCCATGCTGAATTGCCGTACCTATTCCTTCTGCCTTCCGCCCCCATTTTATTCACTAATTCTGCCAGCGGCATAAGCTGCAGCCGTCTGCCAGATACCTGCCCACACGTACCAGCCACCGCTCCGCCTCCCGGACTGGAAAAGACGAAGCAGCAACAGGCAGTTCCCCTGACCTTCAGAAGGAGCTTTTGGCGATAACCGCCTTTCCGTCCGCACTGAGAACGGGGCGCACAAAAGCCTTGAGCCGGGAATGGAAGAGACGTAGCGTTGGAGGCATCATCCCCGTATTCCGCCATGCTCAATTTCGTTTACGACAACAAGACTACGCTCATTTTCGGCAAAGGAACCCAGCATGAGGCAGGCAGCCTTTTGAAGCCGTTCGGCAAAAAGGTTCTGCTACACTACGGGGGAGGCAGTATAAAACGCTCCGGTCTTTACGACGCCGTCACGGCTTCCCTGAAAGCCGCCGGCGTGCAGTATGAGGAATTGGGCGGCGTTCAGCCGAACCCCACGCTTCCCCTGGTGTACGAAGGCATCCGCCTTTGCCGGGAACATGGCCTGGGCCTTGTGCTGGCAGTGGGAGGCGGGAGCGTGATTGATTCCGCCAAGGCCATCGCCCTTGGCGTCCCTTACGGCGGAGACGTGTGGGACCTGTACCTTTCCAAGAAACAGCCGGACGCTGAACCTTTGCCCGTCGCCACCGTGCTGACCATCCCTGCCGCCGGGAGCGAAAGCAGCCCGAACACGGTGATCACCAATGAAGAAACCCGGCGCAAGCTGGGGTACGGTTCTCCCAAACTGCGCCCCGTCTTCAGCATCATCAATCCGGAACTGTTCTTCACCCTTCCCCACCGCCAGATGGCCAATGGCGTGAGCGACATGATGAGCCACATCTTCGAGCGCTATTTCACCCGGACCCTCCATACGGACCTTTCCGACAGCCTGTGCGAGGCCACCTTGCGCACCATCATGAAAAACGGCCGCCTCTTGAACGAAAACCTGCATGACTACGATGCCTGGGCGGAAATCGCCTTTTCCGGCAACATCGCCCACAACAACCTGCTGGGCGTGGGCCGTGAACAGGATTGGGCCTGCCACGCCATGGAGCACGAACTCAGCGCCCTGTACCATGTGGACCACGGCGCGGGCCTGGCCGTCGTTACCCCGGCATGGATGAAGTACGTCTCTCCCAAACATCAGGAAATATTCATTCAGTTCTCCGTCAATGTGATGGGAGTTAAAGGCTCTTACCGGGAGCCGGAAGCCCTCATCCGGGAAGGCGTTTCCCGTCTGGAAGGGTTCTACCGGAAGCTGGGACTTCCCACATCCATGGAAGAACTCGGCATCCCGTCCAAGGACTTTCCTCTGATGGCGGAACAGGCCATCAGCGTGCGCGGCCCCATCGGAGGGCTGGAAAAGCTGGACGCCCGGGACGTTCAGGCCATTTACCGCCTGGCCTGTGCAGGTCCGTTGTCCGAGTGACGGCAGGCGGAAGCAGCATTGGATCTCCGCCGCCGGAAAATCCCATGGAAACTGGAAGGAAGGCTTGAAAGGGAGCCCATGGCGAGAGTCCGCCCCGGCATGCCGCCCGGCACGTAAAACAATCTCGGGCCGTCCATTGAGCGCCCATTCTTCCGTCCCCTCTTCATTTGATAGACGTTAAGACGGTCCTCCGTATGTTGTAACCTACTTGTAACTTGCCAAATATCTCCCGGAGAAGTAGTGTGGTGGAATGAACAGAATCTTTTCCGCGCTTCTTCTTGCAGGCGGCATGATGGCTTCCGGAATGCCGTTTCCGGCCGCCGCCGCTACCCCGCGGCAACAGGAAGAAAACCCCATCCATGCCGGTAATAACGACAGGGGGCAGGGAGATTCCCCTTCTCCAACCCGCCAACAAGGCACCCGGAACGTCAAGGATGCGGACAAGGTTTCCAGCGTCTCCCGGCAGCAGAGGAAAGAGTCCGTTGAAGCTATTCAAAAGCTCTTGAACAAGAGGCTGTTTAAAAAAGCGGCGGAACAGGCCTTAAAGCAGCTTGACGAATATGACGACCAGTACAGCGGAACGGACCTCTCTCTTTACTACGAGGCTCTTAAACGCCTCAATGCACTGAATGATTCCACGAATCTGGACACTATCCTGCAACAGCAGATGAAGCGCCACGGAAACAATCCCCGGTTCCTGATGGCCGCCGCCCTCCTGTATCAGGAGGCCTCCCATGCATTCAAACTGGTAGACGGTTCCTATATCCGTTGCAATAATGTGTGGGATGGGGAATATTCCGGAGAAGCGCGGGACCGGGTGGAAGCCCTGAGGTGCCTTTTCAAAGCCATGCAGATTGCGGAACAGCAAGGCGACATGGCCCTTCTGGGACAGTTGCGCTTCGCAACCGCACAGGCATTTCTAAGGCAGGACGGCCGTTTCTCCCCTCTTTCCCCTGTCCAGACTTATGCTTCCCTGGGCAATCTGACCAGCCTGAAGGAACTGCCGGACTACGTGGCCAAAGATGAATCTTCCCCATTCCGGAACGTGAAAACGCTGCCCGTTGCAGTCAATTCAAAAACGGGAAAGCCGGAAGTGGTCTTTTACCATGCCTCTTCCTCCTGGGAGACTGCTAAAAACGACGGGGAGCGCCTGCGCTGGCTGCTGGACTCCGCCATTCAGGCGGATCCGGAAATAGCCAACCAGGTCAACTATTTTACGGCGTCCTGGTGCTGCACGCTGTTCTCCTATTCCAATACGGCGCCGGATCAGGAATTGGTATACGGCCCCGGCAATGCGGGATCCGTGGCAGGCATCGACCCCGCGCAACTGAAAACAAACCAGACCGTGGTTAAAACCGACCGGACGGACAAGGGAAAATTCATGCTCATCACCCTTCCTCCGGATTATGATTTCATTAGAATTGCCTCCGCTGTCCGCCCAGCCCCTTCCCCGGATTATTATGTGAACGCCTGTAATCTGGTAGCCGATGAATTCCTGGCACGCAACCAGAGACCGGCGGCAGCGGACCTTCTTGCCAAAACCCTTCAAACCTGGAACACCGTGTCCTGGAATAATGGTGACAAGGAGAAATTCCTGCGGGTTGCGGAAAGCCTGAAAAAACGCCTTGCCTCCATCACGGAACCCAACGGAACGTTTGACACGGACAAAAGAACCCTGCTGGCAGGCGAACCGGTGGAGGTCGCCTTTTCCTACCGCAACGCCGCCCACGCCCGCGTGACGGCCCGTTCCGTGGACATGCGGCGGTGGCAGCAGGAACGCATGGACACGGTACAGTCTTCCAGAACGCTGGGCAGGGAGTACGCCAAGAAGTATTCCAGCTCAGGAACCCTTCTTTTCAATTTACTGTATAACCAGTCGTATGCCCGCTATCTGGGGGAAGAAATCAAGGGGAAGGACATAGACCTGGCTCCGGGAGACCAGCACCTGAACAGAATCGCCCAGATTCCCGTACCCACCCGGAAATCCGGCTGGTACCTGCTTACCGTTACGCTGGACAACGGCTACCGGTTCCACCGCTTCCTCACGCTGTCAGACATGGTGCTGGTACGCCGTTCCGTGCCGGAAGGCAACCTCTGGTTCCTGGCGGACGCCAGAACGGGCATGCCCATGGAAGGGGGCGACCTGCGCCTCCTGCGCTACGGAGAGAATAAAACGCTCAAAAAACACCAGGTGGAAGGAACCACGGATAAAAACGGAGCCATGATAGAAACGATTCCTCCTCCCGACAGGCGGGAGGTCTTTTATGACAGGTTCCTGGGCATCGCTTCCAAAGGAAGCAGCTACGTACTGGCAGGAACCTCGGATTACGGCTGGGAGTCCGGCAACCAACTCATGAATACGGCGAACAAGGCTTCCGATCCCTACTCCTGTTTCTTCCTGGAGAGTCAGCCCGTATACCGTCCCGGACAGACGGCCCGGTTCAAGGGGGTCCTCTTCCGGCCGAACATCGCGAACCCCGGAACGCAGGACTGCGCCGGAAAAAAACTCACCCTGACTATTACCTCCCCAACCGGGGACGAGAGCGTTTTTCCACAAAAAACTGTTATAACAGACTCCACAGGCTGCTTTGAACTGGAATTGCTCATTCCTGCGGAAGCGCCTTTGGGGCAATATGAAGCCAAGTTGAAACTGCGTGATTCCGCAAACCCGGATTTCCGGCTGTATGCCCCTCTTTTCCGGATGGAAGAGTACAAAAAGCCGGAATTCTCCGTCCAGATGGACGCCCCCTCCAAACCTATCCGCCTGGGCCAGCCCATTCCTGTTTCCATTCAGGCGGATTATTATGCAGGCGGTCCCGTAAGTGAAGGAAAGGCCTCTATTACGATCACCCGGTCGCTGGGAGCGAACGTCTGGACGCCCTACTGGAAATGGAGCTGGCTGTACGACAGTTCCTTCAGCCCGTACTACGTTCCCTTCTCTTCCGATGCCCCCCTGACTGTGCTGAAAAAGACAGTGCCGCTGAACAAGGATGGAAAGGCGTCCGTGGAACTCTCCACGGCACAAGATGCACGGGATTTCGCCTCCCAGAACATCACTTACCGGGTCACCGCCAGCGTTACGGACGCATCCCTGCGGGAAGTTTTCACTTCCGGACAGGTCATTGCCACCTTCCGCCCTTTCAATATCTTTACTTCCCTGAACCGCGGCTACGCCCCCACCGGAACTCCGGTGCAGGCGTCTATCACCGCAGCCACGGCAGACGGCGTCAAAATCAGCCACGCCAAGGGAACCACGAGATTGCAGCATATCCGTCCGGACGGCAGCCGCCAGGATCTGGAAACCTGGAATATCGCCACCGGTAAGGAAGGGGAAGCCTCCCTCTCCTTCCAGACCAGGGAATCAGGCCTGTACGCCCTTTCCACCACCCTGGAGGACGAACACGGAAACAAGGTGGAAGATTCCTTCCAGTTCCTTTCCTATGGCGCAGGAAAACAGAATCCCTTTAAAATTGAACCTCTTGCCATCACCCCGGACAAAAAGGAATACGCCCCCGGGGAGACGGCCAGGCTGCTCGTCACGTCAGATTATCCGGACGCCCGTGTCTGGACTTTCCTGCGCAATTCCTGGAAAAACGAATCCCGCCGCCTAGTTGCCCTGGGCCGGCAAACCGCTTTGGTGGAATGTCCCCTGACCCGGGAAGACATGCCGAACATGGGCGTCAATGCCTTCACCGTCAGAAATGGGGAACTTTATCAGGCTTCTGCGGAATTGCTGCTGCCTCCTGCCAGCCAGATCCTGTCTCCTTCCGTAACGTCCGGCAAACCCCAATACCAGCCCGGTGAAAAAGGACAGGTAACGGTTCAGGTCAAGGGGCCGGACGGCAAGCCTGTCAGCAACGGCATCGTGACCCTGGCCGTTTATGACAAGGCCCTGGAATACATTGCACGCCCCAATATCACGGACATAGCCAAGACCGTGTGGGGCAGCCTGAACAGCACCCGCTTCCTCAACCTGAAAAAAATGACGGCTTCCGGAACACAGAAGGACAGGGGGCCGGACCAGCCCTATTTCCAATCCCTGGTGCAGACCGGATACAGGTATATGGCCCGCGATAAAATGGCTCCTATCAACGGGTTCGCCACAGCAGGGCCTAGATCTGGAAACTACGCGGTCGCAGTAAAATCCGTAAACCGTTTATTGGGTGAAGGAGCAGCACTTCCCGCCGCTGCTCCGGCTCCGGTAGTGCAGTATAAAGGAGCCGGAGACGAAGTAAGCGCGGAGGATGATTTCTTTGCAAATGCACCAGGGAGTATGGACCTCCGGGGGAACGCCTCCCCACCCATTCAGCTGCGCACCCATTTTGCAGACTGCCTCAAGTGGTGCGGCACGCTCAAGACGGATGGGGAAGGCAACGTCACCGTACCTGTGGAAATGCCGGACAACCTGACCACCTGGAAGGCCGCCGCCTGGACCATCACCCCAGAGCTGCAAGTGGGACAGGCTTCCGCAGAATTCCTGACGACCAAGGATTTCATGGTCAGCTTGCAGGCTCCGCGCTTTTTTGTGGAAAAAGACGTGGTCATGCTCAGCGCCCTGGTCCGCAACCGGACGGACAAGGCCGTCCGCGCCCGCGTTTCCATTGCCCTGAAAGACGGCTGCCTGGAACTTCTCCCCGCTGACGCTCCGTCCGTGAAGGCCCTGGCCCCAGACACGGACAATTCCGCCGTGAGGGAAGTGGACGTTCCCGCACAGGGGCAGGCCGTCGTCAACTGGTGGACTGTTGCCGTCAGGGAGGGAACCGCCACCGTCGCCATGGAAGCGGCGGCGGGTTCCACCGGGGACGCCATGCAGATGAGCTTCCCCGTGCTGGTGCACGGCATGAAACAACTCCATGCAGGGAGCGCCGTGGTACTTCCCGGGGAACAGGAGCAGAAACTCTCCATCAATCTGCCGCAACAAAGGCGCAGGGAGGAAAGCGAACTGACCGTCAAGGTCTCCCCCAGCATCGCCCTGAGCATGGTGGAAGCGCTGCTCTATCTGGCTGAATACCCCTATGGCTGCGTGGAACAGACGCTCAACCGCTTCCTGCCTGCCCTCGTCGTGACGAACACGCTCAAGCAACTCGGGCTGAATCCCGGTGCAGCGCTGCAAAGCCACCGCAACCTGAACCCCCAGGCCATCAAGGACAAGGCTTTCTATGACAAGGTCATGAAGAAGCTGAAACGCAATCCCGTTTATGATGAAGCCAAGCTGAAGAAGATGGCCGCCGAGGGAATCGCCGCCCTCCGGGAAAAACAGCTCTCCAACGGCTCCTGGGGATGGTTTGGAGGAGCCAGTGAGGGGGACCCCGTCATGACGGCCCATGTGTTGCATGGCCTGAAGCTCGCTTCAAACACGGCCACCATTCCGGAGGGCATGCTCACCAGAGCCATACGCTGGCTGAAAGACCATCAGGAAAAACAGGTCACTCTTCTTGCCAGGGGAGACGAGTACCGGAAACTGGAAAAACTGCCGGATGGCCCGAAGAAGAAGGAAGCCATCCGCAAACTGGGGAATTACCGCCTGACGGCTTCCGCGGAAGACACCCTGATCTATTCCGTCCTGGCGGAATGCGGCGTCAGCAATCTTCCGATGGAACGCTACCTGTTCCGCGACAGGCTGGAACTTCCCGTCATCAGCCAGATCCAGCTGGCGGAAATCCTGCTGGACGCCCACCGCATGGGTGACTTCAAGAAAGTATTGCCCATCATCTCCCAGTTCCTCCAGCAGGACGACTCCCTGCAAACGGCGTGGCTGCGCCTTCCCAACGAAGGGTACTGGTGGCGCTGGTACGGAAGCGACGTAGCCACCCAGGCGGCTTATCTGAAACTGATGGCCAAGAGCGATCCCGGCAATCCCGTCACGGCGCGCCTGGCTAAATGGCTGCTCAATAACCGCGCCAACGGCACCTACTGGAACTCCACCAAGGACACGGCGGATTGCCTGGAAGCCTTGTCCGCCTACCTCTTCCAAACCAGGGAAGGCATGGAGGACATGGAAGCGGAAATTCTTTACGACGGCGTTCCGGTCAAAACGATCACCAGCACGAAGGAAACGCTGTTCACTTTCGACAATGCATTCCGCATGAGCGGAAAAGACCTGAGGGACGGCAAGCACGTCATCACCATCCGCAGGAAGAAGGGCAAGGGGAATATCTATGCCAATTCCACGCTCAGCTACTTCTCCCTGGAAGATCCCATCCCCGCCGCCGGGAACGCCGTCACCGTGGAACGTTCCTACTACCGCATCCTGACGGAAACAGTGAAGGATGACTCCGTGAAGGACACCCAGACGGACTCCGGCGAACTCGTCACCCAGGGCAAAGACCTGACGCGGCGCACCCTGCTGAAAAACGGAGACGTCATTGCCAGCGGAGACATCATTGAAGTGGTGATGACCGTGAAAACGAAAAACGACGTGGAATACCTGATGCTCCGGGACCCCAAGCCCGCAGGATGCGAATCACGGGAAACCGCCAGCGGATATGCGTGGATGGGAACCGTCTCCGGCTACAAGGAAATAGGAGATGAGGAAATACGCATTTTCCTTTCCTCCCTCCCCATGGGGGAATACCAGATCAGCCACCGCCTGCGAGCGGAACGTCCGGGGCGTTTCAGCGCCCTGCCGGCCATCATTGAAGCCATGTACGCTCCGGAACTCCGCGGCAACAGCCGGGAACACAAGGTAGGCATTTCCATGCCCGCGGAATAGAACCGGTTTCATCCCCGGAGTTCCCGGTAAAAGGCATCAAAAGAACTGCAAGCGCCGCCGGAAGACACGTTTATCAACACAACACCGAAGAAGGAAAAACCGGCTGAGGCAGCGTTAAAAACCCAGAAAGCCGGTTTTTCCGTATCGCGCCAGTCCATCAGTTTCTTTCCCTGCATGGCTCTACTCTCCGGGGGGGGAGGAGGAGGGGGTAGCCCGCGCTAAAAACTCTTGCAATCCGTCCGCGGAAGCGGAGAATGCGTTGCCCGCCGCGCAGCGGGTCATACCATGGAATCGGGAACCCTGAAGGGACATCTAGCAATGGGGACGGCGGCCGTCATCTGGGGCCTCATGTCCCCGGTCAGCAAACTGGTCATGCAGCCGGGGGAAGTCAGTTCCGCCTCCCTGGCGACCTTCCGCCTGCTGGGCGCAGCCGTTCTGTTCTGGCTGGCCTCCGCCTTCATTCCTGGGGAAACCGTTGAACGGAAGGACCGGCTGACTTTGTTTTACGCCTCCCTGTTCGGAATCATTTTCAACCAGATGGCGTTCACCGTGGGCGTAGGATTCACATCCCCGGCGGATGCGGCCATCATCACCACCATCACGCCGGTATTGACCATGATTCTGGCGGCCTTCGTCCTCCGGGAAATGATCACGGGGAAAAAAATCCTGGGGGTCTGCGCCAGCGCCATCGGAGCCATTTTGCTGGTTTCCGGCAGCGGAGCGCGTGCGGCAGCCCTGCCGGGAGACGACAACCTGCTGGGGGACATCCTTTGCCTGGCCTCCCAGTGCAGCGTGGCCGTCTACTTCGTCTTCTTTAAAAACCTGATCGGCAGGTATTCGCCCGTCACCCTGATGAAATGGATGTTCACGTATGCAGCAGCCGTCTGCCTGCCCTTCACGTTCAGGGAAGTGACCGCCATCCATTATGCCGCGCTGCCCGTCCAGACGTGGCTGGGCATTGCCTACGTGGTCGCGCTGGCTACCTTTGTCAGCTACATCTGCCTGTCCTTCGCCCAGCAGCGGCTGAAACCCACCGCCGTCAGCATGTACAACTACTGCCAGCCGGTGATCGCCTCATCCGTAGCGGTGCTGTGGGGCATGGACCATTTTGGCTGGATGAAAACCCTCTCCGTCCTGCTGGTCTTTACAGGCGTTCTTCTGGTCACCGGAACCGGAAAAAAGGCCGCTGTCCAGGAACCGTAAGCTATCGGAAACACAGGGAATCGTCTTTCCTCAACTGTCAACTAGCCGTCAGGAATGAATACCACGGTCCTGAGATACGGGATTCAGGCCATCCGCCTGTCCATGCCCTGCTGGAAAACGGACGCCAGGACTCCACATTCCACGGGGAATGAGGCGGGATGCCTTCGGGCAGCGGCTGCACCTGATACGGATGGACCGCATGGACAAATATTTCATGGACAGAATTTCCCGGAGTATAGGCCCTTATTCTTGTGCTTCCTGCTGGACGCGTTGCCGGGAATAAGGGCCTCCCGGCCCTTATAGACTCCGGACGGCACACAGAAAAACAACCATTCCCCTCCTCGAGGTCGGCAAAGTACCCATCCCAGAAACGGCAACTCCCCTTCCCTGGTAAAATCCGCAAATACAAAAAGTATCCCATCCTTCCCTTCCTCTCTTAAATCTACAACGCCACTAAAGCCTCTGACACTCCGTAATCTCCCATACTCCTCCCGGCGTTCATGAAAAAATGTATGGGAAAATACGCCCCGGCAAGGTAGAATACGGTCGTAGTTTCCGTTTTTCCCCTTTCCGGGGAGTCCTGCTTCCCTGCCATGAATCGACTCTTTCTATCCTGGGACAAACCGGCCTGCCGGGCCGTAGCGGAACGCCTGCTTTCTTTGGAAAATGATTTCCACCGGCATCTGGTGCTGGTCCCTACGCGGGAATCCGGCAGGCAGCTGAGGGAATACCTCGCCTCCATTTCCAGCGCCCAGGCCATTTTTGCCCCGCAGGTGATTCCGGCAGACCAGTTCCCCCGGATGGAAGAAAAGGAGGAAACGGCGTCCATTCTGGAAGAACTGGCCGGCTGGCTCCAGGCGCTGGGAACCTCTCCCCACCGCCTTTATCCGCGCCTGTTTCCCCGGAATATGCCGGAGGACTTTTCCAGCATGCTGGAGATGGCAGGCAGCCTGCAAGGCCTGAAGCACGCCATGACGAACCAGGGCATCTCCTGCGGCATGGTTCAGGATTCCTGTGCAGGCCGCGACGAACGCTGGACGGATGTGGACAGACTGGCGGAACACTGCACGGAGCAGCTGAATGGCTGGCGGCTTGAAGACAGGACGGCCATGGAGGCGGTAGCTTCCCCGCACCTGCTGGCTTCCCTGAAGGAAACAAAAGGACACGTCATCCTGGCATGCGTGCCGGACGTTCCCCGCCCCCTGCGCCAGGCGCTTCAACACGCGGAATGCTGCGGCGTCCCCGTCCAGATATGGATACACGCGCCGGAAGAAGAAGCCGACTCCTTTGATGCCTGGGGATGCCCCATTCCGGAATTCTGGTGCCACTGCCCCATACCCATCCGGGACACCCAGATCAGGATCACGGCCAATCCCGCCCGTCTGGCCGGGGAAACCTGCCGCACGATCGCCCGAACGGCGGAAGAAGGAATTCCGGACGTAGCGCTGGGCGTTTGCGACCCGGACATGAACGTGGCCCTGGACGCAAGCCTCCGGGAATACGGCTGGGGACTTCATAATCCGGAAGGAAAGCCTTTTGCCGGGACCGGAGTCATGGACCTGTTCCGCCACCTTCGGCAGGCGCTGGAAGAAAAGGGAGCGGCACGCCCCGTCTTTAGCCTTGCGCGTTCTTCTCTCCTCTGCTCCTCCCTGGGAATAGACAACCAGCAATATTGCTGCGCCGCGCTGGATAAAATCCAGCAAAAGTTCCTTCCGGAATCGGAAGAATACCTGCTTTCCAGGTTGAAGGAATTCCATCCCGGCGCCCTCCCTTCCATCCATGCCATTCTGGCATGGCGGAACCGGATGGCGGAACCCGGCATGCTGGGAGAACGGCTGATGGAATGGTTCCCGGCCCTGGCGGAGGCTTACGGTCCGGACACGGAAGCCATGGAAATGCTCCATTCCTGCCTTTCCGGACTCGTACGCCTGCAGCAGCGCTCCACCGCCTTCTCCAAGTCGGCTACGGCTCTCCAGCTCCTGATGAAATGCCTTCAGCCGCTGCGCGTCAAAAACAGGAGGAAGGCCCATGCGGTGCTGGATTCCCTGGGATGGATGGAAGTCCACTTCCGCCCGGAAAGACACCTCATCCTGACAGGACTAAATGAGGGAACCGTGCCGGAAGGCGGCGTTTCCGACCAGTTCATGCCGGAGGAACTGAGGGAAGCCCTGGGCATCGATTCCTTCAACCGGAAAAAAGCACGGGACAGCTTTCTGCTGACCGCCCTGCTCCACTCCCGGAAACGGGAGGGCAGCCTGACCATCATCCTCTCCCGGACCAGCAGCAAAAACGACCCGCTGACGCCTTCCTCCCTGCTCATGCGCTGTCCGGATGAAGAACTACCGCACCGCGTGGAACAGCTTTTCCGGGAAATCAGCGACCCGCCGGCTCCTCTTCCCTACAGGCGCGGACGCTGGTACCTTCAGCCCGAGGAAGGCTGGAAGGCCGCCACGGACATCGGCACGATGGCGCCTGGCTATAAAAACCCATGGAAGGAGAAGGGGCTGCCTTTTTCCCCCTCCGTCCTCAAAAGATTTCTTGCCTGCCCCATGCGCTTCTGGATGAGGGAAGCCCTGCACATGAATGAGGAAGAATTCCTTCCGGACAAGGAGGACATGGCCGTCAACGAATTGGGAACCATGCTGCACGACGTGCTGGAATGCTTCTGCCGGGAACACGCCGTCCTGAAAGACGGCATGGAGGCCGCCGCCCTTCAGGATACGATCACGGAAGTACTGGAAGAAACTTTCCGGAAGCAATACGGTTCCACTCCCCTCATGCCGTTGCAGCTGCAAAAACGCTCCATGGAGCAGAGGCTTTCCGTTTACGCCGTCCAGCATTTGCAAGACCTTCAGGACGGGTGGTCCTGCATCGCCTTTGAACATCAGGTGGAAGGCTGGTCACTGGACGGATTCCCCATGAAATTCCGCATTGACCGCATTGACCGCCATGAGGACGGGCGCATGCGGGTCATTGACTATAAAACCGGAGCAGCGGCCTCATGTGAGAAAAAGCATCTGGAAACGATCGGGCGTCCGGACGCCTTGTCCCTGCTTTCCCCCGGCCTGCGCCCCTATACCAGGCGCCAGAAAAACGGCAAGCTGGCGCATGCGCGCTGGAAGGACCTGCAACTGCCCGTCTACGTGCTGTGGGCCATGGAAACCTATGGAGGCCACCCTGCAGCAGCCTATTACTCCCTCCCAGCCAACCCGCTGGACATCGGCATCTCCTGTTGGGACACGCTTCATGATCCCCTGCCCGGCTATGAGGAATGCGCGCTGGACAGCGCACGCTCCTGGACGGTGGAACTGATGAAGCTCCTTCATGAAGGCCGCGGCCTTATCACCGCGGAGGAACTGGGGTGGAACCCACCCTCCTATGACGTATTCAAGGACCTCATGGCCTCCCGCCGGGAAAGCCTGCAGGACCTGCTGGGCCTCCATGTTACCCCCCATCTGCCTTTCTGAAATGTCCCGCCTGACCAACATGCTGATCTCCGCATCCGCCGGAACGGGAAAAACCTACCAGCTTTCCCTGCGCTTCCTGGGGCTGCTGGCCCTGAACCACGGCAACCATCCTGAGCGGCTCATCGCCATCACGTTCACCCGGAAAGCGGCCGGGGAGTTCAAGGACCGCATCCTGACGGACCTGGCGGCGGGGGCCACGGATGAGGCGGGAGCGGACCGGCTGAAAGAACAGCTCTGGACGGTTATCCGGGGAACTCCGGAGGAACCCGGCATCTGGCCCGGAGCGACGGAGGCATGGAAAGAGGAGAACCTGCACCGGGAACGTTTTCGCCAGCTGCTCCGCATTCTGGTGCAGAATCTGGCGCGCCTCAACCTCTGCACCATTGACAGCCTGTTTGCCCGGATCGCCTCCACCAGTACCTTTGAACTGGGCGTCAGCGGCTTCAGCATGATTGATACCACGGCGGAAAAACTGGCGCGCCGTGAAGCCCTGCTCTCCTTGTACCGGGAATGCTCCACAGACAAAGAACGGAGGCGGAGTTTTGAAGACGCTTTCCTCTCCGGAGCGGATTCCGACGCAGAAGCCGCAGAGGCGGAGGATTCCATGATGCGGCGGCTCAACACTTACCACGAACTTTTTCTGGATCAGCCGGACGCCGGAACATGGGGAAACCCCGTTACGCTGGGCTTTACGCCGGAAGACCTTTCCCCACCCATTCCTCTGGAACAGTTTGACGCCGTGCTGCGCACGCTGGCGTACCGGGCGCAGGAAGCCCCCGCGCCGGAAGGAAAAAACGGTGCTAAGAATAAGGAATTGTTCCTGCGTTTCCTGAACGGTTTTTCCCGGTACGCCCGGCTGGGCCGCGTGCGCTTCCGCACGGACGGAGGCTTCCCGTGGAACATTACCGTGGAAGAGGCGCGGGAAAAATTCCAGGATTTCTGGTCCCCTGCCCTGGATGAACTCATCCAGAGCTGGCTGAGGATGGAGGTATTGCAGGCGCTGCACCGCACCCGAGCCACGCACGGGCTGATAAGCCTTTTTGAAAGCAACTATTCCTCCCTGGTCCGCAGCAAGGGCAGATTCCTGTTCCACGACGTCACGCGCATGCTGGGGAACGGTGCCATTACGCCGGAACTCAAGCGGGACCTGCAATACCGCATGTACTGCCGCTATGACCACTGGATGCTGGATGAATTCCAGGATACGTCCCAGTCCCAGTGGCACGTCATCAAGCCTTTTCTGGATGACCTGACGGAATCCAAGGCCGGGAACGAAGGCAGCATCTTCGTCGTGGGGGACATCAAGCAGAGCGTGTACCAGTGGCGCGGCGGAGACCCGGAACTTTTCCGCTCCGTTTCCTCCCAGCTTCAGCTGGAAGAGCGTGGCATGTCCACCTCCTACCGTTCCGTCCAGCCCGTGCTGGATTTGGTGAATGACATTTGCGACTATGCCCGTACAGCGCCGGACTGCGAACCTACCGCCCTGGAACAATGGGGGGAATACCCGGAGCACCGGTGCGCTCCCCATCTGGAAAACCGGGCCGGCGTTTCCCAAATCTGGCAGACGCCCAAGGCGGAAGACTTCACGGCCAATGACCTGGTGTGCCAGACGGCGGCCGACATTCTGGAACGCACGGGAGCCCTGCGGCGCGGCCTGGAAACCGCCATTCTGGTCAGCACGAAAAACCAGGCCCTTGCCATCAAGACCTGGCTGGCGGATCACGGCATTCCCGCGGAAGTGTGTGACGACGTTCCGGTAGGCGTGGATTCCCCCCTGGGGAAAAACCTGCTGTACTTTTTCCGCTGGCTACTCATGCCGGGAGATCCTTTCACCGCCGGGCTCCTCACCCACTCCCCCCTTCAGCCCCTCATCACGCCGGAACGTCCGGAAGGCATGGATTGGAAAGGCTGGCGCCTTCTGCTGGAACGGGACGGCTATGCCGCCGTCATGGAGGAACTGGAACGGCGGCTGGCCCGGAGAGGAACGGAACTGACGGAATTCCACCGGGACCGCCTGGCCGTCTGGCAGAATGAGGCGGAACAAGTGGATGAAAAAGGCGTGTCCCTGGATGAATGGATTAAGCACATGGAAGACCTGACCCGCCGGGAAGACCCCGCCGGCGGCATCGTCCGCATCATGACCATTCATAAATCCAAGGGACTCGGGTTTGACATCGTCATTCTGCCCCAGATCGGCAGGGATGCTCCTTTTGCGGATGGAAGGCACCTGACCCACTTTGTCAAAAAGAACCGGGAAGGAGAAATAGAAGGCATCGTACTAGCCCCTTCCAAGCACGTCTACACGAACGTTCCGCAACTCCGGGAACTTTACACGGAATGGCGCGCCCGGCAGCAGTTTGACGGATTCTGCAAGCTGTACGTGGCGCTCACCCGTGCCAAGCGCGCCACCTACGTCATCCTGCCCTACCGGGAGGACAAGGGAGAAATAACTGCGGATTCCATGTGGAAAATCATCCGTTCCGCAGCCCAATCCAGCGGAAAAGGTACGGAAGACACGCTTCCGGAATCCGGAGCGGAATGCCTGTATTCCTGCGGCCAGGCCGGATGGTACGGAGAATTTCCCGAATCCGTACGGGAACGGACGGAGGAAGACATGCCGGAATGGCCCCTACGGCAACCGGTGATCAGGGAACGGCTCTCCCCCTCCGGACTGGCGGCAACGGGAGAAGCGGGCCATGAAGGAGAGCACGCGGCTGACGCGGAATCCGTTGCGTTCGGATCAGCCGTGCACGCCGTCTTTGAACGGATCACCCGCTGGAATGAAGCGCACAAGCCGGAATGGGCCCTTCATCCTGCCACGGAGGCGGAACGCACCGTGGCCGCCTGCATGGAAGAGCCCTCCATCCGGGAGCTCTTCACTCCCCCTGAAAAGGCATGCGTCATGAAGGAACAGCGCATTGAAGCCATTGACGGGAACAACTGGATTTCCGGCGTGATTGACAGGCTGGTCATCCATGACGGAAGCGTCTGCATCGTGGACTTCAAGACGGATCACGCGGATTCTCCGGAACAATTGCGGGAACGCCATTCAAATCAGTTGAACGCCTACGCCCGCATCGTGTCCAGAATCACCGGAATACCGCAGGAGCGCATTACAAGCATCATCGTTTCCACCCATTTGAAAGAAACTATCACCGTCTAAAAACCTGCTTCATGAAGGCCTGGGCCGTGCCGTTCCCCACACTGCTTTCCCAACCCCTCCGTCAGCATGATCATCAAGGCCAGCGCATTCCTGAATTGAAACGTTCCTGCAGAAGACGGCAAGCCGGAAACGAATCATTCTTTTCCAACCCCTCGGAATAGAGGAAACGGCTGAAAAAAAGCTGCCTCACACGAATGCGAGGCAGCCTGGAATAAAAACAGTTGAAATTTCCCGGATCAGGCCCTGCGCCGGCGCAGGCACAGAGAGGCCAGGCCAAGCAGGCTCAGCGTAGCCGTGGCAGGTTCCGGAACCTGCGTCAGGGAAAGGTAATTGAGGGCTGTACGGCCAAAACTGCTGGAACCATCCCCTTGAAGCGTGAGCGTGAGTGTGCCGTCTTCCCCTACCGTGATGTGTTCCACCGTGGAATAAAGTCCTTTGTTGGCGGAAGAGTTAGAGCTGTTTCCAGCATTTCCGGGAGTCAGGACTCCGGAACTGTCTCCCGTCGTCATGGAAAGCTGATTCCACTCTCCGGAGGCGTCCGTTCCAAAATTTGACCATGTCGCATTGGAAGCGTCGGCGCCTCCGATCGTCCAAGTCTGGCTGGCAAAAACATCCTTGCCCGTGAAGCCGCCAAAAATGGCCAGAGAGTATTCCCCGGCGGCAAGACCGGTGAATGTCACCGTAAAGGAACCGGAACCATTCGTCGTTTGTGTTAAAAGCCCATCCCGGAAGCTGTCTCCCAGGGAAAAAGGCAGGCTGCCGCCAAAAGCGTTCTTCCAGCCGTTTTCTTCCCCGGTCGTCTTGGTCGTGGTATGACCGTCATCCCCCACAGGGTATCCGGCAGTGCTCCATCCCAGAGTGACGCTGCCCGGCATCGTGCCCAGAGCATCGGTGGAATGATCGTAATTCATATTGAGAGCTCCGGATGTCGTGGCGTCATCACGCCCGAAATCAATTTGCACAGTCGCCGCCTGCACTGCCAGCAGGGAACTTGAGATCAGAGCTAATGAAAAAAGAGTTTTCTTCATGGCAAGACACAGTAAACCGGATCAATAATCCGGTGAAGGTGCATGCTTTTCAGATTAAAATATATATTATTTATAATAAATATATTACATGTATTCGTTCTCTCATAAATATTTTTCAATACAGGAAAAATAAAAAAGATATGTTATTTAATTTTCAGTATTTTCATTGACACCGGATTATTGATCCGCAAGCCCCCGTATCTTCATCAGTATTCAAGTAAAGAAAAACATTCCTAATCTAACGATTCCTGGGGCCTTCTTTCAGCCTCCCGGTTTTGCCGGAACACGGCCGTTTCAAGAAAACGGCCTCTTCCCAACGAGGCCAATCAACTCTCCGGCACAGCCACCCGGATGCTTTCAATTCCCAGATAACGGGCTATGGAGTAATTGATGAATTCATCCGGATCCCCGCTGCCCATGCGCCACATGACGGAAACATAGGGCGCCAGGGGAACGGGATCATAAGGAGGGACCACAATATTCCTTTTTCCCCGGGCCAATTCATGAAGGATCAACACTTTACGTTCCTCGCACTGGCGGTGAATGCGTGGAAAAGCATCCAGATACCCGGCGCATACCCACAAGGCCGGCCCGGCCGCCGCAGCCAGCAGGCAGGCAGGAATCCAGCGTTTCTGGGTGGAGTCCATCCACACGCCGTACAACCCCAGCATGCCTGTCATCAACAGCACCGTGGCGGAAAACATGGCATGCCACGCGGGAATCACGCGCACAAAAAAGCAGACTGCCATGGCATGAGATACCAGAATGAACAACAGGGAAACACACAAGCGCCTTCCGGAAACTCCCTCCCAGTTTCGCCACCCTCTTTTCCACGTCAATACAAGCAGAACGGCCGCCACCACAGCCAGCAGGACTTTAGGCAGCAGCATGAACTCGTAAAAGGCATTCATCAGTTCCGGAATAGCGCCCAAACGTTCCGCCCAGGTGTGAAGAACGGCAGCGCCTCCCGCCGTTTCCGAATGAAGGCGCACTTCGTTGCCGGGAGCCAGCAGCAGACAGACTGCGCCCAACGCATGGAAACCCCAGCCAATCAGGAACCAACGGGGAAGAAGCACCCCCTTGTAACGCGCATGCAGCCAGTACAGAAACAGCATGCCCAGGGAAGCGGGCGCCTGGTTTTCATTCGTCATGCCGGCGGCAAAACCCAGAATGCCGATCCAAAGCCAGGAAAGGGGCCTGTCCTGAATCCGGGACGTTCCGGCCCACAAGCCGCGGTACAGGCACAGAAATCCCAGCCAGACGGCGGCGGACCAGGCGTAATTCGTTCCGCCGGACAGCCAGAACATCGTGATGCCCGGCCGGGAGGAGGAGGTAAGCAGGAGGAGGGCGCCTACGGAAAACAGCAGGACGTCCCGCCAATCACCCTCATTCACCCTTTTTCCCCGCGCCAGGTAAAACATCATCAGGGCCAGGGCGAGAATCACGAAAGGATTGATTGCCAGGAAAAGCCACTTTCCCGCCGTGGCCGTAAAAATAGCCAGGAATTCCCCCAGGCGCGGATTCCAGTTCATGTACGACCACCAGCACCGTTCCAGTACCGGCTGGAAGGAAAGACGGTGGTCCGCCCCGAATACGGAATGCATGAAACTGTCCCCAGTGAAGGGAGTCCACCAGGTGAGCAGCATGGCGTAAACGAGGAGCGCCAACACCACCGTCCGGAACAGGAACCGCACCGTCAGTGACTGCTTCATGGAATCAAGCCGGAGATGAAAAGCGGCACCGCGTTTAATCCGTCACGGCCTTAAACACCGGGGCAGGAAGCTTATCCGGCTTCTTGCCGAAGAAATCCCCTACGTCCTTGAACGTCACGAACAGGAAGAAACCCATCAGCAGGAAGACAAAGCCGAACTGGACGAATTCCAGCACCTTCACGTTCAGGGGACGCCGGAATACCAGCTCAATGGTGTTCATCACCACATGGCCGCCGTCCACCACCGGAAGAGGCAGGATATTCAGGATAGCCAGGTTCACGTTCAACACCACGGAAAACCACAGGGCCAGCTTCCACCCGTCTTCCAGGGAAAACATCTTGTAAAACTGGTTGGCAATTCCCACGGGGCCGGAGAGGTGCTCCACTCCCACACTGCTGCCGGGAGCCGCCACCTTGGCCAGGGTGTCCCCCATCCATTTCAAGCTCTGTTTAATCTGCGCCCACGGAGTGGGGTGAACAGTGACGTCACGGCCTGCGGAACTCAGGTCCCAGGTCACCCCCAGGATGGGCTGGGCTCCCTGGAGAAGAGAGCCGTCCGCGCCGTTGTGCCAGTTTTCCGGAAGCCTCCCCTGGAGGCTCACCTGCCTGGCGCCCCCGTCAGCGCCCGTCACGTCCAGAAGAAGGGGTTCATTCTTCTTTAACAGGACATCCAGCGCCGCAGGGCTCCAGATGCGTGCTCCATTGGCGGCCGTCACCACATCGCCCGGCTTCAATCCGGCCAGGGCCGCCGGAGAATTGGGAAGCACCTCCCCGATGACGCAGGGCATGGCCTGCATCAGCCCCACCTGGCGCATGCCGGAACGCTGCCACCAGGATGTTTCCGGAATACGGAAACCGCAGGGAATATCCATTTCTCCTTCATGCCCGGGCCTCTGCACGGTAAAAACAATTTTATCATGCTCGCCCAGCATGATCAGCTCCCGTACGCCCTCCATATTGCCCGCCCATTTATTCACGGAGCGGCCGTCCACCTTCACAATCCTGTCACCGGGCAGGATGCCGCATTGAGCCGCGGGGCTGTCCGGAGCGACGAAGCCAACGGTCGTCACCGCCATTTCCACATCCGGCTTGCCTACCAGCCAGACGGCTACGGCAAAAAACACGGCCAGCAGGAAAGAGGAAATGGGACCGGCGGCGGCCACAATGATCTTGTCCAGGGGAGTCACGGGCTTTAAATCCTTGGGAAGCTCCACTTCCCCTTCTATGGCTTCCATCGGAGCCATCTGCGGCAGGGAAACGAAGCCCCCGGCGGGAATCCAGCCCAATCCCCACTGCACGCCGTTAATGGTCTTTTTCCAAATGGGACGGCCAAACCAGATCTGGAACCTGTCCACATACAAGCCGCGCCAACGGGCGGCGAAAAAGTGGCCCAGTTCATGAACGAAGATCATGAAATTAAACAACAGCACCACGCCAAAAATGATGCCGATGGTAGTAAGAACGGAAAGAATGTTATCCATGGTAATGATTGGGAAGAAGTTTATATCAACACGACCTGACGCTCAAGCTTCGACCGTGCCATATGGAAAACAGGCAAGTCCGTCTGCCGGCGGCTCAAGGCTGTTTTACACCGGTCTTGCGGGGAAGCGGCCCTCCAAGCCCGATCTTGCAGTCTACGGGAACAATCGCCGTTTCCACATTGGTCTTGTACCTTAAACGTACCCGCACCTTCTTCCAATCCGCGGCGTTCCCGATGGTGAACATCTGGTCCCAGGACCGCTCCGTCCCTTCGGGATTAAACAAACTTCCACTCCCGGAAGAACAGACGTTTTTCAAAGGGATTCCCTGTTCATCCACCAGTTCAAAACAATCCAGCTCAAACGGAGTTCCCTCCACTTCCAGAGAAATCCTCATCCCTTTATCACCCCTTAAATCCTTTATGATCAACCGGCAGAATGGAATATCCCCGGCTTCTGACACGTCAATACCGTCTCCTCCTGAGGGAGGGGCTCCCGGCACGGGAATTTGCAGTTCAGCCCCCTTCTCCAAGGGCAATTCATACACGGGACTTTCCCGTATGGTCGCCACAGGTATGCGCAGCGTTCCATGGATACGCAGCCATGTCGCGCCAGGAGAAGCGGATTCAGCTCCCTTCCCCTGGAGCAGAAGGGAGGTCACTCCCTCCCTCAGGGAAAACGACGGCAGCCACGTCAAATCAAACGCGACCGGAGACAAAACGCGCCCCGTGGAATCCTCCACTTCCAGCGTCTGTTTTCGCATATCGGCCGCACCTCCGAAAACAGCAGGTTTATTTACTGACAGCTCAACATCAAACAACATTCGTGCAGGATTAATCTTTTCCTCCTCCCGGTTTTCGTTTTCAATCCTCAAGCGGATCAATTCCGCCATAATACCCCGGTTGGTATTCCCATTGATCCTCTCGCAAACGGAAAAGGACGTACCGGCGGACCTGGAAGCAGACTTGGCGACTCTGACATTTTCCTTCATGAAGCAACCTGCCAGTGAAACCTTCCCGTCCATCACAGCCTTGCACTTCTTCAAGCCCTGTGAATACCTGATCCATGCATGAAGCTCCCCATCCTTCACCTTCTCTATCTCCCAAGACCTGCTCTGCTTTCCCCCCCCCCAATCTCTCACAATCACCGGATCACCATCCTTTGTTTTCAATTCAATGTTACGGATGCCCACGGGAGCCTTCGTCTTCACTTCAAGCTCCAACACCTTCTTACCTTCCCCACCACTATCTTCAGCATAGGAAACGTCCCTGTATTCCGTCACCACCAGCACAGCCTCTACATCCTCCGGGGAGCCGTCCTTCCCCAGAGTCGCTTCTTTCAACACAAGAGGCACGGAAAACCCTTTAAGAATCTTTACTACAGCAGGTTCCGTCACAGCTTCCCGCTTGGAAACAACAAACGGAACTTCCCCCTTTACCCTCACCCATTGTGATCCGGCGGCGGGCAGCCAGCCGAGCGGAGATAAGTACACACGGTTTGTTTCCTGGTCAACCACCCAGGATTGGAAGTGCACTTTCGCGGCTTTTCGACCCACGGAGTCTTCCACCGTCACACAGGCAGCAGTATCTTCACACCAGTCAATATTCCAGCCGGGAATTCCGTGCCCGACTCCGTTTACCCTGATCATCCATTCCCCATTTTCCATCAAAGTTTTTTTCTGCAATTCCAGATTTTCCACATCCAGAACATAGTCAGGTGGTGACAGTTCATCATCAACCGGAGAGGAACACAAACCGGAAAAACCGGTCAGGGCAGACAATAACAGCAGCGCGGAATTTTTCATCACAGGATATGTTGAAGATAAAAATTAAAAAAACGTAATACAAATAGCAACAATATACTTTATCAAGGAGGAAGCCGCGGTTTTCCAGAATCCTCAGGCAGTCCGGAACTTTGAAGCAAAAGCCACCAAAATCATTCAATCTTAATGTATTACATCTGCTTTACAGCAGAAGGCCTCCAAGTCCGATCTTGCAATCCACGGGCACATCCACCGTTTCCATATTGGCCTTGTATTTGAGCCGCACCCGAAGTTTCTCCATGCCGCCAGTATTCCCGATTTTAAAAACCTGATGCCAGGAGTATTCCTGACGATGAAGACTGAATGAGGATCCGGCTCCGGCAGACTCGATGTTTTTCAGGGGAACACCGTTGCCGTCCACCACTTCGAAACACTCCAGGTCAAACGGCACGCCCTCCACTTCCAGGGCAACTGTTACCTGCACGCCTCCATGTTCCTTCTCTTCCACGTTTTTCAAACTCAACTGGCAGGTAGGGATATCTCCTACAACCGCTACATCATGGCTATCCTCACCGGCATCAGCCATCCCCGGCACGGGAATCAGCAATTCAGCCTTTGGCCGCAACGGCAATTCATAAACGGGGCTATTCCGCAGAATGGCCACAGGCACACGCAAGGTTCCTTTGACACGTAGCCATTCCGCTCCCGGGGAAGCCAATCCATGACATTCGCCGGAAAGTCTGCTCCATGTCATGCCCTCCTCTCCGGTCCGGGAAGACAGCCATGCCAGGTCAAACACGGCCGGGGGCATGACATGACCCATGGAATCAATTATTTCCAAATTTTGTTCCCTCATATCGGGATGACTTCCAAAAACAGCAGGCGCCTTTACTGCCAGATCAAGATCCATCCATATGGAATCAGCACCGGAAGCCAACGCATCCCGGTTTCCAACACTTAAAAGGGACAGCCCTGCCGAAACCCTTTTTCCATCCTTGTTCACCATATCGGAAAAAGGCTTGGCGGCATCATCCGTAACTGGCGTTCTTTGAGCGGGAGACTCGCATTTGTCATTGAATTCCGAGCCATCCTTCCCCTCAAAAAATCCGGACAGAGATGCTTTATGGTCAATTGAAATCCTATGACGCCGCAGGTCCTGAGAGTATCTGACCGACACTTGCAATTCCCCCTCCTCCACAGGATCAATAGCCCATGTCCGGATCACCATGTTGGGCCCCCAGCTCACCGGCTCCGGCTGTTCCGGGAGTATTTCGTCACGGTTTATATCAAAATCCATCAAAAAATCAATAATCCTGCCAAACCCCAACATTTCTCTTATACCTGGAACACTCTCCCCCGTCATTACCGGCATTCCTTCCAATGTCTGCAATTCAAAATCACAAATGCCTACCGGCACATCCGATACTAATTTCAGAATCAATTTCTTTCTTTCCCGCCCCTTTCTGGAATACTCGTCGCCACAGTAATCCTCCACCACCAGCTCCGCCTTCACCTCCTCCGCCCGGCCATCCTTTCCCATTCCCGCATCTTTAAGCACCAGAGGTACGGAAGCACCTTTTACAAGCTTTACCTTCACGGGCTCCGTCACAGCCTCCCGACAGGAAATGACAACCGGAACCTCCCCCTTCACGTCCACCCACTGTGCCTTGGCGGACGGCAGCCATCCCCGGGTATCCATACGCCCGAAAATCCTGCTCTCAAGATCCAGAACCATACACTTCACCTCAGGGGCCTTCCGGCCCTCGGAATCCTTCAGGGTCACATGGACAGGCTCATCATGGCAGCAATAAATCTCCCAACCGGGTGCCTGCGGCACCAGCCATCCCAGCAGCATGTTCCACTTTTGCTTTTGATCCTCCGGGCGGCGTTCCCCCTTCAAAACCATCTGCTTCAACTCCATGCGCAATGGAGGCGGTGCAATTTCTTCCCCGGGAGGAAGGGCACCCAAACTGGAAAAACCGGAAGCAAGAGACAGCAGCAATAACAAAAAAGGAATTCTCATGAGAGGAAAAACAATACGATAATTCATCAACAACATTTAATCAACAATACAATAAAGCATATATTATCCAGGACACGATACATCACTTTTTCATTATCTGAAGCGTCCCAGATCCCAATAGCCACCCCCTCATGCTGGACTAAGGTTTCTTTACGGGAACCGCCGCAGGCAGGGGGCCTCCCAGGCCAACCATGAAATCCACGGGCACGTTCACCGGTTCCTTATGGGCCTTATACTTCAGGATAACCCGGAGTTTTTCCGTTCCCGAGGCGTTCCTGATCTTAAAATTCTGATCCCACCACCATTTGTTTTTTTTCGATTGAAGCAAGAGACGGATTGGGAAAGATTCAACATCCTTCAAAGGTATTCCGTTTCCATCCACCAATTCAAAACAATCCAGGTCAACCGGCCTCCCCTCCATTTCCAGGGAAACCATCACATGGATATCTCCGTTTTCCTGTTCTTCCACATCTTTCACACTCAACAGACAGGCAGGCAGGGCTCCGGAAGCTGTCACATCATGGCCGTTCTTATCGGCATCAGGCATTCCCGGCACGGATATTTGCAATTCAGCCTTTTTCCGCAACGGCAATTCATAGACGCGGCTATCTTGAACGACAGCTACAGGCACGCGCAAAGTACCTTTGACACGCAGCCATTCTGCTTCGGAAGAGGCCGGTTTCGGCCCCTCTCCGCTAACGAAAACCAAATCCGTTCCTTTCTCTGTAGGCCGGACACTCAGCCGTGCCAAATCAAACACGGCTGGCTCCAGAACATGCCCCATGGAATCCGTCACTTCCAGACTCTGTTCCCTCATATCCGCACTCTCTTCGAAAACAGCAGGCCTTTTTACTTCCAGCTTTACCTTAAACCTGATCCGTGCAGGTCCGGAACCATCCCACGGCATAGCGCCGCTTTCAATACTCATGCCGGCCAGTTTCGCCATAACGGATTCCCCTCCCTTTACTGCCGGAACAGTGCCCCCGGGAGAAAGTCCCGACGGAATAGCGCGGGCAGAATGCACCGCTTCACAGGGCTTCACTCCATCATGTGGATCACAACCGTCTCCGCCGCAGGAAAAACCGGCCAGTGACACCTTGTCATCAATTACAGCACTGTACCGTTGTAAATTCTGTGAATACCTGACTGAAACCTGAAGTTTTTCATCCTTTACAGGATTCATCACCCATATCCTGTCCATCATTCCCATATCATACTCATTCGTCGCACCTACGGGTATGCCGTCCATGGTCTGCAGCTTAACACCGCGAATACCTGCAGGCCCGGGCGCCTCTACTCTAAGACCCAGCATCTTTTTACTCTGTACCCCGCTTTTCCAGCTTGATCCGACGTTCGTAACCTCTTCCACCGTCAAAGTTGCCTTCACGTCCTCTGCCCCGCCGTCCTTCCCAATACCAGCGCTTTTCAATACTACAGGAACGGAAGCACCCTTCTCAAGTTTCACCGTCACGGGATCCGTCACAGCCTCCTGGCGGGATACGACAAACGGAATCTCTCCTTTCACTCTTATCCACTGCACGCCAGGCGCCGGAAGCCAACTTCCGGGACTCACTCGCAAGACCTTCTTACGGACATTAGCCCGGAAATGGGAACGTGCATCCCAAACCTTGCCTCCCGCAGAATCCTCCATGACCACCCGGGCTGATCCATTTTCACACCAGTCAATCCTCCAGCCCGGTGTTTCAAACACCTCCCACCTTAGCATCATATTCCACTTTCTCCTCAATCCTTCATCCTGGGGAAAAAATATCCACTTATTGTGGGAAACCTTCACTGACAGCCCCACATGCGGACTCTCCTTCATTTCCAGCGTTCTTATCGCCAGCTGTAAAGGAGGCAAAGAAGCATTTTCTTCCCTCACGGAAGAACACAAGCCAAAGCCGCAAGCCACGCCAACCAATGACAACAGAGAGAGAAACTTCATCATAGGATATGTTGGAGTGTTAGCACAAATACTTTGAAACACAAGAAGAAATAACATTTTCCATAAAACAAGACACCGGACACATAAGAAAAAAATGAGCTCAAATCTTCCTCGCTCAGCACCCCAATAAATAAAAAATCTCATGGAGGGCAATCATGAAATTAAACGCCATCATCAGACATGGAACATCATGAAAACGATTGTAAAGGGAACATACGTGAAAAATAATTATAAAATAATTTTGTTCAATCCACTTTGATTGCAGAATTATTGATGATAATTCCGGACAATAACAAAAAAGGCAATAACAGCCCGGAAATGGCAATCTTCATCAAACAGCCTTCCCCTTTTCCTGGCTGTCAGTCTGAACAAGGCATCCAATAAGGGGCCGCGGCCCAAAAGATATCCGAATTCCCGCCTTTTTCCGGTACAGGCAAACATCAACGGAAGCAACACTTCTCCCGGAGAATGAAAAGCTGATGAAAAAGATGGATGTACCGGACACCGCCGGACAGGTATCCGGAATCACTGCCCGGTTCCACCATGAACATCTGCAACCATCTCCGCCATATAAACAAAAACAGCCCCGGAAGATGATCTTCCGGGGCTGTTTTTGTTAATGTTTACTGTACAGATGACTCTGCTGCGTCTTAGGCGCGGAGAGCGGCACCATCCTTGGCTTCAATGGCCTTCTTGGCTTGCGCGAAGATGGCGTCAAAAGCCTTTTCGTCAGAGACGGCCAGATCGGCAAGAACCTTGCGGTCCAGGTCGACGTTGGCGGCTTTCAGGCCTTCCATAAAGCGGGAATAGGTCAGACCGCGGTCGCGGACGGCAGCGGAAATACGGGCGATCCAGAGACGGCGGAATTGTCCCTTCCGGCGCTTGCGGTCGCGGTATTCATACTGCCAAGCCTTGTAAACGGCATCCTTGGCGTAACGGAAGAGTTTGCTGCGGAATCCGCGGAAACCCTTGGCACGCAAGAGGATGCGCTTACGGCGCTTGCGAGAGGCCGGTCCATTAGTGGCACGTGGCATAGCTTATTTCTATTTCTATCTTGAACAGACTGTTCTTCCTCACCTCCCTGCAGTCTCGCCTGTTCTTATCTTCTCATCGGAAGAAGGCTGCATGAAGGCCCCCCGTTCAGCGGGGGGAAAGCTCGGCGTTGGTCGAGCGTTTTCGCGGTTTAGGCGAAAGGCAGGTTCTGCTTGACTGCCCAGACTTGCGTTTCGTCCACCAGAGCCACCTTGCCAAGCTGACGCTTGCGCTTGCTGGATTTCTTCTGGAGGATGTGGCGCTTACCCTGTTTACGGCGCAGTACCTTGCCCGTGCCGGTAACCTTGAAACGCTTGGCGACTGCCTTGCGAGTTTTATTGATACCACCTTTGCGGGTCATGGTGGAAGGAGTATAGGCACCAATCTGCCCTTGGCAAGTGGAAAATAGCTCTGACGTCATTTTTCACGGCTTCCGTAAATAGAAGACTTGCAGACAACGTTCCCACGGGATACTGCGCCAGGGAACTCCACAGGCCTCCACGGCAAACAAACTTGAACCGGGCAGTAGAGAACTTTTTTTCCTGAAAGCCGGCACATCCTGACGGACATATGAATTGCAACTGCCGCACAGGCTGTGCAGCGCTTCCCGACGGTAAAATGAGAACGAAGCCTATTTTTCCTTACCGCCGCCGCGCAGCTGCCGGATGGCGTCCCGGATCAGGGCGGCGCGTTCAAACTCCAGATGGGAGGCGGCTTCCTTCATTTCCGCCTCCAGCCTGGCAATGCGCTCTTCCAGACCATACCCGGCTTCATCTTCCGCCACACGGAAGGATTCTTCATCTTCTTCCGCATACAGCTTCAACTGCCCCTGCTCCGACCGGCTCACGGTCTGCGGAACAATGCCGTGCTCCTGGTTGTACTTCTCCTGGATGCTCCGGCGGTAGTCCGTCAATTCAATCAGCCGCTTGATGGAATCCGTCATTACATCCGCAAACAGGACGCATTCCCCATGCAAATGGCGCGCGGCGCGGCCCGCCGTCTGCACCAGGGAGGTCTCATTGCGCAGGAAACCTTCCTTGTCCGCATCCAGAATGCACACCAGGGAGACTTCCGGCAAATCCAGGCCTTCCCGGAGCAGGTTGATGCCTACCAGCACGTCAATCCTCCGGGCGCGCAGGGCACGCAGGATTTCCACGCGCTCAATGGCGTCCACATCCGCATGAATATAGGAAACCTTCAACCCTACTCCCTTCAGGTACTCCGTCAGGTCTTCCGCCGTCTTCTTGGTCAGCGTCGTGACCAGAACGCGTTCATTCCTGGCAACCCGGTCGTTGCACAGGGCGATCGTCTCGTCGATCTGCCCTTTCAGCGGGCGGATGGTGATCCTGGGTTCCAGCAGCCCGGTGGGGCGGATGATCTGTTCCACAATCAGGGGAGTGGAACGCTTGGTAGGGTCAAACTTCTCCACGGGTTCCGTGGACGGGCTGGGAGTGACGCGAATATCCTTGGGGGAAGTGAACAGAATCCCCTTGAACCCCTCCGGAGCCTTTTCTCCGGACCGGGAGGCACGGCGTACGGGAATGTAAGTCTTGTTATCCGCACGGCAGTTTACCAGTTCAAACGGTCCCGGCGTAGCGGAGGCATACACGATCTGGTTCTGCCTCTCCATGAATTCATGAAACTTCAGCGGCCTGTTGTCCAGCGCGCTGGGGAGGCGGAAGCCGTGCTCCACCAGGATGTTCTTGCGGCTGCGGTCTCCTTCGTACATGCCGCCCAGCTGCGGCACAGCCACATGGCTTTCATCAATCAGGGTCAGGGAATCCTTAGGAAAGAAATCCAGCAGGGTGGACGGGGAACTGCCCGGAAGCCGGCCGGACAAATGGCGGGAATAGTTTTCAATCCCCTTGCAGAAGCCCAGCTCTTCAATCAGTTCCAAATCATAATCCGTACGCAGTTTCAGGCGCTGCGCTTCCAGAAGGCGGCCATGCTTTTCAAACCATCCCACGCGGTCTTCCAGCTCCTCCCGGATGGCTTTCAGCGCCGCGGCCCGCTTTTCCGGAGCGGCCACGTACTGCTTGGCCGGGAAAAAGGTGTAGCTGCCCAGCCGTTCCCGCACGCGTCCGGAGGTGGAATCAATCAAGGAAACCCGTTCCACCTCGTCTCCGAAAAACTCCACGCGGATCGCCTCTCCCTCCGAATAGGCGGGAAACACCTCCACCACCTCCCCGCGCACACGGAACGTGCCGCGGACAAAGTCAAAATCCTGCCGCTCAAACAGGCGCTCCACCAGCTGCCTCAGGAACACGTCCCGGTCCATGATGTCCCCCTCGCGGATGCGCAGGGTCAGGTTCCGGTAGTCCTCCGGCGTGGACAGGCCGTAAATGCAGGAAACGGACGCCACCACAATCACGTCCCGGCGCGTCATCAGGGAGTTCATGGCGTTGAGGCTCAAACGGTCCAGCTCGTCATTGATGGCGGAATCCTTTTCAATATAGGTGTCCGAACTGGCGATGTACGCTTCCGGCTGGTAGTAGTCAAAGTAGGAGACGTAATAATCCACCGCGTTATTCGGGAAAAAGCTCTTCAGCTCCGAGTGAAGCTGCGCGGCGAGCGTCTTGTTATGGGAAATCACCAGCGTGGGCCTGTTCATCCGGGCAATCAGATTCGCCATCGTGAACGTCTTGCCGCTCCCCGTCACCCCCAGCAAACCCTGGTGCTTGTTGCCCGCCTCCAGGGACTTGAGAAGCTTGCCGATGGCCTGCTCCTGGTCGCCGGAGGGCTTGAAGGAGGAATTCAATTCAAAAGACGACATACGCGATGCCGCCAGTATAATCCACCCGCCCCGCCGGGCTAGGACAATGTTTGACAATTCCCCCCCGCTGACCCAGTATATGCGGCATGTACATTCCCACGCAGGAAGAACGGTATGCAAAAAAAGGGCTCGTCTCCCTGATCCTGTGCGTCGTGGTCCCCTCCTGCCTGTACGTGTCCCTTTTATCCAAGCAGTTGATGATGGTGCGCGGGCATGAATGGGAAGCCATCATGAAAATCTTCATGGCCTTCACCTACCCTCTGGCAGCCCTCTTCGCCATGACGGGCATTCCGTTCTTCTGGTGGTCCGTGGGCATCTCCCTGGCGATTCACGCGGGAATCGTTACCTGGCTGAAGATGGCTCCCCGCCTGTCTCCCAAGAAAGCCATCTGCATTGCCCTGTGCGTGGGGATGCTGGATTTCCTGTTCGTGAAGCTCTTCCCCTTTCCCGCGGAAATCATGAGTTGAACCTGTTTTCCGGAAGGCCCGGAATATTCCGCCGGACGGTTCAGGACTGTTTTTTAGTCAGGACGGTAATCTGTTTCCTGATCTCGCGCGCCGCCTTTCTGGAATCCGCCTGGTAGGCTTCATAAGTGAAGCACTGCGCCCCGGAGCCGTCGCTGGCGGTCAGTACCAGCTTGGGATAAAACTTTCCCTTCTGCAGGGCGGCTTTCACCGCAGCGGACACATGGGCAGACTTTTTGCCGCCCTTCACGGGAAGGTAAACCAGCACGCACCGCTTCCCGACAGCCTCAAGAAAACCCTCCGACGCGCCGGCAGCCAGCGGGCATGTGGTGGCCGTGTTGGTGTAAAGATAAGCCACAGGCTTCTTTTGCTCCTGCGCTGTTTTCATCGCCTCTTCCATCCGGTCCAGGGTAAACGCGCTTTTGGGAAGCCTGACATCCGCCCGGGATTGGGGGAATGCAGCCAGAAGACAGAAACTCAACAGGGTAATTGATATTTTCATAGGCTTTCACCATACGGATATTCTACGGACATGTCAAAAGGAAACCCTTCTGTTTAATCTTGAACGCCAGGGCACGGTATGGCAGAGTGCGTCCACGCATTCGTCGCGCCTGTGGCGAAATTGGTAGACGCGCCAGACTTAGGATCTGGTGCCGAAAGGCGTACAGGTTCGAGTCCTGCCAGGCGCACCATTTATCCTCCCTTGATGTTAGATAATCAAACAGGATTTCCTGTTTGGGGTAAAAAATGAGAGCAGTTTCATGAAACGGTCTCAAGCCGCGGCCAAGGCATCTATACTTCCAGGCTGACTTTAGCCTTATTGGGCAAGAGGGAGCTGTCATACAGCATCCCGTATCCATGTCCCTCTTGGGCGCCCCGCACTTCTATCTTAAAAAAAAATGGCGCCCGGGAAACGGACGCCATCATCATTCATTTGTTTACCTATCTTAGAATGTGAACCTGTATCCAAGATTGACGGCCCAGGGCCTGTCGTATTTCTCGCCGACCGACGCCTCGTAGTCCAGGTATACCTGGCTGCGCCTGGTCGTTTGCCACGCGACACCCGCGCCGGTCACGAACCGTACGCCGTCGGTGTTCGGCCTGAATTTGTAGCCCGCCATGGAAACTTCGCCCGCGCTGCTGCACTGCACTTCAAGACCCACTTTCGCGTAGGGCTGCAATTTCATGCCGTTTACGTCAAAGAGCTTCCCCATTCTCAACATGCCCTGGAAGCGGTAGATGTCCGAATCCGTCGTGTAAACCGGAACATTCGAGTTTTCCATGGTAAAATCCTTCGAGAAGACATGCAGGTAGGCGAATTGGACGCTGGGCTCGATAAACCAGCCTCCTTGATTGGAAAAGCATCTCCCGACTTCAAGCGAAGCTCCGACTGCTCCGTTTGAAAAATCGCCTTTTTCGTTCGTGCCATAGGAATCGAAATTACTGTCGAACCCCTGACCTTTGAGAACCAGATCGGAATACCAGCCGTCCGAGCGCATGTAAGTGGCGTATACGCCGCCGTAGACGGAGTCCGTTTCTCCCTTGCTGCCGTAGCGGTCGTGGAAGCGGCGCTGGGCGCCCTGATACCCCACGAATGCACCGAGCGCCAGCATATGCTTTTTATTGGACGGCGCGAATACCCAGTCACCGCCAATGTCCGATCCGTACTGGTATTCGCGGAAGTCGCTCATGCCGCTGATGCCGAGGCTGGCGTTCACCTGCGAACCGTAGCTGCGCACCCAGACATCAAACTCTCCGTTTTTCCGCTCACCGCCGAGCTTAAGTTCTCCCATGCGCTTGGAGAGGCTGTCAAGCTGCGAAAACCAGCCCATGGACATGGCGCCTATCGTATTGATCGCGGCTTTAGACGCGTCGGAATATCCGTTCGCGACGGCATTGAGGACAAAGCCGGAAGTGGCAGTGCCTTCCGTCAGCACGTAGTGCAGCACGCCGCCGTCAAAGCCGTTGTTGCCGTCTACCCATTTAAAATCGGGATCAAGCGCGCCTTCGATTTTGACGATGTCGGTGATCGTTTTTACCGCGTCACTGCCCGGCGTTGTATTGGTCACATAAAAAATATGAGTGCCGCTTGCGCCGCCCTGGATGTGCAATCTGTCGGCATTGGTTACGGGATTACCGTCGGCGGTTGACACTTCCATATAATAAGAGCCGCTGCCGCTGAGCTTGCCCGTAACCGTTTTGGTGAGACCGAGGTTTACAAAATCCAGCGCGCCGTAATTGGTGAAATTGCCGTCCGTCAGATGGTCGCCGCCGCTGGCAAGCTTAACCGTGCCTCCGCTTTCATTGGTCAGATTGCCGTGAAGCGTGTCCAGATGGTAGACGCCGCCGCTCTTGTTTACAAGGTCTCCGGTGTGCGAGCCTATCTTCGCCTCGCCGTAATTCTCTACGTCGCCACTGACGCTGTTTGCCGCAAACATGCCGTGGTTTTCCACAGCGCCCGTCACGTTGCCGCCTGCGGTAAACGCACCGGAATTCTGGAGGCTGGTGGTTACCGTTACATTTTCGGCGTTGAAGACTGAACCGGTACCGTTGTAAACGACGTCCGCCGCTACATCTCCGTTGACTGTAAAGACGGAACCCTGTCCATTGTAAACAGTGCCGTTGCCGGTAATTTCCCTCACAACCGCGTTTCCGGCGCCATTGCCTCCTTCCACGGCCAGCCACGCGCCGGAGGACACGTCTATGGCCCCGTCGCTTGTGAGGGCTTTAAAAGATACCCGGCCTTTGTTGATGTTCATGGCTCCATCGGATTCGATCTTCATCGAATCAATAGAGCCAGCCGCAATGTCACCACCGGACTGATCGGCGAAACGGAATGTCAGCACGCCTTCGTGCACGTTGATGTGACCGTAGTCAAACGCTTCCGTAAAGCCGAGCTCGCCCGCGCCTGTTTTCGTGAACGTCAGGCCGTCATTTCCGGTGATGCTCCCCCAGTTGGTCGTCACGCCCTCCGTGACATTGACAGAACCGTTCTGCCAAAGCTCCATGCGGCGAGCAGTGTCAAAGCTGGCCGAAACGTTCATGCGGCCACCGTTGAGAATCACCTGGCGGTTGAGCGAAGTGTCACCCAGCTGCGAGTTCTTCGAGACGTTCAGGATTCCGCTTTCAACCTGGGTGGTTCCCTTGTACGCGTTGCTGTCGTTCAGCGTGATTTGCGAAGACGGATCATCCGCTTGAACTCTTACGTACACATTTTCAGCCATTTCCAGCCCCATGTTGTTTTCATGGATGACAACATAGTCGTTGGAGCCTATCACGGTGCCTGTCCCCATTATGTTCAACCCCCATTCATTGGGGGAGCCCGTGTTGCCAAGGCTCAGGTCAAGCACTGTATCGTCCGCAAGGCTAACGGTATGGTTAAAAGATCCGGTGCCAATCATGTCGCGAAGTTCGAGTGTCCCGGCCGTTACGTCTATTCCGCCGCTTGAAGAAGCGCTTATGCCATTAAGGGCGTCGTTGCCTTTAAGCGTGAGAATGTCCGCCGCGGAACCGTTTTTGATCAGGGAGGAAACATTCCGCAGAGATCCGGCAACGGAGCCCCTGGCAATCGTCAGCTCGGAAGAGGACATATCCAGGATGGAACCCGTTTCCATCTGCAGGTTCTTGAAGCCTTGCGCCGTACCATTGTGACCAAGCATAAATGGGCGAAAGGGTAAAATGGTAATTATCCGAAAGGGTCAAACCTGAAAAATTGAAAGGGTCAGGAGTGGGGTTGTGACACGTGTCACTGCTTAGTGGAAGGAAGCGGCTCACGGGTGGAGAAATGCATGAGTTCCGCTTCAAAGTGGAGCGGCACGTCCCCGGTGGGGCCGTTGCGGTTTTTAGCTACATGCAAGTTGGCTTGTCCGGCCAATTGTTGGCGCTGATCCTCGTCTTCCGCGTAGTAGTCGGAGCGGTAAAGCAGGCCGATCATGTCCGCGTCCTGCTCAATGGAACCGGACTCCCGGAGGTCAGACATGCGCGGAACGCCTACGCTATTACCCGTGCGCGTCTCCGGGCCACGGTTGAGCTGGGCCAGGACGACGACCGGAACCTTGAGTTCCTTGGCCAGGGCCTTGAGTCCAGCGGAGATTTCCGCGACTTCTCGCTCGCGGCTATTGGCCGCCTGTCTGGACGTGGAGCGCATCAATTGGAGGTAGTCAACACCGATGGCGGCAAGTCCTCCCATATCCCGCATGACGCGGCGGGCCTTGGCGCGTAGCTCATTGATGGAAATGGAAGCCGTATCATCAATGACCAGTTGAGCCTCCCCAAGCTCACCCACAGCCCGCTTGAAGTGCTGCATCTCCAATTGCGTGAGGGTGCCGCGCCGGACAATCTCTCCGCGCCGGACGCCGGAACGGGCGAAAAGAAGGCGTTCCACAATCTGGACGGCGGGCATTTCACAGGAGAAAAGCAAGGTCGGCTTTTTCTCATTGAGTGAAATATGCTCAATGATATTGAGAAGAAAAGAAGTCTTCCCCATGGAAGGACGGGCGGCAATGACGAACATGTCCCCAGGCTTGAGGCCATTGCTCTTGCGGTCCAGTTGGTCAAAGCCCGTGGAAAGTCCCTGAATCTGCCCCTTGCTGGCGATGAACTGCTCAAAGTTGCTCACCGCCTCCCTGACAAGGACGGATAGACTTTGGACGTCCTTGTTATCCTTGGCCCTATTCCTTATCTGGAAAATATGAGTTTCCACGGAGTCCAGCAGTTCCGCCACGTCATCCGGATTGTCAAAGGCCTGCGTCATGGACTTGGTGGCAATGTCGATGATGGAGCGCAAGAGGGCCTTGTCTTTCAGCGCTTGTAGATAATGCTCAAAAAAGGCTCCCGTGGTGGTGAAGGTGTACAGGTCCGCCAGTCCTGCGCTCCCGCCTACGGCGTCCAACTGGTGCATGTCATCCAGGGCTTGGGTGATAGAAATAATGTCCAGAGGCAAATTAGCGTTATAGCGGGACAAGAACAACCTCCACAACACTTGGTGAGCCGGGATGTAAAAGAAGTCATCAGACACGCCAAACGTGACGGCTTGGGGCATGTAGGTAGCCGGGTCCATGGCCAGCAAGGCAAGAACGCCTTTTTCCGGTCCTGGGGCTTGGGGAATATCTCGGAACTCGGCAGGAGAAGTGGATGCGGTATCGTGGAAAGAAGTCATAAATCAGTAGCGGCGGAGGGTTGGCGGAAGGTCCGCGGCGGCTCGGCGGAGGTTGAACATAACCGTCGCGCGAGTAAGAGAAGGAAAGGGAGAACAAACAGGGTTGCCCGTGGTGACAACGTCAAATCTGCGTGCATAGGTGCCAGTCGTCGCCTTGCCGCCACACTGCCACCGCCACGCACTGAAAAGCCCGTCCCACCGCTCCGGACTCCATGGGTAGTAAATCTTGCTCCCATCGTAGTGATCCAGGATATAGCGGCCAATGGTAATATCCTCCGGGCATATGGCCGATAGAGGGGCATCCTGCATGATAACGGAAAGCTCCCTGGCGATATGGCCCCGTAGGGCATAACAACACCCATAGGCGGCTTGATAGTCGGTCCCGCATGCGGAAAAAGGAATCTCCGGATTGTCCAGCATGGGCTGAAGCCAGGAGCGGCCAATAAGGGCCGTATCCGGGTCAACCTTGAGGATAATGTCATCATCCTGCACGCCGCAACTTAACAGGGAGAGAATCCCCCTGACGGCCTCCGGACCGTTGAGGTTGCGCCCGCGCTCAAAATCCGTCGTGACAACGTCACAGGAACAGGCGTCCCGGCACTGGTCCGGCATCGGATTGTTACCATCATTGGCAACGATAATCCGGGCCTCCGGGAAGGTCTGCGCGGCACACGCCACACACTCCACGGCCTCCGGTCCGTTGCCGGAATAGGCAGGTATATATATAGTAATCATAAAATTTACTCGGCAGGTCCTGGGGCAAAATAGGTGCCTGCGTCAAAAATGCAGTAGACCGCCCCCAGGGCATACTGCTTGACGGTACCGTTCGTATCCACGTCGGCTAAATGAAAGGCGTATTGCCCCTTGATGCCCGTTGCCTGCGGAGAAAGAATAAAGGGAGTAAGGGTTGCAATGCTGGGCTGGGATGTGGACAAATAGGAGGACTGGAAGACGCCCCACTCGTCGAATTGAACCACCAGCCAGACCGCGCCGGATGTCGCCACATGAGAGACCCAGCCGTCCGGGCCAGCCTCCAAGGCCGCGGTGCAAAATCGCCCCTGGAAATAAACATGGCCGGGCCGCACTTTTACCGCTGTAACTTTACCCGTGGCGTCTTTTTCGACCTTGACACGGAACCCTTCGTTGCCATCTTCTTTGGCACCGCCCTCCTGGGCGTCTCCCCGTGCAAACAGGCAATAAACGGCACCCAGGGCATATTGGCGGACGGAGACAAGCTGTACGTTATTGCCGTCTAAAGGCCATGGTTCCGGCAAAGATTGAACCTTGGCAATTTTGAAACTGTACGCCGCGCCCTCTTCTTCATCATTTCCGCTATCATCCTTTTTCTGCTTGGTCGCTTTAGCCGGATTTTCCTCCCCTTTCTCCGTCGCCAGGGAATGAGATTGATACGAACCATCGCTGTCAAGAGTTACATTGAGCCATATATCCCCCTCGGCGGCGGGTGCCTCCTCCCAATCTCCGGTCCCCTCTTTTGCAAGCTTGCCCTCTACATAAATATCCCCTTGTCGGACATAAGTCTTGTCAGCGGCTCCGTCCTGGTCAGGGACGGAAAGCACCCGCCAGCCCTCCGACCGGGAACCGTTGGCGTAGGTAATGCATCCGGTTAAAAAAGACGTATAAGTCAGGTCGTCAATAGCGGCCCCGGACCCGCCGTCTCCGGCAACGAATTCACCAAGCACCATGCGGACTACCTTGCCGCTTGGCAACTGCTCCTTGGTAGAAATTTTAGCCTCCGTGATACAGTCATGTTCCTGATCACCGAAAATTAAATCCAGATAAACCTTGCCCTTTTCCGCTTTAAGCCCAGGGTAAGGAGTTGCGGTTATTTTTCTGCCGTCGATATCTGGAATAACGAACCGACATCCCCCAGCATGAATTTCCACGACACGGCCCGGATTAAAGTAAGCCGTCCAGGTATCCCCCGTCTTGGTCATGGACCGCAGGGAAAAGCCGCCCTTATCGTCTATATACCGTCCACCTGCCCAGCATCCGGAGGACGGAAGGGAAGGCAGCATGCTATTAAAATCCGATGTCCTTTTAAGGGCATCTTGAATAGCATCGACACTGTTGTTCCAGTTTTCGGCAGTCAAAACGGCGCCTTTATTCTTTCGAGGGAGTTGATACATATCAGCCAAACTTTACCTTGGACCATAACCCGGAAAGGAAATTAAGTTGCGTAACTGCTTCCCCATTACGACTGATCATACATCCATCTGTGCAGATCCAAGTGTAGCCATCCGGCAAGTTGGGCAGTTCTTCCCTTGTACTAATCTTGCCGACTTCGCGGGCTACATCCACCTTGTTAGGGATGGTCAAGGAGTATTGCTTGCGTTTGTGTTTTCTTTTATACATGGTCTTATCCATAAATTTCTTGGTCCCAGTTCCCGCCTATGTAAGTGATTTGCGTGACCGTCTTGCCATTGCGGCGGGTTACACCTCCGCCCGCACAAAGCCAGACTTGCCCGTCCGGCAAGTTGGGCAATCCGGCCCGCGAAGAAATTTTGCCGGAATCGGAAATATCCACCTTGCTGGGGATGGTAAGGCGGCACTGGGTATAGGCGGCCTTGTAGTGAGTCTGCCCGCGCAATATTTTTGAAAGAAGAGTAGGAGGAACTTTTCCGTTGAGTTTTTCCGTGAGGCTGACTCCCTTTTCATCGGAGAGCTGGCCGCCCATCAGAGCACACAGGTCTTTAAGAGTCGTGTTGTCCAGGTTGTCCACGTCTCCCTTGTAGAGCTTGCATTGCGTGATTGGTTCATCGACTAGAGAAACGGTTACTTCGCACTCCCGGCCATCGAATTCAAAGGACGGAGGATCGGGATCATCCGGGTTGTCCGGGTCCGAGGGATCTTCGACCGTGGCGGAGTAAGTCAATGTCACAAAATCAATCTTGTTGCTTTCGTGGGATTCGATGCTTATGTCCGTTAAAAACATTCCCTGTTTACTGGGAATAGAAGAGGTCGCATTAGCCGGGGAAAAAATATGAGATACCAAGTCACGCCCTTCCCCAGCAGGGCACATGTAGTATTCTACGAGGGACTTGCTTTCATAGGTCTCTTTATATTGAGAGGGCTTGTACCACGTCAGCACTCCTGACGGTAGCTTTCCTAAAATGTCGTTGTTCATATCATCCTAAAACAGCCAGGGCACCGCCCTGTTTTTGCAGTAGTTTGTTGAGTAGTTCGTTAGTTTTTTTCTGTTCCGCAAGTTGTTTTTGCGGGACGTTTTCCGCAGAAAGCATCATGCGGCCATATCCCCCACCGCCCACCTTGGCCAGCGATCCGGCCAGCACGGTTTCCCAGTTGACTTTAATTTTAGGGGTATCGTCATCCGTCTTCTGGCGCTTGGGTTTGCCTTTGGCAGCATCCTCCTTTTCTTTGGTCGCGCGGGCTGCATCCTGTTTTTCAATCGCCCCCGTGATGCGGTCGCTGATAGATGCCATTTCGGCTTTGATGCCGGAGGTATCCATGACATCAGCAGCATTAGAAAAACCTTCTGAAAAAGCATTTTGCAGGGCGGAGAAGTTTTCGGAGATTTGGCTAAGAATGCGGTCGCCGTAGGAATCAATGAATGCTTTCCCTGCTCCGCTGGCTTGATCCATGCCTTTATTGGCGTCACGCTCGAACTCACGGGACAAACCACGCATCCAATTTGCCTCGTCTCCTAGTCCTGGTATACTGTCAAGCAAACTGGCAACCCCCTCGGATAACAAGGCCAGCAGGCCATTAACGGCCATCCTCATGACTCCGATGAATGCGTCTCCAACCATTCCCCAGAAAGAAGCATCCGTCAGAATATCTAAAATCATGACGCCTTGCTTAAAAGCCTGAACAAGATATTGAGGAATAGCCTCACAAACCCCCATCAGGGTGCGCCATAAAAAATTCGTGCTCTCCTGGAAGGCCAGAGTCAAGCCCAGTTTGGCCAGATTCCAGGCCTCTCCTTGACGGAAAGCCTCAATCATGAACCGCATGGCATAGGCGATGGTTTCGCCGATTTCCCGCGCCTTGTCAGCCATGCTTTCAATCGTGCTAATACCGTCATCCAGCAGAGGCTTGAGGGCGTCAATGATGGGTTCGCCGAAACTGGCCCGCACCTTGGCCCAGTTATCGCTTAACGTGGACATTTTACCGTTCCAGGTCTGGCTTTGCAGCTCCATCCCACCGCTAAATTTGCTCATCTCATCCGCCGCTATCTGCCATACCTCAGCCCCCTTTTTGCCTTCGGATTGTAGCTTTTCCAACTTTGTGCGAACATCAGGAGAAATGACCCCCAGTTCTTGCAATCGCTGCATGGCCTCGCCAACTGGACGCCCGGAATCCAACCCGGAATATAAACGGCCAATAGTGACAGCCATTTCTTCAATAGGCTGATTCACACCAGAGGCAACATCACCAACCAAAGTCAACCCCTGGCCAGTGGCTAAAGCTCCATCCGTTAATGATTCCAACGTGCGTGACGCCGCCGCAATGCCGGGCAGTTGAAACGGAGTGTGCGCCGCAAAATCGGCCAGTTCTGCCATACGATCCTTGGCAGCCTTAGCCGAACCAAGAATCGGAATAAAGGCCGTGGTCATCGTCTCACGGTTGGCCGCCTCACCCACGGCCGCCTGGGCCTCGCGGAATGCCGCACCAATCCCCTTGACGGCCAGGGCAGCCCCGGCCACCGCCGCACCTACGGCCGCCATGGACCCCACGCTGAAAGCCTGGAAACCGCCCAGTGACGCCCGTGCCGTGCCAAGCCCTCCGGTGAATCCGGAGGAATCAAGGTCAAGTCCGTAGTCGATACCCTTACTCATGAGGATTGTAGATTGATAAGCAGTTGACGTTCCAGAAGGGTGAGACCGCCGCCCTTGGCTCCATTGCGCTGGGCGATGGCCTCGCGCAGCACAAGCGCCTGGGGCAATGGTGTGGCCAGCACGTCGGCCAGCGGCCAGCCGTACTCGCTGGCCAGCAGGTCAACCAGAACCAGCCACCAGCCCACGCCGCTGCACGTTATGCTGTCGGCGTGGGCATCGGTTTTCCCGCGCCGCTGGCCGGGGCAAAGGACCGGGCCAGAATGCCCCTGATATTGGATGCCGCGGCCGGAATGACGGAGGGAGACAACTTGTCGGCGTATGCCTGCAACTGTGCATCAAAATCGCCGGAGTCCAGAGCGAGCCGGAAAGCCTGCTTGTCGGCAAGCAGCCAATAGACCGTGGACATCTCGCGGAACGTCGGCGCAGCCCCCGCAGCGATAAATCGACAGCCCGCTGTCTCCAACAAAAGGACGTCGCCCAGGGAGAGAGTATTGCCAGCAGCAAAGGCGTCTTTGACGGCGTCAGGGATAGAGGCGGCCGTGGCGGCCACTACATTGGATGTATCGTCAGGATTGGACATGCCGCCATCCTGACACGAAAAAGGCCGCAGCACGGATGCCGCGGCCTGAATGGCAAATCATGCCTGCATGAAATAATCAAAAAACGCCACGGCGGCGGGGTCACTAATCAGCAGGGAAGGATCGTCATCAGGTGTGAACGTGCGGAGGGCTCCCGTGCCGTCCTGGCGGGCCTCAATCCGCAAGGATACCTTGTCCTTGCCCTCCATCTCTACCCACACCTGGGAGGCTTGCCAGTCCTCTCCCTTAGCCTGGATTGACGAAGCAAGCGCGAGGTAAACCTTGGCCTGCTCCTCCGGCAATTTGTCGAGTCGCATCGACTCGCGGTAGCTCCAACGGTCCGACTTAGGACCGACAAAGCGTATAACCCCAGCGAGCGGGCCAAATTTGGCCTCTGCTTCTTTTTGGCGATCATAAATAATATGGATTAACATAATTTATATATATAGTTGCGGTTAATTGAGTGGTATTGCTCCTGCATAGACTTTTCCCCCATCGGTGGTGATATAGAGGGTAGTTGCGTCCTTTTCCTCCAGCGCGGCGTATTCGGCATCGGACAGGTCTGTCCTCACCTTGAGCCAGCGGGCATCACCTTCCGTCATGTTCAGCAACGAATTACCCGTCAGCCCAATATCGCCCGCCATTGTTTTTGTCAGGGAGGTATAGGTCTTCATGCCGACTGACAGGCACTCAATACTAACGTTCCGCCTGCTCAAAGTATTTCCTATAAACATCTTGCCCGAAGCGATAACCAGCCGGCCTTCTGTGTTGGAAGATGAAAAAGAAATGTACCCATCAGCTGTTGAGAAGCCTTTACATCTAATATAACTGCTCGACACGCAAAGTTTATCCATGGTAATTTCCCCGGAAAACGTCGCCGGGCCGTTAACCGCCAATCCACCATTAGCCAGCAACGGGAAATCTGTCGCCACGCGAGGCTCCCCTGTCTCTGGGTCATAGTCTAAGGCCAACACAACAGACTGGAGGCTAGGTTCCAAGAACTTGAAATTCCCTACTAGGTTTTCGGGCAGGGCTAAATACTTGGTATCCCCTCTCAAGTTCAAAGATGCCAGGGAGGTATTGGAGTTGTTACTTATCCCCAGGTACTCTCGCGCCCCGCCATCCCTAATTATAATGGTAGATTCGTCCGGGGAATCGTAATATCCGCGTACATATCCGCCGGGCAGGCCGTCAGAGCCATAAAGCCCTAACTCTCCTCCTACATTAAGCCCCCCCGTGAGGATGGATTGTCCCGCTACCGTTAGAGATTGCGCCATTGTGACGCCATAGTCAAATGAGGCTGGTCCGTGTATATCGGCACGTTGCACAGAGATATTAGCCGTAATGACATTCCCCAAGGTACTAGTGTTGCTTGTCGCCGTGAGCCCTCCGTCTATAGTGACCGATCCTTTAATGGTTTGATTCCCGGCCCATTCATTATCTAATTCAACTCTTCCATATCGGGCATTGAGTTGTTCTTCGGTTAATCCGTCTTTCCCGTCCTTACCGTCTTTCCCAGGCTTGCCTTCCGGCCCGGTTGCTCCGGTTGCTCCGGTTGCTCCGGTTGCTCCGGTTGCCCCCGGAGGCCCCGGAGGCCCCGGAGGCCCCGGTGGTCCGGTCAAGTCTTGCTCAACCATATGCTTGGCCTGTGAATAGGCCCACCACGCCAAGTCGACGGAGTCCACGGTCACGGTTACGGCGTCACTGACGCGGACAATCATGCGGTGGGTAGAGGGGTTGCCTGCGTCTCTTGGGTCCACTCTATCTGACACGGTCACAAGACCGCGCAGGATGCGTTCCCGCGGGGTTTCAGGCGCGGCCTGCATCCAGAGTTCCCAGGCCGCCATGCCAAGCGGCTGGCCTGGGATATGCACCGTTGCCAACCCGGCCGCTGCATCCGTCACGGTGACGGACAAATCGACGGCGGAAGGGGAAGCGGCAGACTTAATGCTGGCCGCCAAGTCGTACCCGGTCAGGTCGATGGGCTGGGCGGCAGCGTCCTGGACGACCAAGGATACGTCATAAGCAGTCTCTTTGGCCAGGGCAAGGTTGGCAACGGCGGGGGTCATGGCGGGCGCTATTTTGATGTAGTGGGAGACGAGTTGGACGCAGGTGCAGGGCTGGGCGTCATGTCGATGGCCGGGTAATAGGTCAGTTCGATGGTGTACTTCTGGGCGTCTCCCTGGGCGCAGGAATCATCCATGTCAGAGACGATCATATATTTGCCGTTAAGCTGCACGATGTCATCCAGGGCGGGCACGGGCAAAGATGATACACTGCTTCCCTTTTTGCCTCCGCGGAGCACTTCAAGGGAGTAGGTTTCTTTGCCCTGATAGGAGACGCGCGTGCCGATTTCGCCGTCCTGGTCCGGGAATTCAGCCACGGTCTTGGAGGGCTTGCGTTTCAGGGATGTCAGCACGCCCCACGGGACGGTTGTTCCGGATGGAATGCCGAAGGCAATGTCATTGCCTTTGATGATGTAGGTATTTTCAGCCATAGATTTGTGGATTGGTATTTATCAGATGATGATATTTGTGGATTGGTATTTATCAGAATGAGTTTTCCAAGCAGGTTACATCCACCTGCATGGACCAGATGGCCCGGCAGGGTGTGGAGTCGAAAGCAATTTGTTGAGGGGTGGCCGCCACGGGCTTGACAAGCACGCGGCCGGACTGGCCAAGTTCATGCCAAGTTAGCAACTCCAGCAATTTGTCCACCATGGCGTTGGCCGTGGCCATGTCGCCACCTGTCCGGCCATAAGCAGCAGAGCCGATGAACAAGTTAACTTTGCGGGTGATGATCGCCTTGACCGGGACACATCCCTGGATGTCGTGGTCCATGGTGAGCAGGTCAGGCATCACAATCACGGCCGTGGACGGATAGGAGTGCAGCTGGCGGATGGCCTCTTCCAGATCAACACCGTTGAAGGTCTCGACGGTGTCGGCAATTTCAGCCGCCTGGATTTCCTCCACAAGTGCAGAGAGCAGCCATTGAGTATCGGTAAGCATGATATTAACGGATTTTGCGGGTTGATCCCCAGCCCATGTTTCCCTTCCCGGTATCGGATGATCCGGCAAAGCGCCCAGCCCGCACGTCGTCCAACGCTTTCAGGGCGTTTTCATAGGCGGTTTTTTGTGCGTCGGTCGGCTTGTCCAGCAGCTTGGCCAGATCGTACACGGCCAGATCACGCGCCAGCTTGGAGGCTAGGGCGGCCGGGATTACCCGGTTACCGATGTAGCCGTCCACCGTGGCGCACGCCTGGACCATGACAACCACAACGGGATCTTCCCCGGCTGGGGCCTGGGCGCGGATGTCGGCCAGTTGCCGGGCGGGCATGGCCGCCAGCAGGTCGGACTCGGTGAGCATGGTTTTCATGATGGAGGGGAGAAGGTCCGGCGCGCTGTCCCACCAGCTACGCCGGACCAATTATTACTGGGTTAATTTACGCGCCCGCGGATGGGATGGCGGGCATCAAGATAAGAGCCTCCTTGAGGCCCACGGAGGCCCCGTAGTAACACTCAAAAGTCATGAAGTGCTTGCCAGCTCCGGACGCATAGTGACGGCGGTAGGACATGGTGATGCCCGTGTCCGGGTCCGTGACGGTGCGGCAGTCCAGATAACCCTTGGGGTCGGACGGGATGACCGCCCGCGTGGCGACGGCCAAGGCGGCGGGGTGAACAATGAAGCCGTTGGGGGCGGCGGAACTGGCCGGGAGGATGGTTGATTCAATCAAATCAAATCCCAGCAGGCGGGGAATGATGCCGTCGCGGACATACTCCGTCCCGCCGTAAGCCAGGGCGGAAGCTACCTGTACGGACGTATCCTCGGCCAGGGCCATATAAGCGGACGGCGAAGGGAAATAAACGCGGTTAGTCAAGGGGACTTTCAGCTCTCCGAATTTAGCGCGCGCCAGAGAAAGCAACTGCATCATGGACATGCCAGCCGTTGCCGCAAGCGTGGAGGGATAGTTCGCCTTGGTGATATTGGCAAACACTCCTTCAATTACCTTGCTGGCGACGGCGGCCCCCATTTGCCCGGCAAAAATGCTCAAGCTGGCGGAGGAGGATTCCATGAACTGGCGGTCGGTCAAGCCTACCGTTGACTTGGCATAGCCATCCATGGTGACTGTTACGGCCCCCAGGGTTCCGGTTTCCTTTTCATAGGAGTTTTCTTCGTCGGATGCCGACAGGGAACCAATTAAGGGCACTTTCAGGGATGCTCCCTTGTTGACAGCTTCTTTGGAGTAATCAGTGGAGAATTTACCAAGAGGGGCAAGGGAGTTTTTAAAGGCTTCCAGCCCCCTGGTGACGATGATGTCATCGTTAAGTTTTGAATCAATAGTTGTTGGCATACTTATATATAGTGTGTGGTTGGTAATTGGGGGGGGGATCAACCGCGGGCGGCGATCAAATCCTTTTCATTGGCCTTGAAAAAGGCGAGACGTTCTGCCGGGTCGGTGATGGATGCATGCTTGGCCAGCAGCTTTTCCCCGGTAAGTTTGGTCCCATCGCCGTCCTTGTTGTCGCCAGCCTTGTATTGCTGACTAAAGACGGGATTGACGGGCAGCTTGGCCAGGAGCGTTTCCGCCTTGGGATCGGTCAGGATCATCTCCTTCCAGGAGGCTTTCAGGTCCGGGGTGATGCGGCCTTCTTCACAGGCTTTTTCCACGGTGGCGTCAGCCGCCTTGGCCTGCATGTCGGTGAGGGATTTTTTCAATTCCTCGTTTTCGGTTTTCAGGGCTTCAAGCTGGGCTTGCAGCGCCTTGATTTCTTCTTCGGTCATGGTTGTATTTGCGGTTTGGGTTTGGTTGGCGGGGACGGGATTGCCGTCTTTGGCGCCAAGAAGGGGTGCGATAGTTTGGAAGGCGGCGCGATTGACCAGCCCTCCCATGTTGATGCCAGATCCAATGATGCGGCAAACGCCGTCTTCATCAGGTTCAGACGCCTTAAAGATAGGGGAAAAACGGCGGTAGGATTTACCTTCTACCTTGGCCTTGCCTTCTGGCGTCCATTCGATTTCCGCGCGGATGCCGCCCGTCTTAGGATCGTCTCCGCCCCAGTAGATGCGCTTGACCCATCCGGCGGCATCGTGGTCCTGGTGGTCATAGTCGATATAGGGTTCATCCATCAGGCCATCCGCCGCTCCCTCTTGGAGCTTGCGGCGCAATTCCTCCACGGCTTCGGCGGCGGCTGCGTCCACCAGGACGGTCCTTTCGACCACCTCTCCCTTATCATTGCTGGGGTGGATCGTGTGCTTGCCGGGAGGCATCCATTGGATGTCGTCTGTCCCGGCCAATGTCGTGTAAAAGGCATGCTTGGCGTATAAGATCATGCCGCCATCCTTGCATAATTCAGGCCACGGCACGGACGCCGCGGCCTGATTGCTCAAGATGCACCCTTTTGACGGTCCAGCCAGATGCCCACCGCCCGGCCAACGGCGCTTCTCATTTTGTCGTCAGGCGGCAGGGCGGCAGGGTCTTTGGGGATGCGCTGGGATTTTTTCAGCACATAGATGGTCTTACCCTCTAAGGCCAGGGCCACCGGGCGGCGGCCGTCAAAGACACAGCGCAGGCCGCTGATGGAGCGCGGGCTTTTCCCATGGCCTTCCGGGGCCACAGGGATGGCCAGCATCCTGGCCTTCTTGGGCGTAATGGTGGCGCCATATACATGGGTGGCCACGTGGGGATGCCGGATGCTGACCACCACTTTCCCGCCCGTGGATACGGGGACCGAACAGGCGTTAGCAACCGCCAACCAGAAGTTGGTGCGGGCACCGCCCAGGCGGTTGGGCGTGGCGTTCTTGGCCCGGAAATGGCTAATCAGGGCGTTACGCATGGCCATGCCCGCAATCTTGCGGACGGCCGGGACACTGCGCAACAGGCGCATGAGGTCCGGGGTTACGTCGTCCCGGACCAGTCGGAGGTTGAGGCTCATGTGGTCTTTTTGTATTGCCGTTCTATGTCTATCTTCCCCACGGCCATGGCCGTGCCCATGGCATCTTCCAGGGCACTGGCCAGGGCGGACGGATTCATCAGTTTCACCAGCCGGAGGGGATCGGAGGCAAAATCTTCCAGGAGATGGACAAAATCCTCGTCGCTGACGGTTTCGTCCGCCGCCGCCCTGGTGAGCTTTTCAAGCTCCGCCCTGGCCTTGCCCAGCCATTCATCCAGCACGGCGGGCAGTTGCTGGCGCACGCGGTGCTGCAGGTGTTCTATTTGTGATTCACTCATTGGCGGCTTCTTGCAGTTTCCCCATGTAGTAATCCCGTGCCTGGGCGGGCATGCGGTCCAACGCTTTGGCCATCATGGCAGCCGGGTTGGTAGCCGGAGGCGTGACGAGCGTTGCCCCCGGTTCCGGCCGGGGTACCCCCATATAGGAATAAGCGTAGTCCTCGCTGACGGGCAGCCCGTTGCTGATCATGGATGCCAGGGCCAGGGCCTTGGGATAAACCTTGTCATCCGACTGCTGTTCGAACAATTCGTCCTCGTCTCCGGGTGCCGGGGCTTCGATGGTTTCATAGACGTATGATTTGGACAGGGGGATGCCAGCGGCCAGGATTTTGGTGATGCGGTCCACCTTGGCGTTGGGATCGTCCACGGTCTTGCTTCCTGGGTCGTAGTAGGGATAGACGGCGTCTTCCCCTGCGTCCCCGGTATTAAGTGCATACACGGAGGGCAGCAATTGTTCGTTGAGAATTTCCGCGAGCCATGCGGCTGCTGCGTTGATGATGTCGCTGCGCACGTTGTAGTGCACCTCTCCAAGGGCGCGGCTTCCGGCTTCGCCCGGTGACGAGGTCAGCGTCTGGCCCAGGATCAGCAGATCGCAGGCCGTGTCCGCAAGGTCGATTAACTGGTGTTGCGGGTTGTCCGCCCCCTTGTTGCTGGCCTCCTTTAGTTCGACGTTGGCCCCTTGGGGCACGACGGCCCAGGCCGCGCTTCCCATCAGTTCCATCATCTCTTCCAGGCGGTCCTTGATACTTGGGTCGCTGGGGTCATAGGTTGCCCAGCGCATGGGCTGGCCAAACAACTGGGCAAAGCTCAACAGCCAGTCGCGGCTGAAATTGGCGCAACACCAGAACCACGCCAGGGAACGTAGCAGCGCCCCGCCGCTGGGATGGCCAAGGCTGACGTTGTTAATAGCCACCAGGAATTTATGCTCCTGTATGTCGCCCAGGGTATCGCTTCCAGGGGAACGCAAGCCGAACATCCCGGTTTCCGCGGTCCATCCGTACCAGCGGGGATGGACGCGGCGCGTCTGGCGCGGAAGCCATGCCTGGGGCATGTGGCGGCAGCCCCGGACTTCCCAGTCGATTTCCCGGACGGATACACCAGTAAACCAGCCGTCCAGCAATCCGGCAACCGTGCCGCGCCAGCCCTGGCCGTCCATCCGGTAGTCGCCCTTCATGCCGTCGCGGGTCCGCTCCGCAAGGTGGTTCAGCAGGTCCATCTTCTCCGGGTTCTGGATGTTCCAGACCAGATCGCAGACGGCGTTTTTCAGCTCCATCACGTTTTTAACGAGCCTTGGCCACGACTGCATCATGAGTTCGTAGAGGGCGTGTTCTTCTTCCGGAGACTCGCCAGAGAGTGCCCCGGTAAGTACGCGCTCCACGTATTCCGGCGTGACCCAGGAGAGAGAGGGCATGAGCCATGTTGAACGGGCGGAGGGCAGCACGATGCCGTCCCAGACCGACCCGCGGCGCTGGGAGGCGTTTTTACGCGCCAGGATTTCCTTGACGGTCATTGCCCCGTCTTTGGCGGACAACGCGCTTTTAGGGGGTCCGCCGTGGACCGCGGAGGCATGTTTCAAATTAGGTATGGTGGTCATCGTCTTGTAGGGGTGTAGGTTCTTCTTTTGTGGCGGTATTTTCCGCGGCCGCCGCCCATGCTCACGCCGTCCAGGGCTTCCTTGGTCCAGACTCCTTCTGCGGCCTTGGCCGTGAGGGCATCCAGCGCCAAGGCCAAGGCCCAGAATAAGTCGGCGTGACCGCTTTCCGTGCGGTCGGCTCCATAGCTCAACTTGCCCGTGTCGGTGTAGCCGCGTTCAATGGCGCAGATGTGTTCCTTCAGCAGGTCGTGGTCCGGGATCAGCAGCTTGCCGGATTCCATTAACCGGGCCACGTTGGTGGCCAGGGCTTCTTTCACTGCCGGAGTAAAAACGACGCCGCGGATTTTATGGCCGTTGCGGCGTAGCTTGGCGTCTTCGACGTACTTGTCGCCAATGCCCGTCTGGTCCAGCTTGGCCAGCCTGACGCAGTCGCAGGCCGTGTAGCGGTCAAGTTGCCTGTCACGGGATACCCAGGAATGGTCTTCATGGTAATAGACAAGGCGGCAGACATAGCGGTCCTGGACCTGCTGCACGCCGATATAGCAATGCTTGTCCGTCTTCCGCGCCACGTCCACCCCCAGGCCCACGGTGCCATCAATGTCTTCCAGGTGGGCGTCCGCGCTGGCCAACTTGCTGACGGCGTTGTTGACGGTTTCCCAGGAGATGAGTTGCCCGGCCTGGTCCTGGGCGATACACATGTATTCTTCCAGGTAGTCGGCCTCGCAGAAACACTTTTTGCGCTTGGACTCAACAAATGATTCCCGCGTCCAATTGCGGCCAGTCTTGACATTAATGCGCTCCAGCAATCCCTGGTCGATGGCATCTTCCAAGGTTACTTTGTAATGGCTCCATCCCATAGGATTGCCGTTGACTGCACCCTGGCACAAGCTATAGAAGACAGTTTTTTTGCCGCGGTGGGTGGAGATGATCACACGCTGGCCACCCCACTGGGTACAGGCGGAGGAAACTTTGAGCAATTTTTGCTGGTCTTTGTGTAAGGCAAATTCATCCAGCACGACATTGCCGCGTTTGCCCGCCAAGCGGTTGGGATTGCTGGACAGCACATGGATCGTGCGCCCGGTGGCGAATTTGATTTGGAAGATGGTGTCGTCTTCGATGATTTCCTTGCCAAGTTCATAGGCTCCTATGGCGTAGATGTCCGCCCACTTTTTACAGTCGGCCAAGGTTTGCTTGGCGTTGTCCTCGTCGCAGGATAATATATAGGTGTCGTATTTGGCCCCCTCCTTGATGGAGTACCGCACGAATTTGAGAGCCGTATATTCGGAGTAACCAATCTGGCGGGATTTCTCCACCAGGATTTCGTCCGATTCATCGTCCAGGAATTCCGCCTGGAACTGCATGCTGCGCGGGTCTCTCATCCGCTTCGCGGTCTTGATGACAGTGGCCTTGCTCATGGGGTCAGATCAGGTTCATGGCTTTTTCGATTCGCGCACAGTCCTCTGCGGTCAGCCCGGTCTTGGCGGGCTTTCCGGCGTCTCCTTCGGCGGCTGCTTCGCGATCCTCTCGCCGGATGTCGGCCAGCTCGCGGCGCATGTTGACCAACATTTTCATCAAATCGAAAATCTTGGCGGGCTTTTCGGCGATCAGGTCTTGAATATTTCCTGCATCCATACCCGCCAAGGCGGCTTCCAGCATATCCATAGCTGCGGCAAGTCCGGCTTCTGCCGGGCCACCTTCCGCCTTGTATTTGTTCAATAGGTCGATTTTCCACGTATAGGCGGCTCGTGCCTGTTCAAGACGTTCTGAACGATCCAGCCATTCCCGGTGTGCGCCCTTGCGATAGTTGGTGACGTTTTGCGGAGTGATGCCAGGATAGCCAGCAGCGTCGCACAGGGCGGCCACGTCACGCCACGTTCCACCATCTGCCAAGCATCGGCTGACGGCATCCTGTACCTTGGCAGGCATGCGGCTGATGGCCGCGCTGGCGGTTCGTTTAACCATGGGCGAGCGCCTCCTTTCCTCGGTCAAGGATGATCCACCTACTACCAAACGCAGAGGGCAGGCGGTGGACATATCCCAGGGCTTCCAGGGTTTCCAGTTCCGCGGCCGCCTGCGTGTGGTCAAACCCGGCCAGCCGGATTTCCGTTTCAATCTTTCCGGCCGCCGTGGGCAGCGCGTCCTGCGTGGCCAGATATTCGAGGATGATTTGACGTACTTTTTGGGCTTCGGTCATGACACCATCCTGACACAAAAAAGGCCGCGGCACGGATGCCGCGGCCTGATGGAGCAGAGATACCTTTAGATTTAGAGGTGGGAGCCTTCCAGCCTCCCGATGGCACGGTTCAAAGTGGCAAATTGTTCGTGTGATTGTTCACGCATTTTGATGATTTCTTCCACGATTTCCCGCTTGTCCGTTTCACGGGCAGCTTCCAGGGCTTCCAGCCTCCGGCCATGTTCATCAAGACGGTGATGCAGTACCTTGATGTTGTCCATGGTGGCGCCTTGCTTGCCTTCGATGACTTCCACGGGCTGGTTGTTGACATCTACTTTTTTGGGTTTACCCCTGTCTTTCATCCGCGCCCAGCCCTGCAAGGCGTTGCCAACCATGGACAACACCATTAGTCCTTGCCACAAGAATTCACTGTTTTCCATGGTCGTCAATAGTTGGCAATACCAACGGCAATAGCTGCACAGAGATTATCGGCATGTTCCAGGGCCGTTTCGTAGTCGTGGTCATTGTCGATAAAAAACGGCTCGACGATGACGCAGGGGGCCACGGTGCCGCGCAGTTGTGCGCCGCCGCGTTCCGTCCCGGTGATGGGCTTAATGCCCCGGTCCGGCAACCCCAGCGCCTTGACCATCTGCGTCTGGATGCACTGGGCCAGACGCTTGCCGCGTGGCGACGTGTGCCAGTACAAGGTTTCCGTCCCGGAGGCTGTGCCGTTGAAGGCGTTGGCATGCAAGGCTACAATCACGTCGGCGTTGGCCTCGTTACAGGTCCGCACGCAGGCAGTCATACCCGTGCCGTTTCCGTCCATTTCCCGGTTGACTATCACCGCGGCGTGTCCATATCCCCGCAGGTAATTGGCAAGCCGTGGAGCAAACGTACTCCAAAAGCGGTACTCGCTGATATTGTAAGTCCGGTTCTCGGCCCCCGGAGCGGACGGGCAATGCCCGATGTCGATACATACTTTCATGGTCATGTTTCCTTTCTATGTTCCGGGCGGGCGATCCCCCGCCCGGAACGGTTGGGTTACTTAGCGAGGTCGGCTTGCACGACGGGCGGCACTTCCGTCACGGGCTGGGATTGGGACCACGTCAGCGTGTGCGTGTTATTGTCCCAGATCAGTACCTTGCCATCACGGGTAACGGTGTATTGCCCCTGCTTGATGCTGATGCCTGTACGGCCCGGAGGATCGGCCTGGGCCGTAGATGTACAAGACACCTGCGTCAGGCTCATCCAGGCGGCCAGCGCTCCGATGATGGCCCCAGCCAGTACCTTGGCCCAGTTGGACGGGATTTTCAGCGCCGTGAGGATGCGCGTGACGATTCCGGTTGCTTCTTCCTTGTCTATGCTATTCATTTTCTTCCATATTGTTGGTTGATGTTATGTGTTAACGGAGCTTCACCATGGCACAAAAAAGGCCACAGCACGGATGCCGCGGCCTGAAAGGAAGAAGTGCGATTTACTAATAATTTAGATTATATGGTTTAGGCTTCTCTCCTATGCTTTTCATATAATCTGACCGAGCCCTATACCCGGCACGCCATCCAAAATAAAAACCATCTGCATAGTCTTCATTACCGTTGCCTAAAATGGACCCATGACGTTTCAATTCAGTATATTCTCTCATCGGCCTACCTTCTGACGCGGCTGTTTTGCCAACTAAATAGCCGTTATCATAGCCCTGATGGTATTCCTTACTCTTTTCCTTCTTTTCAGGGTGGGATTTTACCTCATTCGGACTCTCTTGATTTTCTTCCAATTGGACCTGCTGTTTTTTAGCAATTTCTTTTCCGCCTCCGCGTACAAACAAAAAGCTTGTAACTAAGAATCCTAACACAACAAAAATCAAACATCCTAATTTCTTCATGACCTTCTTTTAAAGATTTGGTCAACTGACGGCAAGTCCTAAATCTTCCTAATCCAGCTCACCATGGAATCTTTGAGCAATGCCAGCTTTTCTTCTGCCCGTAACGCGCGATCACGCCAGATTTTAACAGCGGAGTCAGGGCCATCTTCTTGCATCTGTAACAGGATGGATAGCACTCTATTTCTCACGACGGGGGATACATCATCCCCCCTTTCCAACTTAGCTATGCAAAGCACGGTACATCCGGATAATTCCGCGACGTTGGACAATGTAAGATGAGTTTGTTCTCTTAATGTTTTGAAATTGATGTTGTCAGCCATAACTCCAACATAGAGAGTATTATGACAGATGGCAACATGGCATGGCATACTTTGTGACACGTGTCACAACCGATTTTATAATTGTATATTGATAATCAATATACAATTATAAAAATACCTGTTTACGCGCTAACAGTTATGTTAAAATTTTTTTAGCCACCCCTGCATGGCAGATTTGAGTTGAGAAAGTTTTTCTTCTGCTCTTAAGGCTCTATCTCTCCAATGTTGGATTTCAGTCTTATCTCCTTCTTCTGTTTTTTGTAAAAGAAGAGAGAGAATTTTATCTCTTAGACGTTTACTTCCTATATTGTTCAGCTCTAGTCCATTAATGGATGCAACGCTGTAACCGGATAGTTCTGATAACTGGGAGAGAGTCATTCCAGATTGCTCTCGTAGAGCCTTAAAATTTACGAAATTTGTATTTTTCTCTTGCATGTTTACGAGAATTGTATTACGAAAAATGTATGTTAGCACGCGTACACGCCAAGATCAATACTCAACTCCCCCACGAAGTGGAGGTTGCTAGGCAAGAGTTGAAAGCAAAAGGGTGGTCTTATCGCTCTGCCGCTCTTTTCCTTGGCGTTCATTATACTCATTTGGCCCGAGTTTTAACTGGTACCCGTACAAGCCGCATCCTCCTACGCCGCATCCATGCCCTGCCGCATCGGCGTCACACCTCCACCAATAACCATTAATCATAATATCATAATGAACAAAATAATAGAAGATATGACCGCCAAGGCCATGGAACAATCCGACCGGGAGTGGAAAGCAAATGCTCCCCGGCTTGTCGTCAATGGGAAAGAATACGTAGAGGAATGGTACGCCTATGAACTATTCTTCCGGTTGAAAGCGATCCTGCTCGTGACATCCAATTTTGATCCGGGATTAAACCCGGCCAGAATCCTTGAATACCGGAAAGGATTGGCCAATATCGCCAAGCACGGTGTTCCTAACCCACAAGACCTACCCAGTCCTGATCGCCATGAATGACCGTCAACTCGCCTCCGCCCGCCTGGATCGTGATGAAAAGCTCAACGCCCTGTACGCCGCCAACGGCGAACAAGCCCCGTTGCCTCCCGTCGAATCCCCCCCGGCTCCGGCCGGATGCCGCAAGGCATTAAACGGCTGTCTGCTCCTGGCTATTTTATGGTGGGTAATAGGCTTCGCTATTTACGGATTTTACAAGTTCCTTACAGCATGAAGGAAAAAATCAAAACCCTGCTCCTGGGCCTGTTCGCCATAATCATCTTTGCAGCATTTGCCGCCATACTGGTGGCTGCTGCGATAGATGCCCTCGTGCAAGCCCTGCACTCTGTTAACACTCTGTAACCCATGACCGACGCCGAATTTGACAACCTCCCCGCGGAACTCCGCGCCGTCTGCCTGCTCCGCCTGTTGCGGCGGCCCGTGGTCCGCCGCTGGGCACACCGTGAATTCGGCTTTCCCCTCACGGGTCCGCTCACGTGCAGGCAACTGGCGGCGTGGTGTGGCGTCCACGAGGACACCATCCTGGAGTGGGAGCGCCAAGCCCTACTCACCCTGCGCGGCACATGCCGCCGCTCCGGCCTCACGCCGGAGGCAACCCAAGAACTCAAACACTAAAATATTATGGCTAAAAATATAGCAATCAAAGAAGAAGACGCCATCCGGAACTATGCGGCCGGAGCCAAGCGTGACCTTATCTCCGCATGTGCCAATGCCCTGAAAGCCGGGGCCTGCATCGTCGCCCTGTCGGCCCGTGCCAAGACCTCCGTCAGCGGCATCATCTCTATATTAGAGGTAGACGTATCGCGCCGGACACTCTTCCGCTGGGCCAATGCCTATAGCACGGCCTGCAAAATCCTGGACCTGGATCACTTCCCATCCTACGGCGATGCGGAGTGGGATGACCACCTTGCCGCCCTGGACAGTATCGCGGCCAATATGAGCATCAGCCGCCTGCAACTGGGCGCACCCGCGGAAGGATCGGACATCGCCCGCTTGGATACCCTTCAAACAGCCACCGAAACTGCGGAGGACGAGGAAGAAGAAACCATTTATGCCAACGCTCTGGAAAGAGTGGAAAAAGGAGAATGGACGCTTATCCAAGCCATGCGCGCGGTAGGTGGACAGAAAGCCAAGGATGTGGCCATTGAGCGCCGGAAAGACCCGGTTTATATCGGCATCGATCCGGAAAGCAAGAAGCCCGTCGGCATTCTTCCCAAGGCCGTGTCCAGCCTCCGGACGGGATTTGAAAACTGGGATGCGTTCGATGGCGAAAGCAAGCGCGTGTTTGCCTCCCTTTGGAAAAGCGTGTTGGACTCCGCGCCGGAAGACCTGGAAAAATACCTCTAACCCATTGCCGCCATGGACCACGACGCCCTGATCGCCAAACTGCAAAAACTCCTGGCTCTCGCCCAGCGGGGCGAGGGAGGGGAAGCCATCAATGCCCGTGCCCTGCTGGACAAAATGCTTTCCCAGTACGGGATTGACGAGGCCAGCCTGACCGACATCCGCACCCTGCGCTACGCCACGGACTACGATGATGAGCAGGAACTACTCATCGTCGTGGCTAGCTACGCCCTGCAAATCCCAACCGCCCAGGTGCGGGCGGAAGTAGTAACAAAACAGGACGCCCTTGGGCTGGACCTGGCCATGAGCGTGGAGCAGCACGGGCTGGTGGCCTCCCTGTTCGAGCATCACCGCATCAGTTTGGAAAGGTCAATCAAACAGCTGGAAGTGAACCAAGAAAAGCAGAAGGAGGCCATGCGGGAAGAAATCGAAAAACTGACCGCCAAAGTCCGGACGCTGAAAGCCATCTTTGGCAATCTGGCCCAATCCGCGGCAAAAGCACGGCAAAGCATCCTTTGCGCCTACGTTAATCTGAACAATCTGGTGGACTACACCGGATGGAGCAACGCCAGCACGGATGGAGCGGATGCCATCTTTTCCGCGGCGGACTCCTGCGTCCGCCTGGACCCCAACACTAAACAACTTCCCGGCCAGCGCCTGGGTGATTAACCTCCATGAGCCGCTATTTCATCGCTATCCTTTATATTGCCGCCGTGGCCTGCCTCTGCGTATCTCTGGCATTACACGACAGTCCGTTCCTTGCCTTTTTCCTGGCGCTGTTTCTTTTGGGTAACATATCCATCAAACTTCGTTAATTTCCCTATGGCCATCCTTCCCGACAACTCTTTCAACGCATTTTCCGCTGACGGCTCCGGCCGCCGTGGCCGTCCGCGCCAGATCGACCTGACCGATGACCTCAAGCGAGAACTGGCCAGCCTGTACCTGTCCACCAACGCCACCCGCAAAAGCGGCAGCATGACGATTGCCTGGGACTTGTTCACCCAGGCGCACCCGGAACTCGCCTGGGACAAAATGGCGCGGTCCTCCAAGCATACCCTCCCGGCCGTGGCCAGGGAGGTGATGCGGAACGCCCGCCCGCTGGTCGGCTTCCACCGGGGCGGGGAACGCAAATTAAGGGAGGCTTCCTATATGCCGGGCCTCCTGCGCCGCAACCTGGACGGGAGCCTCTTGCGGGCGGGACAGCGTTTGTCCTGGGATGACGCCACTATTAACATAGGGGTGTGCGTTCCGTGGCCCTGGCGCATCTCCGGGGACAAATGCGCGGAAAAATACGGTTGCCGCATGGGACGCTTCCAGCTTCTTGTCTGTCATGACGACGCGACAAGCTTCGTCCCTACTTACTCCTATGTTATCCGGTATGAGCAGACCTACCGCGGGGAGGACGTGGCCGGGGCCATGATACGGACTTGCCGGGACATTGGCATTCCGGACGCTTTTGTTTTGGAGGGCGGCGTCTGGAAAAGCGACCGCGTTCAGCGATTGCTGGACGGCCTCGGCATCCGCCACATTGACGCCAAGGGCCGCCCGCAGTGCAAGCTCGTCGAAAACTTCTTCAATCGTTTGTGGTCCGTGCTTTCCTTGTTTCCGGGACAAGTGGGCCGCTTCCGGGCAGAAAACAAGGCCATGAGCGAGAAATACGTCGCTTGCCGCAATGGCCGCCAGGACCCGCGGGGAGTTTTCCCTACACTGGCGGAGGCCCTGGAAGCTATCGACTGGGCGATTAACTACCTCAACACGCACCCGGTAGAGTCCCGCGAGTACGGCAAGTGGATTCCAGCGGAACGCTGGGAGGCAGACCTCAAGGAGCGGCCCATGCGCCAAGTTTCCGCCGACTTTTCGTGGCTTCAAGCCCCCGTTATTGTCCGGCGCAAGGTGGTCAAGGGGACCCTCCGCGCCACCGTTCCCGGTCCGCTGGGCGTCCCGCAACGCTGGCATTTTTCCGCGCCGTGGCTCTGGCAACACGAGGGGCAAGACCTCATGCTTCACTTTGACCCCATGGGAGAGTGGCCCCTTCAGGCCGTCGTGACCGTGCCGGGGAGTGTCAAGGTGCTGGGGCAAGCCTCCTGCACCAACCCGGTCAGCCTGGGCGGAAGCGGGGAAGACATGGGCCGCCAAATCCGCGGCGTCATGCGGACGGAATACCGCCTCTTGACCTCCACGGGCAAGACGGGCCGGGAATCCACCCTCCGCGGCCTCAACGGCCAGACCACCATTTCCCAGGGCGTCAACGTGCAGGACGGCGGAGACTCCGCGGAGGACGCGCAGGAATCCAGCGCAACGCCCGCCAAGGTGCGCCGCTACAAGATGGAGGACCCCCTTGACGGAGCCGCCAAAAAGGACAGCCGGTTCTCCACCCCTCAACCCGTCACCCCTGCCACGCGGGACGACTTCGCCGCCCTCCGCCGCCGCGCACGGCAGGCGGAACAATCAACAACACTTAACTTCTAATTTTTTTCCAAAACCATGAACAAATATGAATTATCAAAACACCCGGACGTGTTGCGTCTGGCCCGCATGCAGGAGGACCTGCACCTCAACGACAAGGATTTTTGCCGCCGCATCGGCTTTGCGCTGGCGGCGTCCTCCTGGGGCAAGATTAAAGCCGGGACCTGGTCCGGCAATTGTGGCCGCGCCTTGCAGGCCGTCCAGCAGGCGTTAGCCTCCGGTCCTGTCCGCCAGGACGCGCCGGGAGTGGAAGGGGACACGGTTCTACTACCTCATGTTTCCCTGGCCGCCGACGCCGTTTCCGCGGCGGCCTTGACCAAGGACGAGCACCGCTTGGTCATCATCGTCGGCAAGACGGGGGCGGGTAAATCCAAGACGGCCTCCTATCTTGCGGGCAAGTTCGGGGGTACGCTTCTCAACGCCGCGCCAGCGTGGGAAAAAAGCTACCTGCACGCCCTGACCTCCATCGGCGCGGGTCTTGGCATTGGCACTTCCTGGCGGTCCGCGGGGGCCGCCGAACGGGACATTCTCCAATCGTTGCAGGTGGCCCCCCGCCTTATCATCATTGACGAGGCCAACCACTTCAACAGGGCGACCATCAACTTTCTTAAAACGGTTCTCAACCTGACCCGGTGCGGGCTGGTCCTGCTGACCCTCCCGCACCACATGGCCCGCATGTCATCGGACAGCCGGGAGGAGTTCCCCCAACTGCTCCGGCGCAGTATTGCCATTATCCACATTCCCTCCATTACAGGGGAAGAGGTGGCCGCCATCCAGCGTGGACTCTACCCCCAGGTGGAGCTGACCAATGCGGCCCCTCTCTGCACCCTCGCCAACCAGTTTCACAACCTGGACACGGTCCGCCGCGTTCTGGACGAGATTGACGCCGGGCAGACCCCGGAAGCCGCCGTCAAGGCGGTCCGCCGCCAGATTCAAGCTATCAGCCAAGCCGCCAACTAATCATGACCGCTTACGCCAACATGGACACGGAAACGGCCGCCCAGTTTGTCAGCATGAGCCTATCCTCCTACGGCAACCTGCCTTTTCAGATTCTCTCGCCGACGCCTCATCCGGGCAAGATCGGTGTCAGGCTCCACCCTGACGAGCGGTACTGCATCGTGGATGCCGTGGGGTTCCTTGACTATCTGGACCAGCAACGGCCCTCCCTGGACAAGCTCCGGGATATGTTATCCCTCAAGCGCCGCCAAAACATCAAGCGTCATCTTTCCTGATTGACATGATCACACTGCCGGACCCCATGCCCTTTTCTGATGCCCTCAACCACCTGCGCGACAAGCAGGCGGTCGGCTCCGCCATGGACACGGCGGCGTGGCGTGAGGTTCCGGCAGCCATCCGCACCAAGGCGTTCTTCTCCGCCACCCTCACCTCCGCCCAGGTAGCCCGGAGGATGCAGGACTACATTGACGACTTTCTTTCCCAGGACCGGGACGTCAATGACCGAGGGCAGGAGTTCTTTTCCTCACAGGGCCGTTCTGAATTCGTCGCCAAGTTCCGCCAGATGATGATGGACGAGGGATTCGGCAAGGTCTTGCCGGATGGCAGCATTGACCCGGACATCAATGATAACGACCTGCGCGACCTCCGGTCCTGTCGCCGACTGCAACTCATCTTTGATACCCAGGTAGAGCAAGCCAACTCTTACGGGCAGTTCTTAGAGGGACAAGACGAAGACATCCTGGACATTTGGCCATGCTGGAAGTTTGTGCGCGTCCGCCCGGTCATGTCTCCCAGGCCCTACCACGATGCCGCCCTGGGGCAGATACGCCGCAAGGATGACCTGGATTTCTGGCTTTCCCTCAATCGTGATTTTAACGTGCCGTGGGGTCCGTGGGGCTTCAACAGCGGATGCGGCACCGAGGACGTGGATCGCGATGAGGCGGAGGCAGCCGGAGCCATCAAGCCCACCGACAAAGTCAAGCCAATCGTCAAGGATTTCAATGATCGCCTGCAGCAATCCGTGGCGGACATGGGGCCGGATGTCCGTTCCTGGATCAAGCGCCAGCTTGGCGACATAGTTACGATCCACGGGGACAAGGCCGTCTATAATAAGACGGCGCCGTCCCCGGCTCCCCGGCCTGATGCCGTTCCGGCAGCACGCCCGGCCAAGACGCCGGAACAAGTCCACCAGCAGCGCCAGCGCATTGGCGACAAGATTGCCGCGCGCCAGCAACGGCAATCCGCCGACCGCGAGCAGATCGCCAAACGGTTGTGGGATGACTTTGCCCAGCGTAGGGATGCCGTGCTGAAGCCGCTAATTGACCGGGCCAAAGCCGCGGAAGATCGTTATTTTGCCACGTTGACCCAGGACGATTTTCGCGCCTGGGATGAGGCGGCGGAGGCCTTCAAAAAAGCGCGCGCCTCCTGGGTGCCGGGTGGCATGTTTTACAAGTCTGCCATTAAAGATATACAGCGCCAAGAAGCGCAATCGTGGACCAGGACCTACCGGGACAGCATGCGCTTTCTGGCGCTGGATGGGGTAGTCATTCCCAAGGATAAGCGCGGCACAATTCCCGTGTCCATGGTCAAAATAGATGCACGCTACAATATAACCCCTGCAAGGCCAAAAAAGGTATCTCCCAATGTTCAACAGGGACTGGACCTTGCCCGCTCCATCGTCGCGGCCGACAAGTTGCCACCTTCCCTGGGCGTTCATATCCTGCAAGATTCCACCACACGCGCGTTTCAGCATCTTGGCAACATCAAGGTTTCCTCGACAAGCACGCCGGGTACCATTGCGCACGAGCTAGCACACGCCATTGAGCACAACCGCCCGGACATCCTCCGTCAGTCCGCCGCTTTCCTCTATGACCGTTCCCAGGGAGAGCCTGCCAAAAAGCTGAAAACCCTGTATCCTTCCAGCAATTATCCTCCCCACGAGATAGCGCTGGAGGACAAGTGGGCGGCAAAAGGAGGCAGTGCCTATACAGGCAAGCTTTACTGCCCCGGATATTATGCCAGCATGGGGCGGGATCAATTCATCTCATCTGTGCGGGGCAGTGAGATTCTTTCCATGGGTATCCAGCGCATGTTGGAATCCCCCGTGGAATTCCAACGCAACGATCCGGATTTTTATCAATTCATCAAGTCACAACTATCATGATTCTGACCAAGTCACAACTCGACCGGATCACGGCTTTGTTCGAGGCCCAGGAGCTTCCGGACACGTTCCCGGATGACGCCGATTTCGAATTCATGGAGACGATTGCCGGAGACATGACGCTTGATGACTATCTCGCGTTGCCGGAGGCGGCGCGCCGGAAATGGTGGATCAGCAGCGAGATTGACGCAGTCCGTCCCCTGGGATTCACCGACCTGGATACGGGTGAAGACCTCTACCAGACCGGGTTCTATTTCGAGCCTGTAGCCCCCAACATCCTTGACCGTATTTATTAGCCATGACCAAGAAAGCAACGCAAATCCCCCTTCCTCTGTCCTATCCTGATTCCGGCAAGTGGTTTGTTCCCGTCAAGCGCATCAAGATAGACGACCGCACTTGGGCCTTGCGACTGGGGCAGCCTGTGCAGCTTGGTACCAGCTACGACGTGGCGGAGGCAACAGGCGTCGGCCGCAAAATCCTCAAGCGGCTGGCCAGGGCCGGATTCATCCAGGAGATGCGGCCTTCTCCCAATGTCTCCATGTACTATTACACGGAGGTGCTGGACCTGATGGAGCGCACAAGGCAAGACCCTAATTTCTGGACGCAAGTCCGACGTGACGCCTACCTTAAAGGCTCGCGGGTGGAGGACGCCTCGGCCCTCTAACATTTTTGACGGCGGCCTTTTCAGGCCGCGCCGTCCGTGTGCCGCCGCCTGATGCCCTAGGGTGTGCCCATGTTCACACATGACCCTATTGTCTGCGGGGATTCTCTCTCCCTCATGCGCCAGCTTCCAGGCGGTTCCTACGATGCCATTATTACCGATCCTCCCTATGCTTCCGGAGGGTTGACAACAACGGAGCGCAAGGCCTCCCCGGCGCGCAAGTACATTTCACGGGGCAGGCTTCCTTCCTTTGATTTTGATACCCGCGACCAGCGTTCCCATTTCATGTGGTCGGTCATGTGGATGACGGAGGCGTTACGCCTGACGCGCGAGGGTGGCTGGCTGATGGTGTGTTCGGACTGGCGGCAGCTTCCCACCACCAGCGACGCCTTGCAGGCCGCTGGTTGGACGTGGCGTTCTCTTGTTACCTGGGACAAGACGGAGGCATGCCGCCCGCATCAAGGCATGTTCCGCAATCAAGCCGAGTTCGTCCTGGTGGCCACGCGCGGCAGCATCGGCCGGGAGCAGGACCGCCCGCGCGTGTTCCCGGCAGGCGTCTTCCGTCATTACCTCAAGCCCGGCGACAAGTTTCATTTGACGGGCAAGCCCGTTCCTCTGATGGCCCATCTGATGGAGGTTCTGCCTCCCTCTTCCGTCATCCTGGACCCGTTCGCGGGCAGCGGCACCACGATCGTGGCAGCCCGCCAAGAGGGCCACACGGGGCACGGCATCGACGTTTCCCCCGTTCATGTCCAGATCGCCAGGGACAGACTGGCCAATCTCGCCAACTGACCGCGCAGGGTTGGCGATGGTGCCGCGGATCGCTCGCCGGGGTGCGTTTCCCTACATGTTTGTGACACGTGTCACACCCCGGTTCACCCTTTCAGATGGGCACCAGTCCACCCTTTCATTTTTTCCGGATTTACCCTTTCAGGTATTTTCCACATTCCCCAGCCTTCCGCGCCCGCTCATCCCCTGTGTTTTCAAGCACTTTCAACCTCTTTCAATCCAATTCCACCCTTTTCCATGATTTATGCTTGGTCACACCATCATTCACATTCCGGATTTGCGCGTCCTTGGAAATGCTTACTGTGCCTGCCGTCTGAAGGGAATTCTCTTTATTGATCAGAACATCGCCGCTTCCCACTGAGAAGTTGCCGGTCATCGTGGAAATTTCATTCAATAAGAGACTTCCTTCTCCGGTTTTCACCACATGGCCCCCTCCCGAAAAGCCCCCCAATGATATTGCACTTCCGTCAGAGGAGGAAAATTCAGCATTCGCCCCGGCCGCCAATATCATGTTTCCGGATAAGGACAGGGATGACTGATTTTCAGCGCTGATTTTCGACACTCCTTCCATGGTGATGGTGCCGGCGCTGAGACTGCTCAGGGAGAAATCTTCAGTACCTCGTGAGAGGAGGCCGGCGCCGTTCTTGAGTATCAACGTCCCCTCGCCTTTTATCCCAAACTCGGCATTGTCTTCCAAAACAAGGCTGCCTCCCCACACCGTCATATTGGCGATAATTTCGCTTTTGACCTCGGAGGAACCGGCCGCAAAGTCTTTACCCGAGAACACAACCTCGCCCTCCGTGGCCGTGGCGGCAGACGTTCCGTTGACATTGATGGTGGTTGTATTACCGTTATAGGAGGCAATCGGGTCGTAGAAATATATCGCTCTGCCGCCGCCCGCGGTGAGGTTGAGCGTTGCGGCATGGGAGCCGTCATTGATATAAATGGAGTTGGCCGTACCGCCGATTGGATTCAAGAGGTCGCTGAAATCGACACCCTGTTTATTGCCTCTGAACGTTATGTTGCCATTTGCGGCATTCAACGCAAGAGCGCTTGAGGCAACATCTGCTTCCAGATAAATGGCGCCTCCGGAACCGCCGGCAAGATTGTTGGTGAAACTGCTGACAGCACCGGCTTTGATGTTGACGCCGCTTCCGGAATAAATTGCGCCGCCATTTCCGGTTGTCGCCCTGTTGGAGTCAAACACCATGGCCTCCGCAGAACTTATTTCCACACTTCTGCCGGCGTAAATGGCGCCGCCATTGCTGCCCTGGCTTAGTCCGGCAATGCTGTTGGAATCAAAAAGGATACCATCCGCAGACGTTATTTTTACATCATAGGAAGCATAGATGGCGCCGCCGTCCGAGCCGGCGTTATTGTCCGTGAATGTGATCTTGCCGCCGGCCTGCGTCGTTTCAAGCTCGGCAGAGCTATTGGTGTAAATCGCACCGCCGCTCTCGGTGGCTTTCAACTGGTCAAACCCCAATCCCTGCGCGGCTTTTATCCTGACCGATCCGTTTAAGGAATAAACGGCGCCGCCCGTGACGGCCGCCGGAGCAGTCGAGTCCGTCCTGCCGAATAACACGTTGCCGCCCGTAGACGTCAAAATCGTATCAGTCCTCGAAAAAATGGAACCGCCATTGCCTCCGGCCGTGTTGTCCAGAAATACGATGTCACCCGAGGACTTTATTTCCGCCCCATAGACGCGCAAGGCGCCGCCGTCCGAACCGGCGTTCAGATTCTTGAACTCCACTCCCTGTGCACCATCCACGGTGACTCCGGTGGCGTTTGTGTAAATGGCGCCGCCTTGATCGGCTGCCGTTACGCTGGAATCACTCATGCCGAACGACACTTTGCCGTCCGTGGAGATGATGCTTACCTTGTCGCCACTGTTGATGCTGCCCGACGCATTGATGGAACCGCCAAGGCCGCCGGCCTTGTTATCCAGAAACACGATGTCGCCCGAGGACTTTATTTCCACGGATTTACTTCCTATCGCGCCGCTGTTAGAGTTCGCCGTGTTGCCGGTAAACGCAATCCTGCCGCCGTCTCCGACGGCCTCAATGATGGCTTTCTCGTAGGCAGATATCGCGCCGTTGCTTCGGCCGCTTTCGTTTCCTTTAAATTCTATGCTTCCGTTGGCGGAATGGACAATTACGTTGCCATTAAATGCGTTCAGCGCGCCGCCGGAATCACCTGAAACCCTGTTTGATTCAAACAAAATATCGCCGGAGGACTCAATTGTCACATGATAGGACGCCCATATGGCACCGCCCGAACTAAACGCTTCATTGTCTTTCACTTTGATGTCATGCCCGCTCGTCATATTGACCGACCCGCCATTAATATATATGGCGCCGCCATAAGCGGAGCCATATGGGGCCCTTTCCGCCTCCGCCTTATTCCCGCTAAATTCCACATTGCCGGCAGCAGTTATATTCACATCTGATACGGCTGCTATGGCGCCTCCGGATCCCTTGGTTGCTACATTTCCGGTAAACGTAATCATGCCGTCGGATTCAAGCGTAACCCCTCCCATGGATGAGATGGCGCCGCCGGAACCGGAAAGGGCCGTATTTGAGTCAAACGAAATATTGCCCTTGCCGCTGGTGATCACCACATCATCTCCCGCCCATATGGCTCCGCCTTCCATATTGGCGGCATTGTTGGTAAATGTCACATTTCCCTCGGCGGCGGTGATGTTGACGCTGTTCGCGCTGTTGATCGCGCCGCCATGGTCCGCCCCCGTCAGGTTGGCAAACGCAGAAGCCGCACTGCCTTGGAATTCCAAATGAACATAGTCTGAAGCAAATCCGCCGCCGGTGGCATCGGTGAAGTCGTATGTTTTAACTCCCGACGGACTGCCCAAAAACACTACTTTTGAAGTGGAGTCGGTCATCTGGATCGTGCTTGCAGTGGGAACCCTGTTGAGAACCGTCAATGCGGAATTCTCTCCTATGGTGACAGTGCCTGCAATTGACGAGCCCACATTCACCCCCGATATGTCCAAATTCGAGTTATTGAGCGTTATGCCGCCTGTAATGTTCAACGTTCTGGCACCTGTCAGCACAGTAACACTTGAAGAATAAACGGACAGGGAGCCGACGTCGATGTTGTCCGAATTGAATTCAACCGTTCCATTCCAGGACGAGAATATGGCGTTGTCTCCGGCTGCAAAGGTTTGGGATGCATTCCAATTTGGGGATGAGTAATCCCAGAGGCCGGAATTGCTGGTGACGGACCAGGCTTTATCAGCCGCCTGCGCGATGCCGCCCAGCGCGAACGCCGAAGCGCAAAAGGCGGTTAATATTGTCGTGTGTTTTGGATTTATTTTCATGAGGGATACTTTTGGGGAATTATTAGGATTAAATTGACTTCTAATCCATTGATTGTGATGTGATGCCAAAGGGTTTTACAGGGAGGGCAAGCGACAAGTCCGCCCCAAGGAAAACTTGAGGCGGCACATAAAAACATATCCGCAAAAAGACGGATGCGCTCATGGAAAGTCCCCGGGAAAAGGAAAACGCTTGCATGGAATCTCTCGAAAATTTGATACGGCCAACCATACGAACATGCTCAAGCATCCCAATGCATCCCATGCCGGGTGCAGACAACGCAAATAAATCTCCATGAGAGGAAATCATATCGATATGGCTAATTGGTCATATACTATCGGGTTGATAGACATAATCGAAACCCGCGTCAAGCGTATTCTCACGCTGCGGCGTGACGGGTCCGTGTCAATTTTGTCACTTTAATTCCACCTTCCTCGATACCTTCCTTGAAGCTCAAAAACCGAACGCGCCTATCACCGTATCATGGGTTGATGGGGTTGGGAGATCCGCAGCGAGGAGGAGATCTTCATCAAATTTCTTGCAAAAGCGGGCGTGAGCTTCCGGCCATGACCCGCTCCACCGGATATTCCCGCTTCAGGTTTTTCAAGGCTTTTCGAAAAACAAGAGACCAAGGAAGGGAAAAATGCTCCGGCAACATACCATCCACGGATTGATGTTGAATTCGTTGATACACTTCAAACGCTTCTTCGTAGAAAGTAAAGAGCCCATGCCATTGCCGATTTCCCGGCATATCGCGCATCAGCTATTCCTTCTTTCTCCGGGAAAAAGAAGCATGAGAACCATCGTGTTTTTTTCGGGATCTTCTTACGGTTGAAAGGATCCCATGCTTCATGTTCATTGATAAACCCAAAGAAAGAACAGTAATTTAACTTATTGATAATAAAAATATGGCACCAACCCCAAGATCTGATGCCTGAAGGCGTGCGGGGTCGAGCCCCGCCAGGCGCGCCATCCTTTCTCTCCGGCCCATCTTCTTTCAGCTTGATCATCCCCTTAGCCGGAGGGAAGATGGCAGGCAAGCTCCCATCTTCCCATGAAAACAATCCTGCTTGTCCCCCTTCTCCTCTGTACACTTCCGTGTCCGGCCCGGCAAACAAAAGACAACCTTCCAGAACAGCGTGAGATCAAGGTGCGTACAGACTGCTTTTATATTTCGGAAGATAATGCAAAAGAGGGAAAACGCGGCATCACCCTGTTTCTCCAGTCCTTCCTGAAAGGCAGCGGAACGTTTACTGAACGGGAAGGTCCCCACCAGCTGACCCTGTCGGACCCGGAAGGGTCATGGAGCGTTCCGCTTGATACGGAAATGAACACTGATCAGCATGAACCGCTTGCCGCCAAATTGTCGCAAATGCGCCTCCCTTCTTTTAATCCCGGAAAAGGAATCAAAAACTGGTGCGTGAGGCTCACTTCCCCTCCATTCCACCTGCCACCCTCCACAACGAAATTCAGAATCAGGGGGCATCTCGTTTTCTACCTTGCCAGACAAATCCATACGCTGCCGCCTTTCAACCTTCTCCAGGAAGGAAAGGGACGGACGCAGGATATCCCTCTCCCCTCCCTGGAACAAGGTGAAGGGGACCTGGCCTTTTCCGATACCCCGAACACCGCCACGTTCACTTCCTCCACCCCGTCTTCGGGCTGTGCGGACATGACGTTGAAGTACGATCCATCACGGTTCCAGTTTGCACAATTCCTCCTCGTAGACAAGAAGGGGAAGGCCGCGGAGGCCACTCCCGCCCGGTTCTCCTTTAATTTCAACGATCAGGGGCATCAGGAATATATCTTTAACCGGCAATACTATTCAAAACAGGATTGGAACCTTCTCCAGGTAAAACTTTTCTACATCAACCCGGAGGAGATGCGGCGCGTCTCGGTTCCGGTGGATATGGAAATAGACCTCGCGCGCAAAAGCCCTCCTGTCCGCCATTCCCGCCAGGAATTTACCGTCCTGCCCGCCCCGTCCTCCGTTCCTTTCATCCATGATCCGCGTCTGCCGGAGGAAAAAGTGCGGTTTGGGCTGCATTACTTCCATCAAAACCAAGACTCCGGCTCCAGCGGGCATTCCCTGGTTTACGACGGACCTTTCACCAGAATTGATTTCCGGCCTGAAACGCCGGAAAACGGGCCTGTGGCCATTAGCATTTCACCGGAAAATCCACTAGCCCTGAGGGGAAATGAAACGTCATCCCCGGTTCCCGCCGCCGCTTCCAGCCATATGAGCTTCTCCCCCTGGGAAAAAGAAATCCCTATCCCCATCCTGAGCCTGAACATCCCGGATCTGCTGCCGGAAACCTCTTCCTGCTGGACTCTCTCCGGAACGGCAAACATGATCATGGCCAGCCGCGCCTGCCGCATATCCTTCCCGCTTCCCACCGTCATGGGAAGCACGGTCACGCTCCCTCTTCAGGATATTCCGGGAATCAAACTGCCGGATGACGCCAAGGCGACGCTCACCGTCGCCGACATGAAATCCGAATCCTCACAGAGTTCCCTCCTTCTGCATGTCCGCAGCACCCTTCCTTCCGCCTGTTTCGGCGCCCTCACTCTCATTGACGCGAACAACCGGGAGTATTCTCCGACGGAACCGGTCGTTCATGATACTCCCCCGCAGGGAGTGACACGCATTTATGAACCTTATTGGGAACCTGCGGACCGGAACATTACGGCGGAGCTGATCATTTACATCAATCCCCGTACGGTACGGGTTCCACTGGATCTGAAATTCGGAGCCGGAGGAATGGTACCGTCTCAGCCATCTGAATAATGTCTCAACGACATGCCGTCCAACAAATTTCCGCCCCTCCTGAAAAACGGCGAATGCAGGTCTCTCCCAACCAGATCATGAAGCCTAAGCGGTAGGAAAACATTTCACAGGCCATGGCCGCCCCTTCCCTTGCCGGGAAATTCCGCCCGGTGAACCTCCGGAAAAACGGGGAGGAACGGAATTTTCCGGCGTGCCGCCTCCCTCCGGGTGGAACTTCATTCTGTCATCTGAACCTTTTCAAGAAGGGGGCGATGAACGCCGTTCCCAGACCTACCAGGGCAATGAGAGTAAAAGACCACCTCAGGGAAGAGGCGTGGGCAATGTGGCCGATGACGGGCGGCCCAAGCAGGAAGCCCAGGAAGCCGATCGTGGAAACGGAGGCCAGGGCCACGCTGGGAATCATCTTTTTGGACTTTCCGGCCATGCTGTAGCAGAGGGGGACAATGGAGGAAGTGCCCAGACCCACCAGCAGGAAACCCAGCGTAGCGGACCACAACACCGGAAACAGCACGGAGACCAGAAGCCCGGCGGCAATCAGGACGCCGCTGGCGCGCAGCACGCGCACGGCCCCAAAGCGCATCACCATGCGGTCCGCCGTAAAACGCCCCAGAGCCATCGTACTCATGAACGCCACGTAGCCCGCCTGCACCAGGCCCGGCCCCGGCTGCACCACGCTTTCAAAGTAGACGCCGCTCCAGTCAAACATGGTTCCCTCACTGACCATGCTCCCGAAGGCTATCAGGCCAATAAGGAGGACATAGGCATCCATGCTCCGGAACATGCCCCCGCTCTGGGAACTGGAACGCCGCGCGTCCCGCGGCAGGAGAAAAGGGGAAAATACGGCCAGAATGACCATGCATACCAGAAAGATGACGATGAAGTGCGTTTCCGTAGACACGTGCCAGTCCACCATGAACGCCCCCAGCAGCGCCCCGAAGAATCCCGCCAGGCTCCACAGGCCATGGAAGCGGGCCATGATGCTGCACTGGTACAGCCTCTCCACCCCTACCCCCTGCGTATTGACGGAAATATTCGTCAGATTCGCGGCCACGCCGAACAAAAACAGCCCTCCGGCCAGTTCCCAGAAGGAGGAAACCAGCCCCAGGCACACAAGTACGGCCGGGTAAAAAACGGAAGATGCCATGAGTATCCTCCGGCTACCGAAACGGCCTACCAGGTAGCCGGACAAAGCCATGGCGGACATCTGCCCGACAGGCACGGCAAAGAGCACGGACCCCAGATCGGCGTCATTCATTCCCAGGGCGCTCTTGACATCCGGAATACGGCATGCCCAACTGGCGAACACCAGGCCCTGAAGAAAATAGAAGGTACTGACTGACAAGCGGTAAACGCCCTGAGTCGTTTTGGGGAGAGAGAGGTTCATGCTGGATTTTCCGGATCGCGCGCAAAAAAAGCTATCTTCATTTTCCGCCCCTGGCAAGAGAAATCATATCTTGTACAATAAGATTTCACCATGCAGAACCGTCAAAGGAGCAACGGCCTGCCTTTTCCAACCAGCTATTCCGGCACCGCACCGTCTATCTCAATGCTTCCTCTCTGCAAACAAAAAACGCCGTCCACACAAGCTGGACGGCGTTTCTCAAATATAAAACGGGAGTTTTTCAGTTGGGATCGCGGTGCCAGTTCAGGGCTCCCTTGCCCAGCGCGTACAGGTAGGCCACTACCAGAATGCCGATGAAGATGCACATGGCCGTGAAGGATTCCGGATTCATCATCACGTAGTCTCGGAAGTTGACGGCCCAGGGATAGAGGAAAACCACTTCCAGGTCAAAGATGACGAAGAGCATGGCCACCATGTAGAATTTTACGGAGAACATGGGAGCGCCTTCCCCCATGGGAATCATCCCGCATTCATAAGGAATGTCGGCAGGCTTGCGCACAGAGGAGCGCTTGCCCATCAAGATACTGAGCAATAAAATAATGCCGGCCAGCCCCAGGGCCGCCACCACCTGCACCAATACTGAAAAGAATTCCTGGTTCATGACGTCTGGCACGGGTGTATCACAGCCGTCCAGGAAAAGCAAAACTAAAAAGGGCTCCCTCCCCCTGTTCCTCCAATACCCCTGCCTCTCTATTAAGGCCGGAAGCCTTAATTCCCAGCCGGAAGCTTCAGGCGTACATGACGAAGATTTGCCCTCCCCCCTGTTCCGACAGGTACCCGCCGGGAATGAGGGCCTCCCGGCCCTCATAGATCAAACGCGGCCCCAAACCGTCCCCATCCGGAACAGGCCTTTCATCAGAAGTCCTGGAAGAAGCCCCGACAGCTTGAGCAGAGGAAAATCTATTCCCGGCGTCACTTCCCCACGCGGGGGAACAGGACCACCGCCTCGGGAAACAGGCTTCATCAAAAACGCCAGCCTTACCTTTGCCGCGGACCCGCCCGCCTCTTTCGGGGGCCGCGGGGAGTCCCCTTTTCCCTGCAAGCTTCCACCCGCTCACGAAGAAAGCCGTTCCGGACCATTCCGGAACGGCTTTCCTTTCAACTGAGGGTTTCTTCC